>JACKCD010000005.1 GCA_020634215.1 Ardenticatenaceae bacterium | reverse complement strand
GCTGTCGCCAACAACAACGGCCGTTTTTGCCAAACGCATCCTCAAAATCCCCATCATCACCAAAGTGCTGCGCGGCGGCGACCTGGGCGACATTGCCTATCTGCAAAGCCACAAAACGGGGCGGCAGCGGTTGGCAACCTTTCGCCAGGACGTTGACCGCTTTATCGCCATTAGCCAAGAAATTGACCGCGAGCTAGAAAGCATGGGCGTAGCTCCCAACAGACGGGTTCTCATTCCCAACGGGGTCAACACCCAGCATTACGCCCCCGTTACGCTGGGGGAAAAGCTGGCTCTGCGCCACAAGCTGGGGCTGCCCAATGGGCCAATTGCCGTTTTTACCGGCCGTCTCTCGCCAGAAAAGCGGGTAGAGCATTTGCTGGCAATTTGGCCGCTGCTGCGCGAACAGCACCCCGATGCTTCCCTGCTCATTTTGGGCAGCGGCCCCGACGAACCCGGTTTGCACGGCCAGGCCAGCCCCGGCGTGCATCTGCTGGGGCGCGTCAACGACGTGGCTCCCTATCTGAAAGCGGCCGACCTTTTCTTGCTGCCTTCCCACACCGAAGGGCTGTCTAATGCGCTGCTAGAGGCGATGAGTACGGCGTTGCCCTGCATTGCCACCCGCGTCGGTGGGGCCATTGACCTGATTGACCACGCCAGCAACGGCTGGCTGGTTAACCGCAATGCGCCGGATGAGATGCTGGCGGCGATTTCGCTGCTGCTGGAAAACCCGGCCCAGCGGTATTATTTGGGGCAGCGGGCACGGCAGCATATTGTGCGCGGCTATTCATTGGGCAATACGGCTGAGCGCATCAACCAGCTTTATCAGGGTTTGCTGGCGGAACGGCCGTTAACCGCCGCCCAACCAACCCAGGGGTAAAGCCAATGGAACCGCTTTTACGGGCGCTTCTGTGGGGAAGCGTAGGTTTTGTGCTGTATGTTTACCTGGGCTACCCGCTGCTGCTGGCGCTGCTGGCGGGCGTGTGGGGAGAAAAACGGCCGTTTTCCCCCCAGCCCAACGCCCAACTGCCCAGCGTCACCCTCATCATTGCCGCCTACAACGAAGAAGCCGTCATCGCCACCAAACTGCAAAACACCCTGGCACTCGACTATCCCACCGACAAACTGCAAATCATCGTCGCCGCCGATGGTTCTCATGATGCTACGCCTAAGATCGTGCAGCAGTTTGCCGCACAGGGGGTATTGCTATCCTTTACCCCGCTGCGACAGGGCAAGGTGGCAGCCATCAACCGCGCTGCTGCCCAGGCGCATGGCACCATCCTTGCCTTTTCCGATGCCAACAACTTATACACTCCCGACACCCTGCGCCAACTTGTAGCTCCTTTTGTAGACCCAGCCATTGGTATGGTCAGCGGAGCCAAGCTGATTATGCGCGGCGACGGGGCACTGGGTGATTCTGAGGGGCTATATTGGCGGTACGAATCGCAGATCAAAAGCTGGCAAACAGCGTTGGGGACGACGACGGGTGCGCCGGGTGAAGTGATGGCGATTCGGCGCGAGCTGTTTGAAATGGTTCCCACCACCATTATCAATGATGATCTTTACCTAGCCTTGCGGCTTATTAAACAGGGGGTCAATGTCCACTACACCCCGCTGGCGCGATCCTATGAACGGGTTTCACTAACGGCCAAGGATGAAATGCTGCGGCGCACGCGCATGGTATCGGGGCATTTTCAGTTGATGAGCCTGGGATGGCAGCTTTTGCCGCTGCGCCGGCCGCTCATCGCTTGGCACATTGTGTCACACAAATACGCTCGCCCGTTAGTGCCGCTGGCAATGGTGGGTGCTTTGATTGGCAATGTAGGGCTGCTGTTTATCAATGTTGATTTATTTTGCGTGATTTTGTTTGCTGCCCAGGTGGGGGTGTATGGGCTGGCGTGGCTGGGGAATAGAGGGTGGATTAACGGCCGTTTGGCCTACCTCCCCACCTTTCTTGTCAACAGCAACCGCGCCGCCCTGCATGGCCTCTGCCAATTCCTATGTGGGCAACCCATCCACCAATGGCAGCGCGTCGGCCGCCGCAAGCTCAAAGCCAAACAGCCAATCAGCTAACCCATAAAAAAGGCCGGGCGAACGTGCCCGGCCTTTTTCTGGCTCATTTTTGGGGCTGATAAATACACCCGCGCTCCACAACTAATCCCACTCATCATAAGCACGGCGACGACGCTCATGCTTCTTGCCGCCCTGACGACGAGAAACGTGTTCAGAAAACAACGCTTCCTCGTTCACCGGCCACAGCTCAATAGGGTTCACGCGGGTCACTTCCAGCCTGGCATGACAAACACTGCACGTGATAGGTTGGCTTATAACAGGGGGCTTTTTTAAGCGAAGACTTGCTTCGCATTCAGGACAAACAAGGACAATTTTATTACCACTCATCATCATCGTCGTCGTAATAATCTTCTTCAAAATCATCTTCTGAGAAGTCCGAATCCTCTTCAAAATCGTATGCCCAGTACAGGGTTAAAGGCTCGCGGTCAACTACTTCTAACAACTCACCACACTCTGAACAGGTAACAACCTGCTCCAATTCTGGCATGGTTTCAAATTCAACGCGAGCATTACATTCTGGGCACCGTGCTATGATTACTCTCGTTTTTGCCATTCGTTTGATCCTCTTTTGGCTAAAGCCAAATCATCATTAAGTTACCCGAAATTATAAAAGGAGGGTGTTTAAATTTGGACGAAGATGTGTTTGATTTCCGTGCGAAAATGGCAAAAACCGTCACAAAGCGGTGAAAAAACGGCCGTTTCTACGCCTATTGCTCCAAAATAAAGCGATAGCCAATCCCTGGCAGCGTTTCAATAAACAGCGGCTCGTTGGCTTCTGGCTCAATTTTGCGGCGCAGGCGGCTAACCAACCCGCGTACCAACCCCCGATTGCCCGCCTCGCTGTAGCCCCAGACCCGCTCCACCAGTTCATCGGTTGTCACCACATGCCCAGCGTTGCTCATGAGCATGTAGAGCAGGCGAAACTCAAGCTGGGTAAGCCGTTGGGGCGGGGTTGCATCATATTGCACAGTGCGAACGGTGGGGTCTACGGAAAGTTGGTTAATCTCGATGACGGGCAAAATAGATGGCGGGACGTTGCTGGTGCGGCGCAGCAGGCCACGCACCTGGCGGGAGAGAACGCGCAGGGAAAACGGCCGTTCTACTACCACATCTACCCCCAAATCAAGCAAATCGCAGTGTAAATCTTCAGAGAGGTTGTCTACAATAAACAGGAGAGGAAGCTGCACCACGGCGCGGATAGTGTGGGCCATTTTTCGCAGGTCACGCTGGCCTGACCACGCCACCAGCAGCAGGTCAAACGGCCGTTCCTGCACCAACCCCACCACCTCATCCAAACTCCCGCTCAGCGTCACCGACATGCCCGCCCGCCGCAGGGCAAAATTGAGCAGTTCCCGTTCCTCAGCCTGGATTGTCAATAGTAATGTTTGCATAGACTATTTTAGACTCGAACTGATCTTTTCTTGGAGATTAGAGATTGGAGATTGACCCCAACCGGCGCAGCCCCAGCATGGTCAAATCATCCGCCGCCTCGTCACCCGCCAAATGGGTCTGAACGGCCGTTTCCACCTTTGCCAACACCGCCGCCGCCGATTCAGCCTCGCCCGCCAGCACCCGGTACAGCCGCTCTTCGCCAAACAGATCCCGCCCTCCGTCCCGCGCTTCCACTACCCCATCGGTATAGGCCAGCAGCAGTTCTCCTGGCTCAATTGTCACCGTGCCGGTGGTGAACTGAGCAAAGGGCTGCACGCCTACGGCCGGCCCCGTTGGCGGCAGGCTTTGGCGCACCACGCCATTGGCCGCCAGCAGCGGCGGGTTGTGGCCGCCGTTGAGATAAACCAGTTGCCCAGTGTCCACATCCAGCACACCAATAAACAAGGTGGCAAACATGTGGGCACGCCAATGGTTGTCCAAAATGTAGCTGTTGACTTGTGCGACCACATCCACCAATGCCTGTTTGTCATCGGCGTTGGCTCCCTGCTGCTGGTAATATTGCTGTAGCAAGGCGCGGATGAGGCTGCGGATAAGGGCCATGAAGAGGGCGGCCACCACCCCTTTGTCGCACACATCGGCCACGGCCAGAGCTAAACGGCCGTTTGGCAGCGGCATCGCGTCGTAAAAATCACCCGCCACCTCCCGCGCCGAATGAAACGCCACTGCCAGCTCCCATCCGGCCGGCTGCGGCAGTGTTTCTGGGAAAAAGCTCTGCTGAATTTGCCGCCCAATCCGCAGTTCACGCTCATAGCGCAGCAACGCCTGCTGCCGCCGCTGTAGCTCCTGGTTATGCAGCACCAGCGCCGCCTGCGAGGCCAACGACTCCACCACCAGTTGATGATAAATGCTAAACGGCATCACCCGCCCCACCTGCTCCGGGTGCTGGGCGTTCAGCAGTTGCAGCACCCCAATCACCCGGTCATTTTGCAGCGGCACGGTCAGGCAAGAGATGGAGCGGTAGTTCATGCCATCATCAAACGCCCGCGTGCCGTCAAAATCAAACCCCTGCGCGGCGTAAATGTCGGGAATGCTGACCGAATGCCCTTCATGCACCACATGCGTAGCAATGTTGTGATGGTTGGGCTTGCCTGTTGCGGGGTCATACAGCGGCAGCGGGGCATAGGGGGCCGGTTTGCCGGTGGTGCCGCCATAGGCAATGCCCAACGAGGAGGTGATGGAGATGGAAAAATGGAGTTGGTCGCGGTCGTCGCGCAGGTAAAGGGTGGCGGCATCAGCATTGCAAATCGCCTTGGCTTCGGTGACTATCTTTTCCAGCAGCCGTTCATCGTCTGATTCTGAGGACAAGGCCATGCCCAGCGGCAAGATGGTTTCGCGTAAATCATCGGCCAGCTTTTTCATCTCGTTAAATGCTTGCAGCGAGGTGAGGTATTGCTCTTGCAGCAGCTTGGTTTGCAAAATGCCGTTGATTCGCGCCTGGAGCAAAATGAGGTTTTCCGGGTAGAGGAGATAATCCTGCACCCCTAGCTGTACCACTTCCGACACGCCCACCACGTCTTCAGGAGAGGCGAGGGCGATGATGGGGAGTTCGTGCCAGCGGGGATGGCGACGGAGGAGAAAGAGGAGGGCGTAATTATCGGCCGTTAGCAGCGGCAGGCTGACCAGCAGTAAATCAAAGGGGATGTCGCGCTGGAGCAAGGCAGCCATGGCTTGGCGGCTGTCGGCGGTATAAACGGCATACCAGCCCGACCGCTGTAGCGGCTCGGCCAGCGCCGCGCTGCGCGACTCATCGGGGTCGGCCAGAAGCAGGTTGGCATAGGAAATGGTCATAGAGAGGGGGAGGGGGGGATGGGTTCGTTGAAAAATAGCGGTGGCAGTGATTGGAGATTGGAGATTGGAGATTGGTGACTGGAAATCTCTGATCTTTCACCAAAGCTAAGTTGTTTCTGAACGATTACGGGTACCTCAATGGTGAGGTTTTTGTAGGCAAAATAAGCAAATTTGACACCCAAAACCGTACAGGCACTAAGGAAAAAATCTTTGCGCCTTTGCGCCTTTGCGTGAAACATTTTCGCTCTGGCTTGTCTAGGTTCTGGGAATGAAAAAATTAGTAGGCTGGTACCAGGGCGGGTTTTCGCTGGGCAATAAAGGTGCTGCGGTTCCAGCCGTTGCGCCGTTCGTAGCGGAAGTTGTCTACGCCGCCCAGGGCGAGGTAGATGCCCAAACCACCGGGATGGCGGTCGTGGGGGGAGGCGTGGAGGGTGGCGGGCTGGGGGCATTGGGTGGGGTCGTAGGGGGCGGCGGTGTCGTCGAGCTGGATTTTGAGCTGGGTGGGGGTAAAAACGGCCGTTATTCGCAGCCAACCCTCCTGCCCCGTTTTCGTAAACCCATGCGCCACAATATTGGTCGCAATCTCATCTACCGCCAGCCGTAGCCGATACGCCGCCCGTTCATCAAGCTGCGCCATCTCAGCCGCTGTCAGCACATACTCCACAATATCGCCTAAATATTCTGGTTCACCAGGAACCGTCAACGCCTTCATCCGCATCTCTTCACTTTCCCACGCATATCACTACCGATCTTGATTCCATCATAAACTGATTTTGGTTCTGAATCAAGCGTTCATTACCAACTTCACATATATCATACGGTGACGGAACACTACTGTTGGCAAATAAGTACCATTTTTTGCCCAATGGCAGCCGGGGCAAGTCAAACAGATGGCAATCCCAGTGCATATTCATCGCCACATAAATGTAATCATCCGGCGCATACCCGCTTTGGGCGTGCTGCCCACACAGCATAAACGCCAGCGTCCGCCCATAGCTCGCCCAGTTTGGCCGCCACGCCTCCTCACTATGCCAGGAAATATCGGGGTAGCCACTGCCCACCGCATCCCGGTGTTGAAAATGGGTACGATTACGTAAAATCGGGTGGGCATGGCGAAAAGCAATGCACTGCTGAAAAAAGCGGAACAAATCTTGGTTTTGCTTTAATAACTCCCAATTAAACCAGCTTAGCTCGTTATCCTGGCAATAGGTGTTATTGTTGCCCTGCTTAGACTGACCCACCTCATCCCCCATCAGGATCAGCGGCACCCCTTGGCTCACCATCAAAATGGAAATGGCATTGCGGATCATCCGCTGCCGCAAGCGGCTGATAGCGGGGTCTTTGGTATCTCCTTCCCAACCGCAGTTCCAACTGTTGTTGTCGTTGGCACCGTCCTGGCTTTGCTCACCATTAGCCCAGTTGTGTTTTTCATTGTAGGAAAAGAGGTCAGTCAGCGTAAAACCATCGTGGCAGGTCACAAAATTGACAGACGCAATGGGGCCACGCTCTGGGTATAGGTCGGGCGAACCCTGAATGCGTTGCGACATTTCCCACAGTTGACCGGTGTCACCGCGCAGGAATTTACGCAGGGTGTCGCGGTATTTGCCGTTCCATTCGCTCCAACGGCCGTATGAGGGGAATGAACCCACCTGATACAGCCCACCCGCATCCCACGCCTCGGCAATGAGCTTGGTGCGGCCCAGCACGGGGTCATAGGCCATTGCTTCCAGCAGCGGCGGGTTAGAGAGCGGTTCGCCATTGGCATCACGCCCTAAAATCGAGGCGAGGTCAAAGCGGAAGCCGTCTATGTGGAATTCGGCCACCCAGTAACGCAAACAGTCTAGCACCATGTTGCGGACGATGGGGTTATTGCAGTTGAGGGTATTGCCACAGCCGCTGAAGTTGTAATAACGGCCGTCTGGCCGCAGCATGTAGTAGGTTTTGTTGTCAATGCCACGCAGTGACAGCGTGTGGCCGTCCTCTCCCCCTTCGCCGGTGTGGTTAAACACCACATCCAAAATGACCTCGATGCCGTTTTTGTGCAGCAGCTTAATCAATGCCTTAAATTCATCCACCTGCATCCCCAACTCGCCGGTGGCGGCGTAGCCCGCTTTGGGGGCAAAAAAGCCAACGGGGCTGTAGCCCCAATAGTTGTGCAACGGGTCGCCGCTGTCGGGATTGACAAAGTGGCTCTCGAATTCATCAAACTCTTGAATGGGCATGAGTTCGACGCAGTTCACCCCCAGTTCTTTGAGATAGGGGATTTTGTCACGAATGGCGGCAAAGGTACCGGGGTATTTGGCCTGGGCGGAGGGGTGACGGGTGAAGCCACGCACGTGCATCTCGTAAATGATTAAATCTTCGATGGGGATATGCAACGGCCGATCTGCTTCCCAATCAAAATCGTCGTAAACCAACCGTGCCCGCTGCGGCAGGTGCGGGGTTGCCCCCCACTGGTTGCGCCCGCTGACAGCCTTGGCATACGGGTCTAGCAGCAGCACGTCGGGGTTGAAATGGTGGCCTTCATGGGGACGGTAGGGGCCGTCCATGCGATAGGCGTATTCAACGTTTTCATAGTCGAGGCCAAAAACGACCATAGCAAAGACGTGGCCGATGCGGAATTCATCGGGAAAGGGAATTTCGCCAAAGGGTTCAGACGCGCCCTGGTGAAACAGGACGAGGGTGCATTGGCTGGCGTAGCGGGAGAAGATGGAGAAGTTGACCCCGCCGGGAACAAAGCTGGCTCCAAAGGGAAACGGCCGTCCGGCGCGCAGCCAAAAATCGCCGTGGCGGTGGGTGGGGTAGATGTCAATCCGGGGCTGCATGGGTTACTTGTCTGCTGCCTCCGCAGGGATGTGCAGGGCGGCCATGCCCTCGGCCAGGGTGCTGTAGGCTTCAAAGAAGTCGAGGAAGCCGGTGATGGACATGGTATCCCAAATTTTTTCTGGCAAGCCTACCAAAACGACGCGGCCGGCGTTGTCGGCAATTTGGCGGTAGAGCAGCAGCAGAATACGCAGTCCGGCGCTGGACATATACGTGACGTGGCTCATGTCGAGCAGGATTTTGCAGTTTTCGCTGACCAGGGGGAGGAGGGTTTCTTGGATTTGGGGGGCGGAACGGCCGTCTATGTCGCCACCTAATACGGCAATGTGTACGCCATCTAGCTGTTTCATATCAGTAATCATGGTTTTACCTGTGTCTTGTGCATTTCCACCTGATCTTATCGGAAAACGGTTGCTGTACCAACTCATGGGGATACTGTAGGGATGTTACCTTACAAACAATAGTACGGAGGTGGGAGAGAAACGGCCGTTTCGTAAGGTTAATCACAAGCTCTTCTTGGCACTATAAACCCCGTTTTATTTTGTATCCCAACTCTCCTCTGATCCAACCTCATTTATTTCTTAGGACAGAGACACATTACCACTATGATACTAACCCTATTTTCAAATCTAGTTTTTCTGGTTTTGGGCAACGCATTACCGTGTCCGCCAACCATTACCGAAATGCCCGTTTTGGTCACCTGGTATGACCCCGCCCTGGGCGGCATTAACTGCGATGTAGACTGCACCACCTATGCTGATGGCACTCTCGTCACCCCTGATGATTATGGACAAGTAAGCGCCTGCATCCCCGAATGGCTAGGAGCATCGCTCACCATTGAGGGGTTGGGAACATTTATCTGCCGTGACACGGGTTCGGCCATTGTCGTAGACTATAATGAATATTATCATGGCTGGGTTATCCATGTAGACATTTTGCACGAAGAACCCCCGGACTGGAATTACCAACTGCGGCACTGGCAGCTAAACTGGTCGCCTGTCCCAGAACCATCTATCAACAGTGGGGCGTTCTTGACGGTCGGCGGCTTAAACGGCAGCCCTGGCTGCAGCGAAGATTCCGCTCACCCAGCTACCATGCAGCCGGCCCCACCAGAACAGTTCTTCTCTGCTAATCGGCTAACGTATACGACCAATGGAATGGGCGGCAATAGCTTAGCAACTTAGCAGCTTTTATACCAACCAAGCGTACAACTTATGGAATGATGGTATCGTTGATGCCGGTTAGCTGGCGTAGCATCTCTAGCTGGCCGACTTGGTAGGTTCCGTGCCAAACCAGAAACGCCAGGCGGTCGCCCAGAGAGACTCGTTTTTCAGCATCGAGCCATTGGGCCAAATCGTCGCTGGTCAGTTCGGAAAGGGCAGCGGCAACGGCCGTTTGTGCCTCGTTAATGGTTTGCAGGAGGAGAGGGAAAGAAACGGCCGTTTCCCCCGCTGCATCCATCTCATCCGACCCCTGTGCATACCGCGCCGCCTCTGGCAGCACGCTTTCCCTGCCCAGCGTCGTCAGCACCTGGTTGCGGTTGTCCACCAAATGCCCCACCACCCAGTTAAAGCAGTTGGCGCGAACGTACAAGAGTGCCGACAAAAGCGAAAGCTTTGGAGCGAAATAACCATACTCCCCATAAACAACAGTTGCAGATGGCACGGGTTCCTAACTAGTTGTGCAAGAATGCCATAGACAAGGTACCATTTAGCCTATCTATGTCTTCACACACAGGAATTTTGTTTTGATGACCCACCACAAACAACCCAACTCCGACTTCTGCTTTGTCTGCGGCCGCAAAAACCCGCATGGTTTGTATATGACCTTTTTCGACAATGGACAAAACGAGGTTTATTCCGACTACACCGTTCCCGCCGCCTTTCAGGGGTATCCCGGCATTGTGCATGGGGGCGTTGTGGCGGCCATGCTCGATGAAGTGGTCGCCCGCGTCGCCATGATTGCCGACCACCACCACTTTATGATGTCGGTTAAGCTGGAGGTAAAATACCGCCACCCCGTCCCCACCGAGCAGCCGCTGCGTGTTGTAGGCCGCATTGAACGGCTGCGCGGGCGGCTGGGCAAGGCTGTCGGTGAGATTTATCTGCCGGATGGGCAACTTGCGGCAGAATCGGCTATGACTTTGGCCGATGTTCCGTTAGAATTATTGCAGCATACCAATCTAGAAGCGTTAGGTTGGCGTATTGATCCGTAATGTATCGCAATCAGTAATCAGTTGTAATAAGGAGACGCAGATGACAAACAACCACAACGCAGCTTTTCATCAAGCCAAAAAGAATCTGCTTCTAATGTTGGTTGGCGGCGGCATTGTGGCGGCGGTGCTGCTTTATTGGCTGTTGGAGCCAGGGTATGGCATCGGAACGGCCGTTGGCGTTCTCCTCAGCCTCCTCATTATTGCCTTCTCCCCCACCCCATCTGCCCACAACCCGCAGCAGCAAATTGACCAACTGCAAACTTCCCTAACTCAGCGGGAAAACGAGCTTGCCCAGCTTCAAAGCGAATTGCAGCAAACGCAAGGTCAGTTGAAAAAGGTGGAAGAAACGGCCGTTTTAGACCGCACCGCCCGCAACCACTTTTGGCGACACATCAGCCACGAACTACGCACCCCACTCAACGGCGTGATCAACTTCTCCCACATGATTGGTCTCGGTTTTTATGGCGATGTCACCGCCAAACAAACCAATTATCTAAGTCGTATTGAGCAATCCGGTTGGTTTCTGCTCACCATGCTCAACGACCTCTCCGACCTCGCCAAGATCGAATCAGACGAATTCCAACTCAACCTCGCCCCCACCGATTTGCAATCTGTTTGCGAAGAATCGTTAGCCACGCTCAACAGCGTCATCACCGACGACGATGTTCGCCTTATCCGCGATTACCCCGACACTTGGCCCCTACTCACCGCCGACGAGCGTCGCCTAAAACAAATGCTGAGTAACCTGTTACGCAACGCCGCCAGGCAAATAGAAGAAGGGTACATTGCCCTGCGGGTGCAACCCGAAGCCGCGTGGCTGCAATTGGTTATTGAAGACACCGGCGAAGGCATGACACCAGAACAGCAAACTGCGCTTTTCCCCGCCATTGGCCCCGATCAACCGCCGCTGATGCTGCAAGAAGAAAAACCCAACTTCGGCTTAGCTGTGGCGGCCAAAATTATTGAAACACACGGCGGCTCCATACAAATAAAAAGCGAAAAAGGTCGGGGCACCGTTACCACCATTCGCATTCCCACAAGGCCAGCCTAAAGCTGCCGCTTTCTGCTATCATTGTCACCCATGGTAAGTTTTGATACACTTCGATTGGCATAAACTCACCGGTTTACGATGGTTTACAAAGATAAGAATGATACCGCTAGACGAAGCCTATATTGTTTTAGTAGAAGATGACGTTGACGCCCGCTTGGTGGCACTGGAATTGTTGCGAAACGCGGGAGCTGGTTACTGCTATGCTCGCAAGGCAGCCGATTCCGCTGTGCTTTTAGCCAAGAACCTTCGTCGCGTTGATCTATTTTTAGTTGACATTAACATGCCTGTGAAAAGCGGCTACCAATTCCTGGAAGAGGTTCGCGGCGATGAAAAGCTGCACGATGCCAAAATTGTTGCCGTGTCGGCCGGCACCCTGTCTGATGCTGTGGAACGCGCCAAAGAGTCAGGGTTTGACGGCTTTATTAGCAAGCCTCTCAACCCCAACCAATTTGCCAACCAGGTTCAATCCATTTTAAATGGAGAAACAATTTGGGAATAACCCATGCTGCGTAAATACCTTCTTTGGTTTGCCCTCGCCTTCGTTTTGCTAACGCTTACCGCCTGCTTAAGCCTGTTTGCCGGGCAGCGTTTAGGACATGAAGTACAATTAGAGGCAACTGGTACGCTCACTTGTAGCACAGATTGCATGGACAGGGGGCAATGTGGCACCGCAGCCGATGAATCGCTCTACGTCCTCGGCGGGCTAGATGTACCAACCGTTGCTAACCACAACCGCGTCTTTGCCGACGGTACCCCGGTTCAAATTGTCACTAGCCGGGTGGAAAATGTGCAAAACAATTCCGACGGGCAGCGCTTTTCCCTCACATTTTATCAGGTTACTACGGAAGACCTAACCAAAGCAGGCTGGGTAGCGGGTTGGTGCATTGCCTCCCGCTAGTGCGATAAGGCAAGCTGGGTTGATGGCATTGGGCAGACGGGGGTCATCTGCGTAATATGAGCAGCGACAACAGCCACAAGCTTTTGCAAGAACTCCTGACCAGTCAGGCGGCTGGGGAACTTGTTGCATTGGCAACGATTGTGCAAGCGCGTGGCTCAGTACCTCGCCATACGGGGACAAAGATGCTGATTTACGCCAACGGCCGTTCCTCTGGTACCATCGGCGGCGGCGAAATGGAGTCCCGTGTTATTGCCGAAGCCAAAGCCGCTCTTGGCGACGGCCAGCCCCGCATCGTCCCCTACAAACTCGTCGAGCCAGGACGCGGCGACCCCGGCGTGTGCGGCGGTGAAGTGGAGGTCTATATCGAACCCTACGCCCCCCCGGCCACCATTTTTGTCATTGGCTGCGGCCACGTTGGGCAAGCCGTGGCCGACCTAGCCCACTGGCTTGGCTTCCGCGTTGTCGTCACCGACGACCGCACCGAACTCGCCAGTGCCGACTTTATCCCCCATGCCGATGTCTACCTCCCCGGCAGCATTGACGACGCACTGGCAAATTTCCGCGTCACCAGCAACACCGCCATCGTTGCCGTCACCCGCAACGTGGCCGTAGACCGGCAAATTTTGCCCAAATTGGTGGCAACCCCCGCCCCCTACATTGGCATTATGGGCAGCAAACGGCGCTGGACCCACACCCGCCGCCTGCTGTTAGAAGATGGCCTCAGTGAAGCCGATTTAGCACGGTTTCACTCCCCACTTGGTTTAGAACTTAACGCCGAGTCGCCGAAAGAAATCGCTGTCAGCATTTTAGCCGAAATCATTATGCTGCGGCGCGGCGGCGACGGCCAACGGATGAAGGTGGACGGATGAACCTGAAACCCCATGCTATTAGCCAATATGAAACCCCCACTACCATAGACCAAGCCGTGGCGCTGCTGGCGCAAAACGGCCGTTCTGCCCGCATCATCGCTGGCGGTACCGATATCTTGCTGGAACTAGAGCGCGGCGTGCGCCCCGACGTAGAGGTATTGGTAGATGTAACCCGCATCCCCGGCCTCAACCACATTCGCCAAGACGATGACGGCACGCTCCATTTGGGGCCGCTGGTCACACATAACCAGGTCGTTGCCTCCGAACTGGTTGTGCGCCACGCCTTTCCGCTGGCACAAGCCTCCTGGGAAGTCGCCTCGCCCCAGCTTCGCAACCGCGCTACGGTAGCGGGCAATTTGGTCACGGCCAGCCCCGCCAACGACACCATTACCCCCCTGTGGGCGCTGGATGCCAACATCACGCTGGCCTCCGTAAACGGCCGTCGCACCGTACCCCTGCGCCAATTTTACACCGGCGTGCGCCGCACCGTCATGGAGCCAGGCGAAATGGTGGTAGACATTGCCATTCCGGCCATGCCGCCCACCGCACGCGGGCTGTTTGTGAAATTAGGGCTGCGCCGGGCGCAGGCCATTTCTGTCGTTCATCTTACCTGCACGGTGGATATTGACCCCACGAGTGGCAACGTCACAGCGGCCAACATCGTGCTGGGCAGTGTGGCCCCCACCATCATGAGCACGCCAGCAGCGGAGGCGGCTTTAGTGGGCAAGCCCTTGACCGAGACTACGATTGCTGAGGCGGCGCGGCTGGCGGCGGCGACCCCCAAGCCGATTGATGATGTGCGCGGCCCAGCCAGCTACCGCAGCGATATGCTACGGGTGCTGGTGCAGCGAGCCTTGTCCACATTAGCGGCAGGGCAGGAACGGGCGCAGTGGCCGGCCGACCCGGTGATGCTGTGGGGCGAGACGGCCGGTGAGTTCCCTACGGGCAGCGCATTTGGCAGCAGCCACGATGCCGATACGCCTATTACAGCTACGGTAAACGGCCAGACAATAACGGCCGTTGGCGGCACGCACAAAACGCTGCTGCGCTGGCTGCGTGAAGAAGGGCTGCTGACTGGCACCAAGGAAGGGTGCGCTGAGGGCGAATGTGGTGCCTGCACGGTTTATCTGGACGGTATGGCCGTTATGTCGTGTTTGGTGGCTGCCCCCCGCGCCCACGGGGCGGAGATTGTGACGGTGGAGGGGTTGGCGGAAAACGGCCGTTTGCACCCCATCCAGCAAGCCTTCATAGATACCGGAGCCGTTCAGTGTGGCTACTGCATCCCCGGCTTCCTCATGTCTGGGGCCAAGCTGCTGGAAGAAAACGATAGCCCCGATTTAACCCATATTCAGCAAGCGTTTGCCGGAAATTTGTGCCGCTGCACCGGCTATTACAAAATCATTGAAGCGGTTCACAAAGCAGCGGCCGAGGGTTAACTTATGCATTTAGAGCAACTGCGTGATGCCGAAGACGCCAGGCGCAAGGGGCAAGCACGACGCACCCTAATGCAGCTAATTTGGCTGCTTGTAACAGGTGCTGGTGCTTACATTTTGACCAGCCTGTTGTTTGCCCAAAACGAAAATTTGTATGCCACACTTTATCGCCAGTTTAGTATCCCGACGTGGGTGCCAACGGCCGTTATTTTTTGGGCTATTGTCCTGCTCATCGTCATCCTCATGCAGCTTGTCTTCATCCTCAGCTTTATGCTGGCAAGCAACGAAGGTCGTCGTCGCCCCGGCACCCCATCGCTCCACTCACGCAACAAAGACCCACTTGATGATAGATTTTAAATAATGGGGAATTGGGAATGGGAGAATTGGGAATGGAAAACGAATTCCCAATTCTCCATTCCCAATTCTCCATTCTCCATTCATGATTCCCTCTCCTATCTCCTCCCATTCCCTGCCCCGCGTAGACGCGCTGGGCAAAGTAACCGGGCAAGCGTGTTATCCGGGCGACATTACGCCCAACAACCTGCTGCACGGCAAGGTTTTGTTTAGCGGCCAACCCCACGCCCGTATGATCAGCATGGATTTGAGCGCGGCGTTGGCACTGCCAGGTGTCGTCGCCATTTTTACGGCCAAAGATGTGCCAAACAACGAATATGGGCTGATTATGCCCGACCAGCCGGTGATGGTGGGGTTGGGCAGCAGCAAGCCCCACAGCGATGTGAGCCTGTGGGAAGGCGACCACGTGGCGGTAATTGTGGCCGAAACGGAGCTGGCGGCAGCGCAAGCGCGGGACAAAATTGAAATTGAATGGGAACAACTGCCTATCGTTACCGATGTCCGCGAGGCGATGAAGGATGAAATTATTCTGCACCCGTGGCACGGCAGCAATATTTTGCACAAGTACCAGATTCGCAAGGGAGATATGGCGGCGGGCTGGGCGGCGGCTGACGTGGTGGTGGAAGGCAGCTATACGCTGCCTTACCAGGAACACGCCTATTTGCAACCGGAAGCGGGGCTGGGGTATATTGACGAAGAAGGGCGCGTTACGATAGAGATTGGCGGGCAATGGACGTATGAAGACCAGGAGCAAGTTGCCCACGCGCTAGGGCTGCCGGCCGACCAGATTCGCATTATTTACCCGGCTATTGGCGGGGCATTTGGCGGGCGGGAGGATATGTCGCTGCAAATTGTGTTGGGGCTGGCGGCGCTGCGGCTGCAAGAGCGGGGGATTAAACGGCCGTTACGCATCATCTGGAGCCGTGAGGAGAGCATTGTCGGCCACCACAAGCGACACCGGGCGGTGGTTCATACAAAGTGGGGGGCAACGAAAGAGGGAATGATAACGGCCGTTTCCTCCGAACTCATCCTCGACAGCGGCTCCTACGCCTACACCTCCACCAAAGTGCTGGGCAACGCCCACCTCATGGTCACCGGCCCCTACGTCATCCCCAATGCCCATTTGGACAGCTACGCCGTCACCACCAACAACGTTCCCGGTGGCGCATTTCGTGGCTTCGGCGGCCCCCAAGGAGCCTTCGCCGCCGAAAACCAGATGAACAAATTGGCGGAAAAGCTGGGCATAGATCCGGTTGAACTCCGGCTCAAAAACGTGCTGCACGACGGCAGCATCCTTACCGTGCAATCCCCTATGCCGCCGGGGGTCAGCATAGACCAAGTCATTGAGCGGTGCGCGGCAGAAATTGGCTGGGGGGACAGTAATCAGTTATCAGTAAACGGTCATCAGTTTTCCAGCATTCAATCTCTAATCGCTAATCCCCAATCTCTATGCCACGGGCGCGGCATTGCCTGCTCCTTCAAAAACGTCGGCTTTTCCTTTGGCGCACCCGAACGGTGCGAGGCAACCATTGCGCTGCACGGTCAGCGCGAGATTGAGCGGGTGGTGCTATATCATGGAGCCGCCGAAGTGGGGCAGGGGTCGCATACGGTACTCAAGCAGATGGCCGCCGCTGCGGTGGGGGTGGACATTAGCCAAGTCGAATTGGTGATGTCGGACACAGCCACCAGCGGCGATTCCGGCTCGGTGTCGGCCTCGCGCATGACGTGGATGGCAGGCAATTCGATTCGCGGGGCGGCGGAGAAGGCGTTGGCGGCCTGGGCAAGCGAAGAACGGCCGGCCAAAGGCTATGTGCGCTTCACGCCCCCCCCTACCACGGGCTATGCCGAGGAAACGGGGGAATGTATGCCCAACTTTGCCTATGGCTATGTGGCTGAAGCGGTCGAGCTGACGGTGGACGTGGAAACGGGGCATATTCATGTGGACAAGGTGGTGTGTGCCAACGACGTGGGCAAGGCCATCAACCCAATGCTGATTCAGGGGCAAATTGAGGGGGCGGTGGTGCAGGCGCACGGCTATTCGCTGATGGAGAATTTGTGGGTGGAAAACGGCCGTATTCGCAACCCGTTCTTCAGCCAATACCTCATCCCCGGCATCAAGGATATTCCCGACCACGTGGAATCGGTGATTATGGAAATTCCCGACCCCATTGGGCCGTGGGGGGCGCGGGGCATGGCGGAAATGCCGTTTATGCCGCTGGCTCCGGCCATTATAGCGGCGCTGCATGATGCAACTGGGGTGTGGTTTGATGAGATTCCGCTAACGCCAGCGCGTGTGGTGGCGAAGCTGCGGGAGCATGGGATTGGGGGATAGAAGAGGATAGGACGCGGACGAACACGGACAAACGCGGATAAGATCATCTGTGTTCGTCCGTGTCGTCCGCGTCCTATTTTTACTTGCGGATGAGGCCGATGACGTAGAGGAGAACAACCGCACCAACAACGGCCGTTATTATTTCGCCAATGACACCGCCTGCGGAAAGACCCAGCAGGCCAAAGAGCCACCCACCCACAACACCACCGATAATCCCAATGATGATGTTGCCGATAAGGCCAAAACCGCCGCCTTTGAGAATTTGCCCGGCCAGCCAGCCGGCAATACCCCCAACGATTAACCACATGATGATACCCATTTTCCAACTCCTTTTCTCAATTTGAGCTTGGCACAATCTGGTAGACTGCGCCAATTGATTAGATCCACATCTGTTGGAACACAGAATGGGGCAAAAAGTCACATTTTTATTTAGTGAATTATTTCATACAGTTATGTCAAATCTATAGGGTCTTGCAAGATAAGAAATGTTTGGCATACGTCTCCATCAGGCTTTATAAAACCAAGCCCATGTCCGATAATAGCTCGCGCCTTCTTACCATTAGCACGTGTCACCTCAATATATCGGTCATGAGCCATGTGATATTCCATCTTAAACTCGATTTTCATAGCTTTAAATCGCGCCTTTAATTGATTCACTGCTTGCATTTGCTCACGTCTATTAGATGCTTCACGAGCATAAACAACAACTGATTCTAGTTGCCCATTTTGATTGGCTAAGGCAAGATGAGAGCCGAGTCGGTTCAAAATGCTTTCATGATCAGAAAGATAACGATCACTCACAATCATACGGCGAACAGGCTCAGCATAAAATCCTGAAAAATATTCAGCTTCGCTATGTCGTTTTCTATCTGGTTTCACTTCAAGAATGGTGGTTTCTGCTGGCTCACGTAAATCAGTATGCTCTATATAACGGCCGTTATACTCTTTCATTTGTCTATAAGCTTCGTTCACAGTTTCTATATGCTGAACCATCAGAAATCGTAAGTCGCTATCTTTCGAGAAAGCCCACATGCGCCCATCGGCCGTTTTAATAGCACAAGCACTAATAGTTTGAGCGTCCAACACAGCCGTCCATGGCACAATTCGATTCGTTTGCCCGATTTCCAAACCTTTTCCGAGCAACAATCTCAAATGTGTTGCTAAGACGGTTTCCTCTCCGTTGCCAGTTGCTTGGTCGGGCAAGCGATTTACGAGAAGGCGCACTTTGACATTACGCTGTAACAATTGTTGGATCAAATCAAGTAACGTTAATCCTTCAGATGTTGGCGTATCCAGAGTAAGTCTCTCAACAGCCAGAATCACTTCTTGTTGTGATTGTTGCAGTTTTTCCCAAAACCAGGCTACTTGATTGACAGCAGCTACAGGTTGCCAATTCGAAATAGCTGCTCCACTTTGCTGTAAGTCAGCGTCCAGGGCACGTAAAAACTCAATCACTCCATGACGATTCAATAGATGATGTTCCCATTGGTTGGCATACTCTCGCAAACAACGATAGCAACTTGTTTCACAATTACAATGGAGAATTTCTAAAGCTGTAGCGACAATCTGCTTCATTTCATCTTCAATTCGCTTCACATGACCAGCACCACCGGGTACATTGTCATACATTACAATTGTTTGTTGCCACAATTGTCCTAAAGATTCGGGAAATAGTACGGCATCAATGTCCTGTCGTTCTATTTGCAAAGCATGACTGGCTCCTTGTAGCAGAGCATATTTTAGAGAAAGCCAAAAGGATATATTTTCGGGATCGGGGAGAGAGATATGAGGTATATTGGCGAATTTCAGATGTAAAGTGTCAGTCGATTGTCTAAAACCCAAAGTATAAGTTGTGTTTCTTTCTAACCTTCCTAGGCATGGTTGACCATTTAATACACCGTCACATTTATTTGTTCTCTTGTTGACATGCTTGCCACAAAGTGGACAAATCCTAAACCCAGTTCCTTGAAAGCCTTCGTTCACATAGAGCAAAGCCCCAGAACGATCATAACCTGCGGACAATACATTTCCGATTCTTCGAGTTTGTACTTGTCTAGGCACCAAAGACGAACGCATCAAGTTGAACGGCCGATCCACGTACTGCCCTGCGGCCTGTCCACTATCAGCTGAAGCGCGAAAACCATCAGGTTGAATGTATTCATTCTGTCGCCACCTTCCTCTTGGAGGGAATGTTTGGCATACAGGACAGGGACGGTCTAAATTGTCTAAGTCTTTACTGGCTGTGTCCGCCAATTGTAAATAATTACAAGTAGGGCATATATGATAGGCGTAAATTTCTGGTGGCTTGCCAAAGTAGTCTAAAGCCTCACTTTTCCAGATACGTTTATCCGCAACGACTTCTTGACCAGGTGCATATTCTCGAATAGCTTGCTGTAGATTGCGTTGCAAGCGTAACTGTTTAGTTGGCAGTAGTTGTGGGGGGATACGCAATTCTACTGTATGTAAGGGGAACGAATAACTCGGTAAAATACCTCTATCACTCAAATGATTGATAATATCTTCACTTTTAAGGCGCTCTAATAGTTGCCCATAGCGCTTCATTTCGTTGCTTAACTGAGTCAAGTTTGAAATTTGCCCTTGCATTGCCATCTCTTGTTGTGATTGCAAGCTTTGCTGAATAGAATTCTTGTAGTAGTCAGCCACCCTTTTGTAATGTTCATATCCCTTAATCCGTAGGTCTTGCTCAAAGATACTCAAAGCAATTGGTGGATCGATGCTTTGCTTTACAGACGTTCCGAACAAGTTCAACAAGCTAAGCAAGTGATCTCGCTTTTCATGTAACCAGGACGCCAGGGAAGGGTAATATGCCCCACCTACTGTTTGTTCATCGAAAAAGGACCCCACGCTTTTATTATATGAACCTGATTCGGCACAGGTGCGTAAAAATTCACTGAGTAAGATAGCGTTGATATGGCGTTGGATAATAATGGGGTTATGTACGTCAATGTAGGGGACGCGTACATGGCCGTTTATAATCTCTGCTGGCGTCTTGAAATAAGCCTGATCATGTGGCCTATTAGAAGCCCAGGCCATAATAAAGGCTGTGCCGCTGGTACGTCGGCCGGCACGGCCGGCACGTTGTTTATAATTGGCAACGGTCGGTGGGATATTACTCATCACCACTGCCTGCAAATCACCCAGATCGATCCCCATTTCAAAAGTCGTGGAACAACTAAGCATATTGATTTCCCCACTCTTGAACTGGTTTTGATAAGCACGCCCTTTTTCAGGGTCTAGCTGTGCCGTATGTTCCTCGATCCGCATGGGAATCAACCGTTGGCGTAGATTATCGTAGTAAAAATTGTCTCCCTCCAATTTGTCAATCTCTAGCAGTTGAAGAGTTCTATCACAATAGGCATGGGGGCAAGGAAGCAAATTCCCACGACAATTTAGCCGCTGACATTGATTACACCGATACCATGTAGCATTCGCCTGGAAAAAGAGACGATCATGACGAATTTGATAACCAGCTTCTGGACGGCTTGTATCTAATATATCACTTTCAAATATCAGCCAATCCAGAATCGCTTCTAAAGCGACGATAACGGCCGTTTCATCATTCGCCAGCCCTTGAAATGCTAATATTTTTCGCATCAACTGTCGTCGCCTATGACGTGGTGTTTTGCCAATCCAGGCAAGTTCGTGAGCTTTACTATCATGGCCTCTCACCAGCCGTGGACTGAATCTATTACGACCAAAGACAGCATCATCAGGTCGAACAAAAGGAGGGAGTGTGACAACTTTATTACGACGTAGGTCATCTAATAAATATTCAACCAATGCTCGTGTGGCTGCGATTGTTAATCCTAATTTATCTGCCAGGGAAGCAAAATCGGGTAGACGATCTGGCTCAAAATAGTGTACAGCAATTAAGCCCAAAGTTTCTAAGGATTGTCGTGAACGCAAACCAGTTGTGATTTCAGCCAAAAGTTGCTTAGTGATATGCTCAAAAACCTGCTTTTCTTCATCTCCACTAAATCGGTTACGAGTGGTCGTGTTGGGGAACAAGTCAGGATCATTATGGGCAATGTGATAAGTAATAGCAAGAGCACTGGCTGTTTGGCAAACCTGCCGCAAAGCTGCCCAGTAAGTCGACGTGCTTTCTGACTCCACGGCTTCACGAATAATACGGCGGTATGCTTGTTGATTTACAACATCCTGCACAAAAGCAGCAAAACGAGCAGCCCCCTGGCGACTATCATAAAAACTCAAAAGCTTGCGTCCACCGCCAGCCTTCTTTTGAATATCCTTCTGATTGGATGCAGGCAAAGCACGATACAAATCATCTGTCAGAATTGCCAATGGAGTAAGAGCGTTCAAGGTGATTTCTGTCACAATTTCTGTGCTTTTGAGAGCCCGACTATGACAGCGACCACATTCGTTCATATGCTCCACCACCTCAGGTTGTCTCCCTTTTCGCTTGTCACGTTGCTCCTTTTTTAACACATAAAGCGTTGTCACCTGTGCTGATGGCTCTTTGCATCCGCAACGTCCTGTTGGCTTAACTTCTTGTTGACAGATCAGACACAATTTCATCTCATCCTGCTTCAAGGTACTCTCATTGGCTTGTTCAATCAGTATGTCTTCATCATCCTCTTCGTCTTCACCCAAAGCACGATTACTGTGGGTATGCTGCCACACCGCATACTGTTTTTGGGGATCTACTTCGAAGGGAGCTTCAGCTAGATATTGTTTACCCACTTGTTGCAGACGCACATAAACTTGTCCACAGGTGCGGCAAACAACGAGGGGATAAACTGGCGAATCACAATCCTTACAAGTTTCACGGGGTTCGCCGAAAAAACGACTCCATGCCTGCTCCCCAGTTTTGCTAGGGCAAGTTGGATTAAGACAGACCCACACACCTTGTGGGGGACGCACAAAGAGATGGTAACGAGCAGGCAATAGTGACGGTTCTTCGGCAGCCGGACGTGCCATCGCCGCTAACTCGATCAAATGATAGAGAGCTTCTGCTTGTTGGTCGTCAGTAAGATCGGGAAAGATTTCATGGGCTACGGCCGTTACTTCTACTGGCTGTCCTCTATCCACCATATACTGACGCAACCGTGTTAAATCCTCATTTCCTCGCAGCACTTCCCACAAAAAACGAGGGGCATCAGAAACTTCATCCGCTAAACTTAAATCTTCTGCTTGGATAAGCCCAATCTCCTCCATCAGGAGAGCCATATCCTCAACACTATCCCATTTTTCCTGCCGTACATTATCTAAAAGAGAATCGAATTTTTCTTGAACGTAAGCCGTAGAGGGTGGTCTACGTGGCGAAGCAGGTGTAACGTAATGATGGTTGGGTTCCCCAAAAATGACATCATCTTTTGTAAACTTTTCACCAAATAGAGCCTCAGCAAATTTCTGGGCATCTTCTGCATCATCATCCGTCAGCGTTGCACTGGTAGCGATACAGCGCATTTCGCCTGGCTTCATACCCAAGCGATGTTTGAGGCGGCGCATCAGCAAGCCAATCTCAATTCCTTGTGCTCCAGCATAACTGTGTGCCTCATCGAGTACCACAAAACGCCACTTGCCTTGATTAAACAAGGCACTATCCTGCGGTCGTAGCAATAGATATTCCAACATGGCATAGTTGGTGATTAATATTTGTGGCAATTGTTCTTGTTCTCGTATCTGGTCTCGGCCAATGATTTCGTTGGGCAAGGGATATTGATAATCATCAAACAATTTACGACGGGCTGGCTCCATTTCATCCCACTCTTTTTCCATCTGCTTCCGTGCCCGTGCTGCACTGTTTTCTAGCTCACTGGTATAACGGCCGAATGTAATCCCCGTCCCTCTTAGCAACACCCGCAACCGATCCAACTGATCATTTACCAATGCATTCAAAGGGTAAATCAACACCGCTCGTACCCCTGGCGTGGGATCAACAATTAAATCATTCAAGATGGGGATAAGAAAACATTCGGTTTTACCACTGCCCGTGCCTGATGAAACGACAATATTGCTCTTTTCGGCACATAACTTTCGCAAAGCTGCAGCTTGATGAGTGTATAGAGAAGCATCTATAGGCAACGGCCGACCTTCTTTAAAGCAAGGCATCTGTAACAAACGCGGGTCTATCACACCAGCTTTGGCTAACTCTTGCAATGATTCGGCCGTTTCATAGGGAGCCGTCAATTCTAAATAAGGACCAGCAAATAATGCTCGTGGCCGATTAAAACTGCGCTGAATGAACCGCGCTAACTCTGGCTCCTTACCATCCCGATTGACATCAAAAGTAGTCGTCAGATAACTGATTAAGGTCTCTTGTAGTTGCTTGGATAATTTGATCGGATTCATGGCAATCCTCCACCATACATTGTTATTTTCATCTTAGGCAAATCTCGTATAACTATGACGGTATAGTAGTTCGGCCCACGTTAGCCCCCACTGAACATATTCTGGCACAATTTGATTTAAGTCTGCTAACAAACCACGAACGTCCATCTCGGCCAAATTAGCTTCCTTACGCAACTTATCGAAAAGGTTGGGTTGATAAGCTGCTGTACGCAAAAGAATGCCCAGAGCAACGGCCGTTTGTCCCAAAACACTTACCCCCTCAACATTCTGCTCACCTTGCCACTGCGACAACAAGCGAGCTACGCTGCCCCAAAAGCTCAAAGGCTCACTGTCTGTGGCATAACGTCTAACCTCACGTAATAATGCCAGCAATTGCACTCGTCGCTCTGGGTGGTTCAATATGTTCTGTGCAGGTAAAGGCGGTTCTGGCAAATGGGTGATTGCCATTGGACATATTACCTCGTAGGTCTCATAAATATCTAACAACGGTTCCCCACGCCGCTCGGGAATATAGTCAGCTAAGAGCCGATGACCACCATATTCTGGTGATACGGTAATATCCCGCAAATCGGCCGTTGCCTGAGCATGAAAATGAGCTTGTAAAATATCATCAGGTAAGGTGAATGCTTTCGCACCTGTCAAACGGCCGCAACGGGAGCAAAAATGTAAACCATATACATCATCCAGCGTAACGGCCGTCCAATCTCCGTCTGGCACTTCATCGGGAATCCCTGCTTCTACCTGCACCTGCATCGTTGAAAATATCCGCCATTCTACAAAAACGGCCGTTTTCGGACTATCCTCCCCATTTGAAAAACGCCACCGTCCGTAGCCTCTGCCTTTGCGCCCGCCCTCCATGGCCTGCATCGGATAAACACGCAATTGAAAGTTGCGCTCAGTCGTCTTCAACGTAATCGTATGAGGTAACAACACCCATGCTGGTAGATAACCATGAGTTTCAAGCCATTGCACACCATCTTGAACCGTTTGCAAAGCTGCCAAAGGCGACCACAACTTTTGCAAATGGTTTACACCAAAATTCTCTACTGCTTTGGCTGGCACAGTCGCCAACTGAAAGAGGGTTGAGGGTGTCAACGCTGCCTCATCCGCTTCGGCCAACTCTGCCCACCACAACACAAAATCCTCGGCTAAAGAATGGGAAATTAGTTGGCCTTGACGAATTTCCTGTACAAGTTGTTGGGCATAAATCAACTCGTCGCTATCTTCACCGACTGTAAAGCGCACAGCCGTTTCAGGCAACGGTAGCCAAGCACCATCTAATTCTAAACGGAACAAATAGGCCCCCGACGGCAAAGGTGCTGACAAGATGTGCAAATCTTTCAACACATCCCGCTGTGCAAACTCTATAAGCGGGGCAAAAGGATTGGTTAGAGATTCAGCCACAAAACGGCCGTTTCCCCGCCAATCTTCTGTTAATCCCGTATGAAACAGCACCATCTTCTCGGCTTCGTCATACTCTACAAAGGCTTGGGTCAAAGACGGCCGTTGCCGCACCGTAAACAGCGTCCACACATCACTGCCCACCTGTGCTTTCACCTCAACAGCCTGCTCACCTCCACGCAGTCGCACCATGTCATACAATTGGCTGTGACCAATGAAGGAGCGATACCGACCACGTTTTAGAGGGAAATGGCGACCGCGTTGACCTGACAAAAATAGGGTGAATTCTGTGACCGATGAGGACCCAATGGCCTGTAACGTGGTTCTTTGCAACTCCTCCAGCGTTAAAAATGGCTTGTCTGGTTTTGGTTCCAGCCAGGCCATAAAATGAGGCACAGACCAGGCTAAAGGAATATCTACCTGATCAAAGCGCAGCAATAAACGGGGTTCATGGCGTAAATCCGTCCAGGCAATTTGTTGTTGATCGCCTGACAGTAATGCCACCGCCATCCCATCGCGGCGCACAACGTTTGTTTCCGTAATGCCTTGTAAAATGACCTGTGGTGGAGTGGCTGGCGTATACAATTGCCTTTCAACTGGTGGAACTGCTACTAGACCAGGCACAACGGCAAACTGAAGCGGCACAGGCAAAACAGGCTGCAAGCTGAAACGTAATTCAGCAGCGTAAAAATTCGGTCGTTTCGGCAACAACTCGCCCAAATGAATCTGTAACTTTGCTCCCGCCCAAGTTACTGCACCTTGTTGTTGAAGCTCAGCTAACGGCCGTTGCCACCGCCACCCATCTTGCCCTTGAAGCCACAAAGAAGCCTGCTTCAACAATCGCTCCCCACCATATTCAAAGGTCATCGTGATGTCCGTGCTGGCAAATGTGGGCTGCACCAGACGAGACAGCCCCTGAATTTGCTGAGAGTCAGACAGCAAGGGCCGCCCAATAGCGGGTTGACTGCTGCTTTCCACTAACGATAACAGCTCTTTATTACCTACCGTAACCGTCACTGGCAACGTCAAGTTTACCTGTGCCGCCCACTGGTAACGGCCGTTTAACGGATAAGGCACAGGCAACACCTCATCTGGCTCAATTTCCTCACCCTCTTCATCTAAGAACGTCAACGGCCGTTCCCCACATACCAACCATACCCCTTCACCCACTTGAGCAGAACTGACTGGAATGCCATATGCCCCCTGTTGGGTCAAACGGAAAAACTGCACGTTGTCGGCTGGATGAGGCGGTATCGCCAACCGCTCAACCTCCTCATCCATATCTGTTAACAGCACCAGCCGCCCCGATAATGGTCCATCTGGCTCCGCAAAAACCACATCATCAATCAGCCGCTCCCCGCTTTGCATCCGCCAGGGATTGACGGCTTCGCTAATTTGCAGCCTCAGCAGGTCATCGCCAGCATCATCAACCAAACCAAGCGATCGGTTCACCTTCAAGTTCACTCTCAACGGGTATAATGAAGTTTGCACCCGCAAAGCTATTTCCTCATTATCTAATGACCAAATCCAGGTAAGGCGGGCTTTCGTTTGGCGCAAGGAATGTGTTTCACTTTCTTGCACCTACTAAAAATACTTGCGCTACTTCCCGCCAAAGTTCCTGTTCAATGGTGTGTGTCGGCTTCAGCCAGGTGCATAATGCTGCCGATGGATTCGCCATCATTTGACGTGCAGGGCAATTGCAAAGCCACCATGTTGGAAATGAGCGCAACGGCCGTTTCCGCGTCGCCTTCCCCGTAATAAACGGTTTCAAACGATGGGAGTAATAGAGATCGAGCGATTTATCATTCTGCAAATGAGCAATCAACAGCGCAGGCGTTTCGGCTATATGCAAAATCTCACGCCATTTTTTGCGTAACCAATCAGCAAAATCTGCTTGCATATAGCGAGGAATAAGCGCATGGCGAAAAATAGGGGTCACCACATCCCCATCAGAGTATTGGGGAAAATCAAAACCATAAGCGTCAGTCAGATAGAGCATGACGCTTTTGAACCGTTTACGGCAGCGAGCCATAAACGCTTGAGTATAGGTTGTCCCCCAAACAGTCCGTAAATAGGGGTTCCAGAACTCGTCTACACTCTCTTCCGGCAACTGTTCAGCATACCGCGCTGTTAGCACCATCATCGTTAGAAAGACAGCCGGAGGTACTAACCGAGGCTGGCCTTCTACTACTTTGCTAAAATAGTTTGGTTCCTGTGCTTCTACTTGAACAATTTGGCACAATTCCTGAAAGTCAGCCTCTGTAATCGTTAATTGCCCAATCCAGGCAATCTTCTCAAACTGTTGGCGCAACCGCATCTCCCATTCATACAAACGGCTTCCTGGCTTGCCCGCCCAACCCGAATCAGCTGTGGGGTGGCGCGGCTCTTTTTTCTTCCGCAAGTAATAATAACGGCCGTTTTCCCCCAACCCCACCCGCTCAAACAAATCAATTGCTTTCAGCACAAACGCCGAATCCGCCACCATCGTCGGCACATCTTGCGGCAGGGCCTCCTGCACGGCCAACACCAACTCCGCCGCTGCTAACCCATCCTTCTTGCGTAAAATGCGTTTCAGCACACCGTCCAGCCATTTTAAATGACCAGCATTGATATAGCTCCTCGTAGCCACCTCATACGAATCAAGATAGTTGAACTCAGCCAGCGTTGCACACAGCAAAGGCAGCAAGAAAGGACGAGAACTCTCCCCAGCCCAAACCGTATGCTCATCCAACGCCGCCTCCCACTCAGACGGCAGCAGCAACCCACCCGCTTTGGCAACAGCATCATCTAACAATTGGCGCAGGGGCTGCCAAAACGGCCGTTGTCCCGGACTGCCAAATCGCGCCAGTGCCTTCTGTTCAACTTGCCTCACCCGCTCACGAGTGACAGGACTGGTTAATGCCGTGCTAACCTCACTCAGCGTCATGGTTTCCTCACCCGTCACGCCATAGCGGAAGAACAACACCTCTTGCTGCACTTCCTTCAAGGAAGCTAGCCAATAAGCCCACAGCTCTGTAAGCGGTATTTTGCCATTGGGCAAAATAGGAGGCACATCTTCGGCCGCAGTCTCAACCGGCTCTGGCTCCAAAGGCGGCAGGGGGGCAAGCGGCACCTCAAGCGGACGAATAAACATCTGATAGAGGCCATCTTCTACCTCCACAAGGTAAGGATGCCGTTTAATTGCTTCCACAATAACCGCTTCACTCCAGGAATAAGCACCAGATGGATTAACAGATTTAATCAGAGCTTTTAGCGACAGCCAGCCTGAATAGTTATAAAATGATCCTGCTATTTGCTGGTTAATCAATACCTGCGTCAGATCGGCCGTTTCCGCCAATTGCCAGCCATATTCCGCCAATCTCGCTTCAATTTCCGCCAATCCCTTCTCCCCCATATTGCGGATATGTTGCAGCAAAAACTCTGGCGTATATGCCACCAGCAACCGTAAGGTAATGACCCCCTGCCGCACCAAAGCATTCTTCACCCGCACCGAGAAAAGCGTATGCCCCTCTATCAAGTCATCCAAATGGTAAGCGTTCTCCTGCCCTGCAGTCGGACTCTCCTCACCCTCATCCGTCTCCGCGATTCCCAACGGCAAATTTTCTATCACCCCACTTGCTGAGGCATCATCTATGGTTGGAGAAAAGTTGCTGGGTAGCGCGTCGTTCCCTGGCGGCAGGTCGTCATCCGTTGGCGCATCATTATCCGGCGGTTCGCCATCCAGCGGCCGATAGGGGATAGTCCCATCAATCACCCCCATTAGCCGCTGCGTTTCGCGCAAAGCCACCACCGTCTGCTCTTGGTTAAAAAAGCGGGTAAACAGGTCAAGCAACGCCTCAGCCCCAGCTGCATCCGCCGTGATCTCACTTCCCCGCAGCCGTCCCAATCGCGCCTCTGCCCGCAATTCTCCCCCCACATACCACTGAAAATCAAGATAGTTGGTCAGAATGAGGTTATGGAGCGAATGACGATACCGCTGCATCTGGTCGCTATCCACCACGTTGCCCAAATCTGTCCCCACATCTTTGGCTTCAATATAGCCCAGCGGAATGTTTTGTTGCAGCAAAATAAAATCGGGTGCCCCACATGCAATCCGTGCCGGATCGTTAATGACTGTCAGCCCAGACTGTAGTTGGTGCAGCAGTTGTTCTAGCGGAGGGCGGTAAGTATGTTCACGTGCTACCGATGTGGCGCGTTTTTGGCGAATCGCGGATAGATAAGTTCTAAGGTGTTCATTCATAGCCAAAACCAGTAATTAGATTGGATGAAATATGATTGTAATCTGTTTTGGAGATTATGTAAAAATAAGCAAAAGTGGCTCTCATTTCGTCTTAAAAGGTAAAAAGAGTAGAATTGTTAGAATTGCTTATATCATCAACTTTTAGGCTATGAATTTCAAACAGCATTTAGTCATTATGCGCGGGGGCGGCGACTTGGCGACGGGGGTGGTTTATCGGCTGCACCGGGCGGGGTTTCCGGTGATTGTGACGGAGTTGGAACGGCCGTTAGTCGTGCGCCGACAAGTGGCCTTAGCAACGGCCGTTCTTGAAAGCCACATCCAGGTCGAAACCCTCCACGGTCAGCTTGCCCACACCCCCACCGAAGCCGAACAACTCGCCCAAACGGACGTCATACCCGTCCTCATCTCCCCCAATCTCCCCAATCTCCAATCCCCAATCTCCGTTGTGGTTGATGCCCGCATGGCAAAACGAAACATAGACACCACCAAAGACCAAGCTCCTCTCGTCATCGCCCTCGGTCCCGGCTTCGCCGCTGGCACGGATTGCCACGCCGTGGTGGAAACGATGCGCGGCCACTGGCTGGGGCGGGTCATTTGGCAAGGAGCGGCCATTCCCGATACGGGCACCCCGGGGCTGGTGGCGGGCAAGGGGGCGGAACGGGTGCTGCGGGCACCAGCGGCAGGGTCAGTGGATTGGAGAGTGGAGATTGGAGATTCTGTGTGCGAGGGGCAGATTTTAGGTGATGTGGTAGGAGAAGTGGTGGCGGCACCGTTTGCCGGGGTGGTACGGGGGTTGATTGCGCCGGGAACGGCCGTTCGAGCCGGGCTAAAAATTGGCGACCTAGACGCACGGGGGGAGCGGGAGGCGTGCTTCACTATTTCCGACAAGGCTCTGGCGATTGGCGGGGGCGTGGTGGAAGCTGTTCTAACGTGGTTGAACCAGCCACAGTAGGACGCGGCTGAAAGCAGCCTTATTGCTGCCCCGTCTTTACCCCTCTACCCACCCCAAGCTAATCCGCTTCCGATCCACGTCCACACTCAAAATGGCAACCTCAATCACATCGCCCACGTTCAATTCCGTGCGGCGCGGGATTTGGGTGCGATGGAGCAAGCCATCCTGCTTCACGCCAATGTCTACAAACGCGCCAAAGTCCACCACATTCCGCACCGTGCCGTTGAGCACCATCCCCACCTGCAAATCCTCCATCGCCAGCACATCGCTGCGTAAAATGGGGGGCGGCATCTCCTCGCGGGGGTCACGCCCTGGGCGCACAAGCTGTTCAAAGATGTCTTTGAGGGTGGGCACACCCGTTTTTAGCTCGGTTGCCAGCACGTCCAGCGGCGTTTTTTGCTGGAACTGCGTCAGCGGTGCTTCACGTTCAGCCGGCAGGGTATCAAGGGAGAGGCGGGCGCGTTGCAAAACGGCCGTTGCCACCCCATAGCTCTCCGGGTGAATGGCACTGGCATCGAGCGGGTTATCGCCATCGCGCACGCGCAGGAAGCCGGCCGCCTGTTCAAATGCCTTGGCCCCCAGCCCCGATACTTTGAGTAAGGATTGACGGGTGGAAAAACGGCCGTTTTCATCCCGATGCGCCACAATCTTCTCCGCCAACTTCGGCCCAATCCCCGCCACATGCGTCAGCAGTGCCGGCGAAGCCGTGTTCACATCCACCCCCACCCGGTTTACCACCGTCTCCACCACCCCCGCTAGCGCCTCCGATAGCTCATTCTGGTTCACATCATGCTGATACAGCCCCACGCCAATAGATTTCGGGTCAATTTTTACCAGCTCCGCCAGCGGATCTTGCACCCGCCGCCCAATCGAAACCGCCCCCCGAATCGTCACATCCAGATCCGGCAGCTCTGCCCGCGCCAACGGGCTGGCACTGTAAACACTTGCCCCCGCCTCATTGACCATCAGATAATGCAACGAGCCACCCTGCTGCTGGATAAACTCCGCCACCATCTGCTCCGTTTCCCGCGAAGCCGTGCCGTTGCCAATAGCAATCAGCGTCACCCGGTGCTGCTGCACCCAGCGACCCAGGCTTGCCATTGCTTCGCCACGCTTGTTTTGCGGCGCATGGGGATAAATCGTGCCTGTATCCAGCACCTTACCCGTCGCATCTATAATAGCAATCTTGCACCCGGTACGATACGCCGGGTCAATTGCCAATACTACTTGGTCGGCCAGCGGCGGCTGGGTGAGCAGGCCGCGCAGATTGGTGCCAAAAACGGCGATGGCGTGGCTCTCGGCCTGTTCCGACAGCGTGCGGCGCACATCGCGCTCAATGGCAGGCAGCAGCAGCCGCTTGGCGGCATCATCCATTGCCAGTTGGAGTTGGGGTGCCAGCGGCGAACGGCGGTCGGGGCGGTAATGCTGCCGCACGGGAAGCAGCCAATCCCGTTCCGACACCTCTACCTTGACGCGCAAAACCTTTTCCGTCTCGCCCCGGTTAATGGCCAGCACCTGATGCGGCCGCAGTCGGTCAATCTGCTGCTCAAACTCATAGTAAAGCGAATAGGTGTTGCGTTCGTCGGTCGCGTCTTCAATCTTTTGCGTTTGCAGCAGCCCCCATTGCAATGCCCTTTCCCGCACCGCCTGGCGCACGTTAGCATCATCGCTAATCGTTTCAGCCACGATGTCGCGGGCACCAGCCAGGGCATCTTCAGCCGTTGGCACGTCGTCGGTTAGGAAAGGGGCAGCGATTTGAACCTCATTTTGGCGGGTCACAAACTGCATGAGGATCAGGTCGGCCAGCGGCTGTAATCCTTTTTCTTTAGCCATGCTGGCGCGGGTACGCCGCTTTTTCTTGTACGGCTGGTAGAGGTCTTCCAATTCGGTGGCTGTTTCAGCCGCCAGCAGCCGCTGCCGCAGTTCGTCGGTGAGTTTGCCCTGCTCTTCGATGGAAGCAAGAATGGTTTCGCGCCGGTCGTTGAGGGCACGGAGTTGTTTGAGGCGGTCTTGCAGGGTGCGTAGCTGCTCTTCATCCAGGCTGCCGGTGGCTTCTTTGCGGTAGCGGGCAACAAAGGGAAGGGTATTGCCGTCATCTAACAGTTCAATGGCAGCAGTGGCTTGAAACGGCCGTAAATTGAGTTCTTGGGCAATTTTTTCTGCGTAATTCATAAATACGTGGCGCGTGGTGGGTGGTGCGTCTGGAGAAACCAGGATGCACGACCCACCACGCCACAGGAAATTGATAAAAGGTGATCGAGGGGTAATTATGATGAAAGCGGCCAATAATGCAACTGGCCGTTTTCGTCCCCCACAAAGACGGTTTGGCCGTTGGGGGTAAGGGCAACGCAAAGGAGGGGGGTGAAGAATTTGATGGTTTGGATAATTTGCTCGGTGGTAACGTCCCAAATGAGAGCAACTTTATCAGCACCAACGGAAACCAGGTACTTGTCGCCGGGGGTGAGGGCGATGCCCTGCACGGCGCGACGGTGCCCCTGGAGGGTGGCGCATTCGTGACCACTTTCCACGTCCCACACCTTGACGGTTTTGTCGGCGGAGGCGGAGTAGAGGCGTTGGTTGTCGCTGCTGATGGCAAGATCGTTGATGCCGTTGCCGTGGCCCCTGAGTACGAGGGGTTTTTCGCTGCCTTTGACGGGCCACCTCTTGATGGTTTCGTCCCAAGAGCCGGAGAAGAGCCAACGGCCGTTTGGCGTGACCTTGAGGGCGCGTACCCAGCCATCGTGTTTGAGGGTGGTGGAGGATAAACGGCCGTTGTTCGCCGACCAACTGCAAATCGTCTGATCCGATGAACCAGAAAAGCCTGTCTTACCATCCGGGGTCAACGTCACCGCCTGCACCCAGTCATCATGGCAGCCAATCGCCTTAAGCAGTTCACCGTTTGCCAAATTCCACATTTTAACCGTGGTATCATACCCGGCTGAAAAGAGCGTTTTGCCGTCTGGCGTAACGGCCAGGCCACGAATTGGCTTCAAGTTGCCACGCAATTCTCGCACCAGTTCCCCACTGGCAATGTTCCAAACTTTTATTAAATAGTCTGACGAAGCGGTGATGAGTGACTCCCCGTCAGGCGTAACCATCAGGCCGTTGATGCGGCTAATATGTGCGGTTATTGTTTGTTTCAATGTTGTCTACCTCGCTTCAGCAATTATATGGGAAAGGAGAACTAGAGAGAATAGTCGCAACCTCCTATTAAGAACCAACCGATACGACCATCCTTTGGCATTTTTTCGGCTGCAAGTAGCAAGTGGCAGGTGGCAAGTCCCGTTGACTGACCAGACTTGCCACCTGCCACCTGTTATCTGCAAACAGCCAAAGGCCATTTTGCGACCTCGGTTGGTATCTATAGGTTAAACTTCACATTGATAATATCCCCATCCTTGACCAGATAGGTTTTGCCCTCTTGCCGCAGCTTGCCGGCCGTACGTGCGGCGGCCATGCTGCCCAGTGCCATTAGTTCGTCATAATGAATGGTTTCGGCGCGGATAAACCCTTTGGCAAGATCGCTATGAATGGTTCCGGCGGCATCAACGGCCGTTGCATTTCGCGCAATTGTCCACGCCCGCACCTCATCTTCACCAACCGTGAAAAACGATTGCAGCCCCATCAAGTCATAGGTATGACGCACCACCTTGTCCAGGCTTAACTCTGTCACCCCATACTCATCCATAAAAATTGCCAACGACTCCTCATCATCCCCAAGCTGGGATAGCTCCATTTCCAGCTTGCCGCGCAGGTTTACCACGCCCGATTGTTTGTGGGGATAATTTAACATGATCTCTTCCTGGGAATCACCAATGTTAATAACCACCAGCATGGGGCGCAGCGTCATCAGCCCATAGCCGCGCAGCCCTTTTAATTGCTCATCATCCAGATCGAGATCGCGCAGCCGCTGCTCGTTAGAGAGTGCTTCGTAAAGCTGTTCAAAGAGTGCCTGCTCTGCCTGCGCCGCTGCTTTATCCTTGGCCGCCCCTTTACGCAGCCCATCCCGAATTTTTTCCAGCCGCCGTTCTACAACGACCAGATCGTTGATGATAAACTCGGTATCCAGAGCCTCTAAATCGCGTTGGGGGTCTACCTTGCCGTCGGGATGGGGCACCATCTCGTCTTCAAAAGCGCGTACCACATGAACAAAGCCATCGAGCGTTGCCAGGTGGTTGAGCAAGGAGCCGCTCATGCCGCCGCTTTCGCCCATGCCTTTTTGCAGCCCAGCAATGTCGGTGTAGGTGATGCGGGCATAGGTGGTCTTTTTGGGGTTGAACATGTGGCTGAGTTTATCTACACGGGGGTCTGGCACGTCTACAACGGCCGTTAATACATCAAACCGCCCACCCATGCTTTGCCCGGTTGGGGCATCACCACGGGTAAGGGCGTTGAAAATCGTTGTCTTTCCCGAACTAGGGAAACCAATAATTCCTAGCTTCATTATGTTCCTTCTCAACGTGTTGTGAATAACAGCAAACGGAGGACAAAGGAGAGAAACTCTGTTTCCGTCTTCGTCCTCCGTCCATCTTTGGCAAAGTATAACAATAAAACGGCCGTTGTGCCGCTTTCGTCTGAAAGTGGCGTGAAAAGGGTTAGGCAAATTCTTGCGGGGATTGCATTCTGGCAAGGATGCCATAAAATAGGGCTTACGGGCATCCCAAATTGAATTATGTCCAATTAAAAAAATATGCTTGCGCACGGATAGGCAAATAGGAGAAAAAGGTGAATTGGACTGTCTTAGTTGTTGACGACGAAGCAATGACCCGCGACTTGCTCCGCATGATGTTGCAGCGCGCCAACTTCAGCGTATTGGAAGCTGAAGATGGTCTCGATGCTTTGGAAAAGGTAAAACAAACGTTGCCGGACTTAATTGTCCTGGACGTGATGATGCCCAATATGAACGGTTATGCCGTTTGTGAGGCGATTCGAGCCGAAAAGGCAACGGCTCATATTCCCGTCATCATGTTGAGTGCCAAAACCCACATGAATGCGATTGAGGAGGGGATGCTTGCGGGGGCTAATCTATATCTCACAAAACCGATTGGCTTTAAGACGTTAATTCAGAGTGTTAAGGACATTTTGAGCAACAACGTTCCCACCGCGCCCTAGCTTTCGCACCCGGCTGTTTGCTAAATCATCACGTTGTAAAATGACACGGTTCGGCTTGCCAGCAGCGGAATGATGCTGTCGAGTACGTACCGTTTGAAGTGGGGGGTGGCGCGATGGTCAGAAACGGCCGTTTCGTCCACATACACCTCATACAGCAAAAACGCATCTCCATCCTCCCGCCCCCGCGAAACCTCATAGGTGCGGCAACCCGGCTCATGGTCCCGCACCGCCACCGCCATTTTCTCCAGTAGTGCCAACACCTCATCCCCCTTCCCCGGCTGCGCCTGATATTGGGCTAATAAAACGATCATGGGTTCTCCTAATCAAAGAGGAGAGTGGTTAATTAGAGATTGGAGATTATGAACCTTCATCAATCTCCAATCTCTAATCTCCAATCTCCATTTTTTTCTCCAACAAATAAAAACTCTGCTCCCCGGCAAAAAGCAAATCGGTGGCATGGTAGCCGGCCGCAAACAAATCTTCAAACATCAGCCGGAACTGGCTGCGCCACTGCCGCGCCAGCCCCATGTCGCGCTGCTTGACGGCCTGGAAGCTGGCGGGGATTTCAACGAGAAAACGGCCGTTTGTGGGCAGTTGGCCGGTATAGGTGAGGGGAGAATAAACGGCCGTTTCCTCTCGCAACAATCCCGCCAGCCGATTCGCCGACCAACTTCCCACCGCCCGTTCCGCCACCCACGGAGCCTGAATATACCAATCCACCTGAAACCGATCCGACGGTAGCCCTGCATTTAGCTCATCCGCCATCTCCCCATACACATTCCGCATAAACGTGTTACACACCACCCCCAGCTTATGAAAATTCAGCCGCGCATTCCGGCTTTCCAGCGGGTCAAACGTCCACGTCACCAAGTCTAGTCCCTGCTTCAGCACAAAATCCCGCTGCGCCATCTTAAGCTGATAGCCCAAATTTTTGTTTTGCAGCCCCGGCAGCACTCCCGCCATGTGGGAGCAATGCTTCAACTTACCCTTTTTGGTCAGCCCCAAAAACCCCATCACAAACCCCACCATCCGCCCCGTTTCATCATATCCACCCAGCAGCAGCCCGCCATTCTTTTGGATCGTGATCAACAGATGATCCGGCATCACTGTCCGCTCACCCCCACCCCATACCGCCATTTGGAGATCCTCCAATTCCCGGCACCCTTCAATCGTGTTAATCTCCCGAATCTCCATGCCCATCGCCCAAGAAGTAGCAGGTAGCAAGTAACAAGTAGCAAGTGTTGCAACTTGCCACCTGTTACTTGTTACTTGCCAAACTAATCTTCCACTTCCGCAATCAGCTCAATTTCCACCGTAATCTGCCCCGGCAGCGACCCCATGCCAACGGCCGATCTGGCGTGCCGCCCCTTCTCGCCAAAAATCTCCACCAGCAAATCCGAGCAGCCATTGATCACCTTCGGCTGGTCGCCAAACTCTGGCACAGCGTTGACCATCCCCAACACCTTCACAATCCGCACCACCTTATCCAGGCTGCCCAGGTATTCGCGCATCACCGCCACCAAATACAGCCCCACCTCACGAGCATCCTGGTACGCATCTTCCCAAGCCACATCGCCGCCCACCTTGCCCGTAGAACACTTCGGTCCCTTACCCGACAAAAAGAGCAAATTCCCCGTCCGAACCGCATGGACATAGTTACCGGCTGCCCCCGGCACCGCCGGAATCTCAATTCCCAACTCTTTCACACGTGCTTCTGCTGACATATCAACTCCATTTTTCCAGTAATCAGTCATCGGTCATCGGTAATCAGTTTTACCGTCACTGATAACTGATTACTGATTACCGATTACCAAAAACCGCTGCATCCACTCCAGCAGCGCCTCATTCTGCGCCCGGCGGTTGGCTGGGGAGCCTTCAATCGCCCCACCGTGGGACGCATTTGGCAGGCGCACCATTTCGGCCACGCAGCCGTTGGCTTTCAACACATTATAAAACTGCTCACCCTGCTCCGCTGGGCAGCGCCAATCATGCTCCCCCTGCACCAGCAGCGTGGGCGTGGTGCAGCGGTGGGCATAGGTGATGGGGGAACATTTGGCGTAAATTTCCGGGACTTCGTGCGGATGGCCGCCCAACTGCTCCACGGCAAACCAAACGCCAATGTCGCTAGTCCCATAGAAGCTGACCCAATTTGTGACCGGGTTTTCGGGAACGGCCGCTTTAAACCGCCCCGTCTGCCCCACAATCCAGCACGACAAATTGCCGCCGCCCGACAGCCCGCATACGCCCAGCCGGTCGGCATCGGCCCACCCCCGCGCAATCGCCTCATCCACCCCCGCCATCAGGTCGGTGTAGTCCAAATGCCCCCAATCCCCCTTGATGGCGGTGGAAAAGCTATCGCCATAGCCGGTTGAGGCGCGATGGTTAACCATTAGCACCGCAAACCCCGCCCCCAACAGCAGTTGGGTATCAAAATGATAGGCGGAACCAAAAGCACCGTGCGGCCCACCGTGGATGTAGAGGACGGTGGGGAATGGGGCTTCGCCTACCTCCGGCATCATCATCCACCCTTCCACCTCCACCCCATCTTCCCCGGCAAACAGCATTCGCTCGACGATGGGTTTGTGCAGGTGGCTGAGGTGATGGGCATTAACGGCCGTTATCCCCCGCTCATTCCCCCCCTCCACATCCGCCACCGCCAAATCAAACGGCGTGGCAAAATCGGTGGTGGCAAACAGCAGGTGACGCTCATCGCCGCTCACTGCCAACGGCAAACAGCTTCGGTCTCCCTCCAACACCGGCTCCACCCATTCCGCCCCGTCCAGAGCCACCCGGTAGATGTGGACATTGCCGCCGCGCTGCACCTGGACAAAGGCAAAACGGCCGTTTTCCAGCAGCAAAATCGGCGGCAGCCCCACCAACCCCGTCGGCATATCATCCTGCAACGCCTGCCCCACCCCATACAGCAACCCCGCCGTCCGGTTCTCTGGCTCCGCCCCCCCATCCAGCCGCGCCACATACAAATCCGACTTGCTGCCAATCAACAGCCCATGCCGCTGCCCAATAAACGCAATCCGCTCCCCATCCGGCAGCCAAACCACATTGGCAATGCGCCCCCAATCCCCCAAAACATCCTGAGCGACCACCGACCACTGACCACCGACCACCGAAGCACCCTCGTCATCCGTCGTCCGTCGTCCGTCGTCCGTCGTCACCGTCAACACACACACATGCGGAAACAGCGCATAATGCACATCCGACTGCATCGCCGCCAAATAGAGCAGCTTGCGGCCATCGGGCGACCACTGCGGGTTGCTGTTGTGGGTGCTGTCGTTGGTCAACCGTCGCACCGCCCCACCCCCGCCTACGCGGGAGGCCACCGCCACCACATAAATATCCTGCACCACCCCGTCTAAATACCCCATCGCGTCAAAGCGATAAACATGGCGCGTCACGCGGTAGGGTTTGGTGGGATCATGCGCTTTTTCCGGCTCCGGCGGGGCGCAAAAAGCAATTTGTGTGCCGTCGGGCGACCAGACAGGTCTACCGGCCACCCCTTGCGGCAGGTTGGTCAACTGCTGCGCCTCGCCACCCGCCAGCGGCAGCAGGTAAATTTGCGGCTTGGCCTCTCCTCGTTTGCCCACAAAAGCAAGCGTCTGGCCGTCGGGCGACCACGCCGGGCTGCTGTCGTTGCCATAGGTCAACTGCTTCTGCTCACCCGTGTCCACATCAACCAGCCACAAACAGCCCACGTCGCTGTCGCTTTCGGCATCATAATGGGTGAGGGTGTAGGCGATAAAACGGCCGTTTTTCCCCCACGCCGCCCCCTGCAAAAACTTCAGCTTAAACAAATCATCCGGTTCAACTGCACGTAATGTGTCCATCGTTCTTCCTGTGATGCACCTACTTGACGGCTCAGCTATACTTGCAAAGGGTATAAACTGACATTTTTTGGAGACTGGGAGACTGTGAGATTAAGAGACTAATCTCCCAGTCTCATAGTCTCTTTCGTAAAATGTCAATTTATGGCCGTGTTCAGTATAAAATAGTATGAGTAGGAACAAAATGATCCTAACGGAGAATATCAAATGTCTGAACTCCTGGAAGCAACCTATGAAGGTAACGGTCTCATCCGCTTAAAAGAGCAGCTTAAGGGCATTTATCCCCATGCCAATCTCAAAGTGATTGTTATCACGACACCAACAGACGAAACATTTGTGACGGAAGAAAGCGATCTTTGGCAACAGCTTCAATCCTTTGAAAAGCAGTACAAAATGCCAACCATAACTTTCTACAACTTGTTCCAATCGGGTCAATTAGATGACAGTGCTGATTATATTAGTTGGGCAGCTTTATACGAATTTTGGCTGCAAGACAATCAGTAACATCTTCCTGCTTGTATGGACATCGAACAATACTTTACTGCCTTCAAACGAAGCATCCAACAAAACCCAAACGTCCAATTTGTTCAAACGCCTATTCTTTTACAGAAGTTCAGCCAATTTCAAGGCCGCATCAAAGCCCGCCTTTACTTTTGGGATGGGTCACAGCTAAATGTTGAGGAAGTTGTCACCACCCAAAATGGCTATCCTGAGCGCGTCGGTTACTCCTACGCTTATTTGCATGACGAGGTCAACGTTTTTCGCTACGATAACGCGCCACACTTCCCTCAATTTGCCACCTTTCCACACCATAAGCATGTCGGTGCTGATGAAACAGCCGAACCTGCGGAACAACCCACGCTAAAACAAATCTTTCGTGAGATTGACGAGTACATCTCCAATCTCTAACTCTAATCCCCAATCTCCGGCCTTCTCCGCCACACCTGCGTCGCCTGCTCAAACGCATAGGCCAGTTGCAGCACGCCAAAATCATCCTGGTGTCGCCCCACAATTTGCACCCCCACGGGCAGCCCATCGTCGGTGAAGCCACACGGCACGGAAACGGCGGGCAAACCGGTAGCGGAAATGTAGTAACACGACTTCATCCAGTCAATGTAGGTCTCCATCTGCACGCCATTGATTTCGGTGATGAACTCTTGGTTGATGTCAAACGGCGGCACCTGGCTGACGGGCAAAATGAGGTATTCGTATTCCTCCATAAATTCGCGCACGCGATGGTATAACGCCGTCCGCTGCTCCTCGGCGCGGGCATAATCGAGTGCCGATAGCTTGAGGCCGGATTCGGCGTTCCAGATGATGGTTTGCTTCAGTTGGTCGCGGTGGTTTTCTAGCAGGGGGGCCATGCTATGGGCAAAGGATAGGGCGCGGCCCACCTTGAACGCTTCGTCGGCACCGCGCCAATCGGGCATTTTTTCCGCCAGTTCCAGACCCAGGTCGGTGAAAATGTGGCGTTGGGAGGCAAGAACGGCCGTTACGCGCCCATCCACCGGCAGCTCCCCCAAATCCAAACTCCACGCCACCTTCGTCCCGCGAAAATCCCGCGCCAGCGGTTGGGCAAACAGGCTGCCCGGCTGCTGAATCGAAAGCGGATCACGCCGGTCGGGGCCAGCAATCGCCGTCAGCAGCAGCGCCACGTCCGACACCGTCCGCGCCATCGGCCCCACCACCCCCAGCGTCCCCCAGCCCAACAGCTTGGGATAATCCGGCACCCGCCCCGGCGACACCCGCATTCCCACAATGTTGCAATAGTTGGCCGGGTTCCGCAGCGAGCCGCCCATGTCGCTGCCGTCGGCAATCGGGATCATCCCCGTTGCCAGCGAGACCGCCGCCCCGCCACTGCTGCCGCCGCACGTTTTGCCCAGGTCATATGGGTTGCGCGTCGCCCCAAACACCCGGTTAAACGTTTGTGACCCCGCGCCAAATTCAGGCGTGTTGGTTTTGCCAATGGTCAACGCCCCCGCCCCCTGCAAGCGATCAATAATCAAATCGTTAAAATCAGGCACATTGTCCTTAAGTATGGGCGAGCCAAAGGTGGTGCGAATCCCTTTGGTGTTGGCTAAATCCTTGTGGGCAATAGGCAGGCCGTGGAGCGGACCAAGCGGTTCGCCCCGCGCCTGTGCTTCGTCGGCGGCAGCGGCAGCGGCCATGGCCTGCTCCGGCAGCAGCGTGACAATGGCGTTGACATGGGGGTTTACCTTTTCAATTTGCGCCAAATGAGCCGCCATCACCTCGCGGGCAGATAGCTCTTTGCGCTGAATACGTTGGGCTAGTTCGGTTGCGGGAAGAAAACAAAGATCGTTCATAAATGGGAGGTTGGAGATTGGAGATTGGAGATTTCAGCCGCGCATGGGCTAATCTCCAATCTCCAATCTTCAAGTTATTTGGGTTGGGTAATTTTGCATGATGGGTGGGGGACTGTCAAACGGTTGCAAAGGATCAAAAAACCAATTTTGAAATTGCCTGTTATAAATGGGTGACGAAGTGCGATATTAGAAATAGAACGGAACAAAATCATTCCAACCTTCTTTAGGAGACAGTCTTGCATGATGTTGATGCAACTGATTAACCCGTTGGAACCAGTGAATGTGGTAGAGGATGACATGCTGGTGGCGCGGGCACAACAAAATTTGGGTGCGTTTTCGGAACTGTACCAGCGGCATGTGCAGCGGGTGTATCGGTATGTGCTGGTGCGGGTGGGTGGAAATGTACAGGATGCGCAGGATTTGACATCGCAGACGTTTTTGGCGGCGATGGAAGGGTTGAAGTCGTATCGCAGCACACAGCCGTTTGTGGCGTGGCTGCTGGGGATTGCGCGGCATAAGGTGGCAGACCAGTTTCGCCGCCAGAAGCCGCAGGTGGATTTGGAAACGGCCGTTTCCCTCACCGACACCAATACCGACGACCCCGACGAACAACTCGACCAGCAGCTTGACATTGCCCGGGTCACACGCAAGCTGCAAACCATCGCCCCAGATCGCGCCGAAGTCATCACGCTTCGCCTCATGGCGGGGCTGGAGGTACCCGACATTGCGCGACTGTTGGACAAAAACGAGGCAGCCGTGCGTATGTTGCTGTTCCGTGGGCTGCGCGACCTGCAAACCCAATTAAACGTTACGCAGGAGAGTAAGGCATGAAGAAGACAGAGCAACAGCTAGCCGATGAACTGGACAGCTTGATAACCAGCAAGCTCAAGCAGCAACCTCTGCCAGAGGGGTTGCTGCCGTCTGAAGACGTAATGGTATTGGCTCATCTGGCTGACCAGTTTGCCGGGCTGGCACAATCAACTGAAGCGGACATTGATTTTGTGGCCGCGCTGGAGGCACAACTGACGCGCAGTGCCTCCAGGCGGCCAACGCCAAAAATACAACAACCTGAAACCAATGGTTTCAGCCAATTTGTAAAGGAATTTTTTACCATGAAACGACCAGTATTTGCACTTGGAACTGTCGCCATTTTGGCGGTAGTCGCTTATTTCGCCTGGACAATGTTCCAGGCAGCAGCTCCCGGCAGCGTGGAGCCAGCAGCAGTGGCGGGTATAACGCCTACCGTAATAGTTGAGGAAGGTGAAGCCGCAGTTGTGTCGACCTCTGACCCAACAACCTTGGCAAAGCTGCCTAGCCTCAGCGGGGCGGCAGGCGTGAGCATGGGCATGGGTGGTGGCGGCGGTGGCGCAGCGACTAGCGATATTGCCATTGACCCAATGCCGGTTGATGGGGGCTTCCCAGAATGGAACCCACTGGGCAAGACTAACTTTGTGCTGAACACGACGCTGCCAGAGGGAGAAACGGCCGTTACTGTCTACCACCAGCCCGGCAACAAACTGCTCACCCTTGAAGATGCTGTACGCTTGGCGGAGCTGTTTGGAATGCCCACCACGCTCTATCAAGATCAATACCAACCCTACACCGACGAAAACGGCACAGTTTGGACACCGCCCCCCGTCTACCAAACCTTTGATGGTCTGCGTAACCTCGCCGTCCGTGAAGATGGCTGGTACTACTATGACCAAAATGCTGCACCAAACTACAACTATGAACCCATGCCCGTTGACCAGGCCAAACCCATCGCCGAAGCATTCCTGCGCGACCGTGGTCTGCTCAATTTTGAATACGAAGTAGTGGCTCCATGGGGCAGTGATCTGGAATTCCACCGCATTTTGGATGGGCGCATCGTGAACTATCCCGAATACATGGTCAGCGTTAACAACAACGGCCAAATCCTGTCCGTGGCCTACAATCCGCTCAGCAATTTATCCGCCATTGGCAACTACCCCATTCAGTCGGCGCAAGCGGCTTGGGAATTGCTGACCAGCGGCGAGATTGATTACAACCGCATTACCTTCTTCACCACGCCCGGCTCTAACTACGTCTACCCCACCCCAGTACCGGTACCGGGTGTTGACGACAGCTTGTATAAGTCATGGCAAAATCTGCCGCAGAGTGGTGGCACGGTCACGATCTTCCCTTATCCGAGCGTGATGACGGCCGTTAATAACGATGCCCCACCCCGCATTATGGTTGACCAATACCGCCTCATTGCCAGCGATGCCGATCTACAGGCCATTGTTCCCTACGTGGGTCAGCAAATCCGCGTGGTTGGCACCGTCAATGACATGGAAACAGTTCCCACCTTGACGCTGCAAAGCTGGGAACCAATCGTTAACAACAGCTATGAATATATTTGGCTGGAAGGCAGTATCAGCCGCAGCGGCGACACCGTGACTTTTAACAGCAATTACGGCCAAAGCTTTGTCCTGCCCAATCCTCCGGCCGACCTGACAGATGGCGAGCGCGTCTACTTCAACGGCTGGCGCGGCCCCAACGAAAATGGCGAAACGGTTATCCTCGGCTGGCAAAGTCTGGATCGCATCGTAGATGTGCCACCAGTAACCATTGATGAGCCAATCATTGACACCCCGTTTGTGGAATACAAGATTGGGCAAGCCACGATTAACAGCGTAGATCTTATCTACATCTTTTCACCGGTCTACGACCCGGAAACGACAGAAACGCAGTTCTATCTGCAGCCAGCGTGGCGCTTCCAGGGTGAAACTGATACCAACGAGTTAATTAGCCTGTTTGTGCAAGCGGTTGACCCTGCCTTGGTCCAATCGCCAACACCATAGTTTGCTTGTCAAGTGGCACACGAAAAAAGGGCAATCCAAACGGATTGCCCCTTTTTCGTTTACTCTGCCCGCTCACGCAAACGCACAGGCGGAATGGGTGCATCTTGAGCCAGTAGCGCCAGGGTGGCATTCAACACCCGAAGCTGTTGGGCACTGTCACCGGGCTGCCCCAAGGTGGCACCTCGCGCCAAGGAGGTGATGGTGGTGCGCGGTGGTTTGGCTAATTCAATGCGGAAGCCACTCCAACTGGTGGTTGTAGTGGCAATGCCGTTCATTTCCAAAGCTCTGGCAACCAGTCCACCGGACTGGATACAAAGCGGTCAGGCGGGTACCACCAAGGCACCGTCTACTTTTTCGGCCAGCGCCACGGCCACAATTTGGGGGATCATGGTCTCAACCACTTGCTTGAGGTCTGGCTGGTAGCCACAATAGCTGATAATTGAGGGGGCTAACTCACCAATTTCTCCGTCCGCTACTTTGTGGCGCAAATGGGTTAGCGGCATCAGCACCTGCGGGTCAGCATTGACGGCTGCGTGGTCATAATGGGTATGGGCATAGCCTAACTGGTCAAAGGTGACGTTTGAGCTAAACTGACGGATGGAATAATCACCCAGATCATTTTCCGCATCAAATGGCTCTTGGCTGGCTGACAAATAAACCCCTGCAGTGGTGATGAACATGAGGCGGCTCTGAGCCAGATTGATACCCGGAATGCCCGGGCTGTTTTCGTTTTTCGGCCGTTTGTAAAGCTGGAAATCAGTTTGCCCGGTCTGCTGGTAATGTGCCAGCCAACCAGCACGATATTCATCGTACCAATTGGCTAAATTTTCAACTATCTCCACACTGTACTCCTTATATACAGCTAACCGCATCAGGCTGCTCGGTCAGGCTGGTGTTATGGATTACCTATTCAGTATAAGGGAGTATAAATTATTAGAGGCGTAAGCCCAATGCGAAAGCTGGTTTTGTTCGTTTAGTTGGGTGAAAGCAAAATATCTTCCGTGGAGTTTTCGCGGTTGGTGGGGTAAAAGCGGGAAGCGATGTGCCGCATTTGCTCTAGCCGTAAGGGTTTGCAAAGCACTGTGTCAGCTTTGGCCGCCATAAAGCGAGTGGTTTGGGGAAATGCGGTGACGATGACAACGCGGGTCTTTGCTAAACGGGTATCCTGACGGATTTTTAAGAGGAGTTCTTCGCCGGTAGCGTCAGGCAGGTACATATCGAGGATGACAAGGGCGGGAATGTTTTCGGTTAGGTATTTAACGGCCGTTTCCCCACTCCTCACAATCTCTACCTCATACGCCTCCATCTCCAAAATCGTACCAAAAACTTCGGCAACTTCCTTGTTATCCTCAATAATCAAAGCCAATGGACGGGTCATGTTGTTCCTCAAAGTTAACGATAATGCACTTTACTATGTCCATTCAGACACCCGAACTGTCATTCAGGTCACAGGGACGCTCTGTCTAACCGCCTATTTTGACAAAGCACGCTCACTTTTTTGCTTACGAAATCAGATTTGTACCCATCAGATTGAGAATTCAGATAGAATATGGCACGATCAAATTCATCAATTTTTTGCCAACAGGACAGTATCGCATGATTCATGGATCACAATTAGCCATTTTTATTGCCGCCTCCGTTGCCTTGCTCATCACCCCCGGCCCTGCCGTCTTATACATTATCACTCGAAGTCTAGATCAGGGACGAACGGCCGGTCTTATATCCGTGTTGGGCATACAATGTGGCACCCTATTCCACATCGCCGCCGCCGCGCTGGGGCTTTCTGCCCTGCTTCTTTCCTCCACGCTGGCCTTCAACGTTGTCAAATATTTGGGTGCCGCTTATCTCATTTATCTGGGCATTCGCAAATACTTAGAAGAAGAACCAGCGGAAGAAATTGAGATTGAGGTACAGCCCCTGCGGCGCATCTTTTATCAGGGCATGGTGGTTAACTTGCTAAACCCGAAAACAGCCCTATTCTTTTTTGCCTTCTTGCCCCAGTTTGTCAACCCGGCCGCCGGTTCAGTCAGTGGGCAAATTTTGCTGCTTGGCGTGGGCTTTGTTGGCTTGGCTCTGCTCAGCGATGGTGCATATGCCATGTTGGCGGGGTCGCTGCGACCGTTGCTGCGCGGCAGCCAGCAATTGGTGCGGCGGCAGCGGTATTTTGCTGGGACGATGTATATTGCGTTGGGGCTAACGGCCGCTTTTGTCGGCCATCGCAAGTAAGTAAGGAGAAAACCAATGCCTGCTGTAGATACCGTTCGTCGTTTTTCCAATCGGGTTGAAAATTATGTAAAGTACCGGCCGGGGTACCCAACGGCCGTTTATGACACTCTACGCCAATATGCCAACTTAACCGCCGATAGCCGCATTGCCGACATTGGCTCCGGCACGGGCATTTTGACCCAATTGCTGCTGGAACATGGGCATATGGTGGCGGGCGTGGAGCCAAACAAGGAGATGCGCGAGGCTTCGCAGCAGTTGTTGGCGGGGTTTGAGGGATTTACGGCCGTTAATGCCACCGCCGAAGCCACCACCCTGCCCGACCACAGCCTGGATCTCATCACCGCCGGGCAAGCGTTTCACTGGTTCAACCACGCCCAGGCGCGGCCAGAATTCCAGCAGGTTCTCAAGCCGGGCGGCTGGGTAGGGCTGGTGTGGAACCAGCGACGGGTGGCGGATCGGCCGTCTATGCAGGCGTATGAAGCGCTGATGTACCAATACAGCGAGCAGTACGAAGAGCTAAACCAGGCCAACAGCTACCCGGGAATCGAGCCGTTTTTCGGGCAGCCCCCGCTTACTTTCACCTTTGACAACGTACAGCTTTTTGATTTTGACGGGCTGCGCGGTCGCTTTCTTTCCTCCTCCTACGCTCCCACGCCGGGGCACCCGCTTTACGAAGCGGCGATGGCGGATTTGCAGGGGGTGTTTGAGCAGTGGGGGGAAAACGGCCGTTTTCCCTTCATCTATATTACCCGCCTCTTTTTGGGGCAATTTCACTAACTTCATTCCAACCCAACTTCCCGACCAACTCAGGACATCCGCCCGATGACAACGGGACAGACCAGCCATTATGCTAACGGCATGATTGGTTTGGTTTGGCTTCAGGCCATCTATTCTGTCTTAGAAAGGTATAACGATGAACTCGAAAAACAATATGGCACAGTGGGGAGGGGCGGCATTGATGGTGGGCAGTCTGCTCTTTTTGGTAAACAAACTCAACGAAATGAGCCGCCTCTTTTTTTCATACCGAATGGCGGATGTCATTTCGGGACAGTATGGGGCGTTGATTGTGCTGGGGCAGGTGGCATACTTGCTTGGCTACGTGGCCTTTTGGTATGTGTATGCTGTCAGGGTAGGGCGTTGGGGAAAAAACGGGCTGCGTCTCTTTTGCCTTGGCGGTGTTTTAGTCGCTGTTGGGCATCTTAGCTTTATTGCTGCACTGCCCCCGTTTGCGGAATATCTGTTTGCTCTTGTTCTTTTAGGGATGCTTTTGCTTGTCGGCGGGCTAATCTGGTTTGGCATCCTGAACTTGCGCCAGCCCGTGATGTCGCATTGGCCATGGCTGCCGTTGGCAACGGCCGTTATGGGGTTTATTGGCTTCTTTTTGTTTAGTGGGGAGGAAATAACGGCCGTTTTCCTCTTCTTCCGCACCCTTTTCGCGCTTGGCCTCATGGGGCTTGGCCTAACCATGTGGTTAGAAAAACCAGTTTACCTTTCGGATGGCGGCATGAATTCAGCCGTAAATGCATCATGACACAATGGCTATTGAGGATGAACATGACCAAAAGTACCTTTATCCGCTTGAGTGGTTGGGGATTGGTAGGAGCGGCCGTTGCCCTGCTTTTAACCTTTGTGCCTGTACCCACAGCCTTCCTCGTTGCCATTTTGCTTATTACTCTGGGGTTGTTAGGGCTATACGCTCGTTATGGCGAACAGGCCAGTCAGCTAGGCAAAATCGCTTTGAGCATCGGCATTTTAGGGGGTGTGGCCGGAATCGTCGCCAGTCTATTGCTGGCAATAGGGGCTGAAAGTTGGCGACCAACCATGAACAATGCCATGGTCGTCATGTTCGCAGGATTATTGGCTTTTGGGCTGATTATCTTACGGGTGAAACCCATGCCCTATGGCAATGGCTTGCCACTGCTGGCAGGCTTTATGTGGCCGTTCATTGTACTTGGTGCCAATGGTTATCATCTGGTAACTGGACAATGGCTGAATGTACCCGGTTGGCTATCCTTCACACTTTTTGCCATCATGGCCTTTTTCCTAGCTTGGCTTGGCTATGTCTTACAAGCCAATACATCCGATTCGGATTTGCACCGATCTTGGGCGATCAAGTAGATAGTTCAACATGGCTAGCCCCCTTCTCTCCACCCTCCGCACCACCTTCACCCGCCACCACCTGCTGCTGGCACGGCTGGGCTGGACGGCCGTTTGTTTTCTTGTCATTAGCCTGTTGGTGGCGAACATGCCGCATCTAGCGAAAGACATTCGTGCCGAATGGCAGGTGGGAGAAGCGTGGCCGTTCGCCAGCCAATTCTTTGCTTCCATTTTCACCTTTACCGGTTGGCTGGCTTTTTGGCGGACGTTGGTAGGGCTTGTGTTTATCGGCACAGGGTTGATGCTCGCTTGGCGTAAATGGCAAACGGCCGTTGTTCTCCTCATTTCCACCAATCTCCTGCTCCTTGGGGCTTTCTATTTGATCTCATTCAATATTGACCATGTGCGCTTTCCCCGCCTGCTCACCCAACTGCTACCCAACCTCGCCAGCGTGACCACGTTGTTGGTCGTGGCTTCCATGCTGTCACTGTTCTACCTTTTTCCCGACGGCCAATTTCGACCGCGTCACTGGCGATGGGCAGCGCGGCTGGCAGTTGGCAACGCATTTTTATGGGGTGTTTTGTTCAGTTTTCCGGCCGTTAGCCGTTGGCTAGAAAACAAGTGGCCCTTCTTGCTGGGTGAGGATGACCTGGGCTGGGTTCTGTTTATGGGGAGCTTGATGCTGGCTTTATTGGTGGGGCTAGCAAGCCAGATTTATCGCTACCGCTGGATCGCATCGGCGGAACAAAAGCAGCAGACAAAGTGGGCGTTGCTGGGGCTGCTGGGTATTGTGCTTGTTCCCTTTGGCGCGATTTTCTTTTTTGCGCTTTTTCATTTACGCCAAACGGCCGTTCATCACTTCATCATCCTCCACCTTGAACTCCTGACCGCCGCTTGGCTACCCTTAGCCATTGCCTTTTCCATCTTGCGCTACCGTCTCTGGAACGTTGATCTGATTATTAACCGCACGGCCGTTTATGGCAGCCTCACCCTGCTCGTCACCATCTTCTACATCCTGGTCGTCGGCCTCCTTAGCAACCTTTTCCAAAGTGGCAACAGCCTCGCCCTTTCTACACTTGCCACCGGCCTCATCGCCATCCTCTTCAACCCCCTGCGCCAGCGGCTGCAAACGGCCGTTAACCGCCTCATGTACGGCGAACGGGACGACCCCATCACCGTCCTCACCACCCTGGGCAAACGGCTGGAAGAAACGGCCGTTCCTGCCCAAACCCTCCCCGCTCTCGTCCAAACCATTGCCCAAACGTTGAAGCTACCGTATGTAGCGATTGTGGGAGCAGGGAAGCAAGGGGACGGGGGAGCAGGGGAGATTTTGGCCGCCTATCCCACGCACCACACCCCACACCCCACGCCCCACGCTTTCCCCCTCACCTATCAATCCACCCTCATCGGCCAGCTTCTGGTTGCCTCCCGTGCGCCGGGCGAGACGTTTGATCCGGCGGAAACACGGCTGTTGGAAAATGTGGCGCGGCAGGCAGGAACGGCCGTTTACGCCACCCAGCTCACCCACGACCTGCAACGCTCCCGTCAACAACTCGTCACCACCCGCGAAGAAGAACGCCGCCGCATCCGCCGCGACCTCCACGACGGCCTCGGCCCCCAGCTTGCCACCCTCAGCCTCAAGGCAGATGCCGCCCGTAACCAATTGGGGCAAAATCCCGCCGCCACCAACCAGCTCCTGTGTGAACTCAAAGGGGAAATCCAAAACGCCATCAGCGACATCCGCCGCCTGGTCAACGAACTGCGCCCCGCCGCCCTCGACCAATTAGGGCTGGTTTCCGCTTTGCAAGAGCATATTGCCCGGCAAAACGGCAGATTGTCCATCACCCTTATCGCCCCCGAAACCCTGCCCCCCCTCCCTGCCGCCGTCGAAGTCGCCGCCTACCGCATCGCCCTCGAAGCCCTCACCAACACCATCCGCCACGCCCATGCCCAAAGCTGTCAGCTTCACCTGGAAATCAACAGCGGCCTCCATTTGGAAATCCGTGATAATGGCATCGGTTTGCCAATTGACTACCGCAATGGAATCGGGCTATCATCCATGCGCGAGCGCACGGCCGAACTTGGCGGCACTTTCCAAATTGAATCACAGCCCGGCAGTGGCACTATAATTAGGGTGTGTTTACCTTTTTAGGACCTGAACGATGAAATTCTTGTAAGTGACACAGAGTTGCACAGAGATAGGAAAGAGGTTCACAGAGGAAGCAAGACAAGCAACACCTTTCTTCTCTTTGCTTCTCTGTGTCTTCTCTGTGAACCTCTGTGTAATGTCTTTGGTTCTGACTTGTCCAAGTTAGGAAAAGGCAGGCAGGTTGCTATGAATGACCTTTGGGAATTGGGCGAGGCTTATGAGCTGTTTATGGGGCGATGGAGCCGTCCGATAGCCCAGGCGTTTTTGCGTTGGTTGGGGGCGGCAGAAAACGGCCGTTGGCTTGATGTGGGCTGTGGTACAGGCGCACTCAGCGAGTTGATTGGGCAATGGAGCCAGCCGCAGCACGTAACAGGCATAGATTTTGCCGCTGGCTTTATCCAGTATGCCCGGCAGTTTCACCCAGAAGCGATTTATGATTTTCGCGTCGGCAGTGCGCTAGATCTACCCGTCAATGACAACTGGTATGACTGGGTAGTTTCGGGGCTGGCGCTAAACTTTTTCCCCGAACCGCAAACGGCCGTTAACCAAATGCACCGCGCTGCCAAACCTGGTGGTACAGTCGCCCTTTATGTCTGGGATTATGCTGGCGAAATGCAGATGTTGCGCTATTTTTGGGACGCAGCCACTGCCCTCGACCCCCAAGCAGCCGCTTTAGATGAAGGTAAACGGTTCCCCGTCTGCCAGCCAGCACCATTAGCGGCGTTGTTTCACGCGGCGGGTTTGGTGGAAGTGACGGTGCAACCACTGGAAATAACGGCCGTTTTCCCCCATTTCGATGACTACTGGCACCCCTTTCTCGGCAAAAACGGCCCCGCCCCCAGCTATGTCGCCGCCCTCACACCCACACAGCAATCATCTCTCGCCGCCCAATTGCAGCAGCAGCTTCCCATCCAACCCGATGGCACTATCCCCCTGACCCTACGAGCCTGGGCTGTGCGTGGCGTGAAAGTCTAAATCATGGAACCTATTCGCATTCTCATTGCCGACGACCATGCCCTCTTTCGCAGTGGCCTAAAAGCGTTGTTTGGCTCGCTGCCACAAACGGCCGTTGTTGGTGAAGCCCAAACCGGCCGCGAAGCCATTGCCCTTGCTCAGTCGCTCCAACCCGACGTGGTGTTGATGGACATCCAAATGCCCGATCTCAACGGAATCGAAGCTACCCGCCAAATCGTCCACACCAGCCCCCACATCGGGGTCATTATGGTGACCATGTTCGAGGACGATGACTCTGTTTTTGCCGCCATGCGAGCCGGAGCGCGGGGGTATGTCTTAAAAGGGGCGGATCAGGAAGAGATGGTGCGGGTGATAACGGCCGTTTCTCGCGGCGAAGCCCTCTTTGGAGCCAACATCGCCACCCGCCTCATGACCTTTTTTGCCACCCCCGCCCCCATCGCCACCCCCTTCCCTCAGCTTACCGAACGGGAGCAAGAGGTGTTGGCACTAATTGCCCAAGGCCACAGCAACGGCGACATCTCCCAACAGCTTACCCTCAGCATCAAAACTGTCCGCAACCACGTCTCCAACATCTTCGCCAAACTCCAGGTGGCCGACCGCGCTCAAGCCATCATCCGCGCCCGCGATGCTGGATTAGGTTAATCAAAGTCGGTAGACCATTCGGGGTGGTGGTAATGGGCAAAAACGCGGGCAATTTGTTGGTCTGTCACGCGGCCACGTGATAAGTTAGCGGGGATTTCGTGTTCGGCGAAGAAGTCAACAACGGCCGTTTCCACCCCCGCCGTCGCCTCGCCCCCCACAATCTCACAGCGAAACATCAGCTTATACGTTTGAAACGGGTTGCGCGGCTCATGAGGGTGGCGGTGGTTGTCATAAACAGCCAGCAGCTTCACCGCCCGCGTCAGAAAGCCTGACTCTTCAAACACCTCTTTGACCACATTTTCGGCCGGCGTTTCCCCCACATCACACCATCCCCCCGGCAGCGTCCAGCGCATGTCGCTGCGCTCTTTCACCAGCAGCAGCTTGCCGTCTTCGCGGAAAACCACCCCGCGCACATCCACTTTGGGCGTGGCATAGCCAGCTTGGGCGGTAAACACCTCCACAATTTGCTCAACATCGCCACCCGTTGCAGCAGCCATCATCTCCGCCGCCAGCAGCCGCAGGTGTTCATATCGCTCAATATCATAGATATCGCGGCTAAACGTTAAGCCGCTTTGGGCAATGGCCTGGATTTGCTGCACCCAGGTCAGCCAGTTGGTGGGCATTTGTTGATAACTTGGCAATTTTGGCGATTGGAGATTGGCGATTAGAGATTGGAGATTACCAATCTCTGATCGCCAATCTCCCGTAAGTTATTGAATGAATCCTCCAGCTAATGCTGCTACTGCACCCGCCACGGGTCAACGCGGCGACCTTCCCACTGGCAGTCAGCACAAATGTAGCGACGCACGGGAATGCCCAGCCAACCCAGCAGCCGATCAAACGGCCGTCTACGGGTGCGCTTTAACTCTTTACTTTGGCAATCCGGGCAGTAGGTATTCCACCACCCTTCGTAGCGATTGATGCGCCAGCGCAAGCGCCACAGCCCCAGGAATACCCCAATGGTGAAGGTGGGTAAGCCAAGCAAAATAGCCACTGTTTCCCTTGCCAAAGCCCTTACGCCACCAGCCACGCTGCCTGCTTCCAGTGAAAACCCTTCTATTAACGCCAGCCCGGCAATAATGACGGCAAGCAGCAACAGAAGATCGGGGAAACGGCCGTTTATAAACTTCTCTTTAACTGATTTCGGGCGTTTGTGCGACTGATGTCGGCGGCGAACAAGCTTTTGTGTGTCAACATAGCGGGGATCAACGTTCGATTCTGTCATGTAGGCCTCTTACATAAAAATGTCCCATAACGGGCAACGCATTTCTGCACAGTATAACCTACACTGATGACTACAGTACTATTTTTTACCTGATTTTTACAGCTTCGGCTAAACCGCAACCAATATCCGGCCACAGCCACCGCAATGGGTCACTTGTCCCTCCACCACCTCTTTCACTTTGTTAGCCGAAACCGTCAGCAAACACCCCTGGCACCTGTTGATCTTCAGCACGGCGACCGCCTCGCCCCCATTGCGTTGCCCAATGCGTTCATAATCTTGCAGCAGCTTTGGCTCAATTTGCGCCGCCTGCTTGGGTCGCAGCCCCAGCAGGTGATGCAGCCGCAGCGCCAGCGTGTTTTGCTCTTCCTTGTAATCCGCCTGCGCTTGCTGCCATTGGGACTCCTCAACCGTTCGCGCCTCGGTAGCAGCCTTTGCTTCCGCTTCGGCATCCTCGATCATAATCATCGCTTCCAGCATTTGCTCTTCCAGCCCGCCGCGCTGCCGCCCCATCGCCGCAATCTGGTCTTGCAAATCAGTTAGCTCTTTGGGGTTTTTAACATTGCCGGAATACAGGCGATTTTCGGCACTTTTGGCCTTGCTGTTCAAGCTGCCCAGTTCCAAGCTCAAGTTGTTGTGGCTGCTTTGCCATTTTTTGAGGGTAGAAACGGCCGTTTTTTCCCGCTCCCGCGCCGCCAACAACGCCTCCGTCTCCCTCTGCGCCCGCAAAACCTCCGTCAGTCGCTGCTTCTTCTGGCGAATTTCCGTGTCCATCTGCTGTAGTCGGTAAAGCTGTTGAATCTGGCTCATGGGTTTGCACAAATATTGGAGATTGGAGTTGGAGATTGGTGCCTCAGCAGCGTCAATCTCCAATCTCCAATCCCCAATCTCTAAAAGACCGTCAAAATAGCAATCAGATTGTAACACCCCCCCAGCCACTCGCAAAGTCGCCCACTTTTTCCTATAATCCCCCCGATGTTTGACAAGCTATTTGAACTCGGCGAAAAGCCTTATTCAGCAGACGATGCCGCCTGGGATGAATTTGTGTTAAACCACCCCAACGGCAGCTTGCTGCAACTGCATAATTGGGCGCGGCTCAAAAACCGCTTTGGCTGGTCGTCCCACCGCGTGTGGCTGAAAAAAGACGGCCGTTTAGCCGCCGGTGCCCAAATCCTCTACCGTTCTGCCGCCATGGGCATTGCCAAAATTGGCTACATCCCCCACGGCCCGCTGGTGGATTGGGACGATGAGGAGCAGGTGACAGTGCTGCTTAACCAAATTGACCATTCGGCCTACCAGCGCGGCGTGGGGCTGGTGAAAATGGAGCCGCTGCTGTGGAGCCACGCCACGCCCAACTGGGCGGCCTATTGCCAGCAGCATGGCCTGTCGCCCGAAACCGACACCATCCAGCCACCGCGCACGCTGATGGTAGATATTCAGGGGAGCGACGATGACATTTTGGCCGCCATGCACCAAAAAACGCGCTACAACATTCGCCTGTCGGCACGCAAGGAGGTTGAGGTGCGTGCCGGGAGCCGCACCGATTTGCCGGTTTTTTACAAGCTGATGCAGCAAACAGGGCAGCGTGATAGCTTTGGCATTCATGCGCCGGAATATTACCGGGATGTGTACGATCTGTTTGCGCCAGATCAGTTGACGTTACTGCTGGCGGAGTATGAAAAACGGCCGTTAGCGGCGGTCATGATTGCGGCGGTGGGCAAAACGGCCGTTTATCTCTACGGCGCATCCAGCAGCGAAGAGCGCAACCGAATGCCCAGCTACGCCGTGCAATGGGCCGCTATTCAGTGGGCCAAACAGCGCGGCTGCACCCACTACGACCTGTGGGGCGTGCCTGATGCCGATGAAGAGACACTTGAAGCCAGCTTTCAGGAGCGCAGCGACGGTCTGTGGCCTGTCTACCGCTTCAAACGGGGCTTTGGCGGCCAGCTTTGGCGCACCGTTGGCCCCGCTGACCGCGTTTATAATCAGCGCATTAAGTCGCTCTATAACTGGTGGCGGAAGCGAGGGTAGTAATCAGTAACCAGTAATCGGTAATCAGTGACCTTTTCTACCGATTACTGATTACGGATTACCGATTACTGAAAAAATGGCTACTTTCAAACGCGAAACCTCCCCCGTCGTCTGGGATCAGGCAGTTGGTGGCTTGCCCAACCCCCACGCCTTGCAAAGCTGGGCTTGGGGTGCGTTCAAAGCCCGCTGGGGTTGGGAGATGCAGCCGCTGCTGCTGACGGTGGGCGAAAGCCGTTGGGAGCCGCAGGCGGCGGCGATGGTGCTGAAACGCAAGCTGCCCCGGCTGCCTTACTGCATTCTCTATGTCCCCAAAGGCCCTATCCTCAACTACAACGACGGCGACCTGCGGCAGCGGGTGCTGGCGGAGTTGGAGAAGGTGGCGCGGCGGGAGCGGGCGATTTTATTAAGATTGACCTGATGTGGTCAAAAGTTGGGGGCTGGAGCCGAACGGCTGTCGCCGATTGGCCGCCAATTTACCCAAGAGCTACAGGCTCGCGGCTGGCGTTTCTCGGCTGACCAGATTCAATTCCGCAACACGGTGGAATTGGCTCTTGGCCGGCCGGAAGAGGAGCTGCTGGCGGCGATGAAGCCCAAAACGCGCTACAACATCCGGCTGGCCGGCCGTAAAGATGTGGTGGTGCGGCTGGGAACCCCGGCAGATTTTGCTACCATTGCCGAGATGTACCGCGAAACGGCCGTTCGTGACGGTTTCACCATTCGCCCCCTCGACTACTACCTCGACGGCTGGAACAGTTTTTACCAGGCAGGCATGGCGCAACCATTTTTGGCCGAATATGAAGGCCACCCGCTGGCTGCCCTGGTGCTTGTCCGCTTTGGCAACCGCGCCATCTACATGTATGGCGCCTCCACCAATGAAGAGCGCAACCGAATGCCCACTTACCTGCTGCAATGGGAAGCGATTCGCTGGGCGCAGGCGCAAGGGTGCGAGGTGTATGATTTTTGGGGCGCGCCCGATGAGTTCGTGGAAAGTGACCGGATGTGGGGGGTGTGGCGCTTTAAGGAAGGGTTCACGGGGCAGGTGGTGCGGCATATTGGGGCGTGGGATTATGTAGAACGGCCGTTGCTCTACTGGCTCTACACTACGGCCGTGCCCAAATATCTTAACTGGTTGCGGGGTAGGGGAACAGAGAACAAGTAACAAGTGGCAAGTAACAGGTGGCAAGTTTCTTACTTGCAATCTGCAACTTGTTACACAAGGAAATCATATGAGTCGAAATATCGTTATTCTTGACGGCGACCAAACCGGCCAGGAACTGCTGGTTGAGGCACTGCGCGTGTTGGCACCCGATGTCATCCGCACCCAGCTAAACTTTCTTCGCTATGATCTGAGTCTGGACAACCGCCGCCAAACCAACAACGCCGTTGTCTATGAGGCGGGCAAGGCACTGCGGGAGCACAAGCTGGGGCTAAAAGCGGCCACCATTACCCCCGAAACCAAAAACGACGTGGGCAGCCCCAACCGAATTTTGCGTGAGGAGATGGATGCGGAGGTGATTTTGCGTACCGGCCGACGTATTCCCGGCGTGCCCTCCATTGCTGGGGTCTACGCCCCCATCACCGTTGTCCGCATGGCGCGGGATGATGCATATGGCGCGAAAGAGTGGCGTGAAGGGGAAGCTGATTCGCTGGATGAAAACGCCTTTCGCACCGAACGAATTAGCCGTCGCGTCTGTCGCGCCGTCACCGAATACGCCTTTCAGCACGCCAGCCGCACGCGGGGTACTATTTTTGGTGGTCCCAAGTACACCGTCAGCCCCATTTATGAAGGGATGTTTAAGGAAGAAATGGACGCAGCGGCAAAGCGTTACCCCAACGTTCGCTACAACCCGCAGTTAATTGATGCTACCTTTGCCCTGCTGCTGGCTCCTCGCGGCGATGCGCTGGTTATTCCCACCCTCAACCGGGATGGTGACCTGCTTTCGGACATGGTGATGCAGCTTTTTGGCTCCATTGCCGGGGCGGAATCGCTGGTTATCTCGATGGATGATACCTATACGGTAGATTGCGTGATGGCCGAAGCACCGCACGGCACGGCTCCGGCTCTGGAAGGGCGCAACATCGCCAACCCGATGGCGATGATTTTGGCGGCGGCCGGCATGTTGTCCTATGCCAAAGAAGAGGAACTCAAACGCGCCAGCCGCGCCATTTATGAGGCGACCCTGGAAGCGGTTTATGATGGGGTTCGCACGGCTGATTTGGGTGGCTCCGCCCACACCGACGAATTTACGACGGAGGTGATCCGCCGCGTGAAGTCGAAATTGGAAGTGTGGTCAACGTTGTCATAAATTCCGTGGTACGTGGTGCGTAGCTAATAAGCTCTTTTGACGCACCACGTACCATGTTAAAAGCGAGTCAACCCTCTGAATTCCCAAAGAGCCAACGCTACATTCAACTGCGCTGTAGTGTGGTTACCGTGGGCAGCCCATTGAGCATCATGATGCCGAGTGGGAGGCCGATGATGGTGGCGCACAGCACCCAGGCCAGAATTGACCATAGCAGGCTAAACCACCAGCCAATGAGGAAGAAATAGACCATGCGGATGAGGAAGGGGGGCTGTTCAGCATTGACAAAAATGCGGTCGCCGTTTTTACCATCTACCAAGTAAGCCCCAGGGCGAGCCTTGAGTGTTAGCACCTGGGGGATGCGGTCAATCATCCACAGTCCCAGCGGCAGCCCAATAATGGTGGCGTTGAGCGCCCAGGCAATAAAAATCCAGGCGGCAGCCAGTTCCCAGCCAAAAACAAAAAACCAAGCCACGCGAAGTAAAAAGGGAATCTCGCGTACCGGCTCCACGTATTTTTCTTTCATTACAGCTTCTATTTGTGCCATTTTCATATACCCTCGCTTATATTTGCTGTATTCTATACGGGAAAAACGGCCGTTTGTTGCACAGGTTCTTCTAATAGACATTATCGGAATTAACTTTATGTCACGCAAAGGCGCGAAGACGCAAAGGAAAAATGCTTGGCGACTTTGCGACTTTGCGGGCGTAATGGCGCATGAGATTGGTCACGTAGTAGGACGACATTCAGCGCAGCAAATTGCTAAGCAAAGGCTGTCACAGGGGTTAACGGGGGCAGCGGTGGTGGCCGCCTATGACCCCAACGACCCCAACAGTGGGCGAACGGCACAAATGGCGGCTTTGATTGCACAGGTTGTTAACATGAAGTTTGGCCGCGAGCACGAATTGCACTCGGATCAGTTTGGGGTACAGTTTATGGTTGAAGCGGGCTAATTTCTTTTGGTGAGGAGCAGCCACCCGGCAACGATCACGGCCAAAGTTTCTATCAGATAGTGGTGAAACCGCTTCATCCAGGCGGTGGCTGATTGGAGAGTGGTGTTGGTAGGTGCAGGCGACTGGGCAGTGGAATGGTGGGTTTGCTGGATAGCCATTGCGGTGTGCGGAATGCCTTGTTGTGCCCGTGTGGCTGGGGTGAGCGAAACGGCCGTTTCATCGGCCACAATGCGCGAACCATATTTGTTCGCATAAACTTGCGTAAACTCCGCTCCCAAAAACAGAATCTGCGCCGAATAATAAATCCAAAGCAGCAGCACGATGAGCGATCCCGCTGCCCCATAGGTTGAGCCAGGGGCACTGTTGCCCAAATACAACCCAATGCCCCACTTACCTACCGTAAACAAAAAAGCCGTTACCAAAGAGCCAATCCACACATCATGCCAGGCAACCCTAACATCAGGCACAATTTTATAGATCAGCGCAAATAAAACGGTGATTACGCTAAAAGAAACCAGAAAATTGAGGATTTGTGCCATAAGGAGAAAGCTGGGCAACACCCCAGAGACAAATTCATTCAATGCTTGCAGCACAGTGCTGACCACAAGCGAGACCAGCAGTAAAAAACCAACCCCTAATACCATTGTAAATGAGAAAAAGCGATCTTTGAAGGTACCTACTAGACCGCGCCCTGGCTTGGCCTGCACCTCCCAAATCGTATTGAGCGCATCATGGAGCTGCCCAAACACACCAGATGCTCCAAACAGCAGCGTGATAATGCTAATTGCCGCTGCCAGAAGGCTGTCTCCTGGTTCGCTGACATTCTCCAAAACAGCTTCAATCGCCTGGGCACCTGTTTGCCCCACCAACCCAGCAATCTGGTAGACAACTTTCTGCTGTACCAGGCTGCGCTCGAATACTTGGGCAGCAATGGCAATGACGATGATAAGCAGGGATGGAATGGAAAAGATAGTGTAGTAAGCCAGAGCAGCAGCCAAACGAGAGGCTTTATCTTCGCTCCATTCGGCAAAGGTCTGAATAATGAGGGGTTTTATTTCTTTGAAATTCATTAGGTTGCTCCTTGGGCGCAGGATCAAAAAAACCGGAAATGTGAGCTTCCGGTTTTTGATTAGATCATGAGCCAGCAGCTTCATGCGATGTGGCTTTTATGAGGATACCGCTTCCTGGTTCAGCCCCATTTTGAGCAGCCCACCTTCGGCAATTTTGTCTAAACGGCCGTCTGCGTCATACTCATCATTCAAAATCAGTTGCAACTCGCTTGCTGCCTCACTGTAACCCAGCGTGGCGGCAAAAGCTCGCGCCGTGCCATAGCCCGTAATTTCATAATGCTCTACCCGCTGTGCTGCCGCGATCAGGGCCACATCTTTGACATCGGCATCTCCGGTGCTGTTTACAACGTTGCTGCCTTCTTTGATAATACCCTCCATTGCCTCGCACTTGGTGTTGCCGGGGTTTACCTCTAATGCTTGCAGCAGGGCGTGAACACGCTCCAAATGGCTCTTGGATTCCTCCAGATGATCGGCAAAAGCGTCTTTGACCTCTTGGGATGAAGCGGCATCAATCATGGCTGGCGCGGCTTCAATAATCTGTTTTTCCGCGCTGTAGAGGTCTTTCAAGTGATGTACGTAAACTGTGTGAAGTGATGTTAAATCCATTTTTTCTTCCTTCTTACAAATTTGGTCGTCAATACGAATTGACCCCATGTTAAAGGCTGGCTATCGCAAAACCTATGTGCCGTAGGTATAAAGGAAGGTATAGAAAAGGCACGCCTGCTGCGGTTATTACTATCTGTAGACCCTAAATGTATCTATGGTCTATGGAGGCGGGGCGTGCTGTAGCATATACTAAGAGTATGTAATGGAAGCGGGCTGTTTGGTTCAATTGACTCAACGGCTTAGAGCAACTCCTTTATCCAGGTGCCAAGTGCGTATGCGCTTGGTGCCTCCTTTTTGTTTCTATAGGCAGTGAAAGGAAAATGACGACAAAAGAGAAAAAAACAGAGGCCAAAACGGCCGTTTCTCCCGGTATGGGAGCGATTTTGCACAAAGGAGGTGCCACCTTCCGCGTGTGGGCACCCCATGCCGAAAAGGTGTGGGTAACTGGCAGCTTTAACAACTGGGCAGAGGCGCAACAGGCGCTAAAACATGAAGGTGATGGATATTGGGCCGGTACGGTTGCCAATGTCAAAGCAGGGGATGAGTACAAATATGTGTTGCAAAATGGGCAGGGCAAGCTGTGGCGCAACGACCCCTATGCCCGCGAATTAACCAGCTCAGTTGGCAACAGCATCATCTGTGATTTGGACTTTGCCTGGGACGAAACCATTGCATTTGAAATACCAGCCTGGAATGAACTGGTGATTTATGAAATGCACGTAGGTACCTTTAACGACAACAACCCCGACGATGGAAAGCCAGGCAATTTTATGCTGGCGGCCAAAAAGCTGCCCTATTTGCGCGAATTGGGCGTTAACGCCGTGCAGATTATGCCGCCGATGGAATTTCCTGGCGGCATTTCCTGGGGCTATAACCCATCCTACCCGTTTGCCATTGAAAAAGATTATGGCGGCGTGGTAGCCTTTAAGACGTTTGTCCAGGCTGCCCATGCCCACGGCATTGCGGTGTTGGTGGATGTGGTTTACAACCATTTTGGCCCCGGCGATCTTGATTTATGGCGTTTTGACGGCTGGAGCGAGAATGGTGGGGGTGGGATTTATTTTTACAACGATGAGCGGGCGAACACACCGTGGGGGGATACGCGGCCAGATTATGGACGAACGGCCGTTCGCCAATACCTGCGCGACAACGCCCTGATGTGGCTCGATGAATACCGCGTAGACGGCTTGCGCTGGGATGCCACCGCCTTTATTCGCAACATCTACGGCCATAACAACAGCCCCGCTACCGACTTACCCGACGGCTGGAGCCTAATGCAGTGGATCAACGACGAAATTGATGCCCGGTCGCAGGCCAAAATTACAATTGCTGAAGATTTGCAGGGGAATGAATGGATAACCAAAGACACAGGGGCTGGTGGTGCGGGGTTTAGCAGTCAGTGGGACAGCAATTTTGTCCACCCGGTGCGGACGGCATTGGTGGCGCAGGATGATGCGTTTCGTGATTTAACGGCCGTTGCCCACGCCCTCGACCCTCACTATGGTGACGACATCTTCCATCGCGTCATCTACACCGAATCCCACGACGAAGTTGCCAACGGCAAAGCCCGCATTCCCGAAGAGATTTGGCCCGGTCAGCATGATAGCTGGTTCTCCAAAAAACGCTCCACCCTTGGTGCTGCCCTTGTTTTCACCGCTCCCGGCATCCCCATGATTTTCCAAGGGCAAGAGCTGTTGGCCGGGGCCTGGTTTAACGACAACAGTCCCCTCGATTGGCAAGCGGCTTGTGAGCAATCGGGCATTGCTTGGCTTTACCAGCGTCTTATACACCTGCGCCGCAACGCCGAGGGCAATACGGCCGGCTTGCTGGGGCAGCACCTTGCCATTACCCATCTGAACAACGAGGCTAAACTGCTGGCATATCATCGCTGGGCGGGGGAAGGGGGGGCTGGCAACAGCGTCATGGTTGTTTTGAGCTTTGCCAACCGCACCATTAGCGACTATGCCATTGGCTTTCCCCAAGCTGGGTTGTGGCAACTTCGCTTTGACAGCCACGCCTCTGTGTACGATCCTGCCTTTGAAGGGCAGGTAAGTGGTGATGTGCAAGCGGCTGATGGTGAATATGATGGGCTGCCGGCGCATGGCACTATCCAAATTGCGCCTTATAGTGCGCTTATTTTGTCCCAATAACGCAAAAAGGTGGTAGACGTTGCACATACAACATCTACCGCCTTTTTATTTTCCGATGTGACGTTTGCCAGTTTAGTCGCCGCTGTTATTTAGCCACAAGCCCACGACAATGCCAACTAATAATGTTGCCGCTATGGTTAACCACCGACGCTGTGTTACGGTTTCATCAACGGCCGTTACTGCTTGCCGGGTGCTGGTTTGCAACTGGTCGCCCAAAGCATACAGATCATTCAGACGGGTGTTAATCTCATTTTCGGCCGTTTGGCGACTGTAGCCATATTTGTCTTGTAACAACTCCAAAAACTGATCATAACGCCCCTGCACCTTTTTCAAATCATCATCGGTCAGGTCACCCCACTGTTTCTTGATCGTGCCCCGCAGTTGTTTCCACTTACCGTCAAAAACATCCTGATTTATGCCTAAATTCATTTTTTATCTCCTTATTGCTTGCTTGTCGGCGCATACACAAACCAACTGCTGTGTATGCACCGGTATTGTTGGTTTCTTGTAAGCAGTGTACCGGCATTAGTCGGTAGAACTCTATAGATAGGGGGTATAGAAAGTAGATATAGATAGGATGGGCCACCGGGAGATATATATCGCAGTGAAGTTCTAAATGTACCCCTGGTACATAGAGTTCAGGTAAGCAATCGCGTAAAGTATTGGCATAAGCGAGGCAGCGGAAACGTTGCCAGCAATAAATTAATAAGGAGTAATGAACATGAACACAGATATTTTGCAGGGTCAATGGAAGCAGTTGAAAGGGAAAGTACAGCAAAAATGGGGCGAGTTGACCAATGATGAATTGGATCGCATTGAGGGCAAGCGGGAAGAGCTGATTGGTTTGGTGCAGGAAAAATACGGCCGTTCTCGTGAGGATGTGGAAGCAGAGGTTAACGACTTCTTGGCAAACTTTGCTGACTATTAATGAAGGCTTTGTGAAACATGATGGGGGTAGCCAGCCACATCAATTAGTAAAAAATAAAATTATTTGGAGGATGGAAAAATGATTAACTTTATTTTATGGATTATTTTTGGGGCTTTAGCCGGCTGGATTGCCAGCCAAATTATGCATCGTGATGCCCAGATGGGGGCACTTGCCAACATCGTTGTCGGCATTATTGGTGCCTTCCTTGGCGGTTTTCTGATGAACACCGTTGGTATCTCTGGCACGACTGGCTTTAACATTTGGAGCCTGCTGGTGGCTATTTTTGGAGCAGTTGTGCTGCTCTTTGTGCTGGGCAAGCTCAAAGTTGTATAATTGCCACAAGATTGACGCTGAACAGTTAACTTGTGTAGCCTGGACTTTTTGTCCAGGCTACCTTTATATAAATCAATGGCAAAGTTGCCGACCTCGTCTCAACTACCCAACCTATCCACTAAACGAATTGTGCAGGCTGCCCTTCTCATTGTCGGGATTGTGGCGGCCTTTCTTTTTATTTTTCGCTTTTATCAACTGGCACTGATTTTGTTTACGGCCGTTATTTTAGGAACCGCATTTCGGCCGGCCGCCACTTGCTTGTCACAGTTTGGGCTGCCCGAAGCAGGTAGCCTGGTTCTCATTTATGGCGCAGTCATGGGGATATTGGGCAGTTTTTTATGGCTTGGAACACCGATCATTGCCCAACAGGCTTCAACCTTGACCGTTACGGCTGAAGAATTGTATCGGGAAGCTTATGCCGGAATACAGGGGCGCGATAACCGTCTGCTGCGGCGGCTGGGGCAACAATTGCCTGCAACATTGCTGAACCAAACGGCCGTTATTTCCCCAACAGAACAAACAGCCCCCATAGACGAACCAGCGAACGCTACAGCTCCCTTGATAGACATCTTGGCCGTCGTTTCCCGTCTTAGCAAATGGCTGGTCTGGATGATGGCAACCTTGATCATTGCCGCCTACTGGACGCTGGACGGAGAGCGGGTAAAACGGGGGCTATTTTTGCTGCTGCCCAATCATGATCGGCAGACCGGGCGGGATGTTTTAACGGCCGTTGAAGAGAAAGTTGGCAACTACGTCATCGGTCAAGGGTTGCTCTGCCTCTCCATTGCCATCCTAGCCTTTATTGCCTATCTGCTCATTGGGCTGCCCTATGCCCTTCTCCTGGCACTTTTCGCCGGGCTAATGGAAGCCGTGCCCATGGTCGGCCCCGCCTTGGGTGCTGTCCCAGCCATCATTATTGCTCTTTCCATTTCCCCCACCACCGCACTATGGGTTGTGGTTGCCACCGCCATCATGCAGCAGCTTGAGAACAGCATCTTGTTCCCACGCATCATGAATCGTGCCGTTGGCGTTAGCCCCTTGGTGGCACTGCTGGCTTTTGTCGGCTTTAGCTCGCTCTTTGGCGTGGCCGGAGCCATTTTGTCGGTGCCATTAACGGCCGTTTTGCAACTGCTCATCAACCGTTTTGTGCTGGTCAACGAAGCCACAACCGATAATTTAGATGGGGCACGAGACAAGGCCGGCTTATTGCGCTATGAAACACGAGCCTTGGTGCAAGATGTCCGCAGCCAAATCCGTAAAAAGAGCGACGTTGCCACCGCTTCTAGTGACCAGATCGAAGATTCGATTGAGGCTATTGCCCTCGACCTAGACAGCATTTTGGCACAATATGGCACACAGCCAGAGAGCGGAATACGATGAACCGATTAGCAAAATACACCTTTATCTTTCTCACCACGCTGGTCGCACTTTTTCTGGCGTGGCAGTTTCGCTGGGCACTGCTGCTGTTTGTACTGTCACTCTTTGTTGCCGCAGCGGTACGCCCCTACATTGCCTGGCTGGTAAAGCACAGCGTGCCAGCGAATTTAGCGCAAATTTTGGTTTATTTGCTTGGGCTGAGTGGCATTGTGGGGGGACTGTATGTGGTCAGCGGCTTGCTGCTGGCCGATCTGCAAAAGCTGAGCAACTGGGGAACGGTGCAGTATGAAGCCACCGCTGTGATGTGGGCTGAGGGGGATATGTGGCAGCGAGCCGTGGTTGAGCGGCTACCGCCTCCGGCACACCTGTATGAAACCATTGCTGGCACGCAGGGTGAGTTATTTGTACAGTCGGTTTTTGGTGCGGCACAAACGGCCGTTAACCTCGTTACAGGGCTACTGCTCATGACCACGATGAGCATCTACTGGAGCAGCGACCAGAGCAGCTTTGAACGGCTGTGGCTTTCACTGCTGGCACCGGCACAGCGAGCGCAGGCGCGGCGAGGGTGGCGAAGCATTGAGGAAGAGATCGGCAGCTATTTGCGGAGTGAATTTATTCAGGGAATAGCAGCTGTGCTGCTGTTGGGAATCGGCTATTGGGCATTAGGGCTTTCTTTCCCGGTGCTGCTGGCACTGTTGGGTGGGCTGGCGTGGCTGGTGCCGCTGGTGGGCGGTTTGCTAATTGCCGTACCAGTGCTGTTGGCGGGTCTGTTGACAGGATGGCCGCTGGCATTGATGGCCGTTAGTTACACCCTCCTCATCCTCGCCTTTTTGGAATTTGTGGTCGAGCCACGCCTGTTTCGCCGCCGCCGCTACAATCCAATGTTGATTATCCTCACCATGGTTCCGTTGGTAGATGTGTTGGGGCTAAGTGGCTTTGTTTTGGCACCGCCGCTGGCGGTCATGATTCAGCTTATCTGGAAGCAATGGTTTCAATATTATTTACAGCAGCCACGGGAAACGGCCGTTCAGCTTGAAACGCTGGAACAACGCTACCAGGATGTTTTCTCCATTTTTGCCAACCCCCTGGGCGACCCCTACCCCCCCGAAATTGCCAACATTTTGCAGCGGCTGCATCAACTGATTCAGCAAGCCCAAGAACTGCCGCAGCAAAAAACTGCTTCAGATCAGCCAAGTTAATCTGCAACCCGCAAATCAATAAAAGCATCCATCTTGCCAAAGATGGTAATGGCATACTCAATGATCTGGTTTGTTATGTCAGGGTCAATGGTGGCGGTGCCAATGAGCAAGCACCGCTGCCCTAAAGCCTGGACTTGCTGCTTGGTTTTAACGGCCGTTTGTCGCCAATCACGCTCATAAGCCAGTGCCACATCTGCCCCTTGCTGTGCCATAAAGACAGCCAATTCAGAGCCAGCCTGCCCGCTACTAATTAAAACCACTACCTTGCCCTGCAAATGCTTCCTGTTTATCATGATTGCTTCCCTTGCTATATGAACACCAGAGATTATCGGAAATAAGAATTTCTCACGCAAAGTCGCCAAACATTTTTCCTTTGCGTCTTTGCGCCTTTGCGTGACATAAAGTTAATTCCGATCATGTCTACTATATCGAAAACAGGAGTGCAGTTCCATCTATACCGATTCGCAAGCGGGTTATATATCTGGATACATTTTGCCTCTGACAGGTTGACGGCAAGACCCAAAAAAACATAATCGGGGATTTATTGGCTTTTAACGTGGTGCATAGACTTTCCACACCGCGTACCACATGCTTCAATCCTACGAGAGATGCAAGAACCGTCTATTTTTATGAACGATCCTGATGACAAGCGTGCGTCAGCGGCGGCGCTGGCTACGCAGCACGAACGACAGCGCATTGCACACCTGTTGCATGACGATGTGCAGCAGCTTCTGTATGCGGCATTGGCTACCGCAGGGATGTTGCGGGCAAACCTAGCAGGCAGGCAAGATGCAGCCTCGCAAGCTGATTGGGTGAGATTGGATGGGTTGTTGGAAACGGCCGTTGAGACCATTCGCACCCTAAGCGTCAGGCTAAACCCACTCAGCAACCATCAAGACAGCTTGGGCAACACACTCCACCTGCTGGCACAGCATATGAAAAAGCTGCATCAGCTAGATGTTGAGCTACAGATTGAGGCTGCACCCAGCCAATTAAGCGAGGAACAAACAACGCTTATCCTCCAAATGATACGCGAGATGCTCTTTAATGTTGTAAAACACGCTCAGGTAAACAAAGCCTTGGTGATCGTAACAGAACAGCACGGCCACGTGGATATCAAGGTGATTGATCACGGGGTCGGCTTTCCGCCAGACAATCTGCCCCACAAACATGGGTTTGGCTTGGCCCATGTTCACGAACAGGTAGCCTTGCTTGGCGGGACGCTAACAATCATCTCCGCCCCTGAGCAGGGCTGCTCAATTCAAATGATATTGCCCAAGAAAATGGCAACTTGCAGCGGGTAGATGATTCAGACATCCCAGAACCCATTTTGCGAGAACGACACACGGTTTTCCTGCGCTTACCCAGAACCCGTCACGATCTGCGTTCTCTGCATTGTTATTTTCTTTTTCCGGCAGACAGCTAGATCATGACAACAAAAACTTACGGTATGGTTACCAAACGAATTTTTATCGTGGAAGATCACCCAATGATGCAGGTGGCTTATCAACGGCTGATCGAAAGCGACCCGACCCTAGCGCTGTGCGGCATTGCTGGCTCGGCAGAAAAGGCACTGGCGCAAGTCCTGACACTTCACCCCGATGTGGTGGTGGTGGATGTGTCGCTTAAGGGCGTAGATGGATTGGAGTTAACGGAAACGCTCATGCAATATAACCGAGATCTTTGTATTGTGGTGGTTTCTGGTCACGAGTCCGCAGCATTGGAACAAGAGGTGCTGCGTTTGGGGGCAAAGGCGTATTTACCCAAACGAAAAATCCACCAGTTGACAACTTTGGTGGATACAATTTGCGCTAGGTAGAAGAGGTATGGGGAAAAACGGCCGTTTTTCCCCATACCTCTTAAGCCGCATAAACAATCTGCATCTCCTGATAATGTTGATAAAGCAAAGCCGCATCGTGCCGATTGGTCGCTTCCAGCTTTTTGAGAATATTGTGGACATGGTTTTTCACCGTACCACACTGAATCACCAGCTCATCGGCAATTTTTCGGTTGGTGTAACCATCACTAATCAACTGCAAAATCTCCTCTTCACGGCTAGTTAACTCAGCCACAGCGGGCATGGCCGTCTGCTGGGCAAACAAACGCTGTGCCGGTTGGGCAGCCAACTGCGCCAGCCGCATCATCATCTCAGCGGCAAAGTCTGGGGAAACAATCGCCTTACCCTTGTGCGCTGCACGGATTTTCTTCAGCAGTGAGACCAACGACTCCTCCTGCCGCACATAGCCCATGGCACCCGCTTCCACATAACGCAAAATCTCATCCGATTCGCAGCTTAACCCCGCAATGATAACTTTTACATCGGGGTACTCGGCACAAATCTTGGTTACTAGCTCCAACACCTTCTCCTGCCCCAATGAGGTGTTGATCAAAGCAACATTGCTATGAGGCATCAAAAAGAGAGCCTCTTCCACGTTTGTGGCACAACCGGTAACGTAGATGTCACCCTCTTGAGAAAAAATGGTGCGCATGGTATCGCTAATCAATCTCGAAGAATCTATAAATGAAATCCGTATCATGACGCTACTCTCCTTGCTCTTGCATCAGCCAAAAATTGCTTAACATGCTTCTATCGTACTGCACGAATGAGGAGCAAGGAATGGGTAGTTACCCTACCTTACGCTTTATTTAGTATGTATTGTGCTGCTCCCAAGCCCCCGTGGGGGCTTTAATGGCATAAAAAAGCAGAGATTAAGCCTATCTCTGCCATTAGTGTCACCAGATTCCGCCAGTGGAACGGGTTTTAGGGGGAAAGAGTTTCCAAGGCGGGGCTGATAAATGTAGAGCCTTGGTTGACGGCACGAACGGCCGTTACCAAATCCTGCACCACACTTTTCTTCGGCACATAACCACTCGCCCCAGAGCGCAACGCCTGCGCCACAACCTGTTTATGCGTGTGCATAGACAACATAATCACCCGCGTGGGCAAATCAAGCGTCTGAATTTGCTGCACCGATTGGATCCCATCCAATTTTGGCATTGTAATATCCATAATCACAATATCAGGCACCAATTCTTCCGCAAGCCGTACCGTTTCTGCACCATCGCTGGCAGTGGCAACAACCACTATATCTTTTTCCTTATTCAAAAGTGCCTGAACATGCTTACGTACCAAATGGTGATCATCAGCAATCAGGACACGAATTTGTTTTTCAACCATGCTGTTTAGTTATCCAATGTACCCAATCGGGGGTTGGCTAGTACAAAGCCTTGCACCAATCCAACCCCAATCCACATCTTTTTGTCTCCATCGTGCCACAAATACCCCCATTTGGGAATGGGGAATTACCCTACCTTTGTGGCTAGTCAAGCAAAATTAACCCTGATTGAATGCCTTTACGCAACAAACTGGGCAGATCACTGACCTCGAGCTTGGTCATCAAATTACTGCGGTGCTTTTCCACCGTTTTCACGCTAATAAACAGCAAGTCGGCAATGCCCTGGTTCGTATGCCCCTCAGCCACAAGTTGCAAAACCTCTCGCTCACGCGGCGAAAGTGTTTCCGCAAGGCTGCTGGCCGTGCTTCCGTCATTGGGTGCCAGCAGCAAGGACATTACAGAGTCAGAAATGGTGGGGCTAAGAAAGAGCTTGCCTTGGCTGGCGGTACGCACGGCCAATAGCAGTTCGTCCGAAATGGCATCTTTTTGCAAATACCCCTTGATACCCAGCTTTAGCAACTGACGCACGATAATGGTATCGGCGTGCATTGAAAGAATGACAACCTGAGGGCTGTTGTCAAGCTCCATAAGCCGTTCCGTGGCCTGAATGCCATCCAAACGCGGCATGGACAAATCCATGATCACAACATCTGGGGACAGTTCAGCCACCAGGTTAACGGCTTCCTGACCCGTGGCCGCTTCGCCAATGACTTCAATATCAGCCGCATTTTGCAGCAAGGCGCGAATACCCTGGCGCACCAGATTATGATCATCGGCAATAATGGTTCTAATCATGTACCCTCCGCTTCGACCCAAAGGGGTACCTGCGCCACAAGTTTGGTGCCTTTGTTGGGGCGGGAATAGAGATTTAAACGGCCGTTTAACAACTCCAACCGCTCCGCAATTCCATGCAGCCCAATACCACTCTGAGGCATTTCCGACAGGTTGCCCGTATTCACATCAAAACCGCAACCATCATCGCTCACCTCTAAAACCAGTTGATCTTCCACTCGCGACAGCACCACCAAAACATTCTGGGCATCCGCATGTTTAGCAACGTTGGTCAAAGCCTCCTGAGCACAGCGATAGAGCGAAATAGCAATAGCCCAGGGGAGATTCGGCAATTCTAGCCCATCATATAGTACTGCGAGCTGGGTTCGTGCCGCAAAATCCTGGCACAATCCTTCCAGCGCCAGGTGCAAGCCAAAGCGATCTAACCCCGGCGGGCGTAAATTGTGTGAAAGCAACCGAATGTTTTCCATCGTCTGTTCGGTCAGCTCAATAGCTTCGCCCAGACCACCGTCAAGCAGATCCAGCTCAGTTGGCACCGTGCCACGCAGCAAATCTAGGCTGATTTTCAGAGCCGTTAGCGATTGACCCGCTTCGTCATGCAGTTCCAGTGCCAGCCGCTTTCGTTCCTCTTCTTCGGCGGCAATGGCCTGGCGGGTAAGCTGGTGGATGCGTTCTAAACGGTATTCAGCCAGGCGGCGGGCTTCCTGTTGGGCGCGATATAAACGGCCGTTTTCAATAGCCAACGCCGCCTGCGCCCCCAATGCCTTCAGCACCCGTTCATCATCAGCCGAAAAAGCCGATGGCACGGCACACTGCACGCTAATGGTCCCCACCGTCCCTGTGTGCCCATGCAGCGGCACCACCAGCAGCGACCGAATATGCCGATTACGGTCAAAATCCACCCGGCGCGGATCATGCTGCAAATCAGACACATTAATCGCTTCCTCTTGACGCAGCACCTCACCGGCAATGCCCTCGTCAATCTCTAATACATACTCATCCGCCACCAGCTCTAACCCCAACACGGAAAGCGGATAAAGCCGGGGCGGTGCACCTTCCAGCAAATGAATGGCAGCCCAATCGGCACGGGCAATGAGATCCCGTACCGATTTGGTAATCAGCGGCAAGATGACATCCAAATCCAGCGTGGTATTAAGTATCTCGCTAATGCGAGTCAGGGCTTGTCTCTCTAAAAGCTGCTTTTGTAAACGGCCGTGTTGTTGTGCATTATAAAGGGCAATGGCAACCCAGGCCGCCGCCATTTCCAGAAAGGTCACGTCTATCTGGGAAAAAGCATGTGGTTGGCGATGAATCGCTTCAATGACACCCAATTGTCGGTCACGCCATTTTAACGGCACGGCCACAATGGACTGTGGAAAATACCCTACCGCCTGAGCCAGTTTACGTGACATTTGCTTTTCACAGGCAATGCCCTGTAACCACAACGATTGCTCCGCTTGCCACACCTTACCGGCAATCCCTTCCCCGGCAACCAACGTTTTGCCCAGAAAGTTTTCGGCCTGCTCACCAATGCTTGCAACCACTTCTAGCCGCTCGCTGCCATAGCGAAACAGAAGTACGCCCTCGGCTTTAAACAAGGTTTCTAAGGCTGACAGCGCATTGGCATAAATCGCCTCCGTTTGTAAGGTGGAGGTAACCGATTGCCCCAATTCTGCCAATTGGGTCAACCGGTGGGACAGGTCAATTGGGTCTGTGGTCGTTTCTGTCAAAGAAGCCATAGGAACCGTTCTAGCCCGTGTTATTCATCATCCAAGGTAGCCGCTTGTGCCCGCATGTACATTTCAGCGGCCTCATCACGATTGGTCACATCCAGCTTACGCAATATTTTGTGAACATGATTTTTAACCGTACCGACTTCGATATGGAGTTTTTCTCCGATTTCCTGGTTAGACAGCCCGTCCGTGACCAAATCTAGCACATCGCGCTCTCGGGGCGTTAAACCACGCAGCACATTGGCAATCTGCTCCTGGTCGGCACACATATCTGCCAGTTCGTTTACACGGGCAATCAATTTGGCAACCATCTCGGGCGGAAACAGGGCTTTGTCTGCTTGCACGGCGCGAATGTTTTCCAGTAAATCTTCAACTGATACTTCTTTGGGAACATAGCCGTCTGCACCTGCTTCCACATACATGAGAATTTTTTCCGGGGCATGTTTTTCAATACCCGTAATCAGGATGTGGGTTTGGGGTTGGGTGCGAGCAATCCATTGGGTCAGTTCCAGAGTTTCGCTGTCAGACCAGCCGGTATCGAGCAGGACAACATCGGCTTGGGGTGCTTTTTTTCGTGCGGTTTCTTGGGTGGTGGCATAGCCAATGACTCTGATGTCTGGTTCTTCCCGCAAAACGGCCGTTAATACACTACAAATAAGCCGCGCCTGGTTCACAATCAAAATCTTGATCAAGAAATTCAAACCTCCTCTTGCCAAACCATTTACCCACCCAACGGAAGCGTCAGCCGGTAGCTGACGGGATATTGGCCGGGCTGAACAATAGAAATGCGGTTAACGGTGGTATGGATGGGCAATGTAAGTTTGCGGCAATGGTTAACGGCCGTTCCCACCTCCCCCACCCCCTCCGCCAGCGTACAGTGGGGCACCCACACATCAGGCAAATAGTAACCCCACGGCTGCTGCCCCACCCCGGCAAACAGATCATGGAAAAAGTGGTGGGCATCTAATAGTGCCAAGCTGACGGTGGCACCAGCATAGACAACGGCGGGGTTGGTGTTGAAAACGCCAAGATAGGAGAGGGTGAGGGAAAACGGCCGTTTTTTGGCCGCAAACAACCGCATCTTCTCCGCTACCAGATCCATATCCAACTGCTCATCCGCAAAGCCGCCCAGCGTGACGTGGGGGGTGGCCCCAAACCGAATCATGCTGTCGTTGATGCCTACCTCGGCTAACGAGTGCCATAGGTCACGAACGGCCGTTTCTGCCGCTTCCGCAAAAAAGAGTTCAATTGCATAAGCCATGCTGAAATTATCCCCCATCCCCGGCTCAAAACAAATACGGCTTTGAAGATTCCGCCGTTGGCAAATTGTGGCAAGTTGCAGGTCGCAAGTGGCGGGTGAAAACCACCCATTTAACCAACTGTCGCGGAAATTGGCCGAGTTGGACTATACCACTCTTTCAGCCATCATCGCGGCAATTTTGGCGGCAGAATAGAGGGCGTGGCGTTGGCGAACAGGGTAGCGACTTTGGTCTAGCTGGGAAATGCCCTGCCAACTCACCAATTTAAGGGCGTAGAAGAAAAGATGAGCGTAATACTCAGCGGGGTCATCATCTTCGTTGATGATAGCCGCCTCGCGGCGAATGGCTTCAATGGTGCTAACGGCGCGGGCAATGTCGGCGTTGGCATAGAGCGGGGCGGGGAGGATCAGCGAAGCCTGAAGATTGGGGGCGGTGAGCAAACATTCTTCCAGAAGGATAAGGTGTTCAAGATTGGTGGTGTGGAGCAGTTCAAACTTGACCACAGCCTCAAGTTCGGCTGCATCACGCAGGGCCGGCCCCCAGCCTGTGCGAAAGAAATCTATGAGCCAGGCGGCGTTGTTGTCATCTACGAAAATATTACGGCCGTTTAAATCTCCATGTGTCAGACACCAAAAACGAGGTCGAGGAAACAGGTCAGCGTGATTTTCGGCAAACAGCACCGGATTGGGCAAAACATGCTTGTCTTCACCCATCATGACACCAAGCTGCTGTCCATCTTCCGGCACAAAACGAATGGGATAATCGGCCGGCTCGTGCAAAACGCAGTCAACAAAAAAGTGAAGTTCCTGCCAATCCGCCGGCTTCTCCAGCGACAACTGCTGCCGATAGCTTTGGAGCAAATCCAAGTGCGCCTCATTTTCTGGCTCCCAACGCACCTTGGCACTTAAATACCAAAGCTGGCAACTATCGCGGAAAATATTTGTCACGATTTGCGTCAGGTCGCCACTGGTTACATGTGGATCGGCATAGGTTTCCAGAAAGCTGCGGGAACGGCCGTTAACCGACCCTACAAATAAAAAAATCACCCCCGCCAAATGGCGCGTCTGCACCACCTGCCCCACCAACTGCGTCGAGTGCATCCGCACATACCGCTCCACATATTTTTGATAATTGGCTACCTCACGCAAGATAGACTCCCGCATCCCAAACTTCACCACCACCCGCGCCCCGTTGATCAGCCTCTTGCCCTCCTCATCCATATAAGCTGGCAACACTGTCAGCACGCCCGAACCACCGCGCCCTGGAGCCAGACGAAAAATGCGGATTTGTCTTTCAGCTTGAAACAAACGATGCAGGAGATCATGTTCAAACTCCTCCTCAAACGCTTTTCGGCTCATCTCATAATGTTTTTCCAGCCCCCGCACCTGCCGCACCAAATCACCTATCGTCAAATCTCCTTCGGGAATTATTTTTAACTGCTCATTGGGCAGCAGAACCTCATCCCGCAGCAGCCGTTCAATGTCCACCAGCAGTGCCGCAGGGCTATCTTTGCGCGAGCGGCGGACAGAGATGGGTAATGGCAAAAGCTGTTCGGGTGTCCAGGCGTAAGCAGAAAAAAGAATAATCGCAAAGCGGTTCAACAATTTTTTGGCAAATTGAATACCGCTAAAATCATGTGGTTCCTCATTGTCTTCCAGCCGCACGTCCACAATAACCAGGTCAATATGCGTGACTTCCAAAACCCGCCAGGCAGCATCTTCGGAATCGGCTAAGAAAACAGTGTACCCTTCGCCTTCCAATAAAAAGCTGTAGGAGTCACGAATATCGGCATCATTATCCACCAACAAAATACGCCCCTTACTCATTACACCACCTCCTCCTGGCAAACAGGTATGATGATTTCGACATGGGTGCCACTTTTATCACTTTTGACAACAGCGACAGTTCCTTTATATCGGGCAAAGACAAAGCTAGCCATATACCCTCCCAACCCCGTGCCCTGTGGCTCGGCCTTTTTGGGAATACGCTGATGCAAATAGATTGAGCGTATATCGGCGGGAATACCTGGCCCAGTGTCAATCAGGTCAATATGGGCATGTTTGCCACAGAAGCTTGTCCGCACCGTCAAAACACCCTTACGATCCATGGCGCGGATGGCATTCTCCACCAGATTTTTGATAGCCTGGGCAAACAGTTTGTCATGCACCGCAACACGGGTGGTCGGGCTTTGCAAATTCCAGATGAGGTTGATGTGGCGGTAGGGGCGGCAGGCATCGGAAACGGCCGTTTTTACCAACGAATCTACCAACATCGGCTCCGGCTCCACTTCCAATTCATTCGGCACCCACCCCATTTCTGGAATCTGCTCAATTTTGTCCGCTAATTCATCAATCTTCTTTAACCCCCGCAGCGTCCACGAATCATCCGCAAACCGTTTTTGCAGCGGCAGCACCTGCGCCTTGATGGCCGACGTTTTTTGGCACGCCGTATGCCACCAGTTGGAACCAAACATCCCGCGCCAGGCCAACGCCTCAATATGCGCCATCTCCTCCTTAGCTCTCATCAGGTCAGCATCCTTTTCAATGTTGTGCAGTACAATGCTGGCAACCTCCGCAAACGTCGTTAGCCGCTCCAGTGCCTGCAAACTAAATCCACCCGGTTCAGGATGTTCCACATCAATCACGCCAATCGGCTCACCAGTCTGCATGTGGCGTAGCACCACTGCCATTTCTGAGCGCGTATGCCCATCAGCCGCCTCGACATAATCGTTGGCATATTCTGGAGCCTGTACATCCCGCACAAAAAGGCGACGATTTTGGCGCATTGCCAGCAGGCTAATCCCCTGGCCGCTACGCAATACGCGGCCATGCTGCTCAAACCATGCCGCCTCATCCCCCTTAATCCCATCTACAGCTACCGTATTGACCCAGTCGGGGTTCATCTCATCAACCAGCCGCATCACGCCAAAATGAGCCTGTGTAATCGCAATGGCTTGCTCCAGAATCGCATCGAGAGCCGCTTTTTGATTAAACCCAGCCTTGATCACCGCCCCCACAATCCGCTGTATCCAATTAGTACTGACCCCCTCTTCCTCAAGCATCGTGATCAAGCGGCGATTATAAACACCTAAAGCAGCTTGTTTGGCAAAAATAAGCACCGCGTTCTTTTCCACCTCTGTCCAAACGTGCGGTCGCCGCCAGTTCACAAACAAAATGCCCACAATTTCATCTTCAACTTCCAGCAAAACATAGCCACCGCTGCAAATACCTTCACGCTTCACAAACCCACCCCTGGTCAAAATGGGATCATGCGCCACGTTATTGACAAAACGGTACGGCTTATCTCCAGTTTCAACCGCCCGCAGTGCATGGGTAATAGGGCCATCCGAACGGCTATAGCACCATTTGTTTGCTTCCTTGAGTTCACCGGCGGTCATCGGAGAACTCCACTTGTTTTCTTTTTGCTTAAACAAATGCAGCCGTACCACATCAAAATCAAAAGCATCGCGCAAAATCTCGACTAGCTGCGGCGAAAAGTAGGCGCGTTCAACAAGCTCTTCCATCTCTTGGCCCGTCTGAGAAATCAGTTGTTGGTCTTTTGGGTTAGGCTGACGGTTTTCGCGGCAGTGCAAAATCAAGATGCCAATGGGTTCAGAACGGCCGTTTCGCAAACACAGCGCACAAACCGATTGAATCTCCTCCCGTTCAATAAACAGCGGGCACGCCGACTGCACCAACGCCAAATCCGTTACAAAGCCATCGGTTGTTTCAGCCGCAAACAGCACCTCCAGCTTTTTCGGATCAAAGCCAAAAGCCGTGTTAGAAAAACGCAATTCCCCCGAACTCATAGGCAGTTGAAACGTTTCCCAGTATGAACTGTACAAAAACAGCGTCGCCACATCACAGGCTGTTTTTCGCCGCACCCTATCAAGAATTTTCATCAAATCTTGGCGAATGAGCTGAATGACGGGGAATTTTTGGGCACTATCCCCCAATTCCCGCATCAAGGTGTCGTAACTCACCGCAATGCCAATGTGCTGCGCCAAATTGTTCAGCAACCCTTTGTCATAGCGGTTAAAGGTAAACGGCTGCGAACTTTCCAGAATAATAAAGCCCATCAACTGCCGCCCCCGGCGCACCGGTGTCACCATGCGCGAGCGTGGCAAATCCACACCGTGGTAAACAGCTAATTCACAAGTGGCTCCATCAGCATCCCGCAACAAGTGCATAGATTCGGTTGAAGCCACGTGCCGAAGGTCGCTCAGCACCAATGATTCCTTACTTGCGGCGGCCATTTTTTCCAGAGAACGGCCGTTAAACGCCACCTGTGTCTCAATATACAGCTTGGGCACGTGCCGATTATAATAGCGCCAGCCGCCGCCACCCGTCCGCAGACACATAGCCCCTCTTTCCGCTCCCGTCACAGACAACACATCATCCAGCAACCGCATCCAAAAGCCACTCTCCACCCCCTGCATCGGCAGCCCCGTGCTGGTCATCTCCGTCCACTTCTGCACCATACTCGTCTCTTGCGACTGTCGATCCTCGTGGTACGCTCGTTCAATCACCAGCGCCGCCATCTCCGCATAAATATTAAGCGGCTGTTTAGCCGCATGTTCCCTGCCCAAGGCCGCATAAGGATGCAGCCGGCGGTAAAACACAAACAAAATCCCCACATCCAGTTCATCCCCCCGCAGCGGCAGCCCGACAAACGATTGCACGCCATAGCGCAGCATCTTTTCCTGAATCCAGGGGAGAGCAGGCCAGGCAGCAACATCCGGGACAAGCAGCGGCCCCTCAGCCAGAACCTGTTTTCGCAGCAAGCGCCACTGCGGGTTTTTATCTGACCAATCCACAATTGCCCGCCCCAGCCCCTTGCTCTTTTGGTGTGTACTCAAGAAACGTCCCTGGTCTGAGGAATAAAAGCAAGCACTGGCCCCACTGGCCTCGGCTACACCCAAAGCATTCTCAACCGTTGCATGAATCGCTTCCCGCAGGTTCTGCACGGAAATCAAATCCCGTCCTGCATTTTCCAGTGCCTGCCACCGCTTACGTTCCTTGGCGTTGTTCAATTCCAACGTCGCTAAATTTGCCAGCTCAGTCAGAAACGCTACTTCTGGCGGCGTAAAGCGATGCGCCGACCGGGTAAAGCACGATAGCACCCCCAACACATCCTGGCGCAGCTTTAAGGGCACAGCAAACATGCTCGCCACCCCTTCATACAGAATCAAATCAGCTGTCAAATAATCTGGGTGCAGCGCCAGATCATATTCTGTTCTTATCCGGCCGGTTCGCGCCACCTCCCCCACAATCCCCTCGCCCACCCGCAGCTTGTGCGTTGCCGCTATCGCCTCATTGGCAACAATGCCCGCATAATTATGCCGCTCTAAAAAATCAAAATCGTCAATGATGTGGCACATGGCAATATCATAGCCAAAACGATTGACCAGTAACTCTGTCAGACGTTGCAGGGTGATGGGTTCATCGGGGTTGACAACCATTTCGGCCAACAGGGGATGCAAATCATTGGCACGGTTGGAGACTTCGCACTGGTGAATTTGCTCCACCAGCCGCTCTACGTCACCTCCGACATAAGGATGGAGGATGTAGCTGTGGATATTTTTGAGCTGGGCAACGGCCGTTAATCCCTCCGGCTTGGTACTAACCACCAGCGGCACCCCGGCAAAATATTGCCGCAGCCGCGCCAATGCCACCTGATTGGCCGCCTCCTCCCCCACCTGCCACGCATACACCACCGCATTTGGCTGCGGCGTAAACCCTTCCGCCGACAACCCAGCCACGCTAAAAAGCTGAACGGCCGTTTGTTCCAGCCCCTTTGCATACTCAACAAACTGTGTGCCTGCCAATGGGCAGGGATCAATGAGCAAAAAGTTGAGGTGATAGCGATCCATAGACAGTCCTCCCAATCTGGCACAATCGTACCCGGCTCCCCAATAAAGCCCAGCACAATACAATGACGCGACGATGATAAATTGATAACGGCCGTTACAAAAACAGCTAGTAGCTTGCCGGAGAAGTCAAAATAGGACGCGGACGAACACAGACAAACGCGGATTTGGCCTGATTTTAGCCATTATATGCCCCAAAATCAGGAGAAATCAGGGAAATCTGCGTCCCAACATTCTTTTTCTGACAGACTACGAGCGTGCCAAAATATGCACCGCCCGCCCCAGTGCTGCCTCTGCCGACTCCAGCAGGGCTTCACCCAGCCCTGGATGCGGGTGCAGCGTTTCCGCCAAATCGGTCAGTGTAGCCCCCATTTCAATCGCTAAGGCCGCCTCGCCAATGAGGTCGCTGGCGTGCGGGGCAACAATGGTCACGCCCAACAGCAGCTCCGTCTCCGCTTCGGCCACCGTCAACACCACCCCATTGGCAGCATTCAGCGTTTGCGCCCGACCATTAGCCCCCAAAGGAAAACGGCCGTTTACCACCTCATACCCCAACTGCTCCGCCTGCGCCCTCGTCAGCCCCACCGCCGCCACTTCGGGGTCTGTCCAGGCGATGCGCGGGATAGCTTGCGGGGCAAAAACGGCCGTTTTGCCCCCCACCACCTCTGCCGCCACCTTCCCCTGCTTAATCGCCAGCGTCGCCAGCGGCAAATGGCCGGTAATGTCGCCCACGGCAAAAATGTTGGGGTTGCTCGTCCGCATCTGCCCATTGACCCGCACAAACCCCGCGTCGGTTTCCACCCCCGCCAGCGGCAAATCCAGTGCCGCCGTGCATAGCACAATCCGATGGACACCACTACAGCCCCCTCGGTGGGCGGTTCAGCCGCCCCTTTGGGCAGCTTCACCCCAGCTTTCGCGGTCCGCCCCCACCAGCCGCCCGCCGTTGGATCAAAGTCCGGCAGTAGCCCTACCGCACCCGTCCACAGGTAACGGCCGTTCCCAGCTTGGCAAAATGGTGGCGATTTCGGCGGCGATATGATCGCTGCCTATCACGGTCAGCGTTTCCGGCCGCTTCCAGTTGCAACGCCTGAATGGGGGTCAGCACCCGCTCGCCCGTCAAACAGCAGCTCCGGCCACACTGCCGCCTGCGCGCGCCGGTGGCGATGATCTCGCCTGGTCAAGAGAGCAAAGCGGTGGGTGGCGTATTGGCTTTCTACCGCCCCAATGACGGGAATAGGCAGCATGGTTAGCTGCTGCAACGCCTCGTTCATCACTTTGTAAAGCCGCTGCGCCGATTCCGCGTCAGCATGGTTGTTCAACTCTTTCAAATCCCCCCCAGCCACAAACGATTGCGTGCCGCTGCCGGTGATAATGAGGGCGCGAAGAGTGGGGTCGGCAGAAACGGCCGTTACTGCCCGTGCAAACCCCTCCTGCGCCGCCCAATTCAGCGCATTCCGCGCCCCCGGCCGATTCACCCGAATGACCGCCACATTATCTGCTACCGAAAAAATCAATTCCTCATTCATAACCACAGTTTAGCAGAATTTTGGGACAGGATTAACAAGATTAACAGGATTAAAAAGGCCAACATCCTGTAAATCCTGTTAATCCTGTCAGAAAAAATCATCGTAAATCCAACAAAAGCTCCTGCGGCCGTTCCAACAATTGCCGCAGCCGCCGCAAAAACGCCCCCGCCGCCGCCCCATCAATCAGCCGATGGTCAAAGCTAAGCGCCAACGGCAGCACCGGGCGCACCGCCAGTGCCCCAGCCACCACCACCGGCTTCTCGGCAATCCGCCCCATCCCCAAAATCGCCACCTCCGGCGGGTTGATGATCGGCGTGCCAATGCTGTTGCCAAAGATACCAAAGTTGGTGATGGTAAAGGTACTGCCGGTTAATGCTTCACGCGGCAGCTTCCGCGCCCGCGCCTGTGTCACCAGGTCATTGATTTGCGTTGCCATCTCGAAAATGGTCAACTGCCCGGCATCGCGCAGCACGGGAACCAGCAGCCCGTCGTCGGTGGCGGTGGCAATGCCCAAATGGCACGCCGGATGGTGCACCACTTCCATCGTTTCCATGTCAATGCTGGCGTTGAAGTCGGGGTAAAGCTGTAATACTTGAGTCAAAATCTTGGCGACAATGGGCAAATAGGTCACTGACACCCCCCGCGCTGCCCCCGCCTCTTTAAGAACACCGCGCACGGCCATGAGTTCGGTCGCGTCAATCTCCTCGAAGTTGGTGACATGGGGAATGGTTTGCCATGATTCCTGCATTCGCAAAGCCATTGTCCGGCGGATGCCGCGTAGGGGGGTGCGCTGGGCGGCGGTGGGGAGCAGGGAGGCAGAGGAGCGGGGGGGCAGGGGGGAGGAAACGGCCGTTTCTTCCTCCTGCCCCACTGCCACAAACTGCTCCACATCGGCGGGGGTAATACGGCCGTTTTCCGCACTCCCCACCACCTGCGCCAAATCAATGCCCCTCTCCTGCGCCATTTTGCGGACGGCGGGGGCGGCGAGGATTTGGGAGGTGGCGATTGGGGATTGGGGATTGGCGATTGGAGATTGGTCTACTGATAACTGATTACTGATTACCGATAACTGTTTACCGATTACCGCTTCAACGTCAGAGGCCAAAATCCGCCCGGCGGGGCCGGAGCCACGAACGGCCGTTAAATCCACTCCCTTCGCCAACGCCAACTGCCGCACCGACGGCGCCGCCAAAATCCGCTCCCCCGGCCCGGCCATGCCAACGGTAGCTCGAGGTAAATTCCCGGAAGCCAAAGGTTTCGCAGCTTCCACAGCTTCATCCGCGTTCGTCCGCGTTTGTCCGCGTCCCATCTCCGGCTCAATCACCACCAGCAAATCCCCCACGGTTGCCATTTGCCCCGTTTCAAACCCCAGCTTCACAATGCGGCCGACGGCCGGCGAGGGCAGTTCTACCACCGATTTATCGGTTTCCACTTCCAGCAGCGGCTGATCCAGCTTCACCACGTCCCCCACGGCCACCAGCCACGCCCCAATCTGCGCCTCATGCAGCCCTTCACCTACGTCGGGTAGTCGAAATTCAATCATTATTTTGGGAAGAATGGGACGCTGATTGTCCTGATTAAACTGATAAAAATCAGGACAATCAGGTAAATCAGCGTCCCATTTCTCTTACGGTTTTAATGTCTCACGGATGGCGGCGGCGATGCGAACGGCCGTTGGCACAAACGCATCTTCAATGCTCGGCACCGGGAACGGCGTATCGGGGCAAGTCACCCGCGCCACTGGTTTCAGCAGCGAATAGAGGCACTGCTCGTTGATCACCGCAATCACCTCCGCCGCCACGCCCCCGGCACGCGGTGCTTCATTCACCACCACCGCCCGCCCCGTTTTGCTCACCGAAGCGGCAATCGTCGCCTCGTCCAGCGGCGAAATGGTGCGTAAATCCACCACCTCCACCGACGCGCCATCCTCTTTGGCAATCAGTTCCGCCGCCTGCAACGCCACATGCAGCATCGCCCCATAGCTAATCACGGTGATGTCGCTCCCTTCCTGGGCAACGGCCGCTTTGCCCAACGCCACTTCATACCGTTCGGCCGGAACATCCTGGCGGATGGAGCGATAGAGCTTCATATGCTCCAAAAACAGCACCGGGTCGGGGTCGGCAATAGCGGCATGGAGCAGCCCTTTGGCATCGTAGGGATTCGAGGGAATGACAACTTTGATCCCCTGCATGTGCATGTAAAATGCTTCCACGCTGTCGCCGTGGAGTTCAGGGGTGCGGACACCGCCGCCAAACGGGGCGCGAATCACCAGCGGCACGGTAAACACGCCGCCGGAGCGCAGCCGCATTTTGGTGGCCTGCGAGGCGATTTGGTTGAAGGAGACAAAGCTGAACCCGGCAAACTGGATTTCTGGCACGGGGCGCAAGCCATAAACGGCCATGCCAACGGCCGTTCCGATAATCCCCGACTCAGCCAGCGGCGTATCAAACACCCGCCGCTCACCAAATTTTGCCTGCAACCCATCCGTCACGCGAAAAACGCCGCCGTTTAGCCCCACGTCCTCGCCAAAAATCAGCACCCGCTCATCCTGTTCTAACTCAAGCTCCAGCGCGTTGTTCAGAGCTTGTACCATTGTCCATTTAGGCATATTGCTTCCTATGAAGACTGGAGATTAGAGATTGGAGATTGTGAACCTTCATCAATCTCCAATCTCTAATCTCTAATCCCCAATGTCTTGTAACGCCGCCCGCTGTGCCACGAGCTGCGGCGTGGGGGTTTCGTAAACCAGTTCAAAGAGGCGGCTGGGTTCGGTGGGGGGCATGGCATCGAGGGCAGAAACGGCCGTTTGTATCTCCGCCGCCACCGCCTCGTGCATCTGCTCATCCTCCGTATTACTCAGCAGCCCCTTGCTCAGCAAATACATTCGCATCCGCAGCAGCGGATCACGCGGTTTCCAGTACGCCAACTCTTCTTCTGGGCGATACTTGGTCGGGTCGTCGGCCGTCGTGTGGGCACCCATGCGGTAGGTCATCATCTCCACCAAACTTGGCCCATCCCCTGCCCGCGCCCGCGCCACGCAGTCGGCCATTACCTTGTGGACGGCCAGCACGTCGTTGCCATCCACCACAAAGCTAGGCACGCCAAACCCGGGGCCACGGTCGGCAATGAAAGAAGCGGCCGTTTGCACCCGACGCGGCACCGAAATCGCCCAACCGTTATTCTGCACCACCACCACCAGCGGAGCCTTGAACACCCCGGCAAAATTGAGCGTCTCGTTAAAATCCCCCTCCGAAGTTGCCCCATCGCCACACACGCCAACGGCCACATGGGGTTTGCCCTCATACTTAATCGCCATCGCCAGCCCCGCCGCGTGGGGCATTTGCGCCGCCAACACGATTTGAATAGGCAGCGTGTGGGCTTCTCGGCTATATTGGGTGGGGATATACCCCTTGTATGTCTCCAACATCGCCAATGGCGGCACCCCTTTTGCCAGGATTGGCAAAATTTCGCGGTACGACCCCACAAACCAATCATCCGGTTGGAGCGCCGTCGCCAGTGCCACCGACGCTTCCTGTCCGGTTAGCGGGGCAAAGGTATTGCTGCGCCCCTGCCGCTGCAACGCCACCATCCGGTCAGAAAAAACGCGGCCAAAGACCATCCAGCGATACATAGCTCGTAACTCATCATCACTCAGCTCCGGCAGCTCCCCCGCCACCTCCCCTTCGTGGTTCAACACCTGGATTATTCTGTCATCTAATTGATTCTGCATTCTTATTAAAGCAGTAACCAGTAACCAGTAATCAGTAATTAGACTGAATACTGATTACTGATTACCGAGTAAAAACTGGTCAAGATCGCGCTTCAACTGCGCCAGCGATGGCTGGTGGACATACATCATATGCCCCGCTTCGTAGTAGGCCATACTGATATTGGGCTGTAGCGTTGGGTCTAGCTCCAAATGGTTGAAGGTGTATTCGGTGGCAAAGTATGGGGTTGCCAGATCGTAGTAGCCGTTGGCAACAAAGACGCGCAAAAAGGGGTTTTGCGACATGGCACTCCGCAATGTTTCGGCGACGTTGACAAATTCGTTTTGGTGGGTTTCATACGACCACGGCCACACGCGCCCGGTCAGGATTTCGTATGGCAGGTCATTTTCGTAGGCCAGGTCGCGGCGGACATAATCGTTTAAGGTGGCGGTGTAGGTTCCCTGGATTTGAGCGTAGCTGGGGTCGTATTCAAAATGTTCACCAGCACTGTCGCGGTCAATGCCGAGAAAACGGCCGTCTAGCCGCCCCACCGTTCGCCGCTCCGTTCGCATCAACTCCTTTGTGAACCGATGAATGTTGACCCGCAAATTCGTCTGCTCAATGTAGCTTTCTGACAGCCCCGTGTACCGCGCCAGCTTTTGCCGAATGACCGTTGCCTCGGCGGCCGGCAGCTTGGCTCCTTTCATCAACGCCGTCGCGTATTCCCCCTCGGCAAACGCCTCCACCTCGGCCAACGTTTGCCGCAAGTCGGCTTGCAACGTTTCGTTCAAACGGCCGTGATACCAGGCGATGGCGGTGTAGGTGGGCAAGAAAAGGATAAAAGGCAAATCATTGCCCACGGTAAACCGCGCCGTTTGGAAGTTGAGGATGGAGGAGATGAGCATGATGCCGTTGAGGTTCATGCCGTGCCGCCCCTGCAAATAGCCAGACAACCCCGCTGCCCGTGTCGTGCCATAGCTTTCGCCAATGAGGTACTTGGGCGATGTCCAGCGCTTTTCCCGCGAGGTAAACAGGCGAATGAATTCACCGACGAGTTCGATGTCTTTTTGAAAATGGTGGAACTGTTTCGGTTTTTCTCCGGCGGCAGCGCGGCTAAAGCCGGTGCTAACGGGGTCAATAAACACCAGGTCGGTTTTGTCCAGCAGGGAAAATTCGTTGTCCACCAGCCGATAGGGGGGCTGGAGCGCGTTGCCGATGTCGTCCATTAGCACGCGGCGCGGGCCGAGCAAGCCCAAATGCAGCCAGACCGACGAAGAGCCGGGGCCGCCGTTGAAGGAGAAGGTGATGGAGCGCGACCCAATCTCGCCAGCATCGTCCTTGGTATAGGCGATGTAGAAAATGGATGCTTTGGCTTTTGGCTCACCCTCTTCTTCTTTTTCTTCGCGCAGCACCAGAGTGCCGGCCGTCGCTGTGTAATGTATCGTTTGTCCGCCAATGGTCAGGGTGTGGTGGGTTTGCACACGCTCCTCTTTAGGCGGCTCAAACTCTTTTTTTTCTGGCTCTTTTTCCGCTTTCGTCATCAGTTAGATTCCTGTGGGATTTTAGCCCGAAACTCAAGACGACAGTTGTGGGATTTGGTTGGAGGGAAGTTGCGGGCTTTTGGCTCAAAGCCGGTTGTGGCTCACTACTGTTAAAGTCAGGTAACAACTTTACCTGAAATTGGTGATTTGGAAAGTGATCTTTCTTGCCAGGCCCCGGTCGAAAAGGTCTAAGCGCAGTTTTTTTGCCACGGTTTCCACGAAGATCACACATTTTTGAGCCTTGGTGGCAAGATTTCAGCGGATTTGCAAAAAAATTGGTCGCTTTTCGTTGCCGCAATCAGAGGATTGCCTGCCGACGCAAAAGCTTTTTGCCCATACTAACGGCCGTTACCAACAAGATAAGCAATAGACAAATGCCGCCAGCCCAGGCCGGGTTCACTTTGTGCAGGGCGTTGTAGCCAATATAGACGTAGGTGACGGTGCGGATGGCCTCGGCCACGGCAACAACGGGGAACCAACGCCGCCAGGGAACTTGGGACATGCCGGCCGCCACAAGGGCGGGTATTGCCAGGCCGGGGGAGAATTGGGAGACGAGCAAAGCCTTAATGGCGTGGGTACGCATGGTGCGCTGCATCCGAATGATGGCGCGGCGGGAAGGGCCTATGCGCCGCCCCCACAGGGAACGTCGCCGGCCGAAAATGCGGGTGGAGCCAATGAAGTAGGAGACGAGGTCTACGGTGAGGTTGAAGGTAACGGCCGTTAAACAAACCCCCGCCGGGTGCATCACCCCAGCCGCCGCCGCCCGCCCACCCAACAAGGTGAACACCGGTTCCTGCAAGACAATGAGAACACCCAAAATCGGGTAATTCCAAAAGCCCAAATCCACAAATTGTCCGTGCTGTAGCTGTTCAGCAAACAGGCGAAGAAGCTCGATCATCGTTGCTAACATATTTCCATATAAACCACGGTCATATCTGGGTGCTTTATAGCGGACGATGATTACATGGCCGATTACAGCAGGTTTTTCTCATGCAGGCATCATAAAGGTGACTAAAAAGCACGGTAATCCAAGAATGTGGCAGGTTCAAACGGGGGTGTTTAAATAAACGGCCGTCTTTTCCCCACAATACGTAAACGGCCGTTGCGCCGTTGCCAGCCAATTGTGCCCAAATCCCCCCAATCAGCCACAAAATGAGCAAAATTTAAGCAAGTGACAAGTGGCAAGTCGCAGATGCAAACTTGCCACTTGCTACCTACTACCCTCTCCCATACCGCTTCTTGATATTCGGAATCAAATACTCATCAAATGCCCGATCCACGTCATACGCCGGCCGCCACCCCCAATCGTGGTAGGCCGCGCTGTCATCCAGGTCGGCCGGCCAGCTATCAATAATCGCCTGACGCTTCATATCTGGCTGGAACGTAATTGCCGCATCGGGAAACGCCGCCACCACCCGATCCCGAATTTGCCCTGCCGAGAGACTAAAGCTAGTGACGTTGTAGACCGAACGGGAAAGCCGTTCGGCTGGGGCGTGCGCCAGTTGGATGAGCGCCGTGGCCGCATCGGGCATTGCCATAAAGGGAATGCGGGCATCCTCCCGCGCAAAGCTGGCATACGGCTTGCCCTGCGCCGCTGCGTGCAGCATCTCCGGCCCATAGTCGCTGGTGCCACCCGTGGGCAACGTGAAGGCACTAATCAGCCCCGGAAACCGGACGCTGCGGAAATCTACCGCCACCGGCTTTTCGGCGGCAAGCTGGCGGTAATGTTTGCTGAAATAGCTGCCCAGCATTTCGCAATACAGCTTGTTGCAGCCATACATGGTGCGCGGCTGGTTCCACTCCCACTCCCGCACCTTTTGGTACAACCCCTTGCTCTGCTCCATCTCCGGCATCCCATAAATGGCAATGGAGCTGGGGAATATGAACTGAATGGGTTTGTTGCGCCACTGCGACTGCTCGGCCGCCAGCTTGAGCAGGTTGAGTGTGCCTTCGACGTTGACTTGGTGCGCCATGTCCGGGGCAAATTCGCTGCTGGTGGAAAGCAGGGCGGCCAAATGATACATGGCATCAATTTCATATTGGCTAATCATCCGCGCCAGCAAGATGTTGTCGAGCAAATTGCCTTCGATGTGGGTGGTCAGGTGCCGAATGTCGGCGGGCAGGGGGTGCAAATCGAGCGTTAGCAGCAGGTTGTTGTTGTCCTCTGCCAGCTTTTTGATGAGCGCATGGCCGACTTCGCCGCTGGCTCCAGTGATGAAAATGGCTTTTTTACGCATCTTTCTCCTTGTGTCTAGTGATCAGTAATCGGTAATCAGTTATCAGTAATCAGTCACGCCACTGATTACCGATTACTGATTACCGATTACCGACAACTCCCGACCAACACGCTCAAAAATGTCGAGGGCTTGCTCCAAATCCTGCTGGCTGTGGGCGGCACTGTTCATGACGCGAATGCGGGCTTTGCCTTGTGGGACGGTGGGGTAGCCGATTGCCATCGCAAATACCCCTTCTTCAAAGAGGCGGCGGCTGAACTGCTGCGCCAGCGGGGCTTCACCGAGCATGACGGGGACGATAGGGGTGTCGCTGTGGCCGGTGTCAAAACCGAGGCGGGTCAGTTCAGCTTTGAACAGGTTGCCGTTGGCCCACAGCCGTTCCACCAGTTCGGTGGATTCTTCCAGCAGGTTGACGGCTTCAAGGCAGGCAGCCACGTCGGGGGCGGTCATGGCGCTGGAGAACAAAAACGGCCGTCCGCGCTGCCGCAGCCAGTCAATGATGGATTGTCGGCCGGCGACCAGACCACCCACCACGCCAAATGCTTTGCTGAGGGTTCCTACTTCGATGTGGACACGGCCATGCAGCCCAAAATGATCCACAATACCGCGCCCTCCTTCGCCCAGCACCCCTTCGCCGTGGGCATCGTCCACCATGAGTACAATGTCGTGCTGTTCGGCCACGTCGCAAATTTTGTCCAGCGGAGCCACGTCGCCATCCATGCTAAACACGCCATCGGTGACGATGAGCCGCCGCCCACCCGTTGGCGCGGCCACAATTTGCCGCTGCAAATCATCTACATCGTTGTGGGCGTAGCGAATGACGGTGGCGCGGCTGAGGCGGGTGGCATCAATGATGCTGGCGTGGTTGAGTTCGTCGGAAAAGATGAGGTCGCCGCGCCCGACGAGGGCGGGAATGGTGGCGAGGTTGGCGGTGAAGCCGCTTTGAAAGGTGATGCACGCTTCGGCTTTTTTGAAGGCGGCGAGCCGCTGCTCAAGGGCGACGTGGAGCGACATCGTTCCGGCAATGGTGCGGACGGCTCCGGGGCCAACACCGTATTGGTCAATGCCGTCTTTGGCGGCCTGGCAGATGCGGGGGTGGTTGGCAAGGCCGAGGTAGTTGTTGGCGCAGAAGTTGAGGAGGGAACGGCCGTTAATCACCACCCTACCCCCCATCGGCGACTCAATCGTCCGAATCTGGTTATAAAGCCCGGCCTCTTTTAGCTGGGCAAGCTCTTCATCAATCCAATTCAGGCTTGTGCTGTTCATGTGAACTCCTTATATGCGTGGGTTACATTTGCTTACACTCCACCACCATATTACCATCTTTCCCACGGGAGAATGACACAAAGCCAAAAGAAGGCTACAATTTAAGGAGATCACGCTATAATCGTAAAAAATAATAGAAAGCCGCGTTGCGCTTTGTAGGAAGATTACATGGTTGCAGGAATCACAAGTTTTATCATCATTATCCTTTGTATCTATCTCTTAACAATTATCACCGATGAGCTTTTCATTGAAAGTTTAGATGAAATTGCCAAAAACCTTCAGCTCCCCAGCAATGTGGCTGGGGCATCGCTGATGGCTATGGGGTCATCTATGCCTGAGCTGTCCATTGCGCTGATTGCCCTGGTGCAGGAAAGTGGGGCACATAGCGATATAGGGGTGGGCAACATCGTCGGATCGGCCGTTTTTAATATCTTGGTTATCACAGGGGCCTCGGCATTGGTTCGGCCGGCGCGGGTGACAGGGCAAGTTGTCATGCGCGACTGCATGATGTATTCCATGAGCATCGGCCTTCTTCTCTTTGCCTTTCTGGATGGTAAAATCACAATCTTTGAATCAATCAGCTTCTTATTCCTGTACGCCATTTACATTGCCATCCTCTTTCAATGGAACCGCCTTTTCCCCGGTCAAGATATTGATGAAGAGCTTTTAGAAGAGGAAGAAGACCAAGACCAAACTATTCTGCAAAAAATCTATAGCGGCATTGCTACCGTTTTACGGCTGCTCACTGGCCCCCCGCGCAAAGCTTACGTTCGCGCCTTCATCGTCTCTGTCCTGCTCATCGCCGCTATCAGTTGGGTCTTAGTTGAGTATGCGGTTGTCCTCGCCGAGGCTCTGGGCGTTCCCGCCATTTTGGTAGCACTCACCATTTTGGCTGGGGGTTCATCGGTGCCTGATCTCATTTCATCCGTGCTGGTTGCCAAAAAAGGACGTGGAGAAGCGGCCGTTTCTAATGCCATTGGTTCCAACATCTTTGACATTTCAATTGGGCTAGGGCTTCCCTGGCTGCTCGTGCTTCTTTTTCAGCAAGACACTATCGTTGTTGGCACAGAAGGACTACTCTCATCCACTTATGTGTTGTTGGGAACGGTCGTTGTTCTCTATATCTTCCTGACAACAGATCGTACCCTATCGCGGCGGGAAGGAGCCATTCTGTTGCTGTTATATCTCGTCTATGTGCTTTGGGCATGGCTAACTCCCTAGCCAACTTTTCACGTTTGGAGCAGTATATCTATGAACTCATCAAGTGTCGGCGTTCACATTTTGATCATTATTGCCTGTATCTTTGCTCTGTGGAGTGGCGCAAGCATGTTGGTTGATGCAGCAGCACGCATAGCGCGTCGTCTAGGTTTATCAGAACTCATTATCGGGTTGACAATCGTTGCCATGGGCACTTCAGCTCCAGAGTTCGCCGTGTCGGTAACAGCCGCATTAAGTGGAGACCCGGAAATATCCATCGGGAATGTGATCGGCTCCAATATTTTTAATTTGGGCTTCATTTTGGGAACCGTCGCTATGATCCACATGATCCACACCAACAAGCGCGTTGTGTATCGTGATGGCGGTATTTTAATTGGGGTAACGCTGCTGCTACTTTTCTTTATGCGCGACTACACCCTACAAAATTGGGAGGGGGTCGTGCTGTTCCTGTTGCTCCTCGCTTACTTGGGGCTGTTGATCTATCAACGTGACCTGGATGAGGATGAGGTGCCACAGGGAGAATTTGCCTGGAAGGACATTCCCAAACTGCTTATAGGGTTGCTTTTAGTTGTTTTGGGAGGGCAATATCTGGTGGGGTCGGCCAAAATTGTGGCATCAGCCGCCGGACTGTCCCCTTATGTCATTGGGGCAACGGTGGTGGCGGCAGCAACCTCCGCACCAGAAGCTGTGACTTCGATTGTTGCGATTATGCGGGGAATGGAGCAGATTTCGCTGGGGAATTTGATTGGTAGCAATATTTTTAACGTGTTGGGGGTGTTGGGGCTGGCAGGTGCCCTGAGCCATCCACCGCTGGAAATTTTGTCAGCCGCCGAATTCGGAAGCCTGGTCTTTTTGTGCGTGCAAATGGTGTTGACGGCACTGATGCTGCGCAATGGCTGGAACCTAAGTCGCCGTGAGGGAGCCTTGCTTTTTGTCATTAATTTGATTAGTTGGGTTGTGATTGTGTGGGCCGGCCGACCAATGGTATAGAGTTGGTAGCAAGTAACAAGTTATAAGTGGCAAGCCTCGTTTGCCGACAAAACTTGCCACTTACAACCAATAGACAGATGTCAGTTTGTGACCGTTGGTAATTACTTGGTCAACGCCTATTAACTAGAGTGGAGTTGGTACCCCTGTCCACGCAGACTGTCAAGAAAACGGGTTTGCTTGGGGTCTGGCTCAATTTTGCGGCGCAGACGGTACATAGCGGCTGTTAGTGCTTGGTCAGAAACACCCCCCTGTGTGCCAGGCCAGCCAGCTTCAATCAGCTCATCCTTGTCCACAATTTCATCAATGCGTTCATAAAGCAAGCTAAATAGCTTGTATTCTAGGGCTGTCAATGGTTCAGTGGGGGTGCCAAGCACCCAAACCTGACGTGATTGTGGCTCCAAATAAAGGGGGCGCTCCCATAGGGCTTCTTGATGGCGGGCGTAGTGGGCAAAAATCGGGCAGAAGATGGTGAATGGTTCGGTTTGGCTAACGAGTCCCTTTATTTGTAGTTCGTAAAGGGTGGCGGCATCTGTTGAGCCAACCAGAGCCGCGCCATGTGCCAGCCGCGCCAGCAGCTTCCGTTCATCTAGTCGCACGCTGTTCCATATCTTGGCGCATTCGGTTTCAACATTGGGTATGGTCAACAACGCCGCTACTGTTGTTGCTTCGTCAGCCACTAAGGCAAGGCCATCCTGCGCCACAGCCAGATAAACACTTTTAAGCACCCCGGCATGGCCGCCAGATAAATGTAATAGCCGTGCCGCCTGCTCTTCAGAGGGAGGAAGCTGGATTCGGGAGGAGACGCGCTCTAGCAGGCTGAGAGCATCGTGAGCGTTGTAGGGGCCAAGCCCAATGACATTCCCCAATAGCAGTTCGGAAAATTCTTCACGCGCCGGATCCATTTCAGCCAACCGCGACAACATGCCACGGGTGAAGGTGAAGTAGGAGATGCGGTATTTATAGGCTTCGCGCAAACCACGCAAATTGGCAAAAAAACGGCCGTCGGCTTCTTGATACACCTCATCAAATTGATCGAACAAGAAGACAATACGCCGCTCGCTTTCGCGCAGCAAAAGCCGAATTGCCAGCTTGAAATACCGCTGCACTTTCAAGACATCATCCCCAGCCTCTAAAAGTTGATCATGATAGCTGCTAAGTTGGTCAAGCTGCGCCTGGGTCAGATTAAGCTGCTCGCAGCGTCCGTCTAGCAGTTCAAACTGCTCCAGAATAACGCTATATAGGCTGCGGTTGGTGAAGTCAGGAATATAGTGAAAGTTGACGCGGACAAACAGATAATCTTTGACTGAAGTTCCTAAATACGCTTGTTGTGTTTCTATATCTAATAAATGATTAAAGAGATTTGACTTGCCAACACCGCTAATACCAATAATTGATGCTGATTCGCCGGCACGTGCCCATTTCAGAAGTTTGCTGACTTCTTCTTCACGGAATTGCCGCCGCTGCCGTACATGTTTTTGATACATATGACATCCTGATAATTATGAATGATTGCTTTATACAAAAAGTATACCATAGTGGGCATCTGCATCTCTTACAAAAAAACGATATGGTGATGACGTGAAAATGACAAAAGCGGTGGCTGCTATGAATGCAGCCACCGCTTTGTTGATACCGCTACTTGTTGTACCGATAAAGCTACTTTTTGACAGATGCTTTCCAGATTAGCTGCAGGAGAAGCAGTAATGGTGCCATTAACCCAGCGAGGAAGGCGCAAACGACGATAACGATTAGCCAACCAACAGAAATTGTAATCATGATGCTTTATTCCTTCGTGCCAGACCTGCTTAGGCAGGCTTTGCAGACAGACAGAAAACGGCCGTTTTTTACCTCCACAATGCCAAACGACCTGTTTACACCCTAGCGAATGGACGGCCGGCTGATAGAGATACCAATAACCATCCCGATAATAATGGCGATTAGAACCACAATCACCAGCGTAGATAATTCGACCATAAAGAACATAGCAAACTCCTTTCCCTCCTGCTATCAACATGACCGATGCTCACTTGCAAAATAGTTTACAGCAAATTTTCCCTGTTATCTGATGGTAATATAGCAAATATCTACTATCAACATGGTAAAAATGACGTGAGACTCTTGGATTAATTGGGGGTCTGGCGCAAGAAAAGAGGATCGTTTTCGATAGCAAAAATAAACCAAGCTGTCCCAGCCATACTCGGCCAGTTATGATAGGGGCCAGAAGGGGTGTCGAGGGCTTCGGGATAGGCATAAGGAATGCCACCGGCTTCTTGCAGCCAAAGCGACTGTTGTTGGTACAACTTTGCACCTTTCTCTATGTCGCTCAAACGCTGATAAGCCAATGACATTTGCAAAGAGCCTTGCGCCCAGGTGGTTTCCAACTTGGGGAATGGGGCAAAGCCAGCGTAATCTTTAGCATTTCCCCCTGGCTGGTAAGTGGTTTCAATGTATTGGGTGATGGTGCTGGCTTTGTCGGTTTCGTTAACGGCCGTTAAAAAAATAGCCCCTAGCGTTTGCGCCTCAACAAAATCATCCCCTGTTCCCTCAAGATTGGTCTGGAAATACCCCCGTTCCTGGTTCCAATATTGGTCCAGCAAAGAATTCTTTACCAACGACGCAGCCGTTGCAAAAGCAGACTGGTGCGTCACCTCGGCCAAATCGCGCAAAAAGAAATAGGCCATGATGTTGTCGGTGGCATAGTGATTAACGGCCGTTGCGTCCTGATTGCGCCTTAATGCACCGTAGGCTAAGCTGTCTTCATCTAACTCTTGCAAAGAGAGTAACTGCTGCCCCAATTTTTCCGCCGTACTCTGGAATTCGTTGTCCTGTGTCTTGAGCTGGTAATAGACAAAGGCATAGCCAATCCAGGCAATGGCATCGGTGCGGTAAATCGGCTGGAATAGTTCCTTGTCGGTATCAAAATAAAAGTTAATTTGCCCATCTGCCTCAACCTTGCTTTGCAGGGTTGCCAGAACTTGTCTAGCGGCCAGTGGGTTGTTGCCCATGAGCAAGGCCATACTGCCCAGGGCGTTATCAGGGGTATAGGCACGTGCAAACAAAATGGGAAAAGCGTCGTTGTTTTGGGGAATGTCGGCGTAGCTTAGTAACAAGCCAGTATGTATTGCCAATGGGTTGGGGATAGCCTGATTGGGAACGCGCTGTTGCTGTAGCCAGAGGGTGGCTTGCTCTACTTCAGTGGTGGCAACGGCCGTTTCTCGATCCTGCCACCAATCTACTGTCACAATCTGGTCGTTATTCGCAATAAGTAGTGGCAGCGTCTTTTCATCAATGGCGGCAACGGTTGAAGGGTAGGCAAAATCAGGGTGTACCAGATAGGCCACATAAAGCTTACCTGGGTGCAAACCGGTTATCTGCCAACTGCAATCGCTTTGTAACGTTGTTTCGGCCGGCTTTTGCGCTTGCCCATACAGGCCACTATACCAAATATCATCTTTGGCATAAACAATGACCTTGTATCCAGCCGCCCGATATTGCCCCCCACCCAACACCGCGCCTTGTGCCGTTCTTTGCCCAACGGCATTGGTCATGACGGCGGAAAACACCAGGCGCGGGTCGGTGGCATCGGTGCATGAGTGCCAACTTTGCCAAGTCAAAACTGGAATCAGCAAAATGAGCAGCGCTACCAACAACAAAATTCCTACCAAGGCGTTTTTGCGTAACCAGTTAGCCATCAGATGCTCCTTATGTTCACTTTTCCCATTTAGGCAAAACCATTCAAAAAAGGCTATAATAACCTTTGCTGCCGCACAAACCCTGATCAAATCTTGGCAAACGGCCGTTATTTTGACATTCTCACTGCTAGGAGGGCACCCGTGCAACAACTTTTGTCGCCAATCCGCAAAATTTTTCGCACTGCTGTTGGCCGCATGGCCTTCATCCTCTTTATCCTGATGATGTTAGCAGCCCTCTATCTTGGGTTGCAAGGCATCAACCTCCTTGCGCCCGCACCGGCTCTGGCAGTAGCCATCATTGCCATAGCCTTTTTACTCCTGTCGCTTACCATCAGCTATTTAGCCAGTTCTGCCCCCACCCAAACAACCTTGCCTGATCAGCCGGCCATTATAGGGTTAGACTACCTCTTTGAACGGTGGCAAAAGCTCCAACCAAATGCCACGGAAAGTTCAATCTTGCATAAACAGTTTCTGCTCTTGCAAGCAGTGGCGCAACAACAATACCCAACTGCCCACCACGTCGAAATTCTGAAATATTTCTCCGGATCAAAACTTGCCAGCGGCACCTACCTCATCCAGGCTAACGGGCAAGCCCCCAAAGTCCTAAAATTTGACAGAGCCGACAACATCCAAAAGGAAATTAACCGCTATCATGACTCGGTTAAACTTCACCTCGATTTTGTAGCCGGAGAGCCTTTTGTTCCCTCTGCACAGCAACTACAAATGCAAGGCGAGTCTTGGGGCACGATTGCGTACAAATTTATTGGCAATGATCAATCAGAAATCGTTCAGTTACAAACCTTTGCTGAGTATTATCAGACTAGCAAGAGACAGCAAACTTTAACGGCTCTCGCACAAATCTTCCGTATAATGTCTCCTTGGTGGAAGTATCCTGCAAACAATGAGCATCATGCGCAAGCACCGGATTTGTACGCTGAATATGACCGACTCACAAGACGGTATCATCAAATAAAAATGGGGCTGATTGATGCCAATCACCAAATCAACGATTTACTCGCACACAACCAACTATCTTCTAGCGTAGAGCAGATTTGTCTAACCGAACAATGGCACATGCGTAATCCACTCAGTTGGATACGGGAAAATTTGATGGGTCAACGATTGGGGGAGTTGGCCTATGACCCTGGTCTGCGGCGGGATTCTATTGTTCATGGGGATTTTCACGCAGGCAATATTTTAATGAGCCAGCACCATGAGCAGATGACAAAAGCATGGGTGATTGATTTTCCACACACACACGTGGGGCCAACGGTACAAGATATTGCTCGTCTGGAAGCTGAGGTTTTGTTTGGTTTAGTTGAAGCAACGGCCGTTCAGCAGCTTGGTCTTGAAGGTTTGTACACGCTTGGTTGTGCGCTGCTGCCTATGACAGGCCACAAGCAACCCAGTTTGGCCTGTTTACTTCCTGACCCGCTGCCAACCTCCTGGCAAGAAACGGCCGAATTAGCCAAGATGTGGGCTGTGATTAAACTGATGCGACAGCAAGCCAGCACATATTTGAATGGCAATGATGCCCGTCCTTACTATTTGGCACTGCTCCATGCTACTATGCCCATTTTGTATTACCGTGACCGCACCCCGTGGCAAAAGTTGTTTGCTTTTCTCACCTCAGGGATTCTGTGCGAACGGTTGGGGCAATAGCTAGGCCATCAGCTCATACCCTTGCCCCCAATAAGCTCTGATGTAGTCGTTTCCTAGTTTCCGGCGCACTTGGCGTATCAAATTTTCAATGCGGTTATTGCTGATGTCGCGGTAGTTGTCCCACTCTTCATAATAAACATAGGCGGCAATTTCATCTTTGGAATAGATTCTCTTTTCCTGCTTTAGGCAAGCAATGAGGCGAAGCTCGAGTGGAGAAACAGGAATTTGTGTGTCGCCTTTAAATACCTTGCCTGCAACCACGATGGTTTGTTCTCCTATTTGTCGGGTTGCCTGTTCAATAATTTTGATAGGTAGCAAGGCCGGCTTCTTGGTGGCAACGAATTGTTTAAAAACGGGCGAAAAAAGTTGCCAACGGCCGTTTTTTCCCTCAACCACCAGCCCCATTTGGCACAACTGCTCACTAACCTCATCTAGCTCTTGCAACTGCTGTAAATCCTGTTTTTGCCGGGGCGTTAGCTCTTGCCACATTTTTTGGCAGCGATAGGTTACGTCGTCACGTTGGAGCAATTGGACAACGGCCGTTTCTCCATCCGCCACCTTCACCCCACCCAAAACCACCGCCGTCGAAATGGCACGCAGCAGCCCGGGATGCCGTCCCGTCAGCCAGGTAAGCTGCCTGTAGTCGTTTTCAGAAAAAGTGGTGCCTAAACGCTGGGCTTCCTCGGTCAGTGCGTGGGCAAAATCGGCTACCGAAAATGGCTTCACAAAAAGCCGCCGACCCGCAAAAAGTAAATTTTCAGGGTCTACGTGCGATGCAAAACGCCAACTAGCGGCCAGCAAGATGCACGTATGTTTTTGTAGATCAGTAAGGGCTTTGAGTTGGCGATAAAAGGGGGCAGAAACGGCCGTTAATAACCCGTCTGCCTGATCAATCACAATCACCAGCCGCCACCACGCCTGACGATTAGCCGCCAGCAAAAGCTGATAAAGCTGCTGGTAGCCATCAGCCGTTGTTTCTAACCCATTTCCTACCTGCTGCTCGGCCAGTTGGCGGGCAATTTCGGCAAACAGGGCGTTAGGGTCATCTTGCAAAGCGTTGAGGTTGATGTAGGAAACGGCCGTTTCCCCCGGCACCGACCACTGCGGCTGGCTGACAAAAAAGCGCAGCAAGTTTGACAACCCCATCCCCGGCAGCGCCAGCAGCAGCCGATTTTCCCGTGCCCTCACCGCCAAAGCAAGCTGCTCTATTTCCGCTTTTCGATACCCCTCAGGGTGGTGTCGATCTAAAAACTGGTGATATGGTGGCATTCTTTTTCCTCCAATGCACAGCAAATTACCTCCCTTTCCTCAGGTTTTACCCCGCCGCCCCTCCTAAAATGATACTAATATCAATGATATATCCCTATCAGGAGAAGATAACATGAACAAGCTGTGTCCAATTTACAAATCTGTCAAACAACTTCTCTGGATCAACGCCTTCCTGTGGCTCTTTGTTAGCTGCAATCAAACGCCACCGCCCACACCAGAAACCGTGATTATTAAAGAGACCGTCGTAGCCGAAAAAGAAGTGACCCGCATTGTTGAGATTGAAGTGACTAAAGTGGTGGAGCGGGAAAAAGAAATCATCGTTACCGCCACCCCTGAACCAGCAACACCAACGCCCGAACCGCACATTCTCTTTCGTGATGATTTTACCGAGGCAAGTAGCGACTGGGCACAATCGGTTGATGGTGATGTAGACCGATTTATTGACGAGGGACAGTATCATATCCTGGTTAAATCAGCAAATACGCTTGCCTGGAGCGGGCACCCTAACTTAAACGTCATTGATGATTTTCGGCTAGATGTGGATGTAACCCAAATATCTGATTCTACCAACAGTGAAGTTGGCATCTTGTTCCGTTACGAAAATAGCGATAATTGGTATTCCTTTTTGATTTCAAGCTCAGGCTCTTACAACATTGGGGGACATCGTAATGATGAAAGCTTTGATGTGACAAAGTGGGTAGAAATTCCAGCCATTCAGCCAGGACAAGCTACCAATCATTTGCAACTGATTGCCAAAGGGCCGCAAATTACCGTCTTTGTCAACGGGGAACTGATTGCCAGCGTTCCCAGCAACATTTACCGACGGGGTGACATTAAGCTGGTGGCTGGCAGCTTTGGCGAACCCGACATTCATTTTGCCTTTGACAATCTGGTTGTAACGGCCGTTGAATAGCCCAAATGACGCTATTACCACTTCCTTTTGCGCTGGAAACGGCCGTTGAACACCAAATTGTTGCCGACCCGGAGTGGCAGCGGGGCGTGCTGTGGGGCACGCCCCGTCCGGGTCATCCTGAAGGGCAGGTTTTGCACCACATTCAGGATGTGTTACAAAATGTAGACGCTGTCTTTGGCAACCACCCTCAGCGTGAACAGTTGCGCCAAATTGCCCTCATCCACGACAGCTTTAAACAGCAGGCTAGAGAGCGTGTTCCCAAACAGTCGCATGGGCTGGTGGCACGTGAATTTGCGGAGAAGTATCTTGAGGAAACGGCCGTTTTGCTTGTTATCGAACATCACGACGATGCCTATAAAGCGTACCGTTCCATCAGCCAGGGAGGGAATGAAGCAGATGCTATTCAACAAGCAAAGGCGTTAATAGACTTATTAGCCCAAAGCATTGACCTGTTTTTGGCCTTTTATTGGTGTGACAGTTGCGTACCGGGGAAAACGGCCGTTCATTACCATTGGTTTAAGCAACTTACACAAGCAGCCAGTTGCTCAGAAGGAGACCAAACCACATGAATCCTATACGTCGTAGGCAAAAATTGACCTACCTATTTCTAGCAGTTGGCAGCAGCCTGACCGTGTGCATCCTGCTGCTCTATTTGATCTCAGCCCCCACAGCCCTAAGTGCAACCACCGCCCCACCAGATATCCAGTTCACCGTTGACGACACCGCCTTCACCAACGTCAACCAAGCGCAAACAACCGATGGCCGCCTCCTTGTGTCTGGTCTCATCACTGTCCACCTCAACGCCACCAACTTGGAGGAGTATAATGCTGCGACCATTCGCGTGTTTACCGACCATGGTGTGGATGCCAGAGGCGACAGCTTGCGCGGTTTGGTTGGGCAAAGTGTTCCCAGCGAAACCGTCGCCATCAAGCTGTGGACACCCAATTTTGGCAATGGTTTAGCCGACTCCAACGCAGTTCCCAATCCATTAGACGAATACAATTGGCGTAACTATTGGGTCTATGCCTTTAATACCACCGATGAAATCAAAGAACCCTCTCCCTGGGATCGCCCTATCTTTTACCAAACCGACCTCGACAAATGGCATAAAGACACGTCCTGGCCCCTTCCCACCGACCTCAAAAACCGCACCTATCCCGTTTACATCACCCTGGCCCTGGAAAAAAAGGCCAGCCCCCAAACCTACACCGCCGATCTGATTTTTGACTTTGCCATTTCTGATGATTTAGGGCAAACGTTTACCTCGCACACGCAATCCGTTCCCCTAACGCTTACCGTGCAGGATGCTACGCCGATCATCAAACTGGCCGTAGATGACTCAAACTTTCGCGGCTTCACCAACCTCGGCTTTTGGCCGCACCGCGCCCTGGCCGATGGCTATCTGATGCTTGACCTGCAAGCACAAGGTTTATACCCTTTTGATGCAGCAACCGTGCGGGTGTACACCAAAAACGAGACCGCTCCCAATGGCGACGTGCAAATGGGCATGGTTGGCGACCTCTCCCCCACGCGCACCGTTCCCTTCAAAGTCTGGACACCGAATTTTGGCCTGGGAATTGATGAAGATCAGGACAAGATTCCCGACCTCAACGACGAGATCAATTGGCGTGATAATGAGCGAGCGGTTTGGGTGTTTGCTTTTGACCAGCACCAGCCGGTTCCAGAAACATGGTGGGTAGAACTTCCACCCGACAACCCGCTGGCTGACCCCAACTGTGCCTGGTGTCACCCGCTTTTTAACTATGTGGATCTGTTTAAGTGGAGTGACCACAATGACAATGTGGATCAAACGTATGGGGAGTATATTTTTCATCTGCCGAATTCGCTGTTGTTGGTGGATAAACGGCCGTTAAACGGCCAAGACCAGCGCATCCCCCTCTACTTCGCCGCCGACTTCACCGATGCCTTCCCCCAAACCTACTCCACAACCCTCTACATTGAAGCCGCCTTTTCCAGCGACGTTGGTGAAACCATTGTCGTCAGCGACACCAAAACCATCGCCGTAGATGCCAACATTTTAGGCGACCATTCAAACGTCAACTGGATTCTCAACCGCGTGCGAATGCGGCCAGATATGGACACCACCACACCCACCATCGAAAAACTGGCCGACAGCTATCAGGAACAGCTAGATTGGTCAGATGCCGGTTTTGTCTATGACCAGGCACTTGCCATTATGGCTCTCACAGCCGCCGGGCATCACGAAGAAGCACGGCATCTTCTCAACGGCTTGCGCTATCTGCAAAATGACGACGGCAGTTGGTTCTTTAGCTATGCCACCCTGCCCACCAACGAGCAAATTCAGCAGTGGGCAACCACTGATGAGATGGAGTTAATAACGGCCGTTGAGCAAAACGCTGACGGCATTATCATTAACGCCACCTGTGGCACAGAAACCACAACCGAAGCCAACGGCTGGCCGGATGAACTCGAAAAACGAGTCTGTTGGGATGAAACCCACGGCCTAGATGTTGATCAACTTGGCCCCTGGCTTCTAAACAACCACACCACCACCAAATCAATCCAAACCAATACCTTCTTGCCCGACAAAATAAAGTATCGCGCCTACGATTACCGCAAATTTATGGGAACCAACGCCTGGGTAGATATGGCAGTTGGCTACTATGAAATGCAAACCGGCGACGACACCTACCGACAAATGGCACTTGATAACCTCACCTGGATTGAAGAAAACTACCTCGACAAAAACCCCGAAAGCCCAACGGCAGGCGGTGTCGCCATGGGGCGCATTTGGCACAAAGATTTTATCAGCGGCACCCTCACCACCGACTATGGCTTCCGCGATTGGCAGATTTACGTAGCCGAGCATAACTTTGATGCCTATGCCGCCTTCAAAGGTATGGCGTTTCTGACCGGCAATGAAATATATCATGAGATTGCCGATGACCTCAAAGCCTTTGCCTTCCGCGAACTTTGGGCACCCAATGTTGACATCCACAAACATCCTGAATTGACCACTGTGGCTATTGGCAACTACTTTTTCCCCGGCATTGATAGAACCGAGGTAATGACAGGGGTCATTGACTATGGCATTTATCTGGATGGGCAAAGCTGGTCAATTCTCGCCTTTGGTGCCAAGCAACCAGTACCTAGCCACGATGGTGGCACAGTGCCACTCAGTGCTGCCCTTGATTATGTGTTCGACCACATGCTCGTGACCAATACAACCATCTATACCGGAACAGGGTATGAGGTAACCGGCATTGATGGCTTTAAGGAAAATAGCTTTGATCCAAAACTACACAACGTATGGTCTGAAGGGAGCGAAGGGGTTGTAGCAGCCTTGCATTTGGCTGACCGGCAAGCGGATGCTGATTATTATGATCAGGAAACAGCCAGCTATACTTTGTCCAATGGGGGCATCCCATACACCACCGAACCGCCGGGAAAGGGTTGGACAGATGCACCTTCAATGGCAGGCACAACCTGGTATTACTTTAATGAACTAGCACCGCCGCTAAATCCGTTCCACTACTGGGCATATCCATCGCTTATTCGTTATGTGGCTCCAGCACCCCTTGGCAATGATGTCAACAACGATTGCACCACTGCCAATGCCCCCTGTGCCACGCTGGAACATGCCGTTACTATGGCCTTTGCTGGGGATGAAGTACGTGTGGCGGCCGGCACGTATACTGATGTTCATCTGAACAATGGTTTTACCCAGATCGCTTTTCTCAATAAATCCCTTAGGTTACGCGGTGGATTTTCACCCGACAACTGGGAAATAGTAAACCCCGAAGCCAATCCAACCATCCTCAATGCTCAGCACCAGGGGCGCGTTTTTTACATCACCGGCGACAACACCGTTAGCATCAGCGGTTTTCATATCACCGGTGGCAATGCAGCCAACCAGGGCAACAACGGTGGCGGTCTTTACGCGGAAACGGCACAGGTGGCACTGTTTAACAACCAAATCTATGATAACTGGGGCTTTTTCCGTGCAGATGGGGAAAATGGGATCCGGGGCAACGGTGGCGGTCTTTACTTCAACAACAGCCCACACGCCATCCTGCAAGGTAACCATATTTACGCCAATCGCGCCACCCTCGGCGGCGGTATCTTCCTCCAAACCAGTCCTTTTGCCACGGTAGCAAACAACATCATTGAAGATAATGTTGCCAACCATGTTGGTGGTCCCACGAAACATTATGGTGGACTCTTCGTAAACAGCAGCAGCAGGGCTGTCATTGAGAACAATATTGTGCGCCGCAACCGCGCTGCTAACGACTGTGGCGGAATTTGTGTGAAGGCAAGCCACAATGTTATCATTCGCGGCAACCTTGTCGAAGGCAATCATGCCGGTACGCCGGGCTTTGTGGGCGGCGGGGGCGGTGTAGTGATTGCAGATACCAGCCAAAACACGCTGCTAGAAGCCAACATCATTCGGGATAATCATGGGGTTTCCTATGCTGGTGGTGTTGACATCATCAGGCGTAGCCAAGTGACCCTGATTAACAATGTTATCATTAACAATCACACAGACAATGGAGGCTTTGGCAGCGGAATGGCGCTGGATCAGGTTCAGGTTGACGGATGGCACAATACGATTGCTGGCAATAGTGGCGGTGATGGCAGTGGCATTTATGTGAATCAGCCGACCGATTGGCAAGCAACGGCCGTTTTTACCAACACCATCCTCGCTAATCACACGGTCGGCGTTCTGGCAACCACTACCAGCACGGTCACACTAGACGGCGTTTTGTGGCACAACAATGCCAACCCTATTGGCGGTGCTGGCAGTGTGATCGTAAGCAATGAGTATACAGGCGATCCTGCCTTTGCCGCAGATGGGTATCATTTAACGGCCGTTTCCCCCGCCCTCAACACCTGCACCCCCTCCAACATTACCACCGACATTGACGGCGATCCCCGTCCACTAGGGACGGCCTGTGATTTAGGCGCTGATGAAGTTTATCTGGGGCTTGTTGCCAACAAACAAACCCAGACACCCCTCGCCTTAGCCGAGCAACCGCTTGTCTACACGCTACAGATTACCAACACCAGCGACATCACCCTCACCGCCATGATTACCGATATACTGCCCAGCGGGGTAACAACCACAGAAGCAACCAGTTGGGAAGTCACTTTAATGCCAAACCAGGTGTGGGAACAAGTGTTAACGGTAACCGTTGGGCATTGCTTGATACAACCATTGATCAACGAAATGCAGGTCACAACAAACGCAGGAATTGGAGCCGGGGCCACAGCAGAAACGGCCGTTTCTCGCCGACCCTGTATCTACCTTCCGCTCATACAAAAACAATAACGCCAGAAAACGGACAGGGGCATTTGTCGTGTCCCTGTCCATTAATAGCCTCCAGCCTGCTTTCCCGAAACTTGCCCCAGTACGCGAGTCATTTCATTCCAGCCCATCACAAAACGCATCCGTATCTAAGTACCGTTTCGTGACCCTCTTCACGTTACTTCGGCGCGAAATGCTCCATAATAGAATGAGACGTTTGATTTTAGGAGGTCAATGATATGATTCACAACCGAATAGAAATCTGGCAGCTTCTTGCGCTATGTTTACTGTTAACAGCCTGTAGCCAGACCAACAAACGGCGTGTAGACCTTATCAGCGAAAATCCAACCCACACGCCCGCCCCAACTGTAACCCAAACGGCCGTTTCCCCAACCCCAGTGGTGGAAGAAAGAGAAACGGCCGTTTCGCCCCATCAGGAGACAGACAGCATGATCATCACCACCAGCGACGGCCGCTCCGTAGAACTCTTCACCCGCGACGACCGTTCCGACCAATTTAAAAGCCTCACCAACCGCTGGGGCACCGACTGGACACGCCACACCATTGCCTATGACGAACTCTTGTCCGGCGGGCCGCCCCGCGACGGCATTCCCGCCATTGATGCCCCCCAATTTATCACCACCGCCGAAGCTGCCGACTGGCTGGCTGACAATGAACCTATCATTGCCCTGGAAATTGACGGCGATGCCCGCGCCTATCCCCTGCAAATTCTCACCTGGCATGAAATTGTCAACGACACCGTTGGCAATGTGCCGATCATCGTCACCTTTTGCCCTCTCTGCAACTCCGCCATCGTCTTTGACCGCCGCCTTAACGGCCAAACCTATGAATTTGGCACCTCTGGGCTGCTACGAAACTCCGACCTGGTGATGTATGATCGCACCACCGAAGGACTTTGGCAGCAGTTCACGGGGGAAGCCATTGTGGGTGAGCTGGCGGGCGAACGGCTCACCTTCCTTCCTTCGCAAATTGTGAGCTTTGCCGACTTTCGCACGGCTTACCCCAACGGCCGTATTTTGTCCCGCGAGACAGGTTTTAGCCGCCGCTATGGGCAAAACCCTTATGTGGGATATGACGACGTGGCGCAAAATGTGAGTCCGTTTTTGTTCACAGGGGTGATAGACGGCCGTTTATCGGCCGTTGAGCGCGTGGTCACCGTCAGCCTGGCAGAGGTCGCCGTTGACGTAGCCTATCCGCTTACGGTGCTGGCTGAAGCAGGCGTAATCAACGATAGCCAGGGTGGACGCAATTTAGTCATCTTCCATACCGGCGGCACCAGTTCCGCCCTTGGTGCCGCGGCCATTGCTGAAGGTGCCGACATTGGTGCTACAGGTGTATTCGATCCTAATCTCAATGGACAGAAGCTAACGTTTCGCCAACAAAATGGACAAGTTGTTGATGCCGAAACGGGCAGTCAATGGAACATTTTGGGTCAAGCCGTGGCTGGGCCGCTGGCTGGCGAACGGCTCACGCCTATCATCCACGGCGATCATTTCTGGTTTTCTTGGGCCGCTTTTCGCCCCGATACCATCATCTATACGGGCAAATAAAAGCTGTCGGTTGATCGTAGCCAACGATTCCAAACCCCGTTCCGGTGATATGGCAATGGTCACAAACTGGCATTTTGCTGATTGGCTGCCAATGTCAAGTAGCAAGCACGATTCTATTACTTTGATCAAAATATGGACAAAACCTTAACAGAGTGCTATAATGTTAACATAGTCCTAATCGGGCAAAGTAACAGATTGACACCAAACGGGCAAGCAAATGGCAAAGCAAGAAAACGGAAAAATCGGTAGCAGTAACCACAAACAACTAACTTTCAACCTAAAAGCGGTGGTACAGGAAACGGGGCTAAAGCCCGACACCTTGCGAGCTTGGGAACGCCGCTATGGTCTGCCGCAGCCTCGGCGCACCGGAGGCGGCCATCGGCTCTATACACGCCGCGACATAGAAACCTTAAAATGGCTGGTAGCACGACAGGAAGATGGCCTCAGCATTAGCCGCGCTGTCAGCACCTGGCAAGCACTTACGGTGGAGGGCAAGGATCCGCTTTTGGAACCGCTGGATTTGTTTGCACCGGAGCCAACAGTGGTCTATACGCCGCTGCCCACGCCCGCAGAAATTGGGTCAACCATTCATGATCTGCGCCAAAGCTGGGTTAATGCGTGTCTTGATTTTGATGAGCAGTTGGCGGAATCGGTGTTAAATCAGGCTTTTGCGCTTTATCAGCCAGAAATTGTGTGTCTGGAAGTGTTGCAAAAAGGGCTGGCGCACATTGGCGAGCAATGGTACCAAGGGGCTGTGTCGGTGCAGAAGGAGCATTTTGCCTCGGCACTGGCTCTGCGGCGGCTAGATGCGCTGTTGGCGGCTACCCCATCGCCTACGAGAAACGGCCGTTTATTGGTCGGCTGCGCCCCCAAAGAAGACCACACCTTTAGTGCCCTGCTCCTCACCCTGCTGCTGCGCCGCCAAGGGTGGGAAGTCGTTTATTTGGGTGCTAACGTCCCCATTGATCAGCTTGAAAACACCATCAACACCACCAAACCCCATCTGGTCATCTTCTCTGCCCAGCTTCTCCATACCGCTGCCACCTTGCAACAACTGGCTTACCTGTTGCAAGATCGCGGCATTCCCCTGGCCTATGGCGGACTGGTGTTCAACAGTATCCCGAAGCTGCGTGAATATATTCCGGGCTACTTCCTAGGCACCCAAATTGACCAGGCCTCCAAAGTGGTTGAGCACCTGTTGACTAACCGCCCACCCTTACCGCACATCAAGCGACCCACCGACGAATACAGCGAAACGCTGGTGCATTTTCAACGGCGGCTTGGGCTTATCGAAGCCTCCATTTGGGATGCAATTGCGGCAGCCAATGTGCCCATCAGCAATATTAGTGAAGCCAACAGTTATCTTGGGCAAAATATTAAAGCGGCCTTGATGTTGGGCAATGTGGAGTTTCTGGGCAGCGATATTGAGTGGATTGAAGGGCTGTTGGTGAATTACAAACTGCCTGTTGACCAGCTACATCGCTATCTGCAAATTTATAGCGAGGCGGCCAAGAAACATTTGCATGATGTGGCGGGTGCGCCCGTGCTATTTTGGCTGGATAAGGTCATTAACAGCATCGAAACAAAGATTTCCTGATAAAGTATGATGGGAGAAAAAGAATATGCGAGTCATTATCACCGGCGGTACAGGTCTGGTTGGTACTGCTTTGTCAACTTACCTGGTAGAAAAAGGATATGAAGTCGTTACGCTGTCGCGCAGCCCCAACCAGGCGACGGCACCGGCGGGGGTGCAGGTGGTGCAGTGGGATGGAAAAACGGCCGTTAATTGGGGTCATCTTGCCAACGGAGCCGCAGCCATCATTAACCTGGCTGGTGCAAGCATTGCCGGTGGTCGCTGGACAGAAGAGCGCAAACGTGAAATCATCAACAGCCGCGTCAACGCTGGCAAAGCCGTGGTCGAGGCCATTACCCAAGCCAGCCACAAGCCCGAATTTCTCTTCCAGGCTTCGGCCGTTGGCTACTATGGCAACGGCGGCGACCAGCTCTTAACCGAAACCGCCCCCATTGGCAGCGATTTTCCCGCCAACGTCACCCAAGCGTGGGAACCAGCCACCGCTGCCGTAGAAGCAATGGGGGTACGGCGCGTAGTTGGCCGCATTGGCGTGGTGTTGAGCATGGATGGCGGGGCGCTGCCACAAATGGCGCTGCCGTTTCGTCTGTTTGCCGGTGGTCCTGTAGGCACCGGCCAGCAGTGGCTCTCGTGGATTCATCTTGATGATTTGGTACGCGCCATCCACTTTTTTATGCAAAACCCTGACACAAGCGGCAGTTATAATCTGGCAGCACCAGAGCCAGTTCGCAACAAGGCATTTGGAAAAGTAATAGGGAGTGTGTTAAAACGGCCGTTTTTTATGCCCGCGCCCGCTTTTGCCCTCAAGCTACTCTTTGGCGAAATGTCCACCATTTTACTGGAAGGGCAGCGCGTCTCAGCCGACAAGCTGCAAAAAGCAGGTTTTACCTTTATCTATCCGGCCGTTGAACCGGCACTGGCTGATTTATTGGGATAAAAGGTGAGCATTAGGAGATTGAGACACCGAGGCAATCTCCCAATCTCCTACTCTCTATCCTGACTACCCCACATGGCGCGGATCTAGTGCATCCCGTAGCCCATCACCAATATAGTTAATTGCAATTACCGTAATAAAAATCATTAGCCCCGGAAAAATCGCCATCCACATATGGCCGCGCAGCATTTCCTGCTGGGCATTGCTCAACATATTGCCCCATGTCGGCGTGGGCGGCTGCACCCCAAACCCCAAAAAGCTCAACCCCGACTCCGAAATAATCGCCCGCGCCATCCCCAGCGTGGCCGCCACGATCACTGGTGTCACCGCATTAGGCAAAATGTGGCGCACAATAATTCGCCGGTTCGACAGCCCCAGCGACCGCGCCGCCTCCACAAACTCCATCTGCCGCAGCGATAAAAACGCCCCCCGCACCAGCCGGGCAATGCTCATCCACGACAGCACCCCCAGCACCAAAATAATCGCTACAATCCCCCCGCTCTCCTGCAAATACGGCCAGTTAATCCCCCGCAGCAGCAGCACCATGATGATCAGCAGAAACAGACGCGGCAGCGTCAGCATTATGTCGGTAAAGCGCATCAAAATATTGTCTACCTTGCCGCCATAAAAACCCGCCACCGAACCAACTGTCACCCCAATCGCCAGTGCCACCACCATAGACATAAAGCCAATATTGAGCGAAATACGGCCACCTGCCAAAATCCGGGTCAACATATCGCGCCCCAAATCGTCCGTGCCAAAGGGGTGGACTAATGACGGCGGCTGATACCGTTCACGCAGGCTCGAACGTTCAATGTCGTAGGGTGTAACAATTGGCCCTACTACAACGCCCACAATCAACAACAGCAGCACCGTCATCCCCAAAACAGCCATCTTGTGCTTGCGGAACTGCCGCCAAACAAGCTGCAACATGGTTTCTTCATCGCGCTCAGCCGCTTCCTGATCTGCCAAATACGTTACATTGGTTGTCATCGTCTCTTCTCCTTTGCCTAGTCAAAGCGCACACGCGGGTCTAGCACAGCGTATAACACATCGGCAATCAGGTTAAATATTAAAATTAGCATGGCGTTCATCAGCACAATGCCCATCAGCAGATCGTAATCACTGCGGTTCGCCGCATCAATAAAAAGCCGCCCCATTCCCGGCCAGGAGAAAATGGTTTCTGTGAACACCGCACCCCCAAAAACACTGGGCAAATCCAAAGCCAAAATCGTAATAATGGGAATGGCAGCGTTTTTGAGCGCATGAATCAACACCACCCGCCGTTCCTTCTGCCCCTTAGCCCGCGCTGTCCGCAAATAATCTTGCCGCAGCACTTCCAACATGCTGCCGCGTGTATAGCGAGTGTAGGTGCCAACGCCCAGCATGGCAAGCATGGCAACAGGCAAGATCATATGGCGCAGCCGGTCGGCAAAGGGAGCCGTGGCTTCATCATAGAGGCGCAGATCGTACATGCCACCACCGGGCAGCAGGGGGCCACCGTCGGCCGTTTTCAGGGTCATAGAGAAGATCATGATGAGCATGAGGCCAAACCAAAAAACGGGGATAGATTGCCCCATGAAGGCAAAGGTAGTGGAAACGTGGTCAAACAAGGAATATTGTTTGACCGCCGACACAATGCCAATGGGAATGGCAATGAGCAGGGTGATCACTTGGGCAGTTATCATTAGCCGCAGCGTGTTGGGTAAACGGGAGCCAATTTCATCTAAAACCGGCCGTTTGGTGGCAACTGAAATGCCCCAATTACCTTGCAACGTATTGCCCAGCCATTTTAGATATTTAATGTGCAATGGATCATTAAGACCCAGACGTTCTTCAAAGCGGGCACGGTCTTCGGCCGTCAGGTTGGGGTTGTCTTCCAAAGCTGCCGCTGGGTCGCCAGGAGCCAATTGCAACAGCACAAACACGATCATGCTAATTAAAAACATGATGGGAATAAGCTGTAACAGCCGCCGAATGATGTAACGTGTCATAAAACTCTACTCCCGCTTATAAACTCCATAAATCAAAAAGAAGTCAGGCTTTTAGGAAAAGCCTGACTTCTCGGCTTGACGACAGATTATTCACTCATCTGCCAATTTTCAGAATCCCACGTTTGATTATCCCAGGTGTTAATCTGGTAGCCGGTCAGCTTGTCGCTGGTGGCGTGAATCTCGGCGCGGTTGTAGAGGTAGATCATGGGTACATCTTGCTGCACTTGCTGCATCACCTGGCAGTAAAGCTGCTGGCGAGTGGGGATGTCGGGGGTGGCCCCGGCAGCCTCAAGAGCGGCATCGTTGTCGGCGTTGAGGTAGCGCATGTAGTTTGTCCCGGAACCTTCGTTGGCTTCCAACGGCATCCGCGAGGAGTGGAAGAAGTCAAACATAAAGGAGTGGGGGTCAATGCCGGGGCTGGTGGTGTACATGAGGACATCGTACATGCCATGCTTACGGAATGCACCGCTGGCCCATGACCCAAATAGCTCGGCCGACGGCACGTTTTCAATGAACATATCAATGCCAACATCAGCCAAGTATTCGATGATGAGCTGTTCGGCCTGTTCGCGCAGTTGGTTCCCGGTGGTGGTCTGAATCTTGAGGCGCATTGGCGTTCCGGCAGCAGCCGTTTCACAACCGTTACATTCACGAATGCCGTCGCCATCTGCATCGGTAAAGCCAGCTTCATCCAACAGAGCCATCGCGGCTTCGGGGTCAAAAGTGCTGGGGGTTAGTTCACAGCCAGCACCACCCCAACCGATGTTGAGTTCGCCCGTGCCAACGGAAGCAGCCCCAAAGAGAAGGACATCATTGATTTCATCTTTGTTAATGGCGGCTTCAATGGCCTGGCGCACACGCACATCACCCAACAGGGGATGCGGGTTGTTGGCTGGGTCGTCGGTGGCATCAATGGTGGGGTCAGCCATGTTGAGGAGTAGACGCTCGGTGCCGATGCCGGGGGTGATGTGGACAGCAACGCCGGGCTTGCCTTCGAGGTCAGGCACAACGGCTTCGATCAAGTCCCAAACAAAGTCCACTTCGCCGGTTTGGATAAGAGCCATGCCGACTTCGCGGCTGGGGGTGATGCGAATGACGAGGCGATCCAGATATGGTTTTTCTGGCGCTTCGCGGTAGTTTTCGTTCTTGACCAGGGTGATGTGGTCACCAGGAACCCATTCGGTCATTTTGAAGGGGCCGGTGCCGATGGGATGCCAGTTGTAAGGCCAACGCTGCATTTCAGCGGGGGCACCGGTGGCATGGCGGGGCATGATGGAGCCAAAGAGGCCGGTGAAGGGGGCATAAAAGGGGGAATAGGTGACAACGGCCGTTAATTCATCCGAACACTCCATATTGGTGATTTGGTCATAACCAGAAGTCGAAACGGCCCCACTTTCGGGATCCATAATCGCTTCATAGGTAAACAACACATCATCACAGGTAAACGGCGCACCGTCTGACCACATGACACCCTCTTTGAGGTTGTAGGTGACGGTCAGCACATCGGCAGCTTCATCATAGGTCACAAGACCATTGGCAAGCGAGGGAACCTCTTGCGCCAAAACGGGAATATAGTCCCCTTCGGCACTGGCCCCCACCAACCCTTCAATCATCGCCCCATTAACTTCACCCGAAGCGGTCTGGGTCGCAATATAGGGGTTCAGGATTTGGGGTTCTTGGTAAAGGGCGAAAATGACTTCTTGCTGGGCGGCAGGAACGGCCGTTACTTCCACCTCTTCCGTTACCACCCGCGTTACTTCAACCTGCTCACCTTGTTCCGTAACCGTTTCTGTCACCACCCGCGTTACTTCCACCTGTTCCGTCTCCGTAACAACGCGAGTCACTTCCACCGTTTGCGGCTGGCAAGCCGCTAGAATAAACAAACCAACAAGCAACAATGCTAATCGAACAAACTGTTTTTGGGACACTTCCATTTCCTCCTAAAAAATGTCAGACAAAACAATAATGGTGGCCTTAGGCCGTGTCGCGCCCATAGACCCACCCCAATAGTTCGCAGGTTTATTCGCTAGGCTTACCTCCTTGACCATTTTTTACCAGATGACAAGCCACAAAATGGCCTGCTTTAACTTCACGATAGACCGGGTCTTCCTCATAGCAAACCGCAATCGCCACCGGGCAACGTGTATTAAAGTTGCACCCCTGCGGCGGATTGGCCGGACTAGGCAAATCCCCCTGCAAAATAATGCGCTGGCGCTGCTTTTCCAAATCTGGGTCGGGAATCGGCACTGCCGAAATCAGCGCCTGGGTATAGGGATGCAGCGGGTTGACAAACAGCTCGGTGCGCTCCGCCAACTCCACAATCTTGCCCAAATACATCACCGCCACCCGGTCGCTAATGTGGCGTACCATGCTCAAATCATGGGCAATAAAGAGATAGGTTAGCCCCAACTGCTTCTGCAGCCGCTTGAGCAAATTAACTACCTGCGCCTGAATCGAAACATCCAGCGAGGCAATGGGTTCATCACACACCACAAAATCGGGGTTCAATGCCAATGCCCGCGCAATACCAATGCGCTGCCGCTGCCCGCCAGAAAATTCGTGCGGATACCGATTCGCCATCTTGGCGTTAATACCCACCAAATCAAACAACTCCTGCACCTTGCGGCTGCGATCCTTCCCCTTAATGCCCATGTGGACTTCAATCGGCTCGCCCACAGTAAAGCCGACCGGCACACGCGGGTTGAGCGAGGCGTAGGGGTCTTGAAAAATAATCTGCATTCGCTGCCGCACCTGGCGCATGGCATCGGCCTCCAGTTCGGTCAGGCTCATGCCATCAAACAGCACTTTGCCGGCCGTTGGCTTGTGGAGCTGTAAAATGGTGCGCCCCACGGTGGTCTTGCCGCTGCCGCTTTCGCCCACCAGCCCCAGCGTCTCTCCTTTGTAAATATCAAAGGAAACATCACTCACGGCCTGTACAGCCCCCACCTGGCGCTGAAAAACAATGCCCTGGGTAATGGGGAAAAATTTGCGCAGCTTCTGAATTTCTAACAGTTTCTCAGCCATGGACATTGCTCCAATCAATTTCGTCCCAACGCCAGCAGGCGACAATATGCTCCCCGGCGGCGTGTTCCAGCGGTGGCATCGCCTCCAGACATTTTTCGGCCGCAAAGGGGCAGCGCGGGGCAAAAGGGCAACCGGGCGGCAGTGCCGACTGGTCGGGGGGTAAGCCGGGAATGGAATAGAGTTCTTCGTCTCCCTGCATGTCAAGGCGGGGAAGGGATTGGAGCAGACCGTGGGTGTAGGGGTGTAACGGCCGTTTAAAAATATCCCGCACCGTTCCCCGCTCCACAATATAGCCCGAATACATCACATTGATCCGATCCACCAGCCCAGCCGCCACCCCCAAGTCGTGGGTGATCCACATCACCGCCATACCAAACTGCTCCTGCAGCCGCTTCACCAAATCTACAATCTGCGCCTGAATCGTCACATCCAGTGCCGTCGTCGGCTCATCGGCAATCAGCAACTTGGGATTACACGACAATGCCATTGCAATCATCGCCCGCTGCCGCATCCCCCCCGAAAACTCATGCGGGTAATTGTCCAACCGCCCCTCCGCCTCAGGAATGCCCACCAGCGTCAACATCTCCGCCGCCCGCCGCCGCGCCGCCGCCTCATCCATATCCTGATGCAGCTTCAGCGCCTCGGTAATTTGGTAGCCAATCGTTAGCACCGGGTTAAGCGAGGTCATCGGGTCTTGGAAAATCATGGCAATTTCCTTGCCCCGAATTTGCTCCATTTGGTCATTTGTCTTGGTTAAAAGCTGTTCCCCCGCAAAAATCACCTCGCCGTCGGCAATACGACCGGGAGGCTCTGGCACCAATTTCATCAAAGCCAGGGCGTGGACACTTTTGCCGCAGCCACTTTCGCCCACAACGCCCAGGGTCTCTCCCTCCTGCACCTGGTAGGAAACCCCATTGACCGCTTTGACCAACCCCTTGTCTGTTTTAAATTCGACTTTTAAATCTTTGACTTCTAATAAGGTCGCCACCCTCTCCTCCTGTAAAAATCACCCTGCTTTGTTGCACGGTGTGGATGTTCAGACCCGGTTTTTCACCAAAAGCGCGGCCTTGTCGCCCAAATGTTACCCAGTGTCATTATCAGCAGTAAATCAACAATGCCCATATTCGACGGTAAGTGGGGCATATTATACACACTCTGCCAAGATGGGCTACTAGAGATTCTGTGTATCCGCCACCGTAATGACACCTTTTTGACACTCTCGTGGGTTTTATCTGCGCCAGGCGGCCAGGTTAAAAAAAACAAGCAGGGGGATGATTTCCAAACGGCCGGCCAACATACCAATGATAAACACCACTTTTGCCACAATGGGCAGGGCAATAACCTGGTCAACAGGAATAAAGCTGGGGCCAAAAACACCAATCGCCGTAAACACGGTGGAATAAGCATCGGCAATTGCCAGGTGAGGGGCAACCAAGGTGATGATGAGACCACCCACGGCCAGATAAACCAGCCAAAGGAGCAGGATAAAAATAGATTGGCGAAAGTTGCCATCAGAAATCGGCCGGCCGTCAATGGTTGGCACATGCACGGTATGGGGCGAAGATCGGAGCAGCCGAATCTCATGCGCCATAAACTTGCCCAAAATCCCCAGCCGGATCAGCTTGATCCCTCCGGCCGTTGACCCCGCGCAGCCGCCAATGATCATTAGCAACAAAAACAACTCCTTTGCCTCCAGCGGAAACGTTCCCGTCGCCGTGATCTCATAACCCGTGGTGGAAACTAGAGAGGCCACCTCAAAAAAGCTGCGTAACAGCCAATCGGCCAGGCGGCCACCCAACAGCGACCACGCATTCCACGCCGCCAGCAAGGTTGCACCCCCCACCACCAGCCACAGCAGCCGCATCTCCAGCCCATCCCACAGTGCCGCCAACTGCCCTTTGCCCAACCGATAGAGTACGTAAAAGTTGGTGCCGCCAGCCAGCATAAAAATAGACAGCACAAATTCGATGGCGGGATAGAGGGGGTAAACATCTGGGCGGTTGCGATAAAAGGCAATGCTTTCGTCGTGGGGGGAGAAGCCACCGGTGGCAACGGTGGTCATGGCGTGGGATAGGCTGTCAAAAAGCGACATACCCAAGAGGGTGGTTAAAATGGTTTGCAGCAGCGTTAGGACGACATAAATTTGGATAAAACGAACGGCCGCTTTTGCAAAATTTAACGACAGCCGCCCCGAACTAATCTTCACCCCTTCAGCACTCAGCAGCGAGTTGGCACTGCTCCCCTGCGCCCGCCCCACAATCAGCACAATCAGCAGCACCCCCATGCCCCCCAGCCACTGAATGAGGCTGCGCCAAACAATGATCGAAGTGGGCATGGTGTCCAGCCCCGTCAGCATTGTTGTTCCCGCCGTGGTAAAGCCACTTACGCTTTCCAGCAGCGCGTCTACGGGCGGCGTGGCAAGCAGAAGCACAAATGGCATGGCTCCGATGAAGCCAGTGGTTAGCCAAACGGCCGTTGTTACCAGCAGCGATTCTGTGCCCGTTAGACTCCACGTCACCTCCCCCAAGCGCCAGCGTACCGCCACACCAAACGCCAAACACACCAACGCCGGGAGCAAATAGCTGCGCGTTTCCAGCCAGGCTGGCAATCCCTGCGCTTCCCACGTCGCAAACAGCAGCGGCAGCAGCAGCGCCAACCCCAACGCCAGCGACACAGGAGCCTGATAGGCCAGCACCAGCAGCAACCGCCGTCGCCACGGTTGTGTTCGGGCATCCATCATCATCTACCAGCGCCGCCGATTGTTGATATAAGCACTAATTTGGTGAACATCTTCCGGCAACCCCACCACAATCAGATTGTCGCCTGCTTCGACAATAGGCTGCTCACGGGGTAAATGCATTGCCTGATCCCGCGCCTTGATTAGCCCCAACACCAACGCCTTGTTGGGGTACTCTCGATGCTCCCACACCGCGCTAATCGGCCGGCCGACCAGCGGCGAATCTGCTACCAAATCCAGCGACGCAATCTCGATCTCCCCATTTCCCAGCTTCATCACCTGCTTCACGTGCGGGTCTTCAATGGCAATGATGATCTTGTTGAGCAAAAAATCGAACTCGCTAAAGACATGGTCAATCCCCGCCAGTTCATATGCCGAAGCGTAATGCGGCTGCCGCAGCCGCGCCATAATTTGCGGCACGGCAAACTGCCGCGCAAAAATCCCCACCATGATGTTTTTGATGTCTTTCTGGTGCAACGCCACCACCACATCGGCTCGCTCAATCCCCGCTTCCTGCAACACGTTGATGTTGGTCGTCTCGCCGTTGATCACCAAACAGCCCAACTCGGCCGCAATCAGGTTGCAGTATTCCTCTTCGGGGTCAAGATAGGCCACTTCATGCCCGCCCCGCACCAGCGTTGCCGCCAGGTCTCGTCCCAACGGGTCTTCATTGACGATGAGAATATACACAAACACCTCCTCGATTATATGGGGTTGCTCAGCGACCCGATTATAACAGCTTTACTGGCTCTTTATGAATGCGTTTTGGCATCGTGCAGCGAATGGGTTACGATCCATTGACAACGGTGCGGACAAACGGCCGTTAATCGCCCTTACAAACAGGACATCTCACCATGAGCACCAGCTTTCTCCAAATTGGACAACCATTAGACGAGGCGCAGGTAGCCGCCTTTGCCAACCAGGCGATGGTGGGCATTCAGCGTGAATTCCCCTATGCGCCGGGGCTGGTGGTGGCTAATACCGACCCGCCGCCTCTGCCGCGCCAACTGCACCCGGTTTTCTATGGCTGCTTTGACTGGCATTCGGCGGTGCACAGTCATTGGCTGCTGGTGCGGTTGTTGAAGCTGTATGGGGCAGAAACGGCCGTTCGCGCCCTCCTCAACCACCAATTTACCGCCCCCAAACTCCAGGCCGAAGCCGGCTACCTGGCTGCCCGCCCCAGCTTTGAGCGCATGTATGGCTGGGCGTGGACCTTGCGCCTTGCCCTTGAGCTGCATGGTTGGGACGATGCCGACGGGCAGCAGTGGGCAGCCAACATGCAGCCGCTTGCCCAAATCATTGTCAGCCACATCCACAGCTACCTCCCGCGCCTAACCTGGCCCATTCGCTGCGGCTTCCACCCCGAATCTGCCTTTCCCCTCGGCCAAATTCTCGACTATGCCCGCACCGTGGGCGATGCAGCTCTGGCGGATCTGGTTGTTGCCAAAAGCCTGGCCTTTTACGCCGCCGACCAAGCCTACCCGGTCGCTTACGAACCGTCCGGCCATGACTTTTTCTCGGCAGGGTTTAACGAAGCCGACCTCATGCGCCGTATTTTGCCAGCCAACGAATTTAGTACTTGGCTGGGTCGCTTTCTGCCAGGGTTAGCCAGCGGCGACTGCGGCAACCTGCTTACCCCGGTTACGGTGTCAGACATCCACGACGGGGCACTGGTGCATCTAGCGGGGCTAAACCTCAGCCGCGCCTGGGCCATGCACGCCATTGCCCACGCCCTGCCCAACCCCAACGACCCACGGCGCATGGTGTTGCAAGAGTCGGCCGGCCGCCATGCCGAGGCTGGTCTGGGCTATGTGTTTAGCGGCGATTACATGGGCGACCACTGGCTGGCCTCCTTTGCCATTTATCTGCTCACTGAAGCAGGGTTGGCCTAGCAACCAAAAATGAACACAACAACCTTATTGACAGAGGGACGAACGTTTCTAGCTACGCAGGGGTTAAATTTGCTGGCGGTGCTAGATTGCGCTGCGCTGCCACCGGAGGTGAGCGCACCGCTACTGGCAAGTGGCGTACCGCTGGCTGATTTTCCCCGTTTGCTGCTGGTTGGGCACGGGGGGCAACGGCTGTGGGAAAATGTGCAAACGGCCGTTTCTGCCGCCATCCCCGACCCCATTGACACCTTTAGCTGGGAAAAAACGGCCGTTTTCCTGCGCAACTATCTCCACAACCCGCCCCACTTCCGCCTCTACCCCGGCACCGACTACCCCGTGCCGCTGGGTCGGCTGGGTGAACTGGCCGGGTGGAGTCAGCCATCGCCGCTGGGCATTGGCATTAGCCCTGTTTATGGGCTGTGGTTTGCCTACAGAACGGCCGTTTTGCTGAACGCACCTTTGCCTGTCACCACAATGGAATACGGCCAGCGGCCGTGTGATAGCTGTGAGGCCAAGCCGTGTGTGGGTGGGTGCCCGGTAACGGCCGTTCATCCCACCCAACCCATCAACTTCTCCGCCTGCGCCCAGCATCGCCTCGCCCCCACCTCCCCCTGCGCCGACCAATGCCTGGCGCGGCTGGCCTGCCCCATCGCCCCCCAGCACCGCTACAGCCGCGAGCAAATCAGCTACCATTACCGCCATTCCCTGCCGTCACTCCGCCGCTACTTTTAACATCATTGAAATGGTTTTTGTAACCCTGCCTCGTATAATGGTCTGCGCTACATGCTAAAAAGTGAGATCTCCCTAACATGACAATCAAAAGAGCTACCGGTATTCGCTTGCTCACCGCCTTAGGCAGTATGCTGCTTTACGTGCTCATCTTCCTGCTTTTCCCGCCATCTTTAACTTTATACGCTGCTGGCTTTAATATCATCCCCGCAGTGGCATTTGGCTGGCTCATGGGGGTACCAGGTGGCTTCCTTTATTTGTTGATTGGGTTGCCGATCAACATTCTCCTCTTTAATGTGACCCATGCTGACTATAACGAACCGCTCACGCACATTTTGGGCAACGGTGCCTAGACGTTAGTCAGCATTGGACTTGGCTGGATCAGAGATCAAAGGATTTTAAATACTCAAATACGGAAGCAAGCCATTGATTTAGAGGAAGAGGTGCATGAACGAAAGCAGGCGCAAAATGCTTTGCGAACTGCATATAACGATGTTGAGCGCCAGGTGGCGGAACGAACGGAAGCGCTCAACAGCTCGCTGGAACGGGAGCAAAATTTGGCGGCGCAGTTGGAGAAGTCGCTGGCAAAAGAGACGCAGCTACAGCAGATGAAAACCAGTATCATCAACAACATATCACACGAGTTCCGCACGCCGCTGCATATCATCAGTATGTCGGCCGATCTGCTAACCGAGTATCGGAATAAACTGTCAACTACCCAAAGCGCAAGATACCAGGGCGTAGGGCGATTGCATACTCGCCCTATAAAACATGTCATTCCGAGGTCCCCCGAGGAATCCCGCTCTTATTTGGCAACGGGAACGGGATTTCTCCTCGCGGACTCGTCGAAATGACATTGGTTAGGCAGTAGATGAAGCATAAATTAAGAGTATGCAATTGCCCTATACCAGGGCGCGATCAAAGAGCAAATTTTCTACATGAGCGATATGCTTCAGGATATTTTGTTTGTCAACAGCAGCGATGAGATAGCGTTAAATCGGGAAGCGATCCCCTTTTCCAGCTTATGCCATCGCCTGCAAACCGATTTGTTGGATGGCTTGGCTCTGCATTCCAACGTGACGTTTGATTACCTGGAGTTGGATGACAAGGTTTTCTTGGATTACCGGCTTGTACACCGCATTGTCATGAATTTGTTTACCAATGCGCTCAAGTTTTCAGAATCTGGTTCACCCATCCAGGTGGCGTTTGGGTTGGAAAACGGCCGTTTTCTCCTCCGTGTCACCGACCAAGGCATCGGCATCTTGCCCGAAGAACAAGCCCGCATTTTCGACCTCTTTTTCCGGGGCAGCAACATCGAAACGCGGCGCGGATTGGGTTTGGGGCTAAACATCGTCCAGCGCATTGTCAACGCCTTTGGCGGCACCGTAACCGTCCACAGCGACGGCCTCAACCAGGGCAGTGAATTCACGGTGCTGCTGCCAGCCACGCCACCGGCAGCGTAGCGCACCTTTTACCGCCCCGTATAGCGCGGCGGCCGTTTGGCAAAAAAGGCGGCAACCGCTTCCTGAAAATCGGCACTGTTGAGCAACGCCTGTTGCGCCTCAATCTCCAAATCCTGGCTTTCGCGCACCGTCATGCTGTAGCCTTCGTCAATAATCCGTTTGGCAACGCCCACGGCGCGGGGCGGCAAGCTACGGAATTTGTTTGCCAGGTCAGAAACGGCCGTTTCCAACGCCTCATCCGCTACCAACTGCGTCACCAACCCATACCGCTGCGCCTGCTCCGCGCCAAAATTTTCCGCCAGCAGCGTCATCTCCTTGGTTGCCGCCAGCCCCGCCACCCGCGTAATCCGCTGCGTCCCCATGATGACCCCAATGCTGCGTTTGACCTCGGGTAGGCCAAAAACGGCCGTTTTGCTCACCACGCGAAAATCACAGCAGCAGGCCAAAATCATCCCCCCACCCAGACAATAGCCGCGAATTTGGGCAATCGTCGGCTTGGTCAACGCCTCAAACTGATCCAGGCAATCTTGTAGGTCACGCAAATTTTGCCGGTATGTTTCCGGCTCTTGCCCCACCATCATGCCGATGGCGCTGACATCCACCCCCACCGTAAAATGGTCGCCCGCGCTGGCAACCACCACCGCCCAGATGTCAGAACGGCCGTTAATCACCCCCACCAACTCCCGCAGCTCCAGCAAAGCCTCCGGCGTAATGCTGTTCATTTTCTCCGCCCGGTTTAGCGTCAACGTTGCCACCCGGTCAGTCACGTCAAAAAGCCAGTTGTTGTAACTATTCATCATTCCTCATTTTGATTCATCACCAAATAGTGTGCTAGACAACAGGTGCGAGTAACAAGTTACAAGTTGCAGGTGGCTGTTGCCAGAGACACCTGTTACCTGCCACTTGCAACTTGTTACTAAACAGAATACGAATGTTCCTATGCCAACACCATTTGCTAAAGACCACTCTTTTTTGCCAGCCAGCCCAAATGCCGCTAATCTTCTGCCATGCGTTACTTACTCAAACAAAAAATGTGGAGTTTCACCGACAGCTTTAACATTTACAACGCTAACCAGCAAGCTGTGTACCAGGTCAAAGGGAAACCTTTCTCCTGGGGCGATCAACTATCTTTTCAGGACATGTCAGGGCGTGAACTGGCGACCATTTCGCAAAAGCTCTTTACCTTTATGCCCAAGTATGAATTGTACAAGGATGGGCAGCTTTTTGCCGAAATCATCAAGGAATTTTCCTGGTTCCGCAGCCAATTTACCCTGGATGTGCCTGGCCCCAATGATTATGCCATTACCGGCAGTTTTTGGGAGCGCGAATATACCTTTGTGCGGCAAAAGCAGGTGGTTGCCACCGTCTCCAAAAAGTTTTGGAGCTGGGCCGACACCTATGGCGTGGATATTCTCGATGGCGAGGATGACATAGCTATTTTGGCAACGGTGGTGGTGATTGACCTGGTTCTTCATGATGAAGACGGCCGTTCTACCCAATGATGCAACGAATAGGCATTGACGTAGGCGGCACCAACACCGATGCCGTCCTCATGGCAGGCGACAAGGTGCTGGCTGGGGTCAAAACCCCCACCACGGCCGACGTTTCGGCGGGTATTACCACGGCGCTGCGGCAGCTTTTGCCACAAGCGGGGCAAATAACGGCCGTTATGATTGGCACCACCCATTTCGTCAACGCCGTCGTGCAGCGGCGCGAACTCGCCCCCGTGGCCGCCGTCCGCCTCTGCCTCCCTGCCGGAGCCGCCATTCCGCCCAAGGTAGATTGGCCGGATGATTTGCACGCCGTCACCGGCACGCCGTCATTTTTGTGCCACGGCGGGCGGGAATTTGACGGCCGTTTACTCAGCCCGCTCAACCCCGACGAAATCCGCCGCGTGGGGGAGCAAATCGCCACCGAGGGCATTAGCGACATCGCCATCACCGGCATTTTCTCTCCCGTGCAGGCCGATGACGAGCAGCAAGCAGCCGAACTGCTGCGCCAAATCATTCCCCACGCCACCATCACCCTGTCGCACGAGGTGGGGCGCACGGGGCTGCTGGAACGGGAAAATGCGACGATTCTCAACGCCAGTCTGCGTCTGCTGGCCGAGCGTACCATTACGGCGTTTGAGCAGGCGTTGGTGGGTTTGGGGCTGGAAACGGCCGTTTATCTCACCCAAAACGACGGCACCATCATGACCGCCGACCACGCCCGCCGCTTCCCCGTCTTCACCTTTGCCTCCGGCCCCACCAATTCCATGCGCGGCGCGGCCTTCCTTTCTGGTCTCAAAGACGGCATGGTGGTGGACATCGGCGGCACGACCACCGATGTGGGGGCGTTGGTTTCTGGCTTCCCCCGCGAAGCGTCGGTGGCGGTCAAAATTGGCGGCGTGCGTACCAACTTTCGCATGCCCGACGTGCTTTCGATTGGGCTGGGAGGCGGGAGTTTGGTGGGGGAAAACGGCCGTTTGGTTGGCCCCCAATCCGTCGGCTACCAACTGCCCAGCGAAGCCCTTTGCTTTGGTGGCTCAACGTTGACCGCGACTGACATTGCTGTGGCGGCCGGCATGGCTGAGGTGGGGCATCGCAAACCCACGCTCGATGCCGCTACCGTCACCACCGCCCGCGCCACCATCCAGCAAATGGTCGAAGATGCCATTGACCGGATGAAGCTGACCGGCGCGGCGCAGCCCGTCATTTTGGTGGGCGGCGGCTCCATCTTGCTGGGCGATAGCCTCAAAGGGGCTTCACACGTCCACCGCCCCGACCATTACGACGTTGCCAACGCCGTCGGCGCGGCCATTGCCCAAATTTCCGGCGAAGTAGACCGCGTGTTTGAAATCAGCAGCCGCAGCCGCGAGGCGGTGCTGGACGAAGCCAAAGCGGAAGCGATTGACCGCGCCATCGCCGCTGGCGCACGCCCCGGCACGGTGGAAATTGTAGACATTTACGATGTCCCCCTCGCCTATCTCCCCTCCAACGCCACGCGGGTGCGGGTGAAGGCGGTGGGGGAAGCATAATTCCCATGAACCAAATTACCCTTGCAGACATGACCGATCTCGCCACTGGCGCCGCCATTTTAGGCACGGGGGGCGGAGGCGACCCGTACCGGGGGCGGCTGGTGGCGGAACAGGCGATTAAAAGCCACGGCCCGGTGCGGGTTATTCAGCCGGAGGAACTGGACGACGACGGGCTGGTTGTGCCGCTGTGGAACATTGGTGCGCCGGTGATTGGCATGGAGCGGATTGAAAAGGGGGATGAAGGGGTGCGGGCGCTGCGGGCATTAGAGGCTTTTCTGGGCCAAAAGGCGGTGGCGATTGCCCCGGTGGAGGTTGGCGGCAGCAATTCGACGATGCCGGTGCGGGCGGCGGCTTTGACGGGGCTGCCACTGGTGGATTGCGACGGGATGGGACGGGCGTATCCTGAGGTACAGATGATTACGCCAACGCTGTTTGACATTCCGGCCACGCCGGCCACGCTGGTGGACGCGGCGGGCAACTGTATTGTGCTGCAAACGACCAGCAATTTGCAGACGGAGCGGATTGCGCGGGCGGTGTGTGTGCAGATGGGGGGACGGGCGGCGATGGCGGGCTACCCGATGACGGGGCGGCAAATTCGGGAGGCGATGATTCCGGGTACGTTGTCGTTAGCGTTAAAAATCGGCCGTTCGCTGCGCGAGGCACGGGCGCGGCACGATGACCCGATTCAGGCAATTTTGGACGTAACGGGCGGCTTTCGCCTCTTTTCCGGCAAAATTGTGGATGTCTATCGGCGAATTGCCCAGGGGTGGGCGCGAGGGCATTTTGATGTGCAGGGGGCGGATGAGACGGTGCGGGTGGATTTTCAGAATGAGTTTTTAATTGCCCAGACGCTGTCGGGGCGGCTGCTTTGCTCGGTGCCTGACCTGATTATGTCGGTGGACAGCCAAACGGGGGAGCCGGTGACAACGGAGAGTTTGCACTATGGCTTTCGGGTGACGCTGCTGGGGATTCCCTGTAACGGCCGTTGGCGCACCCCCGGCGGCATCGCCCTCGGTGGCCCCGGCTACTTTGGCTACGAACAGGCGTATCAACCAGTAGAGACGTTAATCTGGGAGGGGGAATAGGACGCAGATTTGCCTGATTTGCCTGATTTATATGGTGATCATGCAAAATCAGTTAGATCAGGCAAATCTGCGTCCCATTTCTTTATTTTTCCTGATCCCAACGGGCGGGAATGTTGACGTAGGTGCGGTTGGGTTCGACGTAGGTGTCCATATCGGCTGTTTGGTAGATGTAGGTTCCGTCCTGGTGGCTGGTGAAGCCGCCGGAGTTGCCATCTTTATCCAAGACGACTAAGTTCATGCGGCTGATGAAGCGGCCACCAAGATCATTGAGGTCTGCCATGGCGCGTTTGCCAGCCTCCTCCACCGACATCCCCATTTTTAGGTAAAAAACGACGCTGTGGGCGGTGCAGGCGCGGATTGCCATTTCGCCCATGCCGGTGCAGGCCGCCGCGCCATACCGATTGTCAGCATAGTTGCCCGCGCCGATGATGGGGGAGTCGCCTAAGCGACCAGGGTATTTCCAGGCCCAGCCGCTGGTGCTGACCCCGGCACAAATATCGCCGTGGCTGTCTTTTGCCAAAAAGTTGACCGTGCCGTAGGTGCGCTGGGGGTCGGTTGCCAGCTTGACCCATTCGTACAGGTCGCTGCGCTGGGCTAGGTTGTCAAAGACCTCGGCAGGCATGTCGCGCTTGAGCCGTTCTTCGCGGAAGGCCATGATTTCCTCGCGCACCAGGTCGCTGGCGCGTTCATGCCCCATTTCGGCGGCAAACCGTTCGGCTCCTTCCCCCGCCAAAAAGACGTGGGGCAGCTTTTCCATGACTTGCCGGGCAACGGTGATGGCGTAGAGGTAGCCACGCATGGCACCAACGGCTCCGCTTTCGAGCGAACGGCCGTTCATGATACTGGCATCCAACTCCAACTCCCCCAAAATATTGGGGTAACTGTTGTAACCGACCGAATGATCTTCCGGGTTGGCTTCCACCAACCGAATCCCGGCTTCGACAGCAGAAACGGCCGTTCCGCCCGCTTTCAACACATCCATGGCCGCCTGAATTCCCACACGGCCGTTTGAACTTGCAACGACTATCATATTCCTCGTTAAATATTGTAGAGATTGGGGATTGGAGATTGGAGATTCAAAATCCCCAATCTCCAATCTCTAATGGCTTGTTTCTTCACATACAAAACAATACTGTTTAATCCAAAGCAATTTCTGTGATATTGGCAGGTCCATTTAAGGTAACAACAAAAGCGTTCAGCACGTCTCGCCCCAGAATGGGTTCACTACCTCGTCCAGTAGCAACAGCTTCAATTCCATGTATTGTTTTATTGTCAATGCGAACTCGTATTGTATAGCGATCCAATTGTTGAACACCCCCAGCCGTTCCCCGTAAAATCACTGTGTCAGCATATTCTGCTCCTACTGTTTCCAGCACATCGCGTGGCAGCATGGTTCCATCTGCTCCAGAATCAGCAAAGACAAATAAAGTGACTGGCACATAGTCAGGATCATAACCATCTACCGTAATTTCTACTTGGGGTGCGGCTGGATAATAGGCGTGGTCGTAATCAAATGTTAAGCTGCGTGTCATGGCTGAGTGTAAATACGCGGATGATTGACGCGGATTTCAGGTGTATCTTTCGTTTCAACTTTGCGCCGCAATACAACTTGATTAGGGAAGTTTTGGCGCACTCGCTTGAGCAAAGCAATGGGATCGGGATCACTATCAACTAGCTGCCCATTCGTGATGGCTACATATTGACCAAGATGGCTTTTGATCAGTTGAGGATGAAGCCCTTTGTAAGCAGCTACCTCCTGATTCATTGTGTCACGTCGGGAATCAACGGGAAATGGCGCATAAGAACGCACAATTACCTCTAAAAACAAATCGGAAACATCCCGCTGCATTTTGGCCGCGAGTTGCTCGGCATGGCTATAAACATTGTCAGGGATATTCAACAATATTTGTGTACTCATGGTGTCATTATAACAGCAGTAGACACAATTGGTGCTAAAGAGTATGAGGATTGGAGATTCAAAATCCCCAATCTCCAATCTCTAACTACCCGTTTCTTCCATCACCAGCTCCGTGGTAATGTCAATACACCCTTTGATCGAGCGAGCGACGGGGCAAAAATCGGCGTGCATGTCGTGGACACGAACGGCCGTTTCCCTATCCTTTACCGCCACCTTCAAATAATACGTCACATGAATCCGCTTGATGACCAGCACCCGCCCATCCTTCTCCACCTCACCGCGCACATCGCTGGTTAACAGCCCCTCACCCGCCGGAATTTGACGCACTTCCAGCGCGCCGCCAAACGTTCCCGTCAGTCAACCACCGGCAGAGGCAATCACATAATCCAGCGTCGTGGCGTGGGGATTGTGGACATTGGTATCCACCCCATAATGCTCCGCCACCTCCGAATGCACCCCAAACAGCACCGGCTCCGCCTCCTGCGGCAAATATGCCCGCCGCAGCGGCCCCTTCACCCGTTCAATTCGCACCTGCGACGTGTACACAACGTCATCATTCATTTGTCTTCTCCACGTAACCAGTAATCAGTAAACGGTAATCAGTAAACAGTAGGCGAACTGATTACTGATTACTGATCACCGATTACTTCTATCCCAACTTCGCTCGCTCCTGCTCCACCAGCACACGGCGCAAGATTTTGCCCGAAATGGATTTGGGAATCTCAGTCACAAACTCCACGCGGCGAATCTTTTTGTGCGGCGATACTTGGGCGGCCACCCATTCCTGGATTTCTTCCGCGTCAATTTCCTGTTTAGCAACAATAAACGCCTTAGGTACCTCACCCGCTTCATCATCCGGGCTGGGAATAACAGCCACGTCAGCAATGGCCGGATGCCCTAATAGCAACGCCTCTAGTTCGGCCGGTGCCACCTGGAAACCCTTGTACTTGATCAACTCCTTCACCCGATCCACGATGAAAAAGTCGCCGTCCTCATCAATATAACCCACGTCACCCGAATGCAGCCATCCCTCGCTGTCAATGGTGGCGGCAGTGGCCTCGGGGTTATTCAAATACCCTTTCATGATATTGGGGCCACGCATACAAATTTCGCCCCGTTCGTTCACCCTCAGTGCCTCCCCGGTTGCGGTGTCGGCCACCATGATTTCCATGTTGGGAACGGCCGGCCCCACCGAAGCATATTTCATCGGGGTTTTGACGGGGCAAATGTGGGTCACGGGGCTGGTTTCCGTCATGCCATACCCCTGGTAGACCGCGCAGCCAATCCGCGCCGCAACTTCTTCCGCCACTTCTGTCCCCAGCGGAGCCGCACCTGAGTTCAGGGTTTTGAGAGCAGAAAGGTCAAACTGACCGACAACGGGGTGCTTGGCAAGGAAAACCAGAATAGGCGGCACCAAATTGGCACGGGTGACTTTGTATTTTTGCATCACTTCCAAGAATTGCGCCGGGTCAAAGCGGGGGATGGTGACAACCGTTGCCCCTCGCGCCAGCGTCATATTCATGATGACAACCATGCCATAAATGTGGAAAAACGGCAGCACACCAATGACAACATCCTCTTCCGTGACGAGGTCAAAATCGGTCATGCCTTCGACCTGGACAATGTTGGCGACAATGTTGCGGTGGGTGAGCATGACCCCTTTGGGCAGGCCAGTGGTGCCGCTGGAATAGGGTAGCACAACCAAATCTTCGGCTGGATTAAAGGTAACGGGTGCCATTTTGCCGTCGCTGCGGAGGAGGGAGGCAAATGGGGTTGCACCTTCGGCTTCGCCAAAGACAAAGATTTCCTCTACGCCTGACTTGGCCGCTGCTTCCTGAGCCTTGTCGAGGAACATGGGAATAGTCAGCAAATATTTGGCATTGGAATCATTGAGTTGGTGCGCCAGTTCGTCGGCGGTGTAGAGGGGGTTGGCGGTGGTGACAATGCCACCGGCCAGCGAAACGCCATGAAAAGCAATGGCATATTCGGGGATGTTGGGGCTGTAGATGGCGAATACGTCCCCTTTGGCAAAACCGCGCTGGCTGAGGCTGGCGGCAACCAGGCGAATAGCTCCGCCAAGCTGGCCGTAGGTGATGGTGCGGCCGCTGGGGCCGTCAACAAGGGCGGCTTTGTCGGCAAAGGGAGCCGTGCGTTCGAGCAAGAACTCGGTGAGAGAGACGTTAGGGATTTCGACATCGGGATAGGGACTCTTAAAGATCATGGTTCCTCCGCAAAAGTGGGAATATATTGGTAGCTGTTATGGGTGGCAGGGGTCGGCAAAACGGCCGTTTTCCCACCACACCGCGCAAACTATACCCTTGTTTCCCTATGCCGCCTAGTTGCAGTAGTACGAAGGTCACATATGATTCAACCTGCCCAATCCTTATACTCCACCTTGAGCAAGGAGTGACCCTTTGTCACCACCCGTGTCTAACATTGTCGAACCTTGATAGGAGCAAGAACACAAAAAGATGTTGACAAACAGCAAAGCACACACACTTTTTACCTGGTTATTTGAGCAATGTCGCCGTTTTGGGGAGGCGGTAACAGGAGCCAGCGAATGGAGCGACTGCCTGTGGTGCAACCCCAAGGCCGAACGGTATGTAATGCCCATCAAATAAACGGAATCAAAGACCTCTCCCACCGAGAGGTCTTTTTTTTGTACAATACCCCCATGGAATGGAAACACAAACTTATCCAACTCGGCTACCAGGCCGAAACTCACTTTGATGACCTGCGGAACCAACTGCATAAGCGGCTGGGTGGGGACGAGAAAATAAAGATTGTGGTGTACCGGGGACACGGAACGGCCGAAAAGCTCTATCTGCGTGGGCGTGTGCTGGAAGACAAAGGTATCTTGCCTGCCAGCGACAACGACACCATGTGGGACAACTTGCTATCAGTGTACCGCCGCTTTGACAGCGACGAACTGCCCGGTGTGTCACTGCAAATCCAGTTGGCCAACCACACGGTGGAAACCATAACCGATGAAGAAGGATACTTTTTTCTTGACCTCAACATCACTTCTCCAAAAGCTGCGGAGGCTGATCTGACTCATACCCCATACTCTGCCATCGTGACTATGCTGGGGCAGCCAGCGGTACAAGGGGTGGGCGAGGTGATTGTACCGCCCGCAAATGCTCAATTTGGCGTTATTAGCGATATAGACGATACGATTTTGCAGACATTTGCTACCAATTTGCTCAAGGTGGCCGAGCTGACGCTGCTCCATAATGCTCGGACGCGGCTGCCCTTTCCCGGCGTGGCGGCGTTTTACCGGGCGTTGCAGCGCGGTGGACAAGGGGACACGTGCAACCCCATTTTTTATGTTTCTAGCAGTCCGTGGAATTTGTATGATTTGCTGGCTGATTTTATGGTGCTGAATGAGATTCCGGCCGGCCCCATCTTTTTGCGTGATTTAGGACTGGATGCCGACAAGCTGTTTGCCAAAGATCACCGCACTCACAAGCTGGAGCAAATTCGCCACATTTTACAAACCCACGCTACGCTACCGTTTTTGTTGATTGGCGACAGCGGCCAGCAAGATCCGGAGATTTACCGCGAGGTGGTGGCTGAGTTTCCAGGGCGTATTGCGGCAATTTATATTCGTGATGTGTCGGATACGGTACGGGATGAGGAGGTGGCGCAACTTGGGCAGGAGATAGCGGGGGAAGTGCCGCTGCTGCTAACGGCCGATAGTTATGCCGCTGCCGAACATGCTACCGCTGCTGGGTTTATTCAGGCGGAGGCGTTGGTGGCGATTGCGGCAGATATTGAGGAAACGGCCGTTCTGTCATCACCTGACCAATAGCATTGCCAGCAACCAGGCTGCACCGAAAAACGCGGCTTGTATAGGTTTACTCTGCCAGCCGCGCTGTCACTTCAATTTCAACCATCAATGCCGGGTCAATCAGCCCCTTGACCTCAACCATTGTAGCGGCCGGCCGAATGTCGCGGAAAAATTCGCCGTGCGCCCGCCCCACCGCTTCCCACTGGCTTATGTCGGTGACAAAGATGCGGGTACGCACCACGTCGGCCAATGTTACACCAGCTTCCAGCAACGCTTTTTCAATTTTGCCCAGTACGAACAAGGTTTGGGCATAGGGGTCATTAGGGCCAATGACTTCGCCGTGGTCATTAACGGCCGTTGTTCCCGCCACCTCCACCACATTCCCCGCCCGCACCGCCCGTGAATACCCTACAATCGCTTCCCACTTCGCTCCTGATGAAATATTGATTCGACTCATGCCCATTCCTCCTGTTTGACGCAGTGTAGCACAATCCCAACAATCCAACAGCCCTAAGCAGTATGTGAGAAAACAGCGAGGGAGTTGTTATCCTCTTGTCACGATCCTACAATGAAGAGTAGCCAACGCAACTCGTACAATGTACCCGTATTTTCATCAATTTGGTGAGCAAGTTTTATGTCGCTGCCTTGAGCAGCGTGTCAGTTGAACAGGGAGGTTCAAGATGGATGAACATTATGCCAGTGGGCAAATCAAGAAAAATGGCTCGACAAAAGATGAATATTATGAAGATGGAGCCTTATCGAAAAACGGTGCCAATGGGGATGAGTACCATAAGAATGGCTGGCTGAAGAAAAATGGTTCCACCGGTGACGAGTATTACGATAACGGTTTGCTGAAAAAAGATGCCAAAGCCGGGATTGAATTTGATGAAAAGGGGTATCCGAAAACATTCAAATGATAAGTAGGTGGTAAGGGGAAAACGGCCGTTTTCCCCCTCCTCCTGCAAAATCATCGCCCAAACAGCTCTTCAACGAACGTAGGCAACGGCCTGGATACCGCCATACAGCCTGTTGGCTCTCCGCCAAAGCCTGCTGTTCCCTCACCTCATTACTTCGCCTGAAAAACATCCCAGCCCCAAGAAGCGCAAAAACCAATAGAAGCCCCGCCAATTTATACAGCTTTTTCATCATGTACCTCTCTCTGCCACAAGAATGGTGCTGAGAATTATACGGGGATTCCAGCAATTCTCAGTTTAACCCAAGCCTATGGTAGGGCGAGATAACCGGGTTTAAAGCAGGCAAAGCCATTTGTTTACCCCGTGCTTACCCGCGCCATCCAGCCCCTACCCTGATTTCAAACTGAGAATTGCTGTGCCCAGGCAATACAGCTTGACAACGCGGCAAAATAAAATATTCTCCCGGCGCGATTTGATGCTAATCGTAAGATGACAATACCAATAAAGTGAGATTTTTTATCATGAGCGTAGCAAACAGACTGAAATCCATTATTGCTGATGAATTAGGCGTAGATGAAGACGAAGTCACCTCGGAGGCCTCTTTTACAGACGATCTAGGTGCGGATTCTCTCGATATCGTTGAACTTATCATGGCTGTGGAGGAGGCGTTTGAGATCGAAATTCCAGATGAAGATGCGGAAAAGATAAATCGAGTGCGTGATGCTATCGAATACCTTGAGCAACGAACAGAAGGTTAGCGACAATTCCTGATTCCCACACCCTGCTTAATCAGGGTAAACCAAAACCCAACAGTTACACAGAGTCATAGAGAAGGCTAAGAGAGACAAGGCGAAGAAATGGGGTGATTTACCCTTACGGCTCTTTGGGAATTCAGGGGGGTGACTCGTTTTTAACGTGGTACGTGGTGCGTAGCCAATAAGCACTTTTGACGCACCACGCACCAAATTTGTCAACCCTACGAGATCTGAAAGAACCACTCTTTTCCGCCGCTGTGTGGCTCTGTGTCATTTCTTATTTTTAAACCAAAATTCCATTGGCAAAAGCCTGTTTACATAAGTGTCAAGGTACAGCACCCCAATACTTGCCAACGCCCCCAGCGGCATGTGGAGCAACTGTCCTTGTAGTTTGAACACCAGTGCCACCACCGCCCCCGCCAGCCACGCCCACAGTGCCGTGCGTGCGCTGGTGCGGGGTCGCCACCAGGCCACCACCAGCATGATAAACAGGGCAGGAGGCAATAGGGCACTTAACACATCCAAAAAAGGTAGAAACTGACGGTCAAAGCGAGTGGCCCCCAAAATAAAGGTGGTCAGGCAGATAAAGGCCGTGCCAAACCGTTTGTTAATGGGCAGCAACGTTTGCATTGCCAAAACGCCGGAGTGCATTCCCGACAGCAGCGGCGAAGCCACCGCAATGATGAGGAAAATGTAGCCAAGTGTGGCCGACCGTTCGGCGGCTAAAATATCGGCCAGGTTCCAGTTGCCGGTCGTTTGGTACAAAATCGCACCCACGCTCATCCCCACCAACAGCGACAATAAAAAGGCAAGACCAGATTTGTAGACATCAGCATCGCTTTCTAAATCCCAGGTGAAGTCGGGGCAGCGCAAGGAAAACAGGATGGCATAGGTAATGATGGTGCCAATGACCCAAAGTGCTTGGCTGAGGGTAAACGGCTGCCCGGTTTGCCAACTGGGCTGGGCATTGGTGATGACTAGGGCAGAGATAGCCAGCGCCAGGGCTGATAAGGTAGTGATCCACATCAGGGCGTTCCAGCGGTTTACACCCAGTTCGCTGAGGACAAAAACGGCCGTTGCAATCAACAGCGACCCCGCCCACGTAGGCAGCCCAAATAAGTTGGCAGCACTCGCCCCCGACACGCCATTGTGGAAGCCCCCCCAGCCAATCATCCCCACCGCCATTGCCAAATTTAGCACGCCGGCTCCCAACCCCAGGCCAAAGGTTTGGGCGGCGCGGCGACCAAGCGGTTGACGACGGCGACGGGCACTGACTCCTTGGGCAATTGCCAGCCCGGTTAGCAAGATTGCACCAACAACCATGACGGGCAGCAGGGGGGCAAACGGCATCACGGTTGCCAGCCCACCGCCCAGGGAAATGCTGGCGGGGTTGATGCCGATGCCAAGCCAAACGGCGGCGCGTTTGTACCAGGGAACGGTCATGACCTTGGTGGGAATGGGGGAATCTGTTCTTTCCATGGGCTAATTGTAGTAGGCATGGCTTTGTTTGCCCAAGCAGGAAATTTGTGCAATTCGTAGGTCAACGCAGGGAGATTTAGTATAATAGTTGCATGGACTTGATTAACGGCCGTTATCTCCTCCAAGAAAAGCTTGGTCAAGGCGGCATGGGCGTTGTCTACCGCGCCCTCGACCGGCTAACCGGCAACACCGTTGCCCTCAAATGGGTGCTGCTGCCAACCGAACAGCCCCAAGGCAGCTACGCCAACCTCACCCTCTCCCGCACCCAGCGCAATTTGCGCTTGGCGCTGGCACACGAATTCAAAACGCTGGCCTCACTGCGCCACCCCAACATTATCAGCGTGCTGGATTACGGGTTTGACACCCAACAGCAACCCTATTTTGCCATGACCTATTTGGACAAGGCAAAGCCCCTACTGGCAGCAGCAGAAGGCACAACGGCCGTTACCCGCATCCACCTCATCCGCCAAATGCTCGAAGCCCTGGTCTACCTGCATCGGCGCGGCATCCTACACCGTGACCTTAAGCCAGAAAATGTGCTGGTTACAGATGGTGCCGTGCGCGTTCTTGACTTTGGGCTGGCCTCAGCCAAGGAAGATGCCAACGAGTCGGTTGGCAGTTGGCTCTATGTTGCTCCCGAAGTTCTGGATGGGAAGTCCGCCACCGAAGCGTCAGACCTCTACTCTGTTGGCGTTTTGGCCTATCGCCTGTTCGCCGGTGAACACCCCTTTGACTACCTTCACCCCGATTTTATTGAACAGGTGCTGTTTGATGCTCCCGATTTGACCAAGCTGCCGATTGAAGAGCCGCTGCGCCGCGTGATCGGCCGTTTGCTGGCTAAAAAGCCAGAGCAGCGGTTCCCCAACGCCCAGGCCACCATCATTGCCCTCAGCCGCGCCATTGGCGAGCAGGTGCCAGATGAAACCGAAGCGGTCCGCGAGAGCTTTTTACAAGCGGCGCAATTTGTCGGGCGCAAAGCCGAAATGAGCCAATTGCTGCAAGCAATTCAGGAAGCCCAGGCCGGGCGTGGCTCCGCTTGGCTGATTGGGGGCGAAAGCGGCGTGGGCAAGTCGCGCCTGCTGGATGAGGTACGCACCCAGGCGTTGGTGCAGGGGGCACTGGTGCTAACCGGGCAAGCGGTGGAAAACCGCAGCGGCTCACCCTACCAGCTTTGGCGTGACGTGGTGCGCCGGTTAGTGCTTTCCACTGAGCTGGATGATTTGGCGGTGAGTGTGCTGCAAACGGTGGTGCCCGACATTGGGCGGCTGCTGGAACGGCCGGTTTTGGACATCCCAGACCTGGGTGGGCAAGCCGGGCAGCAGCGTCTGTTTAGCACCATCGTCCAGCTTTTCCGGCAGCAGCAGCAGTGGGTTTGCCTGTTTCTGGAAGATTTGCACTGGAGCGACCAAGGGCTGGATATTTTGCAGCAGCTAACGCGGCTACAGGCCGAAATGCCGCTCCTCATCATCGGCAGCTACCGCAACGATGAACGGCCGGATTTGCCCTCCCTGCTGCCCGACCTGAATGCCCTTCAGCTTGAACGGCTGTCAACCGCAGAAATTACCGAGCTAAGCACCGCTATTTTGGGCGCAGCCGGAACACGCCCCGAAATGCTGGCCTTGCTCCAGCGGGAAACGGAGGGCAACACCTTTTTTCTGGTGGAAGTTGTGCGTGACCTGGCCGAGCAAGCGGGGCGGCTGAGTGCCGTCAGCCAGATGGATTTGCCAGAGCGTCTCTTCCCGCAGGGGATTGAGTCGCTGATTCGGCGGCGGCTGGCGCGGGTGCCAGAAGGTGTCAAACGACTACTGCCGGGGGTGGCGGTGGCCGGCCGACAGCTCGATTTGGCGATGGTGCGACAACTAGCAGGGCAAATTGAGCTGGAAATGCCGCTGGTGGAATGGTTGACGGTGTGTATGGAAACGGCCGTTTTAGATATTTACGACGGCAACTGGCGCTTTGCCCACGACAAGCTGCGCGAAGGGCTACTCGGCACCCTGCAACCAGACGAGCGCAGCCATTGGCACAACCAGGTTGCCACCGCTGTTGAGCAAATTTACCCCAACGACCCAGAACAAGCCGCCGTGCTAACCAGCCATTGGCACGAAGCGGGCAACACCGACAAGGAGCGTCGCTACGCCCTGCTGGCCGGGCAATATGCCCAGCGTCAATTCAGCAACCGCGAAGCCATTGCTCATCTCGACCGCGCTCTCGCCCTCACCCCGGCTGACGATTTGCAAAGCCAGTATGAGATTTTGTTGGCGCAGGAGCAAATCCATAGCCTGCTAGGGGAACGCGAGGTACAGCGGCAGGAGTTAGCGGCACTCAAAGAAGTTACCGAGGCGTTGGCAACATCCGGTAGGGTTGACCATCGGGCAGCTGTGGCACTGCGGCAGGGGAATTACGCCGAGGTGACGGGGGATTATGAGGCGGCTGTGACGGCAGCACAGGAGGCCATTCGGCTGGCGTGGCTGACCCAAGCCGGGCGGGACGAGGCGGCGGGGTATCTTTCCTGGGGGCGGGCGCTGCTGCGGCAGGGCAAATATGAAGAAGCGACGGCCAAGTTTGGGCAGGCGCTGGCCCAGGCGCAGGCATCGAAGCTACAGCAGATTGAGGCCGATAGCTTGCGCTTTTTGGGTGTGGCGGCGATGGAGTCGGGGAAGATGGAAACGGCCGTTGATCATTACACCCGTGCGCTAACCCTCTATGAACAGACTGAAGACCGGCAAGGGGAAAGCACCGCGCTTAACAACCTGGGCAACCTGTATCAGGCAATGGGTGATTCGGCCACAGCCCAATCGTTTTGGGAGCGTGCCCAGCGAATTTATGGGGAAATTGGGGATCGGGAAGGAAACGGCCGTATTCTCATCAACCTCAGCGCCACCTACATGGATGTCGGCGATTACCCCACGGCGCGCGCCTACAGCGAGCAAGCCCTCTCCATCTGCCGCGAAATCGGCGTGCGCTTTGGCGAATGTTTTGCCCTGCTCAATTTGGGCATCATCTACCACTACCTGACCAACGATGTTTCCGCCGAAATGTATAGCCGCCACGCGCTACAGCTTGCAGAAAGCATGGGCGTTCCGCCGCTCCAAGGGAATGCGCTCATGGTTTTGGGCCATGCCCTAACGGGGCAAAAGAATTATGCAGGAGCCATTGAAGCGTATGAACGTGCCTTGGGCATTTGGCAAGCCATGAACCAACAAATGTCCACCATAGAAATTGAGGCCGGACTAGCACGGGTAGCAATGGCAAAAAATGAGGCAGACAAAGCCTTACTGCATGTCAACAAAATTGTTGACTATCTTGAGGCGGGGCATTCGCTAGAAGGAACGGAACAACCTTTTCGAATTTACCTCACCTGTTACTATGTTTTACAACAGGAATATGATCCCAAAGCCGAAGACCTGTTGGAACGGGCGCACACGCTGCTACAACAATACGCCGCCAGAATTACCGACCCGGCGCGCAAGCAGTCTTATTTGACCAATATCCCGGCTCATCGAGAGCTGATTGAACTGTTTAAGCAGCAACGTTAGATGACAAAGTGTCAAAATAAATGGGGTTCTTCAGAATTGCGTAGGATTTCCGCAAAATTCTAAAGAAACGCAAAAAAGCCCGGCTAGCCGGGCTTTTTTGCGTTTATCCATGAAGGGTTGTCGCGTTACTCGTTGACAAAGCCCGTCCAGTAATTGTTGCCACTCCAGTAATGGTCGCCAACCCAGTAATCAGTCCCATTCCAGTAGAAGCCACTGTTGGTGAAGTAACTGCCGTTCCAGTAGAAACCACCATTCCAGTAAAAGCCACCATTCCAGTAGAAACCACCATTCCAGTAAAAGCCACCATTCCAGTAGAAACCGCCGTTCCAGTAGAAGCCACCATCCCAGAAATAATCTTGTCCGGCCGGTAGTGGGTTGCGGTTTGCGTCAACCAAGCGGTAACCTTTTTGCTGGGTATCGTAGATAACGCGCCCGACGTATTGGCCGCCGGGGGTCATGCCCATGTTGGCCTGGCCGGTGTAGGTACCCAGCGCGGCATCAGAGGCAGAAATGCGGCCGGCTCCCTGCTGGAAGATGCTGTAGGCGAGGGTGCCGTTGGGATTAACGGCCGTTTTGGCACTCGCCATCAACCGCTGCTTCACCTGGTTCGGGGTCAGGTTCGGGTTTTGCTCTAATATCAGCGCCACCACACCGGAAGTAACGGCCGTTGACACCGACGTACCCGCTCCCATATACAGCCCACGCCCATAGTACAAATCTGGATGCTGGCTCGCCCAAACGCTGCTTGGTGGCACCCTCATCAAAATGTGGGCACCCGTTGCCACCACATCCGGCTTAATAAACCCGGCTTCAGTCGGGCCAGCACCGCTAAACGATGGGATATAGTCATCGCTGCTGTCATTGGGCGTGTAATTATCGGTAAAGGAACCGGCTGTAATCACAAACGGATCATTACCGGGCGTGGTCACAGAACCAGCCTTAGGGCCTGTGTTACCGGCTGCGGCCACCACCACAACCCCCGCGTTCCAAAGTGCTTCCACAGCTTGATTGAGCGGATTGTCCCAATAGGGGCCAGTGACAGGCCCCATCAGCGACAAATTGACCACGCGAATGTTGTAGGTATTGCGATAGGCCAAAACCCAGTTCAACCCGCTGATGACCTGCGAGTAGGTGCCTTTGCCTTCTGAGTCCAGTACGCGCACACTGATAATGTTGGCTCCGGGAGCGATGCTGCCTGTTTTTTGGCTGCTAATAATGCCAGCCATAAAGGAACCGTGACCGTTGGCATCCCCAGTCCCACCATTGATAACGCTGTACTGGGCACGGTTGTTTTTGCCCAGTATATTGGCATCAACACCCGTGTCAACCACTGCCACACCAATACCTGTGCCATCAATGCCACGGCTGTGCAGGGCGGAAGCCCCAGTCACGTCCAGATACTCGGCTGAGGTCACGTTGTGGGCACGATAGGATGAGGTAAAGCTCAAGTCATCGGCGTACAGGGTACCACCGCTATAATTTTCTACCCAACCATATACCCACATGGCGTTATCGGGCGCAACGGCCGTTAAGTCTCGAAAAGTATAGCTCGTATCCCGCACGATCCGGTAATCTGTCGCTACCCGGTTGCCATCAACATCCAAAAACGTTAACCCCATTAACGGCTTCGTACTCGAACCTGATGCCATAACCCAGCCTGATATACGATAGCTTTCACCCGGTGCAGCCAGCCGCCGCTGACCTACCCCGCCACCGGTTGCACCCGTCGCCAAGGCCCGTGAACCAGAGCGTTTATTGGTGCTGGTGCTAACAGAATCCCATGTTGTCCAGTCGGTTAAATAGTTTTCAAACCCTTCATTGTCCAGCAGGTTGGGAGCCGAATTCTTGATCTTTTCCGGCGCAGTCATCACCAGACTAACATTGTCTACATACAGTTTCCCAAACCCCGATTCATAATTTAGCGCCCAGGCTTCAAGCCATACCGCATCATCGGGAGCTACAATGGAGATGTCTGTTTTTGTATAAGAAGTACGATTGGTTACATAATAACTATCAGCAATAAAGTTCCAGTTTTCGTCATAGAACGAGATGCCAATTTGTGGCGTTTTCGGTGAATTGGCAATGCGGAGATAGGCCGACAACGTATAGTTATTGCCAGGCACTGCCGCCATATATTGGCGGGCTGACCCTTGCGCCTCACTTACCTGCATCGCCTTGCTGCCAGACTGGGCGGGCGTGGTCACAACAGTGGCATTATCGGTGTACCAATTGGTCGAACCTGCCTCGAAGCTATTGTTCTTCAGCAAATTAACACCCGTCTGTGGCATCGAAACGGTCACACTGGCATCATCTACAAACAGGTAACCGCCGTTATAGCCATCTGTCCACACCCAAGCAGCCACACCCGTAGCACCCGTGGGCGCAACGGCCGTTACTGAAAACTGCTTATAGCTCGTCCCCGTCACTTCAACATAAGTCGTATTGCCGATCCAGTTATTGTCACTGCCATAGAAATGCAGCCCTATCTCACTCCAGCCTGGGTTACCTGACTCTTTGCCCCACAGAGAAAAGGTCACGATGTCGCCTTCACGCACAACGGGGTATTGATCAGCTTCACTGCCCCCAGAACCCAAGCGCAGTGCCTTGGAACCCGAATGAGCATCCGTGCTAATGCTGTAGCTGCTGCCCCAATACTCCCAACCGTCAAACCCGTTTTCAAAGCCAGAGTTAGCCAGCAGGTTGCCTGTCATGCTGCCCGCGCCATTGGTCTGCATCATCGGTGTCTGGCGTTCGCCGGAAATAGCAGAATTGGCCCCAGCAGAAGCAGCAGGTTGGGTGCGTTGCACCCCTTCTTTGCTGACAACGTGACCAGCGTCCTGCGCCTGGCTAATCGCTTCAAAAGCTGGGGCTTCAACAATGTCGCCAATCACAGGATTAGAAAAGTCACCAGGGCGACGATCAACCTGTTCGGTGTCAACTGGCTCGGCAACAACTGTGCCCGGATCAGGCCGTTCCACAACAATCGCATCGCTTTTGCTTAGTTCAGCGTCCGGGGAGATGTGTTTGACGTAGGGATGTTGGGCAAGTTGGTCAACGGCCGTTTGCGGCAGCTCAGCGGCAAACCCGTTAATAATTGGCAGGTCGAGCGTTACCTGTCCGCCCAACTCAGCGACATACGCTTCAACCGACTCTGTTTGGCCGGGATATTTTTGCACAATCACAGAAACGGCCGTTTCCGTTCCCGTATCAACCAGCTCACGTAGCGTTGGGTCAATCGTTGCAGCAACGTGTGGTGCCTGTATTGTCGCCGCAGCCAACGTTTGACTAGCGGGCAAAATCACTATGAAAGTAAGCAGACTTATTGAAAACAGCAGTCGGTTCCACATTTCACATTTCTCCTGATTTGGAGCAGCTCGTACCCCGGTAATAGCTCTTGAGTACTAGAATAGCCCGCAAGCATTACAATGCAGGTTAAAGGAAAACACCCGTTGTCAGTACTTTGGTACTATCAACGGGTGTTGGTTTTGACTCAGTTTACCCAAGCTAAGCTATTTATGTGGTGCGTAGTGCGTGGTGCGTATAAAGCACGCACTACGCACCACATACCAAATCAAAAGAATGATTGCGGCAACACCGCTATTGGCTACGGCTGTGCCAGCGTAAACCCATTCCAATAATCATTGCCGTTCCAGTAATGGCTGCCGTTCCAATAGTCGCTGCCGTTCCAATAGAAACCGCTGTTGGAAAAATAGCCACCGTTCCAATAGAAGCCACCGTTCCAGTAGAAACCACCGTTCCAATAGAAACCGCCATTCCAGTAAAAACCACCGTTCCAATAGAAGCCACCGTTCCAGTAGAAGCCGCCGTCCCAGAAGTAATCTTGTCCGGCAGGCAGCGGGTTACGGTTTTCATCAACCAGCACGTACCCGCCGCGCACCTCATCGTAAACCACGCGCCCGACATACGGTTCACCGGGGGTCATGCCCATGTTGGCTTCGCCGGGGTAGTTGCCCCAGACGGCGTTGGGTGCCCACACGCGGCCGGCTCCCTGTTGGAAAATGGGGTAGGCGAGGGTGCCATCGGGATTAACGGCCGTTTCCGCCCCCGCCATCAACCGCTGCTTCACCTCATTCGGCGTCAGCATCGGGTTCTCATCTAGCATCAGCGCCACAATGCCGCTTGTCACCGCCGCCGCCACCGACGTGCCAGAGCTTTGATACAGCCCATTACTACCCCGCTGCAAGCTGGGGTAATCTTTCGCCCAGTTAGAGTCAGGGTCAACATACATCAGCACGTGGGCACCGGGTGCCAGGACATCAGGCTTAATAAACCCCGCTTCGGTGGGGCCAGCCGCGCTAAACTCGGGAATATAATCATCGGTTGGCTCAGCCGGGGTGTAGTTATCGGTAAATGCCCCCACAGTAATCACAAAGGGGTCGTTACCGGGGGTTGTGATCGAGCCAGCCTTTGGCCCGGTGTTGCCGCCCGCCACCACCACCACAATCCCAGCGTCCCACAATGCTTCCACGGCTTGGTTGAGCGGGTTTTCCCAATAGGGGCCAGTTACCGGGCCAGAAAGCGACAGGTTGACCACGCGGATGTTATGTTCGTCGTGATGTGCCAATACCCAATTTAGCCCTTCAACGATGTTGGAAACAGTGCCTTTGCCCTCGTTGTCCAGCACGCGCACGCTGACAATATCGGCACCGGGAGCCACGCCAATAAAATCGCCGCTGCCATCACGGGCGTGGCTAGCAACCACACCCGCCATAAAGGTGCCGTGCCCATGTGAATCTTGGTCAAACCCAGGGGCGGCGTTGAATTGGGCGCGAACGCCACGCCCTAAGGGGCCGCTGTTGACACCAGTATCTACCAAAGCGACGGTCACGCCAGAGCCATCCACGCCGTTGGCGTGCAGTTGGTCTACACCAGTTACTTCTAAATAATCATCCAGTTCCGGGGTGGGAATATCCAGCGTCAGCTCAATGTCGTCTACATAGAGCGTGCCGCCTTCGCCGACGTTGGCAACCCACACGCGCAGCCGGTCGGTGCCGGCCGGGGCGGTGCCGGTGACAACATAGGGGGTATAAACGGCCGTTTGTGGCACCTGCCGATACACCTCACCCAGTTCCACATCATTCGCATCCAAAAAGTCCAACCCAAAGCCAGCCCAGTCGCTGCTGCCCATGGTCTTAAACCAGCCCGTCACCGCAAACGCCTCCCCCGGCTGCCCCTTAGGCAAATCATACTGCCCAATTGAACCAAAGCCGGTGCCTAGTGCTACCGCGCTGCTGCCGCTGTGGGCATCCCCAACCAAAGTGGCCGCCCCGTTAGCATCCCAGCCGGTCAATTCCATCTCAAAGCTGGGGTTTTCCACCATCGTGGCCTTGGAAACGGCCAGGTCGTCCACGTCAAGATAGCCATTGACCCCGTTCTTGGCAACCCACACCCGCGCATAGTGGCTGCCGGCCGGCGCGGTGCCAGAAACGGTAAACTGCTGATAGGCACGGTCGTTGGTAATCGCCAACAGCACGTCGTTGATCTCTTCCTGATTGCCATCAAGAAAATCAATACCAAAACCCGCCCATTCTGGGTTGTCTTTCACCCGGAACCAGCCGGTAAAGTTTACCGTCTGGTTTGGCACAACATTAATTAGAACGTTGTTGCTCACGCCGCCAGTGCCGGTGCCAATACGAACCGCCTGGCTGCCGCTGTGGCTGCTGCTGGTCAGTGCCACGTCACCGTCAACATGCCAACTGCTTAACCCGTTTTCAAAACCAGGGTTTTCTAGCACCATTGAACCCGACACGCTTAAATCGTCGGCCAAAAGATAGCCGCTGCTGCCGCTTTTCCACATCCAGAAGCGGATGTAGGCTGTACCGGCGGGTGCTGCACCAGAAAGGCTGAACTGCTGGTAGCTGGTGGTGTTGACGGTTCGCAGCAGTTCGCCGATTTCGTTGTAGTTGCTGTCGAGAAAATCGAGGCCAAAACCGGCCCAGATGGGATTGTCGCTAATTTTGAACCAGCCGTTAAGGGTGTAGGTTTGGTCAGCAACGGCCGTTACTATCTGACCGCTCCCCCCTTCTATAGCCCCTACGCGCAGTGCCTGGCTGCCAGAATGGGCATCGGCCACGGGCATGGCGGCTTCGCCCCACACGTCCCAGCCAGCGGTACCTTCTTCAAAACCGGGGTTGCTCAACAGGTTGTCAAACAGGGTCACGGCGGTAGTAGAAATGGTGGCATCCAAAGAGATGTACTTGATGGCGGGGTGTTGGGCAAGTTGCAAAACGGCCGTTGTAGGCAGCGTGGCAGCAAAGCCGTTGATAATTGGCAAGGGTGTGCCCACTTGCCCGCCCAGAGCTTCAACAGCGGCTTCAGCAGAAACGGCCGTTGTTTGCTTTTGGATGATGACAGAAACGGCCGTTGTCATACGCTCTTCAATAATATTGAGCAAAGCTCGGTCTACGTTGGTGGGAACAGTGGGGGTTGCAATGACAGGAGCAATGGTAGCAGCTTCTAGCTGAGGAGCCTGGCCCAGGCTGAATAAAACCAGCACACAGAACAAGAAAATTAAAATTTGTTGTCGTCGCAACATCATTCGTTCTCCCAAATAGGGTATTAGTACCCAAGTAATGGCTCTACAGTACTAGATTGTAAACAGGGTTCATTACAAAGTCCGTTAAAATAAAAAAGACCTCATGCAGTATTAACACCACATGAGGACAAATAACCGTAAGGCCGGTCTCGTATTCTGCTTAGCTTGAGGAGCGAGGGGGGAAATCCTCGGCTATTTGCTATTCTGTTTGCAAAACAGGTAACTGAATAGAGAAGACACTCCCACGCCCTTCTTGGCTGTCCACCCTAATTTTTCCCCGATGCGCTTCAACATAATGTTTAACAATGGCAAGGCCTAATCCCGTACCCTTGGCTTGCTGCTCGTGTTTGGGCACCCGATAAAACGGCTTAAAAATATTGTCAAGCTCTCCATGTGGAATGCCATACCCGGTGTCGGCAATGCCAATCTCCACCGTTTCTACCTGGGGCACCAGTGTCACCGAAAGTGAGCCGCCCTGCGGGGTATATTTCACCCCGTTAGAAAGCAGGTTGGTCAACACCCGCATCAACAGCAGCTTGTCACCCTCAATCTGCACATTCGCCAGTTTCTCATCCACAAAAATGTCAATTTCCTTATCAGCCGCCTCCACCATTTGCATGGCTACCGCATCATGAATCAGTTCAGCCACATTCACCTGCGTCAGGCTCAACCGCAGCGGCTCGCCGGTCTGCATCCGCTCAATTTCCAACAGGTTGTCAACGGCTGATGTCAGGTCATGCTCGCTAAGCAAAATAACCCGTGCCATACGCTGTCGTTTGGCAAAGGGAATCTCCTCCAACTCTTTGAGGGTTTCGCTATAAAGACGAATGACGTTGAGTGAGTTACGCATGTCATGCGATAGCACGGCCATAAAGCGGGCTTTTTCACGCGACCATGCTTCCATGCTGCGGTTTGTTTCGGCCAGCAAATCGGCCTGTTTCTGGATAACGGCCATTTGCTTGTTGGTTTCATTCATGTACAGATAAATGGCGTAGCTTGCCAGCAGCAGCGGAAAGATAAAGAGCAGAATTCCCCAAACGCCAAGCGTGGTGCTGGCGATGGTGAGAAGCAGCCCCAAAATGGCGATGTTGCCAATGTCTAAAACGATGGCATTATGCTGTTGCGCCCAAAACTGCCTGGGCGGAATCCCTTGTTGCAGATAGATGATGATGGCAAGGAGGGCGATGTTGATTTGGTCGTAAAAAACGGCCGTTGCAAACCATGACAAAATGGGGCCAAGAAGCGGGTCGCGAAACCAATCTAGCAAAAAAAGCAGCACCGAGCCACCCAAAAATGTGGCAATCGTGTGGATGCCCGTATTAAAAAATAGCTGTTGGCAGCTCCCAACCCAATTTTCGCGCTGTGCATAAATGTTGAACAGCCAAATGACAATATTCTCAACGGTGGCAACCAAAATACCAGCTTCCAACCCAAACAAAACGGCCGTTGCCAATGAAGCGGCGGTTGCCAGACTAAAGGTCACTTTGATATGCTTGCTAACGTTAGACGCTACCTGAGCCGCCGCCACGAGCAGCAAAAACGTTACAAACAGCCAGGGGTTATCGGTCTGAAAGCGAGCCGCGGCCCACGCAACAAGCAGTAACCCGATGAGGCTAACCGTTGCAATATAGGGGATCCGGTACTTCGTCATTGTTGTCATATAGCACTAACGGCCGTTTTGCGACCCAAAGAGCTACCTTCCATCCTCTCTTGCTTAACCCATTGAGACCAGTGGTTTGCCTAACAACTGCCAAACCAAGTCGCTTAAAACCACAAAGCAATCATATAATGGTACTACAGTACCCCAATCATAAATTGCTTACATTAAAAACAAGATAACGACCTGGTGTCGTAAAAAGACAGTAGAAAAAATAGGATAGAGCGTGTATCATAGACAAAACATTAATCATAGTGGCGGTAAAGCATGAGCATAAACTCGCAGAATGGCATTGAACTACTGGAATATGTAATGAGCGTCAGCCGCCGTATGGCCGAAATGCGGTCTTTGGAGCCACTCCTTTCCTACACCATTGACGAAGTATTGAAATTGGTGGGAGCAGAACGCGGTTATATTGTTCTGAAAACAAATGATGGTTCCCTGGATTTTCGCGCCAAACGGGACAAAGACGGCAATGAACTTCCCGAAGGGGCAGATGAAATCAGCCATTCCATCCTGGAAGAGGTAATTCGCACCGGCAATTCGCTGGTGTTGAGCAACGCTATGAGCGACCCACGCTTTCATCAGGCAGAAAGCGTGATGATCTTACGGCTGCGCTCAATCATGTGTGTGCCGCTTATTCGGCAAAAAGAGGTGATTGGAGCCATTTATGTGGAAAATCGCTCCATTCGCGGCCGTTTTCGTCAGGGGGATGTGGCTCCGCTGGAAATTTTTGCCAACCAGGCGGCCGTTGCCATTGAAAATGCCGCACTCAACGACAATTTGGAGCAAGCCAACACCCATTTGCGGGATCTAGATGAGTTAAAGAACAACTTTATCCGCCTGATTTCGCATGAGTTGCGGACACCACTTGCCAATGTGACGGCGTATGCTGACTTGATGAAGGTGGTGATTGACATGGTGGAGCCGGCTCCAGACCCGCAAATTGTGCAAACACGGCAGAAGCTGGAAACGGCCGTTTTGCAAATGCGGAAAACCATCGAAGAAATCCTCCACGTCTTCCTCATCGCCTCCGGTCAGCTCACCCTCCTGCCCCGTCCCCTCTCTATTGGCCCCATTGTTGCCAGCGTCGCCGTCCGCTTTGCTGACGTATGCGAAAACCGCAACCTTAAGCTGCACGTAGACGACATCTACAACCTGCCCATGCTGATGTTGGACGAAGACCAGATCGAGGTCGTTTTCAGCAACGTCCTCGGCAATTCCGTTAAATACACGCCCGACGGTGGTGACATTTGGGTTTCCGGCCGGCGCGTCCCCGCTGGGGTCGAAATTACCGTGCGTGACACAGGCATTGGCATTCCCAAAACAGAGCAAAAGCGCGTTTTCGACATCTTCCACGTTTTGGGGTCGCTGATGCACCACTCCACCAGCAAACACGCCTTTCGCGGTGGCGGTTTGGGGTTGGGGCTGCCTATCGCCAAGGGCATCATCGAGGGGCACGGTGGCACCATTTCGCTGGAAAGCAGCGGACAAGATTTAGAGAATCCGCCCGGCACCACCTGCCGCATCACTCTGCCCTTGCAGCGAACCAACTAAACGCCTTATCTTATGTTTACAAAACCGCAAAACCTCTGAGGTTGTCAAGGAAACCTGAGAGGTTTTTCTTTATCCTATTTTTATCGCTTCGGTAGAACATTTGTGGTACAATTAGTCAACGAATGATGAAGCAAAAAGAGAGTAATTCGCCCCCCCAACTATCCATTCGCGCAACCCTAGCGGCTGGCTTTGATCTCACCACTAAACATATGTGGCTGTTGATTTTGCCCGTATTGCTTGATTGCTTTTACTGGTTGGGGCCACGGCTTAGTTTTACCACCTTGTTTCAGTCATTGATGCAGCTTCTGCTGTCTGAATTTCAACAGGAAGCCGCCTTGCAGGCGTTTAGCAGCGATTTATTCACCCAAATCCCAGCCACCAACCTGTTCACCAGCATTAGTCTCCCATTTATTGGTGTCCCCGCTTTGATGTTGACAACGCCCGAAAAAACACCGCTTGTCACTTCACTCATTGAAATTCAAAGTCTGGGCAACTGGTTTGGGCTGCTCATGGGGCTGCTGTTGGTTGGGTTATTCTTGTCCACCATTTATCTCACCCTCATGGGACGGGTGGCAATGCTGCGGGTGGCGGCCGGTGTGGTGACGCGGGGGAATGTAACGGCCGTTTTGCCCAGCGAACTAACTGACCACAATTTTTGGCAGTTGGGCGACATTGCCGAACGTATTTGGTACGTGTGGCCTCGGCTGCTGGCTCTGGGACTGGCGTTCTTTCTCTTCTTGCTCATGCTCTACATCCCCTCGGTCATTGTGGGCACCATCTTGGCACTGCTGGTAGGGCCGCTGGGGTTTGCTACCCTTTTTCTAGTGCCGCTGGTGGGCATGTGGGTCGTCATCTATTTGTGTTTTGTGCCACACGGGTTAATCAGAAACGGCCGTTCCCTGCGCCGCGCCATCGTTGAAAGCGGGATGATCGTCCATAGCCAACTCTCAACCGTTCTCACGCTCCTCCTCACCATTTGGCTCATCAACGCCACCGTAGATTCCCTGCTGCTGTGGGCAGAAGACGGCACCTGGTTCACCCTCATTGCCATCATCGGCCACGCCTTCATCAGCACCGCCACCCTGATGGCAACCTTTATCTTTTATCAAGATCGGTATACAACCCTGTATCGCGGAAATTATTAGGAAAAGTTATGTCAAAAACAGAGACAAATACCCAATACGATGCCAGTAGCATCCAGGTTCTTAAAGGGCTGGAAGCCGTTCGCCGCCGCCCTGGCATGTACGTGGGCGGTACCGACATCAAAGCCCTCCACCACCTCGTCTACGAAATCGTAGACAACTCCATTGACGAAGCCCTGGCCGGCCGCTGCGACCGTATCGAAGTTGTCATCCACCCCGATGCCAGCGTCTCCATCGCCGACAACGGCGTGGGCATCCCCGTGCTGGAACACCCCACCGAAAAAGTATCGGCTCTCGAGGTCGTTCACACCACCCTCCACGCCGGTGGTAAATTTGGCAACGGGGCCTACAAAGTCTCTGGCGGTTTACACGGCGTGGGGGCAGCGGCCGTCAACGCCCTGTCCGAATGGTTTGAAGTGACGGTGACCCGCGATAAAGGGGTATGGTTCCAACGGTACGAACGCGGCATTCCCCAAGCCCCGGTCAAAAAGCTGCGCGGCATGAAGGGCGATGAGCCAACCGGAACTCGTACCCACTTCAAATTTGACGAAACAATTTTTGTTGGCGAACTGGAATACCGCTTTGAAACGCTGGTCAACCGCTTCCGCGAGATGGCGTTTATTACCAGTGGTGTCTTTTTGAGCGTGCGCGATGAACGGCCGTCTATGCCCCGCGAAATGAACTTCTATTTTGAAGGCGGGGTCAAATCCTTTGTCCGCTACCTCAACCGCAACCGCGTGGTGCTGCACGAACCCGTTTTTGTGCAAAAAGAAATGGACGGCATTGACGTGGAAGTTGCCATCCAATACACTGACGGTATGGCCGCCAGCGAATACGCCTTCGCCAATACCATCTTCACCCCTGATGGCGGTACACACCTCACCGGCTTACGCACCGCTCTTACCCGTGTCATCAACAACTACGCCCGCAAGGCCAATTTGCTAAAGGAAAAAGACAAAAACTTTTCCAGCGATGACACGAGAGAAGGAGTAACGGCCGTTGTTAGCGTCAAAGTCCCCGATCCCCAGTTTGAGAGCCAAACAAAAGTCAAGCTCATGAACGCCGAGGTCAGCGGCATTGTCGCCTCCATCACCGCGGAAGCCCTTTCCGCTTATTTGGAAGAAAACCCCCGCGAGGCCAAGAAAATCATCGAACGCTGCCTCACCTCCTCTCGCGCCCGCGATGCCGCCCGCAAAGCCCGCGAACTCGTCATGCGGAAAAGTGCCCTCGAAAGCCTCACCCTCCCCGGCAAGCTGGCCGATTGCTCCGAGCGGGACCCTACCCGCAGCGAACTCTACATCGTCGAGGGTGATTCGGCTGGTGGCACCGCCAAACAAGGGCGCGACCGTCACTTCCAAGCCATCTTGCCCCTGCGCGGTAAAATCCTCAACACTGAACGGGCGCGGTTGGACAAAATTCTTGCCAACAACGAAGTTAAGGCTCTCATCTCTGCCCTCGGCATGGGCATTGGCGACGCGATGGATTTTGAAAACCTACGCTACCATCGCGTCATCATCATGACCGATGCTGATGTGGACGGCAGCCACATTCGCACTCTGCTGCTCACCTTCTTCTTCCGCTACATGCCCGAACTCATTGAGCGCGGTCATCTATTCATTGCCCAACCGCCGCTCTACGCCATCAAACAGGGCAAAGATGTTCACTATACTTATAATGAAGGGCAGCAGGATGTGCTGCTCAAGCAGCTTGATGGCAAAAAATATTCGGTGCAGCGTTACAAAGGGTTGGGTGAAATGAACGCCCAGCAGCTTTGGGAAACAACCATGAACCCCGCCGACCGCACCTTGCTACAAGTGACCGTGGAAGATGCAATGGTGGCGGACAAGACATTCGACATGCTGATGGGCAGCGAGGTTGCTCCCCGCCGCCGCTTCATCATGACCAATTCCAACCAGGTGCGGAACCTGGATGTCTAGGAGCCTGTAGGGGCGTATTGCATACGCCCTCGTTCTAACCAAAAAAGGCCAGCACGTGCTGGCCTTTTGGTTTCTATGCAGGAGTGCGGCCTATTCTTCCTTGGCCGAACCCGACAAGTTGCGTGGAATGCCTTTTTTGGCAAGGCGAAGGGTGGCAAAATTAACGGGTTTTCCCGCTTTGTTAACCACAATATCACGAGTGGGCACAAAACGGCCGCTCCAAGTACCCAGGTAAAAACCACCACCTATTTCCGAAGCGTCAAGTATTTCGATTTTTTTCTTTGGTTCACTGGTCAGGGCATACACACCCGCTTCTGTCACATCTTTCCACTCTTCTACCAGCGTGGCCTTTTTGAACCAGCGCATGGGGTAATGGCGGTTGATTTGATCGGCCGTTAAATCGGGGGTCATGCGCATGTTTGCCGCCGATGCTCCCCGCCGTTGGCCGCTGGCGCGGGTGCGACGGCCGGCCATCTGCTCCATGCGGTTGCCACCCCGCCGGCCGCGTACAATCATTTCGCGGTAGTTTTTCTGCGCTTCCTGGTAGGAGTAGTAGGTAAAAGCAATCTGCACGACAACCATAAATACCAGCAAAAAGGCGGCCAGATTCAAAACGAAGGCCAGCCAACCCAGTCCCAAGTCGCTAAAACGCGGCACCACATGGCCGAAAATGGCATTCAAGATTTGCAGAAGGAACCAAACAAAACCAACAATCGCCGCCCACAAAATGATTTTGCCCGTTTGGGTCAGGCGACTAGACCACAGTTCGACTGCTTTGCGAAGGTTTTGGATAAAGATTTCAAGGTTTTTACGCATAAATATGTCCTCTAAATTGCGATGTAGATTGCTCTGTAATGTACGCAATTTTTGGTGTTGGGGCAAGTGTGGTTGTGGTTTTGGGAGAGGAGGTGGGAGGGAAAACGGCCGTTAATCCAAACAAAAACCGCCAACCCCACAAAACAGAGTTGACGGTTTTTTGCACAGGTCTTAGCGCAGGATTTTATCGCAATCCGGCAATCTTCATCCCATCGTTCAAAATCGCTTCCACCCGATCCCCGTGCGTGGTTTCGCAGTAAACCCGGATAATCGGTTCCGTGCCGCTAAAGCGAACCAGCAGCCAGCCCCCATCTTCCATGATAAACTGATGCCCATCAATCGTCACAATATCGGTGCATTTCAGCCCACCAATCGTGTCGGGACGCGCCGCCGCCACGTTTGCCAAAATCTCTGGCTTCCGCTCCTGCTCAAACGACGAGTCAATGCGGTCATAGTAGTGGGCACCCACGATACCAAACACGGTATCTAATAGTTCCGACGGTTTCTTGCCCGTCCGTACCATCATATCGAGCAAAAACAGCCCAGCCAGCAGCCCGTCACGCTCCGGCACATGCTCCCGGAAGGCGTAGCCACCGCTTTCCTCGCCGCCAATCATGGCCCCCACTTCCACCATTTTGGGGGCAATGTATTTGAAGCCAACGCCCGTTTCATGAACCGGCACGCCATAAAGCTTTCCCAGCTTGTTGAGCATTTTGGTGGTGGAGATCGTCTTCACAATTGGGCCACGCTCGCCGCGCAGCTCCAGGAAGTAGTAGCCCAACATCCCGTAAACGCGCAGTTGGTCAATAAAATTGCCGTTTTCGTCGCCAAAGCCAACCCGATCCGCGTCGCCGTCGTTGATGATGGCAACATCTGCCCCCACTTTTTTAACAAAGCTGAGGCCGTGGTCTACGTTGGGGGAGATCGGTTCCGGCCGGCTCATGTGCGGGAAAATCGGGTTGCGCTCGTTGTGAACTTCGTGAATTTGCGTTTTGCTATCGCCCAACAGACGCGGGAACCAGCCCGCACCATTACCCCACATGCAGTCTACCAACACCTTGAAACCCGCGTTTCTGATTGGCTCCAGATCAATGAGGCGGTTAATTTGGGCGATATAGGCTGGGGCGGCATCAAATTTAGTGACCATCCCATCGCTCATGGCATCGTCCAGCCGCATCCGCTTTACGCCATCAATTTCTGGAATGACAGCTTCTACCTTCTTCAAGGCGGCTGGAGCCAACGCCCCGCCCAGCGGGTCACGCACTTTAAACCCACAATCTTCTGGCGGATTGTGGCTGGCGGTGATGTTGATGGCTCCACCGGCCTGCTTGTCCACCACGGCATAGGAGATGGTGGGGGTGGGGGTGGCGCCATCGGTCAGCCAAACATGGATGCCGTTAGCAGCCAGCACTTCTGCCGCTGCGGCGGCAAAGTTGTCGGCATGAAACCGCTTGTCATGGCCGATTACCACCCCTTTGCCAGCTAACCCTTCGTTATGCAAGTAGGTGGCAAAACCTTGGGCGCAGCGGCGCAAATTATCGAAGGTGTAATCTTCGGCAATCCGCGCCCGCCAGCCGTCTGTTCCAAATTTAATCGCTGTTGACATAATAATAATGTCTCCTTGTATGAAATCTAGTCATCAGTTATCGGTTATCAGTAAACAGTAATCGGTAGCCAGTCAACTGATTACCGATTACTGTTTACCGATTACTGTTTACATGGGAGTTTGTCCGTTTTGCAGCAGTTGAATGTCGGCATCCACCATCATATGAACTAACTGCGGAAACGTGACGCTGGGTTCCCAGCCGAGTTTGGCACCGGCTTTGCTGGGGTCGCCAACGAGCAGGTCTACTTCGGCCGGCCGCATAAAGCGCTCATCTTGCACCACATAATCATGCCAATCGAGGTTGACGTGGCTAAAAGCCAAGTCGAGAAACTCCCGAATGGAGTGGGTTTCGCCGGTGGCGATCACAAAGTCATCAGGGGTGTCTACCTGTAGCATGTGCCACATCGCCTGCACATAATCCCCGGCAAAACCCCAGTCTCGCTTGGCATCCAGGTTGCCCAGCCGAAGCTCGTTGGTCAGCCCCAGCTTGATTTGCGCCACGTGGGAGCTAATTTTGCGGGTGACAAACTCTAGGCCCCGGCGAGGTGACTCGTGGTTAAAAAGTATGCCAGAGGTCGCGTGGAGGTTGTAGCTTTCGCGGTAGTTGACGGTAATCCAGTGGCCGTACACTTTGGCAACGCCATAGGGGCTGCGGGGGTAGAAGGGGGTGGTTTCGCGCTGCGGCACTTCAATTACCTTGCCAAACATTTCGCTGGAGCTGGCCTGATAGAAGCGAATTTTGGGGCCAATGATGCGAATGGCGTTTAGCAGCCGCGTGACCCCCAAGGCAGTTGCTTCGCCAGTAAAAACGGGTTGGCTCCACGAGGTGGAGACAAATGATTGGGCACCGAGGTTATAAACTTCGTCAGGGCGATGCTCATCCAGAATTTGCACCAGGGAAAATTCGTCGAGCAGGTCGCCGGGAACCAGGGTGATTTGGTCTTGAATGTGCGCCAGCCGATGCAGGTTGAGGGTGCTGGTGCGGCGCACCATTCCCACAACTTCGTACCCTTTTGACAATAAAAATTCGGCCAGATAGGAGCCGTCTTGCCCGGTCACGCCGGTAATGAGTGCTTTTGGCATGTTATTCCTTCCTCTTTTGTTTGCCACGAACCCATGTCGTGGGGATTTTCCATTCTATTTGCTTTCTTGGTTGATTGTATGAAAGCAAGGGGAACGGATTATAGCCCAGGGCAGGTGATGGGAAAACCGAGGGAGGATGGGCGTGGGGTGACAGTGGGGCAGTCATGGGTTGAAAGTGGGTATGGTTAGGAATGTCGTGCTAATTGCCGCTCCGAGTCGCGTTGGGTTTTGGGTGGCTAAATCTGGGCACAGGTTGGATGCCTTGCTTTGAGTCACCATGTTGCTTTGATGTTACGTGCTGGGGCTTACGATTCCCATTACGCCGGGAAATGGGCTATGCCATTGCATGGCCTATGACCCATGAGTCATGTTTCTTTTAATTTCACCTTAGCCGTATTGACAAGCATCAGCCAAATCGGTATGGTGGGCGTCTGTTGGGAGACATTTATGATTCGACATTGGCTTTTTTTTGTTTTGTTGCTTGTGGTGCTGGGTGGTGGGCCAACGGCCGTTTTTCCCCCCACCTCCCTCTTGTCCCACCACACTATCTTTGCCCAAACCGCCCCCACCCTCTTTGTTGCTCTGGACGGCAGCGACGACAGCGGCGATGGCAGTGCCGAACGGCCGTTTCGCACCCTCACCCACGCCGCCCCTCTGACCCAACCCGGCAGCACCCTTTATCTGCGCGGCGGAGTCTACCAGGAGCAAACGGTTTTTTCGGCCACGGGAACGGCCGTTAATCCCATCACCATCCAGCCCGCCCCCGGCGAAACCGTCACCTTCGACGGCACTGGGCTACCCATCCCCGAAGACCAGCACCTCGTTCTCATCAGCGAATCCACCCACGTCCTCTTTACCGGCTTTGAGATTACCAACTCCAGCGGGCGCGGGCTGGGCGTTTTTGAATCCGACGGCATCACCCTGCGCGACAACCGCGTTCACGAAATTCGCGGGCGCGGCATTGGCGGCGGCGGCAACCTCATCACCATTGAAGACAACGAAGTGTGGCGCACCTCATTGGAAAACGAAAACGAAGCCTTTAACGCCACCGGCGGCTGGAAAGCCGGTATCTCCACCTATCGCCGCTTCGACGGCTCCCCCTCCACCAACTTTGTCATTCGCCACAACCAGATTCACGACATTTGGGGCGAAGGGATCATTGCTATTTTTGCCGACGGCGTGCAAATTGACGGCAACGAAATCCACGATACCTATAGCGTCAACATCTACATTGACAACGCCCGCAACGTCACCATCAATGGCAACTACCTCTACGCCACCACCACCCGCTACAATCGCAGCGACCGCTTTGTGCCTGCCAACGCCATCCATCTAGCAAACGAATCGTATGACAACGCCCCAGCCACGCAGCTTGACAACATCATTATTGCCAACAACCTCATGCTTGGCACCGGGCGCGGTGTGAGCTATTGGCACGACCAAAGCAACCTCGACCCCAGCAACAGCTATCGCAACGTGAGCATTGTCTACAACGTGATTGCCGACACCCATGAGGATGCCATCCGGTTTGACGGTGTGGGTCTGTTTTCGCAGCCGCCGCAAAATGTGCTGGTGCAAAACAACATCATCTTTGCCGGGGGCAATGGTGAGGCACTCAACATTGGCAACAGCGAGGGGTGGGCGTTTAGCCACAACAATTGGCCCGATGGCGTGCCGGAACTGGCCGAAGAGCCAGACAGCTTTGCCGCTGACCCGCTTTTTGCCAACCCCGGCTTGGCCGGCCGACCAGAAGATTTTATGCTCCAGCCCAACTCTAGCAGCATTGGGGCGGGGCAGCCCTTTGCCCCGCTGCCGGTGGATTTCCTAGGTCATTTGCGTGACCCACAACGGCCGTCTTTGGGCATCTTTGAAATGGCGGACGTGGTGGCGGTGGATGAGGAAACCGAGCCGGGGAATGAGGTGGGTTCGGGGGGGGGGGCGGGGGGGTGGGGGCGCCCCGGCGCGCCCCCCGCCCCCCCCCGGCGCCGGGCCCGCCCCG
>JACKCD010000049.1 GCA_020634215.1 Ardenticatenaceae bacterium | reverse complement strand
AAACCAGTTGAGCAGGTTGCCGAAGCCACGATGGTACACCCCCGCACCTTTGGGACGACCCGTGGAGCCAGAGGTGTAAATCACATAAATCAGGTCGTCTAGTGACGCACGGGGCTGTGGGTTGTGGGTCGGTAATTTCGCCAGTTGCCCCCAGGCCGTATCAACGGCAATGCGTTGAACGTTGTCCGCACCCATCTCTTGCACGTTTGGGAGATGGGATTGGGTGAGCAAAATCGGTGTGGCACTATCCAGCAGCATGTAGTGAATACGCTCAGGAGGGTAGGTGGGGTCAATCGGCACATACGCCCCACCTGCCTTGAGAATGGCGAGCAAACTCACAATCATCTCAAGGGCGGGTTCCATAGCGACTGCCACGAGGGTATTGGCTTGCACACCGAGTTCAATCAGGCGGTGGGCTAACTGGTTGGCACGGGCGTTGAGTTCAGCATAGGTGAGTTGCTGATCCCCAAACACAACCGCCACCGCATCGGGCGTTCGTGCCACTTGCGCCGCAAACAAGGTGTGAATCGCCTGTGGCTCGCCCAAATTTACGGCCGTATCGTTCCACTGATGCACAATCTGGTGGTATTCAGCCTCAGTAAGCATGGGAAGCTGGCTAACTGGCAGAGCCGCATCTACAGCCGGGTTTACAATGGCGGCCAATAAATTCTGATAGTGATCCGCTAGTCGAGCAATCTGCGCTTCATTGAAAAGGTCAGCCTGATACGTGACGTGCAGGGACAGCTCACCGCGATTGGGAAGCACCGTGAAAAACAGGTCAGCCTGTGAATGTACCCGATGGAGCGGCAAGCGTTCTACGGTCAAACCGTGTAGCTGCATTTCGTTACGGCCGGCTGGCATGTTGAACGTCACGGGGAAATAAGTGCGCCCATGCCCCCCCGCAAGGTGTGGAAACAGCTTGTGAAAGGGTAAATCGGGATGCTGATACGCCGCCCCTGTCGTCTGCTGCACACGGGCTAAAAGCTGTTCAAAGGTTGGGTTGTCACTCAGGTCGCCTGGCAGCGCAACTTCGTTGACGAAGATACCCAACAGTTTGTTGAGGTGAGCATGATTACGGCCGTTTATAGGCGTACCAACCACAATCTTTGTCTGCCCCGTATAGCGATAGAGCAACACGTAGAGGGTCGTCAGCAGAATATTGAAGAGCGATGCCCCTGTTGACTGGCTAAAACGGCGCAGCATTTGGTGCAATTCAGGGTTCACAGCCACGGTCAGCGTATTGCAGCTAAAGTCACGCTCATTTGAGCGCGGGGAGTCGGTCGGCAGGTTGAGGGCCGGCAGTTCATCGCCTAAGAGCTGCCGATGAAAGTCAATCTTCTCCGCTAGGGTCTCTTCGGTCAGAATTTGACGCTGCCAGGCGGCGTAATCGGTATACTGAATCGGCAAATCGGGCAAGGGCGACGGTTCCCCCGCCTCAAACGCCTTGTACAAAATCCCCAGTTCGTGGAAAAGCACGCGCTCGGACGACACTTCATAGAGGATGTGGTGTAGGCAGAAAACCAGCACAAATTCGTCGTCCTGCAATTGGAGCAAACTAAATCTGAAGGGGGGGTGCTGGCTTAGATCAAAAAGTTGCTGTTGCTGTGCTTGAACGTATGCTTCTACTTTTATAGGTTGTTCTGATTTGGTGTGGGCGCGTAGGTCAGTTATGGGAATCGGCCGATACGCGAACGTCCCCACACGCTGCACAGGATACTCGTCATCCAAATGGTAGGTTGTCCGCAGAATGGCATGGCGGCGCACAATCTCATTCAGCGTTTGTTCCAACGCCGCAACGTTTAACGCACCGATCAGTCGGAAGGCATGAACGAGATTGTAGGTACGACTCTCAGGATGAACCTGCTGAAAGAGCCACAGCAGTTCCTGAGCATAGGACAATCTCTGGGGACCAGCGTTGTCTACGCGCTCAATAGGCGGCAGTTGCTTTCGATTTTGAAACAAGCGCAAGGCGGTTGCCAATGCGCTCGTTCCATTCGGTGCATGTTCCTTCATTAATCAGTCTCTTGTTGTGCCGTATACAGACTAACGAGGTCTCTAACTGTTTGGGGTTGAAATTCGCCACGTATGACGGCTTGTGGAATAAAACCCAACGCCTCCTCCAAACTGCTCAGTAAGGTGACAAAGGCAATAGAATCCAACCAGAACTCATCCAGTCTCGTCTCATCAGTCACATCATCTGGAAAAGGCAATGGCGAAAATTCGGTCACAATTTCAGCTAGGTGTTGTAATACAACGTCATGTGTATTCATCGAGAGATTCCCCTTGTTTTGAATGAAGTTTTTGTCCCGAATCTAGATCGGACATCTTCCAGCCGTCTAGGTCGTATTCGCTAAGACACTGGTCAACAAACGCTTTCAAATCGCGTGCTTGATCTGAGGCGATGGCGTGACGGTAGTTCGTAAGACGAATCACGTCGTGACTCCCGATGTAGTTGCGCTCATAAAGCGCATGACGACCCCCAAACTCGCTGCCTATCGCATCCCAAGCTAACTTAGCAAGTTTGACGCGCTCCACCCCATCTTGAGATTGCGCCCCCTGCAAGTAGGTGTCTAAATAGGGGCGCAATTCAGGGTTCTGAAAATCGGCCGCATGGGAGTTGTAGTAAATCAGATAACTGCCCAACACATCGGTGAAAATTTTCCTGATCTGCTCGTAGATGTTGGGGGCAAGGGCACTGTAAGCGAGAACAGCCTCATGATTTGGCAACAATGCGCCGTTGTGCCAGTTGGCAGGTGCGTGGGTCATCGCCTCCACCAAAGACCAAATCATATTGCGCCAAGCCAACACCTCCCCCATGTTGACTTGCACCCCCCGATGCTTCAATGCACCCGTTGTTTCCAACGACTTGAGCAGGAGTCCAGCCAAAAAATCGAGTTTGACACCTAACCGAATACAGCCGTGGAAGCCGGCATTGCTATAAAAACCAGAGTCGGACATGAAGGTTGCTGTCTTACGCAAATTCCCGTAGATGAAGACATTTTCCCACGGCACAAGCACTTCATCACAAATCAAAATTGCATCGTTTTCATCAAACTGACTGGTCAGCGGGTAATCAAACGGGCTGCCGACAAATTGCGCCGCCATTTGGTAGGAGGGGCGGCAAATCAATTTCACGCCAGACGCATTGATGGGCAAGATGAAATTGAGGGCGGCTTCCTTTTTTATGACAGGGCCAGCTTGGGCAACCAGCGTGTAGTGCGTGAGCGCGGAGTTTGTGGCAACAGATTTCGCGCCGGACACAACAATGCCAGCATCTGTCTCACGAATCACACGCAGTTGCAACCCGTTGTCGGTATCATGGTTTTGACCCGGCGGGTTGGCAATCGCGTGGTTCAAATACAGCACGCTTTCTTGCGCTTTGCGATACCAGCGTTTAGCGTTCTCTTGATAGGGGTCATAAAACTCGGCATTCGCGCCTAAGGTAGCAATAAACGCACCTTTGTAATCTGGCGTGCGACCCATCCACCCATACGTCATGCGTGACCATTCCTCAATCGCGCCACGAGCACGCATGAGTTGCTCAACGCTGGTCGCCGTTTTGAAAAATGGATGGGTATAGCCACCCGATCCTGTGTCTGTCGGGCAAGTCAGCCGTGACTGCCGCTGCGGATCATGCAGCGCGTCGTACAGGCGAGCCAAAATACGCGCCGTATTGTGGAAGGCAGGGTGTTGGGTCACATTGGCAACCCGCTCACCATATATCCAGACCTCCCGACCATCGTCCAGCGAGGCTAAATACTCTTCGCCAGTTAAAGGGCGTGCTGTTTTTTCTGATTGCATCTTCTTGTCTACTTCTTTGCCCATTTGCCAAAGCGCTGAAACTGCTTGCGGTCGTTGACGTGGGGAAATGGTTCCGTCGGCGTTGGGCGTTCAAGAAACTCACACAGTGGCTCCCAACCTTGCTGTACCTCGAAAAGTAACAGGCGATGGGCGGGAACTGTTTGTTTGACTGCTTCATTGTGCGCGTTAAAAATGTCGATGGCGTGCTGACGGTTCTCAAACTGGTCGTTGAATTTTGCCTGCAAGATTTGAAGCTGTCTCAAATGAACGAGTCGCGCCGCTTGCGGTGCGACCGCTTTTGCCCAGCTTGGAAAGCTGTTGTTGTAGCTGTAAATCGTCTCGTACATGCTGTCGTACCATTTGTCGCCATCACGCACGGTTAGAATGACTTTCGCATCGGGATAGAATACCAACAACGCTTGGTAGTAGTCGCAAGCAGGCCAGTCGAGCGTAGCAGCATACGCTGCAAAAAAGCTACGCCAATCAACAGGCTGACCAGCAGCGGCAGCCAGCCAAAAATCAACGTGGTCGGGATGCTCGCCCAGCACGTCCATGTGATAACAGGGAGCAAATCCCAACATTTCTAGGGCTACTTTGAGCGATGAAGTCCCTGTGCGCCCTAGCCCAGCACCGATTATTTTCATTGTTATGTCGCCTTATGAATTTTCGGCCGGCCGACGCAGCTTAAATCTTTGAATTTTGCCTGTGGCCGTCTTGGGCAAGTCATCTACGAACTCAATCCAGTGGGGACATTTGTAGGCAGCCAATTGGCTACCACAATGTTGCAATAGGGTACGCAATAAATTATTAGACGGTTGGTAGCCATTATGCAAACGGACATACGCCTTGGGCTTAATCATACCCTGCTGGTCTGATTGTGTCACCAGCGCACATTCCAAGACGGCGGGATGGTTTAGCAGCACACTTTCGACCTCTACGGGTGATACCCAGAGGCCACCAACCTTGAACATGTCATCCGCACGCCCCATGTGCCAATAGAAGCCATCTGCGTCCCGCGTGTATTTGTCCCCCGTAAACAGCCATTCGCCGCGAAAAGTCTGTCTGCTTTTCTCGTACTGATGCAGGTAAAACAGCGAGGTTGACTCGCTCTTGACGAGCAAATTGCCAATCTCACCATCAGCGACTTCGTTGCCAGCATCATCTACCAACTTGACCTCATGACCGGGGGATGGCTTACCACTGCTGCCTGGGCGCAAATCATCGGGGCGATTCGCCATGAAGGTGTGAAGCGTTTCGGTACAGCCAATGGTATCCAAAATCTCTAACCCTGTTGCCTCTTTCCATTGTTGCCACACCGAAGCGGGCAGGGCTTCACCTGCCGAGAGGCATAGACGTAGCGACGTGAGATCGTACCGTTCGGACATCTGTTTGAGCACCAATTGGGTGATGTAGGCGGTGGGGACGCTGATTAAGATGGTTGGCTTAAACCGTTCGATGGTGTCGAGTATGCCGACGGCCAGACGTGGTGAACCTGCATATAGCACAATGCTGGCTCCGACATGCCACGGCATAACCAGGTTGGCACCTAAGCCATACACAAAGAAGAGCTTGGCAACCGAAAAGGTGCAATCTTGTTCGGTCATGCCCAAGAGTTCTACACCTGTATTCTGGGCAATGAGGGCATAATCTTTGTGGGCGTGAAACATGCCTTTGGGCTGGCCGGTTGTGCCGCTGGAGTAGTGCAATGAGCAGAAGTCGTCTCGGTGTGTTGGAACGGCCGTAAGTTGGGTTGGTTGCGGCTGAATCCAGTCGGCAAATGCGCTATCGGACGGGTGTTGTGGCTGACCAATGACAATAACATGCTGTTCGCCACGAACTGGCTCAATCAGTGGCAATAAACTTTCATGCACAATGAGGACGCGGAGGCCGCTATCGCGCAGAATGTAATCGTACTCATGGGATTGGAGCAGTGTGTTGATGCAAACCGCGATGGCTCCAACTTTGATGATGCCGAAGAAAGACGTAACCCACTCTGCACTATCGGGTGCGAGAATGCCGACGCGGTCGCCAAAACGGACGCCCATTGCTTGTAACGCATTTCCTACTTGGTTGGCTTCATTAGCAACTTCCTGAAAAGTGAGAATACGGCCGTTACTGAGCAGGGCGATTTTATCAGGGCGGTGGGTGAGATTGTTCTCTAAAATGCTGTTGGCATTGTAAAAGAGGGGGAGTTCAGTGGATTTCATACATTCTTTGAGGGAGCTATTTAACGGCCGTTTCCAGCCAGCTAACAGAGCATCATTCATCTAAGTAACGCTTGGGATCACCGAAAATCGTGCCGGTACGTCTATCAAACAACATGCTCATATTTTTACCAGGCAACCAAAACCTAGTTTTCACAACTTTCTCGCTCCCCCATTCACGATTCATCTCGTTTTTGATTGCTTCAAAGTCTTTGTGTCTGCCGTGAATGATTTTTATTGGTTCGTTCCAATTAAAAAATAGCGGAGACCTCGCATTCCAAGCATTGGAAAGCGTACAAATCTTACTATCAGACTGCAGCCAAGCTTCTAAGAAAACAGGTTGATCACCCTCAAATCTTCCCAAACTGCCATCCCATTCCGCCAAATTTTGCGAGGCTACCTTTTTTTCGTACATCTCCAGCCATTTACGAAACAACACATCGTTATTCGCGCTTTTTCTAAACAGAATAACGCCTGTATTGTATGGCTTACAGGCGACTAATGGGTTGTTCGTCTTGGGCGATTTCGGTTGGTTGGGGTCTGCTGGGGCAAGCGCCAGCGCCATGTCAAAAAAGTCCAGCGTTTCAAATAGGTCTTGACAATCCTCACAAAAATAGGTGTCTGTATCGAGGAACAACGTTCTTTCGTAGGGCGTGTCCTCATACATGTGTTTCACTTTGTATAGCCACCCATCTGGAGCGCCTCGAATCGTTACAGGACGAATGATTATCTGATCAAACGGAGAGTTCTCAATGTCTTTGTCAGTAATCAAGGTGATGTGGACGCTGGCATTAAGCCTTTTTAGACTTTCGGCCGAAACGATTGCTTCATTGATGTATTTATCTCCTGCGGCCACATAAAGATAGCCTATTTCGTGAATGTCCATGTTTACGTCCTTCTCGCGCTCTCGGAATAAGCGCGTTATCCAATCTCATGGTTTGCTTGCTTCTTCATCTCATTAGTTCCCATCTCTCATGGATGTGGGGAACTTTTCGTTGATGAGCATAATCGGCCGATCTCCCACCACAATTCGATACGTTCGGCTGAGAAAATCTTGACCCGTCTCGGCCGCAATTGGGTCGGGCAGCGTTTCAACACATTCGCGCCCATACCATAAAATGTCGCGGCGATTTTCTAGCTGGCTGTTGAGCAAGATGCGCCCCAACCCGGCCGGCTCAACATCTAAATCTCGAATGACCCTTTCTGGCAGGCGGTCGAGAATGAGTAGCGAGATGGCGTAGGCATAAACGGTTGCGCTGTATTTGCCGCGCAGCAGCACCTCACGCGCCAGCACCCGCGTGCCGGCCGATGCTTCAAGCCAGTGATGGTCGTCGTGCAAAGTCTGTTCGTGCTGTCGAAGGCGCGTAATTTCAATTGGTTCGAGCCTGTATGCTTCGATAAATTTTGTTACCGTACCGTCAATTGACAATAACGCCCGCTGGAAGGGGGAAAGCGTGTGCAAGTTAACCGAGCGCAAGCTGCGCGGCTTTTCGCGCTGCATCAAAATCAAGTCAGCAAATGGGTCGAACTCATCATTCGAGGTTAGTTTTGGGGGCGATAGAGGAAGCAGTTTTCGCATAGCAGGTCTTTTGTGTATGATAAATGGCTAGTTGAAAGCCTCAGTCGTCCCCTGATGCGGGGTGTGATCAGCACGGTCAATCATGTAAACCATCTTGGGCTACAGCGTTGCATCGCTAACAGGGAGAGGCATCGCTTGCGTTATTTTACCCTTGTGACGATAGCGCAACATCCCTGCAAACCAAATGGTGCAAACGACGATGGTGATAAGTGTGAAAGCAACCATTGTGCCAGTAAATGGAATCAGAATGATGGTTGTCACCAGCTCAATCGTAATGAGTGTGAGCAGTAGATAGATGATCGCATCGCGGCTGATGCGGCTGGCTACCCATGCGCCAAACGGTGCGCCAAAGATGACGATGGGGACGCAGACCAGCCAATATTCCCAGACGATGCCAATAGATTGGAGCAAAACCCCTTGGGTAAAAAAGCCGACGAGGGAGTTTAACCCCATGATGACAACGGTTGTTGGGGTGCTAACTTTTTCGTTGACACCAAACGCTAGCGTCAGCACGATAAAGGTGAGCGTGTCTATGCCTGATCCTGTGTTGGCGGCAAAAATGCCGCCGACAAGGCCGATGCCCAGAAAGAGCCAACGGCGGGTTGGGGTGTTGATGATAAATTCATCAAGGGGTTGCCATTTTAGGACCCAGCGGGAGAGGATGAGGGCCACGCCAAAAGCGGCCGTTACGAAGGTGAATAATAGCTTAGGGTAGGGGGTGGGAATGGGGATGAGCAGGGAGCCAACGATCATACCGGCTACCCCACCAGCGGATACCCAAGTGATGACCTGCGGCAAGATTTTGACACCCCGCGTTATGATAACAATGGAGGCTGTCGTCATGCCCACGGCTTGGATCATCAGACCGAAGGTGCGGGCTTCGGTGGCGGGAATGTGTAGGACTTTGGTGAAAACGGGAAAGGCAACGGCCGCACCGCCTTCAGCCGATGCACCCGCTACAAATGATCCTAATACCATTGTCAGTGACATCGGCCACCATTTGGTGAAAAGGACGAATTGCTCGGCTGAGATCATATAGCCTAACCAAAGCACAATAATGAGGGTTACAAGGATGGGATAAATTTGCTTGCTCTTCATAATAGATAGTCAGCTAGATTTGGGTAAGCTCCGCCCTTTCGACATAGTGTGTCTAATTTTATTGCTTTACGCTCCTTCTTGCGTAGCCAAAGGAGCTATAATATAAGTGGAAGCGCAATCGCAAATGGGCGTAGAAAAACCTGGCTCAGAGCCTGTTTCGCCATTTCGAGAACGTGCTGATGAACCAAGTGAAGTAGCGCGTTCTCTTTTTGCTGCCGACAATCAGGTCGTAGCGATTCCCTTTTGGGTCAATTGTTGTGCCTGCTTAATCCAGGCTTTTACATCCATCCGTAGATTGGTACGACCACCCGAGGCTATGCTGTAAAGCGCGTCGGGGGAGGCAGCCGCCAACTGCTCTAAGCTGATAATTCCAGCTTGTTGTAAGCGAGCCGCATATATTGGGCCAATCCCGTTGATTTTTTTTAGGGGATTATCTGTTATTTGTGAAGCGGATGAGAATGGGAGCTTTTCTGTGACACGGGAGAACCATGTTACGACGATGCTGCCTACTGCTGATCCTGCGATGAATATCAAAACTGCTTCCATGTTCGCTTTGCTCTTGTTGGGTGTGCCAATGTTATATGGTAAAGATACCTTAGGGGGGCAGGTGGGACAACCAGAGCTGCACAACGAAAGCGTAACGAGTGCGTAACGAGTGCGTAACGATTCCCTGCGCTGGCCGTGCAGCGCGGGTGGCGCATCTCAATCAGTAACCTAACTGGATTCTCCTGTCTGTTGTCTACGCCATATTTGAAAGGGCATCGCCGAGATATGCTGCAAATCGAGCAAGAACAAAGGGGAGTTGATTAGGGTTTCATCTGCCAAGACATCGCACCAAAATTGTGGGGATTGATGGTTGAAACATACAATCTGATCATCGAGTTCGAGAAGGTCGTCCATTGGTGCGAGTACTTGACGCAAATTGGAAAGGGCAACGCGCAGGCTGGCGCGAGCAGAGCTGGATAGGTAGTCTGCCCAAAGGAGGTTGCTGAGGTGGGTGCGGGTAAACGGCCGTCCCTTTGCCAACACAAGATATGCTAACAATGCTCGTACCTTGTCTGAGCGAAAGCCCGTAATGGGTGTCTCATTGTATAAGAGGCGATATTTACCTGAGAGATAAAGCTTCATCATGCTGTCTCCTTCTACTCTATCAAGACGAAACAACTTCCTCCATTAACCATTCGACCGAGCGAATGGACAGACCAAGATTGCATAGACGTTGTAACACGCCAAGCAACATCAATTGATCTACAATTTGTCCTGACAGGACGGTTATTGATCCTTGCTCGACACACTGCATTTGTGTGATTGTCAATCCACAAAAGTAATCACTCCATGAACTATCAAGCACACCCTGTACCTGGATGCAATATGATGCTGGCTGACCAAGGCGTAGTGTTTTTATGCTATTAGCCATGTCTTCTCCTGCATTTCATCAAACAGGCTTTTCCAACTGTTGACTGTGACAAACGGTATCAAGCATATACCTTTTAGTATACAGAATAGAGAACCGTTGCACCTGCTCCCAAAAGGGTGCAAAAGGGTGCAAATTAAGCACAGTGTGCGCTTTTTCGAGGTGTCGTTGATGGCGTTCTCTATTCAATTATTAAGGTTGTTTGCTGTCAATAAATGACGGAGCAGTTTATGTCAATGCAAAAGTCGAGATTAAAGCGAAATCGGGCAAATCAGCGCCCCATTTTCATTTACTGTTCCGCTGAAATGGATAAATAAACGTTGCCAATCGAAGCGGGATCGGCCGTAAACAGCCGCCCACCAGTCACATCAGCAATACGATTCAATACATCTTGGTCGGCGGCTTCACCAAAGGCGATGGGAAAGATTTTGATGCCGTCGGCTTCGGCGTTGGCGGGCAGGCAGGTGGCAAACATCTGGTTTTCGGTAATCGTTCCCACCGTGTCTTCGCCATCGGAAAGCAAAATGATGCCGTAGAGACGGGTTTCTTCGGCAGCGATATCTTCTGCTTGCTGAACGGCCGTTTGTGCCACCGCCTCGCACACTGATTCGTATAGTGCTGTATTACCATCAGCAACAAGTCCACTTACTCGCTGTCCCAGCCCTTCCACCACGTCTCCCACCCGGCTGGGCGGGGACAGCGTGGTCACGTCATCGCTAAAGATCATCAGCCCTACCTCATCGTTGGCATCCAAACGGCTGAGAAATTCCACGGTGGCATCGCGGGCGGTGCGAATGCGATCCCCCTCCATGCTGCCGGAGGTATCCAGCACAATCAGAATGGTGGCTTTGCGCTTGGTGATGTTGAACAGGTCAATGACGGCGTTGCTGATTTCGGTGTTGGGGCTGGGCAGGGGGGCTACGGTGTCCGGGGTAATGCTGGGGTCGGTGCCATTTTCCAGGGTCAGGGGGGCGCGGGGGGGAATAGAGCTGCTTAACGGCCGTAAATAATTATCAATTGCCATCTCCTGCTGCTCTTTTGCCAGCAAATAATCGCGGAAAATGGCTGCCGCTTCCGCCTCCTCGTCCGTCACCCAATCGGCATTGTCCAACACGCAGTAGGGGTGTTCCCCCCAAATGGTGCCGCCCGACGGAAAAATAAACGCCAGCGGAAACGTTAGCTCGTCGCCGCGTTCAATGTTAAAGCGCACCACTTCAGCCTCTGGCACAGCGGCAGCGTGGAGATAGCTTGGCCCCTGCCGCGCCATCGCGTCCAGCAGTGCCGGAGCTTGTCGACCATATTTGGAGGTGTTTTCCTCCAACTGTCGCATCGCCTCTTCCACTTTGGGCGAATAGATGTCGGCGGCGGTCAGGGTGTCGGTTTTGCCGGCAATGCCATAGACAAAGCTAGTCATGGAGAGCAGCCCAGAGTTGGCGTAGGCGGGGTGGGTGTGGCCGAAGCGGAATTGCCTCCATTCCGGCCGGCCATAAGTTGCCCAGCCGTTGGGGTCAGCCGCCAATTCCACAATTTTGTCCCAGCCAATGGGGGTATTGGGCCAGCCCAGCGTTTCCGCCATGGGTCGCCACATGGCAAAACCGAGCGGTGCATAGACGGTGGGTTCACAGCTTTGGCTGGCTAACGGCCGATTTGTCCGCTGCCGCCACGTTTCGTTAGCCTGATCCACCCACGACTGATCGCCGGGACTCCAGGCCACGGGCTGGCTGCTGCCGTCCAAAATGGCGTTCATTGAGCCGCCGGAGGTGACGTGGCTGACGTTGACCACAATGGGGCTGCCGTCGCTGGTGCTAATGCCAGCGGCGTTAAACTTTTCCACCACCTGGTTGAGCCAGCTTTCCTTGGTGTTGGAGGAGGCCAGCGTGACCAAAACAGAGCCTCTGGGAACTTCAATGGTTGCAGGGCTGTCGCCACTGTCGCTGGTGGCAAGATCACGGGCGCGGCCCAAGAGTTGGGTTAGGAGCAGGGTGGCGACGATGCAGGCGGCGAGGCCGATAATGCCAAAGAAAATAAGACGGGTGCGATTCATCTTTGTGTCAATCCTTTACAAACGTTGAGATGATAAGATAGTTGCCTAAAGTTTAAAGGATTTTAGCGTTTTTGGGGTAGTTTGGCAGGTGATAAAGAAGAGAAACGGCCGTTTATCGCTTTAGTCACGATAAACGGCCGTTCCTGAGAGAATGAGGAGGTGAAACCAGAACACCATCTCCCACAAACAAAAAGATGATGCTCCTCTAAACAGCTAACTGGTTTCCCAGCCAGCGGTTAAGCAGGTTGAATAGCTGGCTTGGCTGGTGGCGTTGCCATCTTGGGCGTGGGCTGCCGCTGTTGCAGCCACATTGCGCCGCTGATGACCAGCGCACCCAGACCAAAGAGGGTGGCGATGAAGCTAACCCAGCCGCCGAGATACGGAACGGCCGTTAACACCACAAACAGCACCAACCCTGTAACCAGCGGCCAGAAGCGATTCTGCGCTGCCGTGGGGTAGAACCGCGCCAGCAGCCATTCGCCCACCACCATGCTCACCATGATCTTGGCAAAGTAGACCACGGACAGCACAAAGAAGAGGGTGAAGGCGAAGAGCAACAGCAGCCCAATAAACACCACGGTGGCCGATAGCCCGCCCAGCGTCAGCGCACCCAGCAATGCGGCCAGGGCGATCATGACAAACAGCGTGACCAGAATCAGAAGCCCAAAGGCGGGAATGGTGACAATGCCCCAACCGAGGCTGCCCCACGTCCGCTGCCGCAAAGGCTCATTGACGGCGGCCATGCAGGCTGGCAGCAGCCAGACAAGCAGCAAGCCGACCACCAGCAGCCCAGCAAAACGTTGTAGCTCGGCCAGGAACCAAGCCCCGCTAAGAACGGCCGGTGCGACGGTGGCAGGGGTGTCACTACTGGCGGCCACAATTTCATTGGTCACATTGCCAATCACCGTGCCCATCGGCACGTTGAAGGTGGTGGGGCTGTGGTAGTTCAAATCACCGGCAATGTTTGCCTGTTCGCCAATGGTCAGACCCCAAGTGAAGGTGGGAACGTCTGGCATGTTGGGGGTGAAAGCAAACGGTGGAAAGGTGGGGGCGGCTTCAGCGGTGTCAACGGTAGCATCTACGTTGCCACCAACGCTGCCCAACAGCTCCAAACCACCAGCTTCGACCCAAACATCGTGCGCCACGTTGCCCGCCAAACGGCTTTGCGCCCCAGCAAAGTAGAGGTTGCCACCGACCTTGCTTTCGGGCTTGGTTTCAAAGCTGTAGCCCAAGGCAATCATGTCGTCGGTGACTTGGGCGGCTGAACCCAGCGTCAGGGTGGCTCCGGCAATGCGAATGTCGTCAAGCACACGGCCGTTAACCACAATGCTCTGTCCCGCAGCCATCAAGTCCCCTTCGACGGTGCCGTTGATGGTGATGTTGGTGCCACCAACGATGAGGTCGCCTTTAACTGTGCCATCTAAAACAAAGGTATCTGCTCCAACAATAAGATCATCTTCAATGACCTCATTGGCACCGATGATTACTTCTTGCTGGCTAATGGCCTGGAGCGCAGCTACCGATGGCACAGCAACAAGCAGCCCCAGCAGCAGGCCAGTCAGACCTAGCCACTTACCAACAGTCATCGTTTTCATGAGATTGCATCCTTGCTGACCCCGCCAATATGGCGAGCCAACCCAAAGACTTTTACGCCTGAAGATAGGATACGGGAAAAACGGCCGTTTTCCTCCTACAATCCGTCATCTTCTGAGTAGACAAATGTCATGTATACCATGCCTCGATAAGCGCAAATGGAGCTAAAGTATTATTTAGAAGCGGTGAAAGCCGTGAGGATCATTCCTTTTCTGGGCATAATTTATGCTGGAATAAGCTATGGTGCTGGTACACCCTCATCATTGGGCAGCGTCTCCTCAACAAGCCGTTTTTGGCGCACAAAGGGCAACATCGCATTGCCCACACCCGCTGCAAACCCCAACTGGTTCAAGACAATTGATTGCACAAGCCCGAATTGGAGGAAAAAAGCCCCCCCAATTCCTAATAAACTTGGCACAACAATGGCTGCAAAATTAACCTTCATGTTCTCTGTAAAATCATCGCCAAGCTCAAAAAGCGTCACAAGATGGCGCAGACTCTCATCCATAAGAACGATTTGCGCTGTGTCTGTGGCAATGGTTGAGGCACCACGCAATGAAACAGAAACGTGAGCTTTTTGCAGCGCAACCGCATCATTAATGCCATCCCCAATATAACAAACCGTTTTTCCCTCGGCCTGCAGTTGTTCAATAATTGCTGCCTTTTGCTGGGGCAATGTCTCCGCAAAGTAATGCTCAATCCCTAGATCTGAGGCTAGTTTTTCTGTTGGTGCTTTGTGGTCACCAGAGATGATATAAAAGTTCTCAATGTTACGCTGACGCAACTCGGCAAGTATCTCAGGGGCTTCTGGGCGCACGGTGGCGTGAATTTCCAAGGCACCAATCACCTGCTCATTAATGGCAACCAAAATAAGTGAATGTCCCTGGTAGTGGCACATCTCCTGTACCCAGTTAATTCTCTCGGGAATCATCACCCCTTCCATTTCCATGAAACGACGGCTGCCAACCCGTAATAGTTGCCCATCCTGCATCACCTTCAGACCAAAACCTACTTTGTAATCTGCTTCGTCAATATGAGGAATAGCTATCTCGCGGCGTTGTGCTTCTTCTAAAATGGCGCGGGCAATGGGATGCGTTTGGCGGAATTCGGCTGCTGCTGCAAGGCGCAATACTTCATTGTTAGAATAGCCATCACAGCAATGAATCCGATCAATATGGGGCTGCTCTTGGGTCAATGTCCCTGTCTTGTCAAAAACAATCGTGTCAACTTCGCGCAGGGCATCCAGAGCGTGACCATCTTTGATAAGCACACCTTGTTTGCCAGCCAAACTTAAATAGTTGAGGATGCTGACGGCTCCGATGACAGAGAGCCGATAGCCAAAGTGGGCGTTTAGGATGACCAAGGCACCCATCGGCCCAATTAGGGGGACACTAAGCGCACTCACTGCTAGGGTGGGAATAATGGTGCGGTCGGCAAAGGCTTCGGCACGCAGTTGTAAGGCGGATTTGAAGTTGCGGGCTTGGTTGAGGGTTTCGGCAATACGGGCAACGGCCGTTTCCATCCCAGTCTGCTCCACCCGCACATGGATAGACCCCATCAACACCACCGTCGAAGCAAAGACCTTAGCATCTTTCTCCTTTTCCACCGGCTGCGACTCTCCCGTGAGAATATGTTGATCAATTGAAGCAATCCCCTGAATGATCGTGCCATCAACCGGAATCATTTCGCCTGCACCAACCACCACAATGTCATTCACCTGCACCTGTTCAAAGGGTACTTCAATCGCAACCTCATCAACCAGAAGCCACACTTTGCGCGGCTGGAGCTGATAGACATCAAAAAGGCTCTTTTGGGTATCACCATTGACTTTGTTCAGCAGCAGCAGCCGCAGCGCATTAAACACAACCGCCAAATTACCGGCCACAAGATAACCCTGTGTTACACAAGCAGCAGACATAATGGCAATCAAAACATCTACATTCGGCTTTTTCTCCGCTTGCAGTGCCTTATAGGCACTCATAAAGACCGGGGTTGCCCCATAAAGAAAGCCGGCCGTACTGAGAAGACCTAAAGGACTAAGCATAGGTACCCCCAGCAAGCTGATCCCCAACGATGCCGAAGAAACCGTTAACAACTTCTTCATCTGCGCGGCACGCTTTTGCTGAATTTGGACATCCATATTGGTGTCACGCTTAGCCGCCACTATGGCAGCCGAACTTGATGCCTGTAATTGCGCTATCAACGACGCTTTGCGTCTGCCAGGCATCCGACGGATCTGGGGCAACCTATCGTTGAAAGTAGATAAACTATTTACCAAAGCCATTTGCTATATTTCCTATTCCTCCAACAGCGAAAGCAGTTCTGTGTCACACCACGCTTGTTGCTGGACTTCCTCTAACCGTGCCTTTTGGGTCACTGTAAAATGTGTCTGCCAATCCCCCACAACCCCTTTCCGGAGATGACCAGGAGAGTTTGCCCGCTGTTGCAGCCAAGAGCCATTTGCTAAAGGGTTTTTTGCCATTGCCATAAAGGAACTTTGTGCCACAACATGTGCCAGAAAATCATTATCATACGAAGTACCCACAAAGTTAGCCACCTTTGCCACAACATTTGCCAATGACCGCTTCATCTCTTCGTAGGTCACAAAGAGGATGTTGTCAGCCTGTTGACTTGCTTGCCACCATTCCCGCATGTGGTCGAAAACGCTGCCAAAATAGACTTCACCTTGCACATACGCCTCGAAAAATTCATCCCACGAACCATCGTAAGAAATGTCCATAAAATTGGTGGCAAAGTGAAAGTAAGAGACCGCCACATCTTTTGGATTGCGAGCAACATAGATATATTTGGCATGAGCAGCCATAGGCAGCAAACGATAGGGCAGATGGGTATGGAAGGCGCGTCTAGGCAACTCAGCGGCAAATAAGCGTGCCGTGCCACCATACATGCCAGCAAACAACCCTTCAATCCACGGAATGGCCTCACTAAGATGCACGTCGCCTTGCTCGCCACCGTTCAGCAATAGTTGCACGATCTGCTGCATCCATGTTGTCCCTGCTTTGAGATAGGTTGTAATAAAAAGATCGTTATCCCTTATCACAAACTCATTGCTCAGTAAATCAATGTGCGCCTGAGTCATAAAGGGGGGCAGCTTGTAGATGTTGCCATCGGAGCCGGTGATTAACGCTGGCATTAAATCAGCCATAACTTCTCCTGTTCAAACAAGAACCGCCAAATGCTCAGACAAGCTAGCATACGGTTTCTCGACAAAGCTCGTTAGCAGTTGCTCAAATCCAGCCAGCAGACGCTGAACAGTCTGGGCATTGACAGCGTGTGTATCGTATGAAACGGTGAGATTGAGTCGTGTCCCTGGTGTTACCACCATGTTGAGCGGATAGTGCCACCAATCAACCATCGCCGCGTTATAGATGTTCAAATCTCCGCCCCAACTGCGGCGCAATACCTCATCCATTGGGAAATTTTGGAAGCGAAGCGTATAGTGAAAAAGGGGCTGTGGGTGATGGCACCATTGCTGAATCATCTGTAGGGGTGTGTAAATGTAAGGTTCAATATCCACTTGCTTTTGCAGCAAACCTGTTAACCAAGATAGGAGCGGTTGCGCTTCGGCAATTTTCACTCGTAGCGGCAGGTTGTGAATCAGCAACCCCATTATCGCGTCAACCGCTGGCAGTTCGGGGGGACGGCCGGCAAAGGTCACGCCATAAACCACATCCTGCTCACCGCTAAGGTGGCTTAACAGCAAGGCCATGCTCCCCTGCACAAGGCTGTTCAGCGTCAGATTGTTGTGGCGAGCAAATTTTTGCAGTTGGCTGCTCAATTCAGCAGAGAGATCACAGCTTTGGCTACTGTATCGTTTTGCACTTACCGCTTGTGCTGCTGGTGGCAAAGGGGTTGGCGTATGGCGACCTTGCAATGTTTCCTGCCAGAACTGTTCGGCTTGGCGCAAATCCTGTTGTTGTAACCAATCAATATAGGCATGGTAGGGACGTGGCTCGGCCAACGGTGCTGACTCTTCGCGCAGTGCCGCATGGTACAAGGAGATAGCTTCTTGCAACAAGATGGAAAAACTCCAGCCATCTGTTAGCAGATGGTGGTGGCTGATGACAAAGGTGTGGCGGTCAGCGGCACAGCGCATTAGCCCACAGCGCACCAAAGCGGTTTGGTCAAAGGGAGATATGCGCTGCATATCTTCCTCCAGGAACGTGGCAAGGGCTGTTATTTGCTCGTCTGCGGATAATGCTTGCCAATCTGCTTCGTACCAGGGCAAGACGCGGGTTGGGCTGACAACTTGCTGGATGCCTTCATTGGTGCGTGCAAAGGTTGTGCGTAGCGCGGGATGGCGGGCAACGACCTGTTGCCAGGCTGCTTTGAAGGCATCAACCTCAAGCGCCCCTTGCAACTGACAGCTAAATTGGAGCCAGTAAGCGTTAGAGTCTGGGTTTGCCTGAAGATGTGCCATCATTTCAGCCTGCATTGGTGCAAGCGGATAACAAGTTGCCGATGTGGTTGGTTGGACTGGGGCATTTTGCTCAACGAAGGTGGCGAGCAAGACCAGTTGGGCAATGGTACGCGCCTGAAAGAGATGGCGCACCGTGAAGTGCAGCCCAGCCGGCCGCGCTCGGCTAATGATTTGAATGGCTAGAATTGAATCGCCACCCACTTCAAAAAAATTGTCGTGCCGGCCGATTTTTTCGACTTGCAACACAGCTTGCCAAATCTCGGCCAGCATTTGCTCTTGTGCGGTCACGGGGGCTGCGTAGGGTGTGGAGCGCACCAGATGGTCACTGTCGGGGAGGGGTAAGTTGCCGCGATTGACTTTGCCGTTGGGGGTTAGGGGCAGGGCATCGAGGTGGATAAATGCGGTTGGTATCATGTAGTCTGGCAGTTGATCTTCCAGCCACGTTCGCAGTGTGCTTACTTCTATCTGGGTTGTTTGCCCTACGACATAGGCAACGAGCCGTTTGCCTGTTCCGTGATCTTGGGCCATGATGACCGCTTCACGCACATCTGGGTGTTTGCCGAGTGCGGTCTCGATCTCGCCTAGCTCGACCCGATTGCCGCGAATTTTCACTTGATGGTCGCTACGCCCCAAAAAGTCAATGTTGCCATCGGGCAAGTAGCGTGCTAGGTCGCCTGTTTTGTAAAGATAGCCAGACCCATTCTTTGACCACGGGTTAGGGATGAAGCGTTCAGCCGTTAGTTCGGGACGATTTAAATAACCTAACCCTACATTGGCTCCGCCAATGTATAGATCACCGACGACACCAATGGGGAGGGGTTGGTGGTGTTGGTCGAGGATGTAGAGTTGGGTGTTGGCAAAGGGGCGACCAATGGGGACAATGCCTTCTAGCGGCAGGTGTTGATTTGTGTGTTCAAAGTAGGAACTATCAATGGTACATTCTGTGACCCCATAGGAGTTGACAATGCGTGTGGTGGGGCTACAAAAGCGTTTGAAACGCTCGTATTCGTGCATATACCAGACATCGCCGCCGATGTTTAAGATCCGCATGAAGCGTAAGTCCTGATCGCTTTTTTCTAGGTAATTGACGAGGGTGCGTAAGACGGCCGGCACAAATTGAGCGAAGTCAACAGCCTCGCGGCGCATTAATTGGTAGAGTTTTTCTGGATCCAATAGCCACTCTTGGGGGCAAATAACCAGCTTTGCGCCATGCCACAATGTCCTTTGTAGATCCGCCCCAAACATATCAAAAGAGAAGCTTGCCATTTGGAGGGTGCTGGTGACGGTATCATGAACCTGATAGGCATCAAAATAGGCATAGAGATTACTGACAAAGTTTTGGTGGGTAATCTGTGCGCCCTTTGGTTTGCCGGTGGAGCCAGAGGTGAAGATGCAGTAGACCAGATTTTTTGGGGTGACGGTACTTACCGGGTTTGTGGTTGGTTCTTGGGCAATGGTTTGCCAATCGCGATCTAGGCAAATGACTTGTGCGTTATGGTCGGGTAGTTCTGTTACAAATTTTTCTTGGGCGAGCAAGATGGGTGCCTGTGAATCTGCCAGCATAAAGCCGAGTCGGTCGGTGGGGTAGTTAGGATCCATGGGAACGTAGGCTGCGCCGGCTTTGAGGACACCCATTAGCCCAATGATCATATCTAGCGACCGCTCGACACAGATGCCGACCAACACATCGGGACCAACACCCATACGCTGAAGATAGTGTGCTAATTGATTGGCGCGGTGATTCAGGTCTCTGTAAGAGAGGCACTTTCCTTCCAGTGGCGAGACGAGTGCTGTGGCATTTGGGGTGCGTTCCACTTGTTCTTCAAAGAGGTGGTGGATGCACTTTTCGCTGGGGACTGGGTGGTCGGTGGCGTTCCAAGTTTCTAACAGTTGGTGCTGTTCAGATGCTGTGAGTAGTGGCAAACGGCCGATTTCTTGATCAGGGTCAGCCAGAATGCTTTCCAACAGCGTGTGATAGCAGCCAGCTAGACGTTCAATGGTTTCTTGGTCAAAAATGTCGCTGTTGTAACGCCAGAGCAGGGTATAGTCCTCATCACCCCAAAGCTCCACCATGAGAAAAAATTGCCCGGCCTGTTGCTTAATAAAAAAGGGCTGTAGGGTAAGTTCGCCCAGGGTAACTGGAGCGGTCTGCCCGTTGTCACCTGCTTGGGGAAAAAAGAAAGGGGCAAACTGCTTCATCTTGGCGGATAGCGGCATGTTGAAAATGACCTGGGCCAGCGGCGGGCGGCTGCGATCCCCGCTTTGTGGCAACGCTTGGGTCATGAGCCGGTAGGGGTATTCTTGATGCACCATGGCCGCCATGAAGTTCTGCTGCACTTGCGCTAATAGGTTGCGGAAGGAAGGGTTGCCAGCCATTTCCGTGAGGATGAAGGTTTGGTTGGCGATACAGCCGATGGTTTGATCGAATTGCGCCCGCAGCCGCCCGCTCATTGGCACCCCAACAATGATCTCCTCTTGAGCGGTGGAGCGGTGGAGCAACAGCTGAAATGCCGCCAGTAGCGTGGCAAAAAGGGTTGCTTTAGCTTCGGTAGCCAAGCGATTTAGTGCGGTTACTAAATAGGTTGGCAGAGACGTTGCCAATATGTCTCCATTAAAGGTGCGTATGGGTGGCAAGGGTCGGTCTGTGGGTAGTTGCAGCAAATTGGCTCCATTTGCTGCTTTGGCGAGCTGCTGCTGCCAATAGGTTTGGTGGCTTTCCCCAACTTTGCTCTGCAACATATCGCTGTGCCAAGCCATGTACTCTGTAAAGGGGGTTGCTGATGCTAACTGGGGGATTGGTTGGTTGGCAACAAGCGCACTGTAAAAGTCGCCAAATTCGGTTAACAGTGCCATGACTGACCAAAAATCTATGAGGATGTGATGGAAGGAGAAGAGTAAGACAAAGTTGTCTTCAACTGCAAACAGGCGGATGCGCCAGAGAGGGCCATTTTCAAGATCAAAGGGTGCTTCGTGATGTTTGGTTACGGTTTCTAGCAGCGTCTTGTTTGTAAAACGGCCGTTTTTGACAAACGCAAAATCAAGGACAAAATCACCATCGTTCTCAATGACTTGCCTGGGTTGACCATTGATCAACGGAAAGCGCGTTCGCAAAATCGCATGACGGCTAGCAAGCATCTGCCAAGCTTGTTGGAACTTATCTATAGCAATAGGCAAAGCGACACGTGCCGTAAAGGCTCCGTTATAAGCCGGACTTTCGGGGGAACTCTGGTGTAAAAACCAAAAGTCTTGTTGAGTATGGAAGAGTGGATAGTTGTTTTTTATTTCTAACACGCTGTAACTTTTGTTTTGTGTAAGCGAGGCATAAGATGGGAGCATTTACACCCGAAATTATGTCCTCGACAGCATGACTACCTTGTAGCCAATAGGCAAATGTGCTGTGACCAAAGCCCTCTGAGAAAGTTGGCCTGAAAGCTGCCAGCCCACTTTTTCAACTACTTCAACAGGCGACCACATGCCAGCTTGTTGTAAGCGAGCCACCTATAATCGGGCCAAGCCCGTTGGTTTTTAAAAAGGGATTTTCTCCTTTTTGTGGAGGGCGTGGTAAAGGGAGCTTTGCTGTGGCACAGGCGAACCATGTTACGATGAGACTACCTGCTGCTGTTCCTGCGATAAATATCAAAACTGCTTCCATGTTCGCCTTGCCCTTGTCTGATGCGTCAGTGTGACACGGTAAAGATAACGTAGGCGAGCGGATGAGACAACAAGAGCCATACAACAAAAGCGCAACGAGCGCGTAACGAGCGCGTAACGATTCCCGCACGGGTCGTGCCGCACGGGTGGCTCATCTCAATCAGCAACCTAACCGGATTCTCCTGCCTGTTGTCTACGCCATATTTGAAAGGGCATCGCAGAGATGTGCTGCAGCATGTCTTCCCCACACATTTCATCAAACAGGCTTCTCTCACGGGTGTATTTCAGTTTGGGGGCAAACTTAACACCTTATTTTTGCACGAAAACGTGCAAACAGAGGCGGTTTCTATTCATTTTGAACACCTAGCTGCAAACAGAGGGCATTTCTATTCCGATTTTGGGTATTGATTAGGCTATTTTCAGACATTGTGCCACGATCCTCAAAAAGTTCATTTGACTTAGAGCAAGAGGAGCGTGAAATGATGAAGCTGGAATTGGGTCTGACCCACGAATTTACTAACACTCAATATGCACCCCTAGCGGCTTTGTTGGCTTATTATGAGGCCGAAAAAGTCCTAGAACCTTTACAATCAGTCACATCAGCGACCCAAAACGGCGATTTTACGCTGGCTGAGAAGCTCGAACAGACCTTGGTGAGCATTCTAGCCGGCTGTGAGTACATTTCCGTTGTCAATACGAAACTTCGTCCAGAGCAACAATTGGCACAAGTCAAACGAATTAGTGGCTTTGCTGACCAATCAACCCTCTCTAGGGGTCTGGATGACCTAACTCAAATGAATCTCGCTCAATTGGAGCTTGCCGTTCGCCAAATCAGCGACCGTTGTAGCCAAGTCCGACATCATGATTGGCGTGCCTTTTTGGAATTGGACTTTGATTTATCGGCTTTACCCTGTGGACAACAGGCAGAAGGAGGTCAAAAAGGGTATGCCAGTGGTAAAAAAACAGGATTGTGCGCCAATTAGCTCGTGTCAATGCCATTTCTTACCACGAAACCTTATGGTCTGGCCTGTTTCCAGGTAACCAGTTGACCATGCAATGTTTGCAACAAGCGGTGCTAGGTGTCGAAAGTTCATTTGAGTTAGCACCAGAGCAACGAAAACGCACACTTTACCGCCTTGATGGTGGTTCTGGCACAGACGAAAACCTACGTTGGCTACTTGCCAGAGGTTATCAAGTGCTAGGCAAAGGCTTTTCCGGTAAGCGAGCCAAAGCGTTGGCCGACTCTGTTTCCCGTTGGGATGTCTATGATGAGCAAAGCCTCTTGGGTTGGGTGGCACCCCCTTTTGACCTCGGTCAACCTGTCCAAGTGGTGGTCAAAAGACGTTTACATAAAGGAAAACTCAAACATAGCTACTACGTCACCACGCTCTCTTTTCCTTCTAAGAAAGCCTTCATGCAACGGTATAACCAGAGAGGGGGAGCTGAAATTGAGCAATTTCGTGCCGATAAGAGCGGTTTGCATCTATCGGCACGTCGTAAGCGGAATTTCATGGCACAAAAAGCGTTGGTCTTACTCACCGATTTGGCTCATAATTTGCTGGCTGACTTTCATAGCCAGGCTTTAGCCGATTCCCGTTTTGCCGATTGGGGTCTTAAACGCATCGTGCGCGATTTGTTGGCCGTGCCGGGTCGGCTCTATTTTCGGGCACGACAACTCAAACGAATTGATTTGCTGGCCTCGCATCCTTACGCTGATGAACTGATTATTTGTTTGGAAAGGTACTGTAACGGCCGTTGTGGCTCAGACTTTGAATAGAAACGGCCTCCATTTGCATGGATTATGTTAAATTGAATAGAAATGCGCTCTGTTTGCGCAAAAATAAGGTAACAAGTTTGACCTAATCTTTAACTGCGTAGATGGGAAATCCAGTGTCATTTCGAGGTCCTCCGAGAAATCCCGTTCCGGTCGCCAAATAAGAGCGGGATTCCTCGGGGGGTCTCGGAATGACATATTTTATAGGGCGAGTATGCAATCGCCCTAATTGGTTCCGTTTAGGAGGAGGCTTTTATGGTGTAAGCAAAATACCCAATGTCCTAGCCATGCTAACGGCACTGCGGCGATTGGAGACAGACAGCTTTTTATAGATGTTAATGGTGTGCCTTTTAACGGTTAGGGTGGAGATAGAGAGCTGTTGGGCTATTTTTTTGTTGGGCAGCTCTTCGGCAAGCAGGCACAAGACATCAAGCTCGCGCTGCGTCAACGGCTCAATCAACTGGGTTTGGGTTGCTTCCTGTATGGGGCGTGCGGTGGCGGTGTCCGGGTCTGTTTGGGCGAAGGCGGCCAGGATTTGGCTTAGGTAGTCTGGCTCAATGTTGCGTTCTAGAAGTTGGTAGAGAAGGGAAGCCATTGGGGAGCCTAGGTCAACAAATGTGCGGATGAAGCCCATAGGTTTGGCGCGTTGGATGGCTTGTTCTAGGGTGGCTAGGGCTGTATTGGTTTGCCCTTGCTGCTGTAGGAATAATGCTTTGAGGGCGAGAATTTCGATTTGGCCGGGAATATTTTGCCCTTTTTCAGCGGCACTTGTCCAGAGGTTATTGAGTAGCGTTTGGGCTTCTTGCCAGCTTGCGGCCTGATTGTGGGCAATTAAAATTTTGGCGTGTGTTAAGGCTGGTATTTCCATCAGGAAATTATCAACATAGGGGATCACTTTGACTTCGCGCATCATGGCTAGAGCCAGTTCAACTTTTCCCTGCCAACAGAGGCGCCTTGCCTGAAAGGAGGTGAGGCTGTTGTGGATGGTGTCGCTGTTGAGGGGCAAGGCCCACTGATGGAGTTGCTTCATAACCTGATCTGCTTTTTCGGGTTGGCCTGTCATTTCGTAGGACCAAGCGATAAAGAGTTGGCTATTGTAGTAGGGTGAAGAGTTGGAGGGATCGGCTTGTTGAAAGTGGTGGTGTGCTGTGGCTAATTGGTTCCATTGGTAATAAATGGTGCCTAACCAGCGGTGAGCAATTGCTGCCGCATAGGCTTTGCGCGTGGGGTGGTTGTTGAGGAGTTGGATGGTGTCTTTTGCGGTTTGGATAACTTGGTGGGGACGGCCGGCCATGAAGTAGATGATGGCTAGGTATCCTCTTAACCAGATGCTTGGCAGGGTGGATGGGGTGGTGTCGTTTTGTAGTTCTGTTTGGATGATGTGGATGGCTTCGCTTGTTTTTCTTTGGGATTGGAGGCTAATGGCGGCGGGCTAGGGTGATGTGGACACGGACAAAGAGGGTTGGGGGTAGATTGTTGATTGCCTGGTGGTAGTAGTTGATGATTTGGTGGAAAGCCAGTTCCAGAAGAGCATCGTTCCTTTTATTGGCCGTTATTTCGGCTGTGAGGGCTGTTTGTTGGGCTTTATTCGCTGGGCGGGTTGCAGGAGGGTTTCTGGCTTGTTGTAGCTGTTGGGGGACAGAAACGCTGTTAAACGGTAAGTTGACAGCGCCAGCCAACAATTGCTAAAGAAGCTGTGGGCGCTGACTGATCTCCTTATCTGCAAGAGCGACAGCCAACGGGCAAGGGTGTGGTAATAAATTGAGCTGAGCAAGTTTGATGCGGTTTTGTTCAACCAAATGGGCGGCAAAGGCGTGATCATTAACGATAAGCGCATGGTGAAGAGCTTCATCAACGAAGCCCTCTTGGGCAAACCAGCGGCTGGCCTTGTGGTGAAGGGTCTTGATAGTATCGGGGCTTGCTTGTTGTTGCAGCTTGCGGGTTAGCATGAGCTGAAACAGATGATGATACCGATACCAGTTATCGGTATCGTCCAAAGTCATGAGAAAGAGATCTTGCCGTCTGAGCCAGTCAATGCTGTTTTGCACGGTGGTTTTGTCATTGTTGGCTGCTTGTTCAGGGGCTGCTTCTGCCAAAAGGGCCACACAGAGGGGGAAGCAAAAACGCCGCAGAATAGCTGTATATAGCAGGAAGGTTTGGACGGCCGGTGGCTGCTGCGCCAAGACCTCGCTCATGAGGTACTCTATGATGTGGATGTTGCTGGCTTGGAACTGGCTGAGAAGGGCTTGTTCGTTCTTGTTGCGGCTTAAGGCGAGCTTGGCAAGATAGAGTCCGGTAATCCACCCTTCACTTCTGTGCTGGAGGGCGGCGATTGTTTGGGGGGTGATGTTCACGGCTTGCGTGAAATAACGTTCGGTTTCGGTTGAGGTAAAGCTGAGATCGGCCGTTCGTAGCTCGTTCATCTGTTGGCGGACGCGGAGGCGGGGCAGGGACAGCGGGGGTTCGGTGCGGCTGATTAAAACGAGATGCAAGGATGGTGGGAGGTAGTCGAGCAAACGGTCAAGAAAATGGTGAATGGTTGCCTCGATAATAAAATGATAATCGTCCAGAACCAGGACAAGGGGTTCTGTGAGTTCAACAAGGTCGTTGATGAGAAGGGTGACAAGCTGTGACCAGGAGAGGGGTTGCGGATTGTGGAGAGTGGCTAAGGTGTTGGCACAACTATTGGGCTGGGCTTGCCGGATGGCGGCAACGAGGTAATGGAGGAAAAGAACGAGGTCGTTATCAGATTCATCGAGGGACAGCCACGCTATTTGCCGGGTGGGGTGGTCATTGGCAGCAGGTGGGGTGGGTGCTTGTATGTGGTGCAGCCATTGGGTGACGATGGTTGTTTTGCCATAGCCGGCCGGAGCAACAACCAAAGTCAACTTACAAGCCAAACCCTGGTTGAGACGTTCGACGAGACGGGGGCGATGGATGAGAGTGGGGCTGGCTTGAGGACGATAGAGTTTCGTTTGAAGCAGCAGGATAGGTTCAAAATGGCTAGTCGTTGGATACATTTCAAGCGTTTTAGGCAAGCGTTCAACCCCCGTCGGAATAGAGTAAAATACCCAGGGTTCTTGCTCTACTTACTGCCTCTCGGCGATTGGAGACAGACAGCTTTTTATAGATGTTAATGGTGTGTCTTTTAACAGTTAGGGTGGAGATAGAGAGCTGTTGGGCTATTTTTTTGTTGGGCAGTTCTTCGGCAAGCAGCCACAAGACATCAAGCTCGCGCTGCGTCAGCGGTTCAATTAACTGGGTTTGGGTTGCCTGTTGCATCAGGATGGCGTGTGGTTCTTCGTAGGGGAAGGCGGCTAAAATCTGCCCTAGGTAATTCGGTTCTATCCCTTTCTCCAAAAGCTGGTGGAGAAGAGAAGCCATTGGCGTGCCTAAATCAACGAAGATGCGAATAAATCCGATGGGCTTGGCTAATGTGATGGCTTGTTCCAATGTTGCCAGGGCAGCAGAGGCAAACCCTTGCCGCTGCTGGAGCAACGCTTTGAGTGCGAGAATCTCGACTTGGCCGGGAATGTTGCTTCCTTGTTTGGTAGCATCTGCCCACAGCACTTCGAGTAGCGTTTGGGCAGTTTGCCAACTGCTTTCTTGATGGTGGGCGATTAAAATTTTGGCATGTGTTAGGGCTGGCATTTCCACGAAGAAGTTGTCAACTGTTGTTGGAACATTGACATCACGCATCATGGCTAGAGCCATTTCAACTTTGCCTTGCCGATAGAGTCGTCGGGCATTAAAAGAGGTGAGGCTATTTTGGATCGTATCGTTGTTAAGGGGCAAGGCCCAACGGTGTAATTCTGCAACGACTTGATCGGCTTTTTCAGGTTGGCCGGACATATCGTAGGACCAGGCCAAAAGTAGTTGGCTGTTGTAATAGGGCGAAGAGTTGGCGGGATCGGCTTGCTGGAAATGTTGTTGGGCTGTTGTTAACTGATTCCAATAGTAATAAACAGTGCCAAGCCAGCGATGAGCCACGGAGGCCATATAGGCTTGGCGTGTAGGGTGACTTCTTAAAAGCTTGAGGGTGTCTTCTGCTATTTGAATGACTTCGTGCGGGCGACCTGCGATGAAATAGATGACGGCCAGATACCCCCTTAACCCAATGCTGGGCAAGGTGTTTTGGGGATCGTGTTGCAGTTCAGTTTGTATGACGTGGATGGCTTCTTTGATTTTTCCGTGGGCTTGCAGGGCGATGCCCATGGATTGGGTGATATAGGCACGGATGAAGCGATAGGATTGCGGAAGGTCAGCCATCGCTTGGTAATAGTAGCTGATAATTTGCGAAAAGTCATAGACCCAGCAATAGTAAGCTATTTTGACCGCAAGGATTTCGGCTCTCACGATCATCTGTTGGCTTTCTTGGAGGTTGCTTTTGTTTAGAAGATGTTCTGCTTGTTGTGTTAGGTCTGTTAAGGAAATGGATGTTAAGCGGTAGGTTGATATTCCCAACCAACATTTGAGCAGGAGCAGGTGAGGATGCTGATGAACCTTTGATTCAGGCAAGAGCGACAGCCAACGGGTAAGGGTGTGGTAATCAAATTGGTTTAGGCGGTTGATACGGTTCTGCTCCACCAATTCGGCGGCAAAAGGGTGATCATTAATGATAAGCGCATGGTGAAGGGCTTCATCAATGAAGCCCTCTTGGGCAAACCAGCGGCTGGCCTTGTGGTGGAGGGTTCTGATGGTTTCGGGGCTTGCTTGTTGTTGCAGCTTGTGGGTTAGCATGAGCTGGAGCAGATGATGATACCGATACCAGCTGCCGTTATCGTCTAGAGTAATGACAAAGAGATTTTGCTGCGTGAGCCAGTCAATGCTGTTATGCACAAAGGCTTGGGCGTTGTTCATTGGTTGGTCAGAGGCTTCTTCTGCTAAAAGTGCTGTACATAGGGAGGGGCAAAAACGTCGTAGGATGGATGTGTATAGAAGGAAAGTTTGGATGGCTGGTGGTTGTTGTGCCAAAACTTCGCTTATGAGGTAGTCTGTGATGTGGGTGTGGCTGGCCTGAAGCTGGTTGAGAAAGGTTTGTTCATTATCGCTTCGGCTCAAGGCGAGCTTGGTTAGATATAGTCCGGTGATCCACCCTTCGCTTCTTTCTTGGAGGGCGGTGATGGTTTTGGGGGTATGGGTGGTTGTTTGTGTGAGATAGCGTTCGGTTTCGGTTGGGGTAAAGCTGAGATCGGCCGTTCGTAGCTCGTTCATTTGTTGGCGTGCACGTAGCAGCGGGAGGGCGAGAGGCGGTTCGGTGCGGCTGATTAAGATAAGGTGAAGTGTGGGGGGAAGGTGGTGCAGCAGGCGATCTATGAATTGGTGAATGGTTTCATTTTCCACATAATGATAGTCATCGAGGGCTAAGGTGAGAGAGGGGGTTAGTTCGATGAGATCATTGACGAAAAGGGTGGCAAGTTGGAGCCAAGAGGGTGGTTGTGGGTTATGGAGAGCTGCGAAGGTATGGGCGCATCTGCCTGGTTGACATTTTTGGATAGCGGCGATGAGGTAATGGACAAAGAGAATAAGGTCAGTGTCAGATTCGTCTAAGGAAAGCCAAGCTATTTGATGGTGGGGTTTTGGTGGCTGCTGTGTTTGCAATTGGTCTAACCATTGGGTGGCGATGGTTGTTTTGCCATAGCCGGCCGGAGCGGTTATGAGGGTTAGCTTGCGGGATAGGCCTTGGTTGAGGTGTTCAATGAGGTGAGGGCGTGGGAGGGCGTTTGGACTGACCCGTGGCCGATAGAATTTGGTTTGTAGCAGGAGAACAGGCTCCGTGCTGGGGTTTGGTGAACTCATAAGGACGACAGTTTATGCTTGTTTTGATTTACTCTCAGGGCTAAACAATACTTTTACTGTGTTTATTATGGCGGCGTTCTGGCTCTTGGGCAAGAGGAGGTGGTGTCTGTGGCGCGGCCGTTGGGCAAACAAGCCATTACCAAGCAGGTAAAAGAAATAGGAGAGTGGCTGGAGATAGGCAAACAAGAGTGTAAATTGATCATCTTAACAGATGACATCTAATACACTCCGTGATCATCCCAACCGTCTCGCAGCGAGGTGGTTCTGGGGTGGGGAGGAAAATAAGTGTCTGTTAGGTTTATACTTAAATTAACCCACATTAATATCAGTTTGGCAAAAAGGTGTGAATAGAAGACATTACCGAATACCACATTCTTATATGAATTGAACCGCCAAAGAACCCAAGTCGCCAAAATCACCACGCAGGGTGTCGCCCACTTGTGCCCACACGGGACGGATAAAAGAGCCAGCAAGCAGTATTTGGCCTGGTTCTAGGGCAACACCCAGTGACGACAGCTTGTTTGCCAGCCATGCTACACCATTGGCGGGGTGTCCCATGACACCACACGCTACTCCTGTTTCCTCAATGTCAGTATTGCGGTAAAGAATGCCGGGAATCATACGCAGATCGACATCAAACGGCCGTAATGGCCGCCCCCCCAGCACCAGCCCTGCCCCTGCCCCATTGTCGGCAATGGTATCGTAAATTTTGCGCGGCTCGTCCACGCGGGTATCAATAATCTCAATAGCCGGAATGACGTATTCCGTCGCCCGCATCACATCCAGTAACCCCACACCAGGGCCTTGCAGCGGCTGCCCTAACACAAAAGCCATCTCAATTTCGACACGGGGAACGCAGAAGTTGCGGTGTGGTATCTTGGCTCCATCAGCAATCAAAAAATGATCATAGAGGTAGCCATAGTCGGGTTCGTCAATTTTGGATGAGCGACGCATGGCAATAGAGGTAAGGCCAACTTTATAACCAATCAGCTTCGCTCCGGCGGCTTGCTGGCGGCGGGCAACTTCAGCCGAAATGGCGTAGGCATCGTCGAATTCGATGTGGGGATAAAGGGCGGAGGGGCGGATTGTCTGAATTTTGGTCTGGTATACCTGTAGGATGGCCTCAGCGGCCTGGTCGCGTTCGGTTTCTGTGAGCATGTTTTTTGAACAATGGAACACAGATGTACCTGACAAACCAGATAATCAGGTATATCAGATACATCTGCGTCCTATTTTTATTCCTTATGGGTCAGTAGCCAGCATTGGTGAATACGGCCGTTTCTGAAATCTTCCGGGATGGTTTGGGTGGTAATGTTTTGGATAGTAAAACGGCCGTTTAGCCCCCCCTCATCCAGCTTAAACTGCCGCGCATTATTAGAAAAAAAGAGTTCACCCCCCGGTGTTAACAAACGGCCGCAGGCTTGCAGCAGTGCTACATGATCCCGGTCAACGGCAAAAGAAGCCTGGCTCATCTTTTTGGAATTACTAAAGGTGGGCGGGTCGCATACAATGAGGTCGTATTTTTCATGCCGCTGGGCAGCCTCCGCCAAATAGTGTAGGCAGTCGGCGGCAATAACGCAGTGACGAGCGTTGGTCTGAAAGTTATTGTGCGCTAGATTACGCGCCACCCATTGACAATAAGTTTGGCTGAGGTCAACGGTAGTTGTGTGGCTAGCACCACCGGCCACAGCGTAGACAGTGAAGGAACCGGTGTAGGCAAAGAGGTTGAGCAGCCGCTTGTTGGCGGCACGGGCGCGGATCATTTGACGGGTGGGACGATGGTCAAGAAACAGACCAGTATCGAGGTAATCACTAAGGTTGACTTCAAAGTTGAGGCCATGTTCCTGAACAAGGCGTACATGGTGCAAACGGCCATATTTTTCATACTGACTTTGCAGCCCACTTTGCACCACCCGCTCCTTCACAAATAGTTGGCTGGGCTGTAGGCCAAGCGCCGTTTGGATTTCATGTAGGATTTCGTTGCGAAAAGTTGTCTGAGAAACGGCCGTTTCGTCCCGCTTGCGTTCATACAGCCAAACCACCACCTCCCCATCATACCAATCCACAATACACGGATATTCAGGAATGTCGCGTTCATACAGCCGATAGCAGCTAACGCCCTGCCGCCTCCCCCACTTGCTTAAGTGTTTTTGCCGCTTACGTAGCCGGTTTGCCAACATCATCTCACTCATAGCATCGAAGCATACTGGGAAAAAACGGCAGTGACAACTTTCCCACCATAAAAAAGGCTTTTGGTTTCACAAGTTCTCGGAGGTTTCTGGGAAACCTGCTATGATTGGGTGATGGTAAGCCCAGCAGAAGTTGCACATATGACTGACCGCTGTGCCTTGTTGGCTCATTTGACCCCCGTGGAGCAGCAGGCAGTAGTAGAAAACGGCCGTTGGCGTCAACTTAACATTGGCGAATTTTTCTTCCACCAGGGCGAACCAGCCAACCTCATGTACCTTATTGCCAGAGGGCGTGTTAAGCTAACTCAGCTAACCCCAGACGGCACCCAGGTCATCCTCAACTATTTTGGCCCCGGCGAAGGGCTGGGCATCATCATCGCCCTCAGCCACATGGCCTACCCCCTCTCGGCAGAAGTCATCGAACTTTGCACCTGTCTGTACTGGGATCAAGAAACCATGCATCAGCTTATGCTGCAATACCCGCAATTGGCTCTCAATGGACTGGACATGGTTGCCCGTCGCTTTGCCCAACTTCAGGAACGATACCAAGAATTAGCCACCCAGCGCGTAGAGCAGCGAGTAGCCCGCACCGTGCTGCGTCTGGTGACACAATTTGGCAAGCAGGTAGACAATGGGATTTTGATTGATATGGCACTCACCCGCGAAGATTTAGCCCAGATGACCGGAACAAACCTTTACAATGTCAGCCGCATCCTGAGCAAATGGGAGCAGCAAAGCCTTATATTTAGTGAACGCAAACGTATTGTGCTGTGCCAACCTCATAAAATCGTGTTGGTTGCTGAAGATTTGCCTTTTGTCAAACCAGCTTTGCCATAAGCGAAATTTGTACGCAAGCCTGAAGAAAAACGAAAAAAGACCGGTTCACACCGGTCTTTTTTCGTTTGATGGCTGCAATGTATACAACAATGTGTGGCTGCAATGCGGCAACGATGCGGTGCGGTGAAGGTGCGATGAGGCTACAATGCACGCTATAATGAGGCGACGATGCGGCTGCGATGGTTGGCTGCAATGTTGGCTACGATGATAACCGGCGACGATGTTAGCGGCGATGGTGACAACGGTGTAGGCGACAATGACCGGCTGTGATGTAGGCTACGGTTGTGGCTACAATGTTCGCGTCAATGGTGGCTGCGATGGTTGGCTATAATGCTCGCTACGATGTGTGGTTGTGTTGGTAGCTAAATTGTTCGCTGTGATGTTTTTTGGGTTCGTTGCTCGCTTCGATGTTGGCTGTAATGCTCTGCGTTGTTCGCTTCGTTGCTTGCTTCTTTATGCTGTTAGAATACGTGAGAAAAATCACAACCAACATTACATACAGGCCATTTAGGACTATGGTACTATTTTGGCGCACATATTGGGGTCATATGAGTGAGAAAAAGCAAATTGTGGTGGTGGGAGCAGGCATTTTGGGCGCATCGGTGGCGGTGCACTTGGCTGAGGCAGGGGCGGCGGTGACGCTAGTGGAAGCAGGTGAACCGGGGATGGCAACATCGGCGGTTTCGTTTGCCTGGCTGAATGCGTTTAGCAAACGGCCGTTTCATTACCACGATCTCAACCGACGCTCCATGCAGATGTGGGACGGGTTGGCACGGCGGCTGGGCGGCGATGTTGGTCTTACCTGGGGCGGCAACTTGCTGTGGGCAGTGACAGAGGCCGGAGCGAAAGCACTGCAAGCACGGGTGGCGCAGCTTCACGCCTGGGGCTACCCGGCGCGGCTGCTAACGTTAGATGAGGCGCGAGCCTTGGAGCCAAAGCTGGTGATTGAGCAAGCAACGGCCGTTTGTCATGCACCCAACGAAGGGCATGTAGACACGGCGCGGTTTATTCGGGCGTGTGTGGAAACGGCCGTTACCCACGGAACCACCGTCCATACGCACACACAGGTGGTGGGGTTTGAAAAAGGGGTGAGGGGAGAATTAACGGCCGTTGTCACCAGCAAAGGCACCTTGCCCTGCGACACCGTTGTTCTGGCCGTCGGAGCCGATACCCCGGCTATTGCCAGCCTGGCCGGGGTAGAAGTTCCTGTGTACCACACCTTTGGAGCAACGTTTTACACCGAGCCATTGTCCCCCGTCTTTCAAACCGTCTCATCCGTCCACACTGCTGCCGACAGCGAGATGCAAGTCGCCTTTCGCCAGCTCCCCGACGGCACGCTCGTCTTTTACGGCGGCTCACACGGCACCGCCGCCGACCGCTCGCTGGGGCGGGATGAAGCCGAGGTAGCGCAGGTTTTTGCTCAAGCCAAAACTTTTCTGCCGCTGCTTCACAATGCCACCATTCAGGAAATCCGGCGCGGGCGGCGACCCATTCCGCAGGACGGGCTACCCATCATCGGGTTTGCCGACACAGTTCCCAACCTCTACCTAACCACCATGCACAGCGGCGTTACCCTGGCAGCATTAACAGGCGAGTTTGCCGCCATCGAAATCATGCACGAAACGGAGATTGAGCTACTGGCACCCTACCGACCGGGGAGGTTTATAAGCTAAGAAGCCGGGGTTCGCTAGGAACCCCGGCTCATCTGCCACTATTCTATGGCTTCACCATCATGAATCGCCGCCTCCAAGGTACTGACAAAGAACTCCAGGGGTAAATCGTAATCCTTAGCCACTGTGGCAACGGTGCAATAAGGTGCCACCACACAGCCAATACAGGCCATGCTATATTTTTGAAAGACCCGTGCCGTTTGCGGCCAGCGAGCTAAAACTTCTTTGACGCTCATATGAGTCAACGATTTATCCCCAGACATCATTTGCTCCTGAAAAGGCTCAGGGTTTCAGACGCTGCGAAAAATCCTAAAGCCTTTGTTACTCTTGTAGTGTGCGAATATAGGCAATTATATCCAAGAGTTGGGCATCAGTCAGAGCCGGGTTGCCCCCCTTGGGTGGCATATCAATCCCGGTGGTGTTAGCAGGGTCACCTACCGGCCGGCCGGTCTTTACAAAGGCCAGAAATTCGTCATCGTTCATGCCGCGAATAAACTCACTGGTGGTCATATTTTTACCCAGCCCTTCAATGCCCACGCCACCTTCCCCATGACAAGCGATACAGCTTTGCCCAAACAACGCTTCCCCATTGGCCGCATCGCCGGCCGGTTCAGTGCTGGGGGATGGGGCCGTTGGCGCGTTATTCTCAGCCGTTGTGGAAGAAACGGTCTCGCTGCTGCCACAGGCAGCCAGAACCATTGTTAAGCAAAAAATGACCAACAGTTGTTTCATTTGTTTCATGATGTCTCCTCATTTTGGCACAAACACAGCCGCTTCAAGGCTGCGCTTGCGTGTTTTCGTCATGGTGAATAACAGCGTCATGCAAGGTGGTGGGGTCAACAGCCCCAGAAGCAAATAGTTGCTGTAAATCAGCCAAGGTTGCGGTGCTGCCTCCGTTTGCCGCCACATAGTCAGCCGCAGCAGCTGGGTCAGCAAAGGCGATAAGACCCCAGCCCATAGGGGTGGGCAGTGCCGAATTTTGCACAAAGGTTGCCTTGTCAGCCAACAGCCATTCCTCACTGTTAAAGTCGTGAACCCAATAAACATGCACCTGTTCGTGCTGCTTGTAATCATAGAGCAACATATCGCCAATGCCATCAAAACGGCGCACTTCGCCAGTGGTGGTCACATAGGAAGCGGCGTAACGGGTTTCGTTGATGATCATACTGCATTCATCACAAATATCCTGACCGTAAAGAATTTCGGGTGGCGTGTCGAGGTCGGCGGCCGATTGGCAGCCGAGCAGCAAAAACAGAATTCCCGTGAGCAATGCCAGTTGTTTCATAAGACACCTTTGCGCTTAAAAAGCTGGATGGCGACCAGGAAGGGAGCGATGATCCAAAGGGTGAGCAAGCCGATGAGCAGGGGGAGCAGTTGGCTGCCGTAGGTGCGGATGGCGTAGATGCCGGCCGGGCCGAGCAGCTCTAAATTTTGGCGAATGTTGAAAACGGCCGTTATTTTAAACAACTGCAATGGATTAATCAGCGCCAGGGCAAACAGTTGATCCACATTCAGCCGCAGGATCAGAGCCGTCCCCATCAGCCCCAAATCACCAAAAATCGTTAGCCCCAGCCAGAGGAAAAGAGCCAGACCAACGGCCGTTGCTCCGCGCTGCACCAGTGCCGACAGCAAAAAGCCCAGGCTCAGGCTGACCAACACCAGCAGGCAGGTGAGCAGCAGCAACCCAAGATAGGTTGTCACCTGCGCCCCGCCGCCGTTGACCCCAATCAGCAGCCCCGTCAGGCCAAACCCCAGGGCAATGGCCGCCATGAGCGCCAGCGCCAGCCCAACAAATTTGCCCAGCAGCAACTCAAGCTGGGTCACGGGCTGCGCCAGCAAATAGAGCAGCGTCCCTTTTTCCCGTTCCCCCGCCAGGCTCAGTGCGCCGAGGGTCAGCCCCATGAGCGGCACAATCAGTAAAATCAGGTTGATGAGGCTGGCACTGGTGCGGCCAAAACCGGCCAGCCCATAGTTGCCCGCACCAGACAACGCCAGCGCGGCCAGCCCCAGCGACAGCCCGGCAAAGGCGGCGGCATAGAGCAAAAACCAGCGGTTGCGCCGCGCATCGCGCAGCTCTTTTTGTGCCAAAATAAAGACGGTTGTGAAATCCAAATCTCTCATCTTATTCCACCGTAAAATCCTCTATGACGATGCCAGCTTCGTGCAGCCGCCGCAGCAGTTCCCCTTTTTTGCCAGGAGCCACCTGCACGCGCACGCCGCGCCCATTCCGGCTAACCGGCATCCCAAAGTGGGTGAGGGTTTGCAGGGCGGGTTCAATGGTTGGCTCCGGCAGGTAGAGGTGGAGCGTCGTTTCCCAACCCAGCCGCCGCTCCAGTTCGTGGGGCGGGGTATCTATGACCAGCTTGCCCGCCTCCAGCAGCAGCACGCGGTCGGCCAGGGCGGTAATTTCTTCCAGCCGGTGGGAGGAAAAAACAAAGGTTTTACCTTCCTGCTTGAGGGTGTGGAGGAAGAGCAAGAACTCTTCGCGGGCGCGAATGTCGAGGTTAGCGGTGGGTTCGTCCAGAATGAGAATGGGCGGGTCGGCCAGCAGTGCCAACGCCAGCGCCAGCCGCTGCTTAAGACCGCCAGAGAGGTCGCGCACGCGCTTGTTGATGTGGGGGATTAGCTCCAGCCGGGTGAGCAGGGGGGTGAGGTCGGTGCCGTGGGGGAGTTTGCGTAAACGGCCGTAAAATGTCACCGTCTCGCTCACCGTCAAATCATCGTGGAAGTTTAGCTCTTGCGGCACAAAGCCAATTTGGGTTCGCACCGCCTTGCTGTGCTGGCGCACGTCCAGCCCGGCAATGGTGATTTGCCCTTCAAAGGGGATGAGATTGAGGAGGCAGCGAACGGCCGTTGTTTTGCCAGCCCCGTTGGCTCCCCACAAAGCCACCGCTTCGCCCGGTTTGACGGTGAAGGATAGGTCGTCAACGGCCGTTAATTTGCCAAAGCGGCGGGTCAGATGGGTTACTTCAATCATACCTGTTTCTCCAACTGCGGGAAGCGGTAGGGATGCTGCCGCAGACGGGATAGTTGAACAATTCCCAACGCTAAAAACAGCAGCAAGAAGGCGGCCACAAACCACCAGCTAACAGCGGCGCGGGGCAGGGCGGGTACCTGGCTGGGGATGATGGGGGTCATAAACGGCCGTTCATCCACCAATTTTGGCTGCGGGCGCACAATCGGAAACGCCTTGGCCGCAAAATCGAGGGTATTGATGGCCGGGCTGTATAAAAACAGCCGCAAATTTGGCTCCCGCGCCACCAGATTTTCAAAAAGACGCTCCGAGCTGTAGGCAATGTCGCCAAAACCATCGCCGTTGGCATCAAACCCGGCGTAGTCGCTCCAATAGTTGCCCTGGTCGGCCACCGTCCAACTGTTGTTGGCCGCCGATGAACCGCCACCGGCAATGGCAACCTGCTCGTCGTTGTCCACAAAGCTGTTGCCCATAAATTCGTTGTGGCGCACGGCCGGCATCATCTCCACGCCGATGTCGTTATAACCAAAGACATTGCGCTGGAAGTGGCCGATGCTGTCTACCTCACGCGGCGAGCCGTCAAGGTAAGCCCCGACGCGGTTATCGAGGAAAAGATTGTCGCGCACGATGGCATCGTCCATATCCTTGAGACCAATGCCGTAGCCGCTGGGGCCACGATTGCCAGCCACGGTGTTGTTTTCCATGATCATGCGGCGGCTGTACATGAGAAAGGCACCGACGGAGTTGTTGGTGAGTCGGTTTTGCACAATGTGGGCATCGTCGCAGTACATGAAGTGGAGACCATAACGGCCGTTATTGACCACATTACCCCGCACCGTCAGCCGCTCCGAATACCACAGCACCACGTCGCGCCCCATCTCCACGGTGTTGTTTTCAATCAGGACATCGTTGCTGTACCAAACGCGAATGCCATCACCACGCCGAGGGACATCCAGCGGTTTGCTGTGGATGAGGTTGCCGCGCACCACGCTGTTGTTGGCCTGCCGCAAATAAATGCCAAACAGGGTTTGCTCAAAACGGTTGTCTTCAACAAGGGTGTTGGGGGCTTCCACAACGATGCCGGTGTTTTCCTGATCCAGCGAATCACCGGAGTTTTGCACCAAGAAACCGCGCACGGTGGTGCCAGGAGCCGTTATTTGCACCACGCTCCCCTCTCCGCCGCCGTCAATCACCGGCCAATCGTGGCCGATGAGCGTTAGCGGCTTGTCAATGAGCAGATGGCCGCTGTAAACCCCGCCCTGCACATTGATGAGGTCGCCGGGGGCAGCGGCAGCAATCGCCTGCGCCAGCCCCTCGGCGGGGATGGATGGGGATTGTAGGGAGTGAGGAGTGGGGAGTAGGGCATAGGCTACACCCCACGCCCCACTCCCTACGCCCCACGCCCCACTTAACCACAGCAGCAACCCAATCAACCCCACTGATAACCGTTTACCGTTCACTGATTACTTTCCTTCTCAACCAGCGGCTTGAAGGCGCGGCGGTGGGTGTAGAGGCCGATGAGGATGAGAACGGCCGTTAAAAACGCCAAATACAGCCCGACGCGAAACTCGGCCACCGTTTTGAACTGCCCCACCACCCCTTCGCCCAAAATCGGTGGCACAAAGGGCTTGATGGCGCTGCTCAACGGAGCCGTTGGGTCGAGGTTGAGGCCAAAGTGACGCATCCAAAGATACATATCGGCCAAAAAGAGAAAGGGCATCAGGACGGCCGGCAAGGTAAACAACACTACCCATTTGGTGTGGACAAACACTGCCGCCAAAATGAGCAGGCACAGCACCCCAATTGCCAAAATACTGGCTGACCGCTCCAACTGCGCCGCCTCTCCCAGCGGCCTCATGCCAATGTAATGGTTTAGCCCGTCAATCTCGGCCACATCGCCCGTCAACTCGTTGACATAAACCACTACTTCCAGTCCACCGGGATACTGCGGCGCGTGCAGCGTCATCTGCCAGTAAGGCAGAAAAATCGAGACAAGCAGCACCACAGCAGCGGCACTAAACAGCAGCGTAGGCAAGCGATACTGCATACGAACAGATTCGGGGCTGTTTGCCGGAACACGCGGCCCGACAAAGTTCTTGAAGATACTCATGGGTGGGGAAGTAATCGGTAATCAGTAACCAGTAATCAGTCTGAACACTGATTACCGATTACCGATCACTGATTACTGCTTAGGTTCGATCAGCATGTAGCCGGTCATTTCCAGATGCAGCGCCGAGCAGAACTCGGTGCAGTAGAAAGAAAAGACCCCATCGTCTGTGGCATCAAACTCAAAGGTCGTGGCTTCGCCCGGTTCAATGCTCAGGTTGATGTTGTAAACGGGGATAGAGAAGCCGTGGGTGGCATCATAGGCGCGTTCGACGTTGGTGATGTGCCAGATAACGTGGTCGCCCTGCTTGATTTCGACGTGTTCGGGGGTGAAGTGGCTACGAACGGCCGTCATCCAGATTTCCACCGTGTTGCCATCACGCTCTATCCGTTCCTCACCCGGCATCACCGCGTTAGGATCCTTTGATTGGGTGTGGGGGTTCCAACCCACCTCAGGATACACTTCCCACGGCGACAGCTTATCGGCTTTGATGATTTGGGCGTAGTGTGGTTCACCATCGGGCAGCGGCATATCGTAAAGCAGCGGCATGTTGGTGCCAGTACCAGCAATATCCAAAAGCTGGAAGTTCTGCGGCAGCAGCGGCCCCACATTGGCAAAGCGATCAATGGCCCATTTGTTCAGCGAAACGAGGTAGTTGCCATCCGGGCTAACGGTGTCGCCTTCGGCCGCCGAAATGTGGCCGACGTTGTAGTGAACGGAGGTTTTGCTGACCAGCGACCAGTCAGGGTCATCGTTCAGGTCGGCATAGGGGCCACCCAGCGACCAGCGAGCGACGGCACTATCGAGGAAGAGGCTGGTGTAGGCGTAGCCCTTGTTGTCAAACTGGGTATGGAGCGGCCCAAGCCCTAGTTCAACCTGCGCTTCGATTACGCTATCAAAGTCAAGCACGGGTACGCCATAATCGTCGGTTTCAAAGTTACCGGCGGCAATGGTGTCCTGAATTTTCTGGAAGCTGTAGACGGTTACGTGGGGGTCGAGCTTACCGGAGACAACCATGTATTCGCCGCCGGGAGTCACATCTACCCCATGGGGGCTTTTGGGTTCGGGAGCGAAGTAGAGGAGGTTCTCAGCAACGGCCGTTTCCAGCGAAATCACCGGGAAGCCATTGACATCCATCGTATTGCCCGCCGCCGCCACCTCAGCCGCCTTGTCCAGGTTGATGATGTGCATATAGTCCATATCGCGCTGTGACGCGCCAGACTCAAACGGCGGGTTGCCATCTTCTACACCACCCGTCGCCATTTCGGTGTTGAACGAGTTGCAGAAAACCCAGCCATCGCTGACCAGCTTGCCAGCATCACACAAATCTTGCCAGTAGGGGGGCATTTCCATGGCAAAGGATTGGTCGGGGAGTAAACGGCCGTTTTCCCGGTCAAACTTCCAGAACGTCACCATCCCCCGATAATCCTCGGCATAATTTTCCAGCGAGCTATATTCCCACCCCAGCGGCGCGGCATATTGCCCACCTTCAATAATCCAATCGGTGTCGGGCGTCACCATCGAGCCACCGTGGTCGCTGATGGCAATCGGGTTCTTCACAATCTGCTTCGTTTCAAAATCACGCAGGTCAATCACCGCCAGACGGGCATTGGCCTTATCGTTGATAAACAAATATTGCCCGTCATAGTCCCCACCTGTTTCGCTCAGTGCCGGGTGATGGGTGTCGCCCCACAGCACATCGTGGCCGTTAATGTCCCCCTCATTCAGCACCTCCATCGTATCAACGGCTCCATACCCCCACCCTTGCCACGGCTCCGGCGTGAAAACGGCAATCGTCTTCAAAATCCGCATCGAGGGCAACCCAATCACATACACCTGCCCCGAATGGCCGCCCGAAGCGAACATGATGTATTCATCATGCTTGCCGGTGGGGGTAAACGTTTTCAGGGCGGCGGCCACGTCATCGGGAGTTAACCCGCGTGCCGCAATGATCGCATCGGCATCGGCCCCTAAAGCTACAGCCTGCCCTTCCTCAGCCGGGGCATTGGCCGCTGGTGCGTCGCCGGGTGTGTCTTCGCGCTGGCAGCTAATGACCAGCACTACGACTACCAACAGCAGCAGCACCACACGCCAAAATGCTGTTTGGTCAAATTTGTTCTTTAACTGCATCTTTCTAAGCTCCTCATCACTGAGCCGTGGCTCAGATCGGTGAAAATCATTGCCCGCGTGTAGCAGGCTACCATAATGGCAGTGTAACAAACGGCCGTTTACCCTTCTTTGCACTTTTGCAAACCAATACACAAAAGGGTTCAACATCGTTGTGGCACAATTTAGGGGTATGCTATACTTCTCCGCAGTCAAACAGTTGAACGACGAGCTAGGTGGTTTGAGCAAGCCGGCATCAAACCATTAGATGCTTTACACTTGGCTTCAGCTGAACACGCGGAGGCAAATTATTTTTGCACCTGCGATGACAAACTTTTAAAGCAAGCCAAGCGAATCACCGATTTAAAAACTCGGGCTGTTAGTCCACTTGAATTGATTCAGGAGCTGGAAAATGACAATTGACATGGAAGTAAAGCCATTAGCAGAAGTCACAACCGAAGCCCTAGATGTGCTTTTCCAAAAATTGGGGGCAGTGAATGCAACTCGTTTCTTAAACCAATTCACTGTTGGCTATGGAAATTACCTAGAAGAAAGAGAAGCCTTATTTGGGCATCTTACGCTAGATGATCTCATCAACGACATCAAAAAGCATCGTGACCAATCTGAAGCTAACCGCTAATACGATACAGGTACAGGAACTCAAATGAAACGGCCGTTAATTCCCCACCTGGCACAACAATACCAAGACGACCTGGTGGCTTTTCTGCAAGCCCTGGTGCAAATCCCTTCGGTCAATGGGCGGGATGACGAAACGGCCGTTTCCCAACGCATCATCCAGCAAGCCCACCAGCTTGGTTTTGCCGCCGAACTGGTTGCCAAAGATCCCAAACGCGCCAACGCCATCGTGCGCTGGGGGCAAGGGCCGCGCAAATTTGCCATCATCGGTCATGTAGACACGGTGGCCGAGGGGCCGGCCGACCATTGGAGCGTGCCGCCGTTTGGGGGGGTCGTTGTGCCCGCAGACGGGCCAAACGGCCGTTTATACGGGCGCGGCACCTCCGACAACAAAGCCGGGATTGCCATTGGCCTCTACACCCTCGCCCTGCTGCGCGACCACGGCCTGGTTGACCCCAACGACGTGGAACTCATCGTCGCCGGGGTGGTGGATGAAGAATCTGGGGCGACCAGCACCTTGGGGGTGCGCCACCTGCTGGACACCGGCCACTTTGACGGGGTGGAGGGGGCGATTTATGCTTACGCCAGCGACATTGTTTGCGTCGGGCATCGCGGGCTGCTGCGGCTGGAGCTAACGGCAAGGGGGCAGGCGATCCACAGCGGCTTGCCCGCCTGGAGCCAGAAGAAAAAGGGGGTGAACGCCGTCACCGGGCTGGCGGCGGCGCTGCTGGCACTGGAGGAATTAAATATTCCGGCTCCGCCCCACCCGGCGTTTGACCATTTGGGCTGCACCATTACCCCCGGCACGTTGATTCAGGGGGGGACGTTTGTCTCCATTGTGCCGGATTTGGCAACGGCGGCGGTGGATATTCGGCTGATGCCGGGGCAAGCGGTGGAGGGGGTGTTAACGGCCGTTCAAGCCACCCTCGACCACATCGCCGCCCAGCGTCCCGGTCTCACCCTTACCGCCACCGTCACCACCAGCTTTCCCGGTGCCGCCATCCCCAGCGACCACCCGCTGGCACAAATTGCCCAGCGCCACGCCCGCACCGTTACCGGAGCCGAATGGCCGATTGTGGGGGCTGGCCCCGGCAACGAAGGCTACATGCTCATTGGTGCTGGCATCCCCACCCTCTGCGGATTTGGCCCCAGCGGCGATAACGCCCATGCCCCCGATGAATGGGTTGACCTAACCAGCCTGCACCAAACCGTCGCCATCTTCAGCGGCATCATATGCGACTATCTACACTAGCAAACAAGCAGAGATTGGTTATTGGTTATTGGGCGTACCCAATAACCAATAACCAATCTCCCAAAAATTACCAACTACCGCCCATGTTCACTCTTCCCCCCTACCCCTCCCTCTTCTGGCCAACGGCCGTTTTTGTCATGCTTATCATTGGTATTTCCAAAGCCGGGCTAGGCGGTGGCATTGGTGCCATTGCCACGCCGCTGCTGGCACTTTTTATCCCCGTGGCCGATGCCGCTGCCCTGCTGCTGCCTATTTTGATCGTGGCCGACCTTTTATCCATGCAGCATTATCGGCAGCAATTTGACCGGGAAAGTTTGCGGGTGCTGCTGCCCAGCGGCTTGGTTGGCATTGTGCTGGGGTCGCTCTTTTTCAACTATTTTCGCGGCAACGAGCAGCTTTTGAAAACCGGGATTGGCATCATTGCCCTGTTGTTTGTGCTGTTCCAGCTTAGTCGGGCACTAATTTTACGGTCATTGACGGGCACACGCCCGTCAACTGCGGTTGGTCTCTTGCTTGGTACTGTCGCTGGGTTTACCTCCACCCTCGCCCATGTCGGTGGCCCACCGGCCACCATTTATCTGCTGCCGCAAAAGCTGCCGCGCAACCTCTTTGTCGGCACCACCGTTGTCTTTTTTATGGTTGTCAATATTGTCAAGCTCATCCCCTACGCCTTTTTGGGGCTGCTGCGGGTGGGCAACATTGGCACCACGCTGCTGCTGCTGCCGCTGACGTTTGTGGGGGTGCGGTTGGGGGTATGGCTAAACGGCCGTTTAAACGAAACCCTGTTTAACGGCATTGTCTACGCGCTGCTCACCCTCACCAGCATCGAACTGATCTTTGGCTTCAATCTTGTGCAGCTTCTGTTTTAAGGTGGTTGCCAAAGCACTGCGCCACAAAACGGCCGTTTTCCCCATCAAGCCTTTCACTCATTTTGTAATGTTTTCTCGGTACCATAGTACTAAATTTATTCTTGGGCATGGTTGAGAGCTTTGTAGAACGATCTGAAAAATCGTTCTACAGTTTGTAACGTAAACCTGAACCATGCCCATTTTTGGGTGTAATGCAACTTATGGCAAGGAAAACAACACAATTCATACGAGTTCTTTTATTCACAATTTTGATGGTCGTAACAAGTACGTCCACCTTAACAGTATCAGCAGCCGACGACTATCATCTGTGGTTCCAGCAGCAAATGCAAAACCAATACGGCTTGTCGAATGGTTCGTGGATTTTTACCGATTCTGAATATGCGAACCTAGACAACATGTGGGCAGCGACAACCAAGACCCTTGTTTCCGTCCCCAATATGCCTTTTAGCTACGCTTTACGGGTCACTGTGGGGGAACAGACAAAGGTGCCGTGGGAGATTGGGATGGGGATGGCCTCGCACGCTCCCGTTGCCGCTGGTGACAAGATCGTCGTTTCGTTTTGGGTGAAAAACAACTGGGCGGAGAAAGAAGGGGGGTATATCAAGGCGTTTTTCCAGGATACGAATACGTTTAAACCGGCCGTTTATTACCCGGTTCTGCCCACCCAGGAATGGACGCAATATTTTATGTCTGGCACGGCAGAGCAAGATTTACCAGTCGGGGTTGGGGCACTTTATCTGATGATTGGCACGCAACTTCAGGAGTTTGAGATTGGGGGGGTAACGGCCGTTAATTACGGCCCCTCCGTGTCCCCAGCCAGCCTGCCGCAAAGCCCGCTGGGCAACTATGCCGGGCAAGAGCCAAATGCCCCCTGGCGCACAGAGGCGGAAGCGCGTATTGAACAACTGCGGCGGGGCAATCTGCAAATAACGGCCGTTGATGCCAATGGCAACCCCGTTCCCAACGCCCACGTCCACGTTCTCATGCGAAGCCACGCCTTTGACTTTGGCACCGCCCTCCGCGCCGAACAAATTCTGCTCAACCGACCCGATGACCAAATTTACCGCGACAAGCTCACCAACCTGGACGGGCATGGCAACGGCTTTAATTTAGGCGTTCTGGAATACGATCTGCAATGGCAATCGTGGGAAGGCGAAATAGATTTAGGCTTCACCCATGAGCAAATCATTTCGGCCGTTGATTGGCTGCGCCAGCACGACATCGCCCTACGCGGGCACGCCCTCATTTGGCCGCGCTGGTTTTCCTTGCCCAACGATCTGGAAGCCAACCAAAACAACCCCGCCTATCTCAAACAACGCATGAGCGACCGCATTGTAGACATGATGACCTACCCAGGGCTGGCTGGTAAATTTGAGGAGTGGGACGTTCTCAACGAACCGCGCTACAACACCGTCATTGCCGACGCTTTTGCCGGGCAACCGGGCTATACAAACGGCGAAGAAGTGTATGCCGAACTATACAACCTGGCAGCCGCCACCGACCCTAACGTCAAACTGGCAATGAACGACTATAATGTTTTGAATGAAGGGGGCATGTTTATTGGCGTGCAAAAACATTTGCACCAAATCCTGTCCGACCTGATCATCAAAAACGGTGGCAAACTCGACCGCATTGGCCTGCAAACCCACATGAGTTACCCGTTCACCCCGCCAGAGCGTGTCTATGAAATCTTGGACGAGTTTGCCGTCTACAACAAAGAGCTACGCATCACCGAGTTTGAAATTTTGATCAACGATGAGGCCAAAGCAGGGCAATATATGCACGACTTTCTGACCATCCTCTACAGCCATCCAGCGGCCACGGGCATTGTCCTCTGGAACTTTTGGGATGGCAGCCATTGGGATCACAATGCCCCCCTCTTCCGCGATGACTGGAGCCTGAAACCAGCCGGGCAGGCTTATATAGACCTCGTCTTTAACCAATGGTGGACAGATGAAACGGGCTATACCGATGCCACGGGTCAATATGCCGTGCGCGGCTACACCGGCGATTATCTGGTGCAGGTAATTGGACCAAACGGTTTGGCAAAGACGGAAAAGGTAACGCTAGGCACAGGGGATACCACCTTGACCATTGTGGTTGACCAGCAGCGAGTGTTTCTGCCCTTTATTGCCAAATAGCCCAAGGATGGGAAAAAGGCGCAAAACCAGCGGGGATTTTAGTTGACGTTGTGGACACAGTCAGCTAACATCTTGCAATGCTAGTAAGGATCTTGGCATTGCGTGCAAACCAGATCCCCACACTTTATTACACATTTGGAACAAGGAGAATTACAATGAGCGTTGGTGTTTCGCAGAAGATAGCAAGCTATCGTGCCTATGTTGATATTGATGGTGGTTTTGCTGGGCTTATTCTCAAGTTAGAAAATGGCTCCAGTGTCCATAACAGAACGGAAAACATTGCCGTTTATATGGCAGCAGTGGATCTATTACGCAATGAAAGCCCTGTTTATTATGACGAGAAGCGTAAATTCATTCAAACAGGCGAAGAGGAAACCGGTGAGGGTGACAATTAATTAGCTTCTGATTGATTTCCCCAAAATATTTTCGCAACGGCCGTTGTCAAAAAGACAACGGCCGTTGTTTTTTTCTACCCATCCTATTACTATCTACCCATGAAAATCCTCATTATTGGCGGCGGTATCGTAGGGCTGGCGACCGCCTACACCCTCAACCTACGCTGGCCCGATGCCCAAATTACGGTGCTGGAAAAAGAGCCGTCGCTTGGTTTCCACCAGTCGGGGCGCAATTCCGGGGTGCTGCACAGCGGCATCTATTACAAACCTGGCTCGCTGCGAGCCACCAACTGCCGCGAGGGGAAGCAGTTGATGCAAACGTTTTGCGAACAGGAAGGCATTCCGTTTACGATTTGTGGCAAGGTAATTGTGGCAGTGGAGGAACGCGAACGGCCGTTTCTGCACAACATCTACCAGCGCGGCCAGGCCAACGGGGTCAACTGCACCCTCATTTCCGCCGCCCAACTGCGCGAAATTGAACCCCACGCCGCCGGGGTGGAAGCGATCCACGTGCCGGAAGCGGGCATCACCGACTACCGGCAGGTGTGTGCGCGGCTGGGGGAGCGATTGGTGGAACGGGGGCAGCGGGTGGTGCTGGAAACGGCCGTTTCCGCCATCTACGAAACGCCCCACGAAATCATTGCCAACAGTGACCGGGGCGCCTTCACCGCCGATCTGCTCATCAACTGCACCGGGCTGCACAGCGACCGGCTGACGCGGCGCGGCGGAGCCACCCCACCCGCCCAAATCGTCCCCTTTCGCGGCGAATATTACGAGCTTCTCCCCACCGCCCACCACCTCTGTCGCGGCCTCATCTACCCCGTACCCGACCCCAGCTTCCCGTTTTTGGGTGTCCACTTCACCCGCATGGTCTCCGGCGGCGTGGAGTGTGGACCAAACGCGGTGCTGGCGCTTGCGCGTGAAGGGTA
>JACKCD010000048.1 GCA_020634215.1 Ardenticatenaceae bacterium | reverse complement strand
AGGATGACGAAAAAGAGCCGTACTGCCCAGGGCACAAACCAGGCACTGAACCGCACCCGCTTGTAGCGGATGGGAATCCATGAGGTGAGGGGGATGATGATGCTGATGAGGAACAGGATGATGAAGATGGTGGTGATACGCAGGATGCCGCGAATAAGTTTCATAGTTTTTTGTTTTTTTCGGAATGGGAGGAATGAATGGCTGGGTATACAATGGTGCCAATGTTGTCGCGCATTTGGCTGGCAAGTTGGGCGGGGTCGTCGGTGGGGGTGGGAGTGACAACGGGAAGGAGGGTGAGGGTGACGTGGACGCGATGGTATTGGCTGGCAAGCCGCCAGCCTCCGGCGACTAGCCCTTCGTTGCCCCAGGAAACGGCCGTTGGGGGGTTATACTTAATCGCCACCGGCAAAATGGGCACTTGCCCATGCTGCGCCAGTTCAAACGCCCCGTGGCGAAACGGCAGCAACTCTTTGCCAGAGCCACGTGTCCCTTCGGGGTAAATGGCGATGGCGGGAAATTTTTCCGCAGCGGTAATTTGGTCACGGGCAGCGTGGCGCGATGCCTTGTTGGAGCGGTCTACGAAGACGCATTTAATACCTTTGGCCGCCTGACCGATGATTGGTACCTTGAGTGTTTCAATTTTGGCAACAAAGCGCAGGGGGGTGACGGTAACCAAAACGATGATGTCCATAAAAGAGACGTGGTTGGCGAAGAGGAAGCCTTCATGCTTGCGGATAGCTTCTTTTTGGTCGCAATGAATTTTGAACCCCATAGACCAAGCCAGGGTTTTGGCAGCAAAATAAGTCATCCAGCCCGCCAGCGAGATGTTTTGGGGGCTGATGGGAAACCAAGAGGTGATGACAACCAGAGTACCCCAAAAGATGAGCAGGAGGGCGGTAAGGGTCAAACGATAGTAGCCGCGAATAAAACGCATAGGTTTACCTCAGCGGAGATAGATCGGGTTGCTGTATATCCAGCCGCGTTCGCGTCCGTGATAAGGGATGGTACATTCGACGCGGTAGGCACCTGGCTCAATGGGAATATGGGTGAGGTTGGTGCCGCTGGGTTCCTCGGCCACCACTTGGCCGTGGCGAATGAGGCGAATGTGGGTGCGCTGTGGCACGGAAATCTGAAGGGTGGCTCCGGCATCGAGCCGAATGTCGTCGCCCATGATCCCTTTGTTGATGCCCTGGCCGGTGAAGCGGAAGCCGCGTGTGCTGGCGGGCATGTCGTAGCCCACCCAACTGTTGCCGCGCCCCAGCGCATGGAAAATCATGCGTTTGTCAGTAACCAGATCGCCAGTGAGCGGGTTGGGAGCCAGGATATGGGTATTAACAGCGCGGAAGAGAAATTCGTAGGGGAAGATGATGCGCTGGATGGGGCCAAGGCTCATGGGGGTAGCGTGGGCATCGCTGTTGCCAACGGCCGTTATTCGCTTCCCCATGCCTAGCAGCACATCCCACAGAGCCAGGGTCGCGGGTTCGGGGGCGGTGATTACTTTTTCGGGGTTGAAGGCGTGGTAAACGGCCGTTATATTCGCATTGATCCCACTTTTCCACCGCATCCCATTCAGCGCGTCAGCTAATCGGCTCTTAAACGACGACATATAGTTCCAAATTTCCAGCCCCGTAAAGCCATCAATCTCCCAATCGTGCCAGCCATAGTTAGGGTCATTGAAATAGGGCAGATCGTTTTCATGCGGGTGCGCCAAAAAGCCAATAGCTCCCGCTGCGTTGGTCGCATCACTCAACGCCTGCGGGTCGGGCGCATAGCTCGCCATTTCCTGCTCGGCACCATACACCAAAAAGTGGCTAGCCTGCGGCTGGCGGCGCACATTATGCACCTCTTCCCCCACCAACAGCAGCAGCCGCTTACCGTCCTTCTCATAATACCCTTCCAGCCCATCCACCCAAATGTTGTGGTCGGTGACGATAATAAAGTCCAGCCCGGCCGCCAACGCCTCAGCCGCGATGTCGGCATGGTAGCTTTCCCCGTCGCTGTAGGGGGTGTGCATGTGCATGTTGCCAATGAGTTCGTGCATGGTTTCAGGTAGGGGCGCATCCCATACGCCCTGCTTTCACAAGTTGGCAAGATTATAGTGCGTTGGCGCAGGGCGTGCCAAGTTGTGGCAGGGAGACGGGCAGATTTAGCTGATAGAGGGGCAAGCGTAAATGAAAAGACCTGAGAATGATAATGCAATTTATTGACATAAACCCAAGGAAGAAACCTGCAACCAGAAGTGCAAAGCCTCCCGGCGAGCGCACCATTGTACAGCCAGTAGCTGGCTGGCCTCATCGTTCCCGAAGAGTACGGTGGTGTCGGGGTGGATTATTGGGGTTATGCTGCCTTTTTGGAGGAAATGGGGCGCTATGGCTCCATCCGCGCCACGCTGACGGCGCAGCAAAGTTTGGTCTGCTCGCCGCTCATTTACTTTGGCAGCGCGGCACAAAAGGAAAAGTATTTGCCGCTGCTGGCCTCCGGCCAATGGCTGGGGTCATACTGCCTCACCGAACCCGGTTCTGGGTCGGATGCCGGAGCCATGCAAACGCGGGCGGTGCGCGATGGTGACAACTGGGTGTTGAATGGGCAAAAGATTTTTATTACCAATGCCACCCACGCCAGCTTGTTTATTGTCTTTGCCAACACCGCCACCGACCCCAACGACCGGCAAATTACCGCTTTTTTGGTGGAACGAGAATGGGGCGTTGCCACTACGCCGCTGAAAGGCAAGCTGGGGCTGCGGGCATCGGACACGGGAACGGTGTTTTTGCAGGATGTGGTGGTGCCGGATAGCAACCGACTGGGTGAGGTGGGGCAGGGGTTTAAGGTGGCGCTGGGGACGCTGGATAACGGCCGTATTTCCCTGGCCGCCGCCGCCGTTGGCACTAGCCAAACGTGCGTGGATTTGACCACCAAATACATTCAGGAGCGGCAGCAGTTTGGCAAACCCATCGGCCAATTCCAGATGATTCAGGATATGCTGGCCGACATGGTGGTGGAGACAGAGGCATCGCGGCTGCTGGTGCACAAGGCGATTGTAGCCAAATACAGCGGGCAGCGGTTTACCAAGGAAGCATCTATGGCAAAATATTACGCCACCGAAGCCGCCAACCGCAACGCCGAACGGGCGCTGCAAATGCACGGTGGCTATGGCTTTTTTGAGGAATACGAAGTGGCGCGGCTCTATCGGGATGCACGGGTCTATACCATCTATGAAGGTACGTCGCAGGTGCAAAAGCTGGTCATTTCCAGCCTGCAAACGGGGCTAAAGGCGTTTGTTTGATGCCGAAGGCAGAGATTAGGAGACTGAGAGATTGGGAGGATCTCTCTCAATCTCTCGGTTTCTAATTTGTGATCTTGTACCAATTGGTTGAAAGAGTTGCTGGTCAAATGACTTACGCCTTCGCCTCTAACGCGGTCAGGGCTTGCACGGCGGCGCTTCCTGGCGCAGTTTGGCGACGTGGGGATGCCGCGACACCAGGTGGGCAGGATCGAGCCATTGGCGACGCGCAGCAGTTATTTTGACCGGTGCCGCGATAGCTGCTGCGCTGAATTTGATAGTAGGCGATGCCCACCTGCAAAATGCCGCGATATAGCTCGGCCGCCGTCTGATCTCATTCCAGGCCGCTTCAACGCATCGTAAGATTGTACATTCCCCTGGTTAAACAGTTCCAACCCTCAATGACAAGCGGCAGCGGCTGCTGGCACGCCCCGGTTAGCGCGTCATAGTTGGGAATGCGGGCATGTTTTTTTAGCAGGGTGGCATGTCGCTGAAGAAGCGGAGCGGGCAAAGACAAAGTTGGCCCGGCACTTTGCCGTTGCAGCAACGCTATCCTCATAAAAAGCAAAGGTCATGATAGGAATGCGGCGGGTGGCGGGGAGGACGGAGGTGGCGATCCAGTCATACTCAGGGGAATCTCATTGTCGGTGAGGTCGAATAAAAATAGGCGGCTGCTGCGCTACCACCTGCTCAAACAGCTTGCCCTGCGCCCAGTTAAGCAGCTTTTCGCCTGGGGCTTCGCGTGGCGTGGCATGGTCAGAGATGACGTCGGCGCGTTCAATCCATGCAAACACGGTAGCCGAGGTGATGATGACAAGCTGATTTGGTTGCCGAACATGAGATCGCTGACAAAGGCGATGATGAGGGGGACGGGGTGGTGTCTATGGAAACGCAGGAGAAGTTCAACTTCCCGCAGAAGTTGAACTTTGGTGGCGGTCGGTGGCGAAGCTTGCGGCGATGCCGTAGGGCGGGGAGGTGAAGCTGGTGCTGTTGGCGGGGGCGATCAAGCAGGTTATGAATTGGTGCCAAGCCGGCAGGCAGCAAGGGAGAGGGTGCAGGATTGGTTGCCGACGTTTTGCAGGCAGAGGATGGGGTGACGGCTGGCCGGATCGCGGCGTTCAACGGCGAAAATGGCAGGATGGAGACGGTGGATGGTTTGACGGCCGTTTGGGTGAAACGCCGCCTCACGTTTCCGCAGGCGCAGTAAGTTGAGATAGGGGTTTAGTATTTTGCGCGTAGCGAGTTGGGGGTCGGCTAATCTTGCTTCGTTGGGCGCGGCAGCTTTTGCCGGTTATTGATGGTGCGGTTGTGACCCGTTTGTGTCACCCTTCGCGCCAGCTCGGCGTGGAGCCAAAAGAGGCAAGCTAGGGAAATAGATGCCCGGTATGCCGCGCAGTGAAAGCATAATTGCCTTCAAGACCAGAAAACGGCGGGCACGGAGGTCGTCGTCTTTGTTGGTGGTGGGCTGCCGGCGGGCATCGAGGTAATTTTGATGCTGGAGTTCGTAGGGAGCTTACGCTGTCGGGGTTGTTTTTAGAAACCAAGCCGTCAATGCTTCCCACGCGCTGGGCGATGGCGTTGAGGGTGGCTTGGCAAGATGCCACGAGCAGGCATGAGGCCACCGTCGTGGGAGGCGCGCGCGAGGAAGCGAAGAAGGTGGTGCGGTCGGAGGGCAAGTCGAGGGTGCGCGTAATTTATCGGATAGTATATGGTGGCATCGCTGCCAGGAAGGCGTGGAGGGTGAGGGGGGGCAGGGAAAAGTTGTAGACCACGGCTTGCTGTGGCTGTCGCCAAAATAGGAGATGTTGTCGCGGTGGGGACGTTGCTGGTTTCGGTGATGAGGGCGACATCGGGGGCGGCGGTATCCAAAACGGAGCGTATGAGCTGATGGCGCGGTGGGCTTCGTGGTAGGTGGAGGCAGTTTGTGCCGATTTCTTTCCAGACATGAAGCCGATGGCATCGAGCTGGATGAGGAGGCTCCTTGCGACAGCAGCACGTCTATAACGGCGAGCAGGACATCGGGGTTGGCATAGTTGAGGTCTATTTGATTTGGCGCTGAAGGCACCAGACGTTTAAAATAACGGCCAGCTTTACTTCCGGTCAACATGCGTGGCGCAAAGGAAAACGGCCGTTAAATCCGCAGCCGGGTCAACCACCGTAAAAATAGCCGCGGTAGACGGGGTCGTCGGCCAGAAATTTTGAAACCACCGCCAGGAGCAGAGATGGTTGATGACGGCATCGAACATGAGCCGGAAGTGGTGCCGAGTTGGTGAACGTCTGACCAGGTGCCGAGGGTGGATTAACGGCCGTATAATCCACCACCGAAAACCATCATCCGACGAATACGGATAAACGGCAAAAATATGAACTGTGTTGATCCTTCCGGTCGTACCGTTTGCTGCAAAGTCGGCCAGCGTTGCCAGTGATGCTTCTCCATCCGCTTCGTTCATATCGCCGTAGGTGATCAAAACGGCATCGCGCTGCGAAAACGTGAAGTGACTTCCCCTTGGCCTGATAGCCGGAATGATACTGTTCAGCAGTGCCCGAAGACGGGGTAGTATCTGTTCGGCACCGGCTCTTTTCCATACACAGAAATGCAAGGTGCTGTAAAAAATATCCTGTGTGTCCATTGGCTTTTCATTATCCCCCGCTCCGCAAAAACCAACCTCTCTAACCTGATTGTGCTGCTTGACTGACAAAAGTCAGCAGAATTAAGTTGACAAAGGAGAAAACACCTCGAATTGAACAGAAAAACGTAGGTTATCTGCTGCAGATGCCTGCCTTTTAGAAGCCTTGGCCGGTTCAGGGTCGGGCAAAGGAGACAGACGCAAGCGCGTGATCAGCTCTAAGCCAACAGCTAAGGCACGTTTGACCCAATGCCAGCCAATCTTGAGGTAGCTGTTACCGCGAAACCAATGAGCATCAACCAGACGCCGTTTGCCCGCTTCAACCACCACCGTCCCTTGCGAAATAAGAAAGAGCGTGGCAATGGCGATGACAAAGCAAAGCCGAGAAAGGGCATTGGCGGAACGGATGAGGGAAGATTCCAGTTGAAAGCCATTGGACTTGTCGTCAAGAAAGTTCTCTTCAATATCGAAGCGCAACCCATAGGCATTAAACGTGGTGACATCGGTTGGCACATTGCTGACAATAAACCAACAGTCCTGGCAGCCATTCGGTTTGGCGAGAGCCAGATGAACGGCACCAAACTGTTGTTGGGTAATGTAGACATTGTGCCAGAAGCGGGCTTGACCGCGTTGGAGCGGGATGCTACTGACTTTGATGCGGCGGGCACCGCGCCGATACACCAAAAAGCTTCCCTTGATCCGGATATGCCAATCCCACCGCAAGACTTCACTGAGATAAGCCATCAAGCCAGTATCTGCAAAGCCACGGTCAGCCAAAAAGACGACCTTGCTCTGGCTGGGCAGCAATTGATACGCTCGATCCAGCAAATGCCGGTATGCAATCAGGCTTACGCTACTACTGGCGTGTGTTACCACCTGCCAAACCAAGGGAATGGCTCGTCCCCGATAGATAATGGAAAGACGAATCAGGCAATACTCATTCCACAACATGGAGGTATCGAGTGCTAGGTAGAGGGTTTCTTCCCCCCATTCCGTCAACGCTTCCTGAATAATGACCCCATACAGGTCATGAACATTAATCCGCTCATTATTTAGCCAACGTTGAAAGCGACGCACGCTGCTTTGGGCATACTGTGCCCGGCTGTCCACATAAGGTGCCCACTCGGTGAGATTGACCGTTTTGCTCATGATCAGACCAACGACCATCCAGGCCAGCGTATAAAAGTGGCGTTTATCCAGCCATTTGTGATATTGACCGAGAATCGTTACCAAGGTATTGTACAAACTGAGAGTGCTTTTCATCTTTATCTTCCTTTTAGTGGTGAATCAAGAAAGATAACCTGTTTTCAGGTTTTGGAAAGCACTCCATTTTGAGTTTTGTCAGTCAAGCAGCCTGATTGTGGAGGGTTGCCATTCATTCAACGCTAATCTATAATTTCGCCTAACGTTATCATAGAAAACAAAAGCTGATGTGTAAATGCACAACCACAACCAAGATAGAATGTCGCAGCGGAGCTGCTTATAGTGTCTGAACCAGCGCCTGATCCTCCTGAGCCTGCGAAGCGGGTTCTAAGATGCGACATCCATTTTTTCCCTAAATTCGTGATGAAAATAGGCATCTTTACCTGCCCTTTGCGGCAGGTTTTTGTGTTTGTCAAGTAGGAGGTTATGTTAATCACTACGATTCTTCCCATAGTCGTCACTATTACGGCGATGATTGGCTTTAATGCCCTTTATGTTGCTGCTGAATTTGCCACGGTGGCAGCGCGTAAAACAAAAATTAACCAGTTGGCAGCCGAAGGCAACGGGGCAGCGAAAATGCTGCTCCCTTATTTGGAGGATAGCGAGGCGTTGGATCGCTATGTCGCGGCGTGCCAGTTGGGGATTACCATTTCTTCGCTGGTACTAGGGTCGTATGGACAAAATGTACTGGCTCCAGCGTTGGATGGGGCTGTGGCCTGGATGACGACGGCGGTGGCAGCAACGGCCGTTCTTGTTTTCAACACCACCCTCCAAGTCATCCTTGGCGAACTGCTGCCTAAATCCATTGCTGTACAATACTCAGAAAACGTCGCCCTGGCCGTCGCTCGCCCCATGATCTGGTCACTCAAAGTGCTCAAATACCCCATCAGCCTCTTTAACGGCAGTGCTTTTTTGATCTTGCGCCTGTTAGGCCTAGAAACAAAAGGTGGGCACGGAGCTGTTCACTCGCCCGAAGAGATTGAACTGATTGTCAGCGAAAGCCACGAAGGAGGGCTGCTGGCCGACAGCGAGCGCACCATGCTGCGTAACGCCTTTCGCCTGCGTGAACTAACCGCCCGGCAAGTCATGGTTCACCGAACCCGCATCGTGGCGGCTCCCGCCAACAGTACCGTTACCGATTTGATCAACCTTGCCTTAGACGAAGGTTACTCGCGTATTCCCCTTTACCGTGACTCAATAGACGACATCATCGGCTTTGTCCACGTCAAAGATTTGTTTAGGCTGCATATTCAAAATGAAGAAGGTATTGCTTCCATCATGCGTGATGTCATCTACATGCCCGACTCCTTGCCTGTGGTCAACGTGTGGGAGGAGATGAACAACCGGCGCAAATATTTCACTGTTGTCTTCGATGAATATGGTGGCACGTCCGGCGTGATCACCTATGAAGATTTGATCGAGGAGATATTTGGTGAACTACAGGATGAATTTGATGATGAAAGTGCCCTGGTTGCCCGTGACAAGGAGGGACGCATTTATTTACGTGCCGATTTGCTGGTAACTGATGTCAACGAATATCTTGACCTGAAGCTGCCCACCGAAGCAGCCGATACGCTGAGCGGCCTGATTTTTAGCGAACTAGGGCGCATCCCGACGGTGGGTGATCAAATCATGGTTGACAACACGGCCATCCGCGTGGAGGCGATGAAAGATTTGGGGGTGGATGAGGTTTCGCTGCTGCTGCCACAGGGTGGTGTAACCACATTTACCGAGTGGGAGGTGGCGGATCATGAGTAAATTGGCTTTTTTCCTGCTTGGCCTCCCCGGTTTGGGAGCAATGGCGTTGTTGTTAGCCGAAGGCGAGGCACTGCCTAGTCCCCTTACCCTGATTGTGCCGCTATTCGTGATTTTGCTGCTGATACTGCTAAATGGCTTTTTTGTGGCAGCCGAGTTTGCCATTATTGGGGTGCGGGCGACGCAGATGGAGCAGTTGGCGGATGAGGGGGATCGGGTGGCGGCTAATGTGTTGTCGGTGTTGGAGTCGCGCAAGGAGCAAGACCGCTATATTGCGACGGCGCAGCTTGGGATTACGATTGCTTCCTTGGGGTTGGGCATGTATGCAGAACCGCAGTTGGCCCATTTTGTGGAGCCGTATTTGGCGGCCTGGTTTGACCCATCGGAAGCGGTTGTAGCGGCCGTTGGTTATGTCCTCGCCATCAGCTTTGTCTCTTACCTGCACATCGTGGTGGGCGAAATGGTTCCCAAGGCACTGGCGTTGGCCGATGCTTCCACTGTTGTGCGGCGGCTAAGTATGCCGATGCGGCTGATGCAATGGGTTTTGGTGGTGCCGGTTCGCATTTTGAATGGCATTGGTAATGGGCTGCTGCGCTTGCTGCGGGTGCCGCCGGCCGAAGGGCACGAGCGCGTTTTGTCACCCGAAGAAATTGAGCTGATTGTCACCGAAAGTGCCGAGGAGGGTCTGCTAAATGAAGATGAAGAGGAGATGATTCGCAACATCTTTGACTTTAGCGACCGTACCGTGTCGCAGGTGATGACACCGCGCCCCAAGGTGCAAGCCATTGCCCAGGACATGCCCCGCGATGAGCTGTTGCAAATTGTGGCCGAAAGCAATCACAGCCGTTTTCCTGTTTATGAAGGGGATCGTGATCACATTGTGGGGATTCTGCACGTCAAGGATTTGATGCGGCAGAAGATTCGCAGCAAGGGGACGTTTGATCTGCGTCTGATTTTGCGGACAGCACCGGCAGTGCCAGAGGATATGGCGGTGCAAAAGCTGCTGGCGGCGTTTAAGCGGCAGCGGCTGCATATGGCAATTGTGCTGGATGAATTTGGCGGCATGGCCGGTGTGGTGACGCTGGAAGATTTGGTGGAAGAAATCGTGGGGGAGGTGCGTGATGAGTTTGACCAGGAGAAGGAGCCATATGTTGAGCTTGGGCCGGGGGTTTTGGAAGTAGCTGGCGAATATTTGGTGGACGATTTGGTAGATGATGTGTATTTGGGGGATGTGGATGATTTGCCGGATGTGGAGACGGTGGGAGGGCTGGTGGTGACCAAGCTCGGCCGGCCGCCTCGCATGGGGGACGAAGTGGCGTATAATAACGTGCTGCTCAAGGTGCTGGCGGTTGACCGCCGTGCCGTGGCAAGGGTGCGTGTGGAGTTTCCGGTGGCGGAGTCGGAAGAAGATAAACAAGAAGACGAGTAGAAGGAGCTTTGAATGAATTTTATTTTGCAGTTACATGGTGATGTGCGCTGGCTGGTAGCGTTGGCGGCACTGTTGACGATTATCAAATATGCGGTTGGTTTGCTAGGAAAGACGAGCTATCAGCGGATTGACCGAACCCTTTTTTCGATTACCATGGGTTTATTTGACCTGAATCTTGTGCTAGGGTTGATCTTGCTGGTTGGGTTGGGGGGCGGGCTACCGGCTAACCGGCTGGAACATGCGGTGACGATGATCTTGGCCGTCGCCGTGATGCATTCGTCGGCGCGGTGGCGCAAATCTGGTAGCAGTGCCGCCAAGTTCCGCAACGGGCTGCTGACGGTGTTGGTGGCGCTGGTGCTGGTGTTTGTGGGGGTGACGCGGCTGCGTGGCGGGTGGATGTTTTAGTAATCAGTTATCGGTAATCGGTAATCAGTGTAGGCAACTGATTACCGATTACCGCTTAAAGGCCGTAAATATCGCTAAATTTAGCGGTGGCGTAGCGCATAAAGGCGGTGTGGGAGAGAGGGGAATCGGTCACACGTTGGATAAGTTCGCGGGGAGTGAATTTGCGGCCGTGCTGATGGATGTTTTGCCGCAGCCAGGCGACGAGGGCTTCGGTTTGGCCGGCCGCCATTTGGCTGGCGATGGTGGGGTTTTGAGAAACGGCCGTTTCATAAAACTGCGCCGCATACAAATTGCCCAACGCATAGGTGGGGAAATAGCCAAAACCGGGTCGCGTCCAGTGCGGGTCTTGCAAACAGCCCAGCGTATCGGTGGGGGGAACAACACCCAATAGTGTTTGCATCTTATCGTTCCACGCCGTGGGCAAATCTTTGACCGCCAGATCCCCGTTCAACATCGCCTGCTCCAGATCAAAGCGCAAAATGATGTGGAAATTGTAGGTTAGCTCATCGGCCTCGACGCGGATGTAGGAGGGCTGCGTTTTGTTGACGGCGCGATAGAACTGTTCGGCCGTCACGCTGCCAAGCTGGTCGGGGAACGTGGCTTGGAGCTTGGGGAAGTGAGCTTGCCAGAAGCCCCGGCTGCGGCCAACGATGTTTTCCATCATCCGCGACTGCGATTCGTGGATGCCCAGCGAGGTGCCCCGCGCTAGCGGCGTGCGGTAGAGGCTGGGGTGGGTGCCTTGCTCGTACATGGCATGGCCTGATTCGTGCAGCGTGCCAAAGAGCGAAGGGCTAAGGAAATCGGGGTACCAGCGGGTGGTGATGCGGGCATCGTCGCGGCTGAAGCTGGTGGCAAAGGGGTGGACAACGGTTCCCAGGTGACCGCGCTCGAAGTCGTAGCCCAACGCTTCGGCGGCGTAGCGGGCGAACGCTTTTTGGCTGTCTATGTCGTAGGATTGGTGGAGGATGTCGTCGGAAACGGCCGTTCCTCTTTCCTCAATCGCCTGGCGCAGCGGCACCAATTCAGCCTTCACCGCATCAAAAATGGCGCGAACCTCGGCCGTTTTGGTGCCGGTTTCAAATTTGTCCAGCAGGGCATCATATGGCTCGTCGTCATAACCGTACATGCTGGCCAACTCCTGGCACAGCACCACCACCTGCTCCAACCACGGCTGGAAGGTGGCAAATTCGTTGTTGGCGCGGGCCTTCATCCACGCTTCCCGCGCCTGGCCGCTGATTTGGTTTGAACGCACCACATAATCGGTGGTCAGTTTGCGGGCATCGCCATAAGCGCGGCGCAAATAGCGAACGAGGCTGGCCTCGTCGCTGTCGTAATCAGCGTCGCCTAGCTCGGCGGCGGCGTTTTCGAGGCGTTCTCCCATTTCATCTGAGGTAAAAAGGGTGTGGCTGAGGCGTTGCAGTGTGCCCATTTGGTCAATGCGGGCGGTGATGCCCTTGGGGGGCATGTTGGTTTCCTTGTCCCAGGAGAGGACACCGGTTGCTTTTTCCAAATCGGTTAACTCGTGGACTTTTTCCAGTAGGGTTTCGTAGGCTGTGGTCATGGTTTCTCCATCTATGTTAGTTTTGGGGAGTTTAGCGGGAAAACGGCCGTTTTCCAATATCGTTCACCGCTTTCTTCTTTAATATCACCTAGCCTGCGCCATCTTTTGCAACGATTGCGACATTGGCTATACTGCATTTATATTTTGTCCTGGAGCAAGTGAGATCATGAATGAAGGCCATATTTTTCAGATCAAGGTGCAGGCGGCGCAGCCATGACCCAACCCAACATCGTGTGGCTGATGAGTGATCATCTGGTGTACGCCCACCACAAAGCGCAGACGGGCTACCCCCAATTAGCCACCTTTGACCGCTTGGCTGCCGAAGGGATGGCGTTTGACAATGCCTTCTCCGTTTGCCCGCTGTGTCAGCCCGCTCGCGCCTCCATGCTCACTGGTGTCTATCCCCACCGCCACGGCATGACGCTAAACGACGGCGACACGGGAGCCAAAACCGACCATGACCCCGATGCCAAACTGTTTAACCATTATTTGCAGCAGGCTGGATACCGCACGGGCTATTTCGGCAAATGGCACAACGGCGTGGCGCGAGTGGCGCAAGATTATGGCTTTGAGGGGTTTTCCATGCCGGGGTATGGGCATCCGTATTACTCCGACGAATACGCCGCGTATTTGGTCGAAATGGGGCTGCCGGAGCCGGAGGTGACGCTGGAATGGGCGTATGAGGGGCCGGAGTGGGCGGGGCAAACGATTAAGCTTAAGGATTTCCCGCGCCCGTATGAAAGCCCGTATTTTATGATGGAGAGCAGCGGGGTGCTAAACACGCCGCTGGAAACGCACGAGGCGTACTTCTTGGCGCATTTGGCGACGCGCTGGCTGGAGGAGGTGGTGCAGGGAGAGGCACCGTTTTTCCTGCGCTTTGACACCTGGGGGCCACATTTGCCATTTTATGTGACGGAGCCGTTTTTGAATACCGTCAACCCCGACGACATCCCGCTTTACCCCAACCACAACAGCACGCTGGCACATCGGCCGGCGCACCACCACGCTCTGCTGGATTTTCGGCAGCGGGTGGGGGCTTCAGCGCATTGGCATAGCTGGCAGGATTGGCAGCGGGTGCTGGCGCGGTGCCATGAACATGCGGCACTGGTGGATGCGGCCGTGGGGCGGGTGGTGGCGGCGTTGGAGCGACTGGGGGTGCTGGACAATACGCTGATTCTTTACACGACTGACCACGGCGGGGCGCTGGCTTCGAATGGGGGGCTGGTGGACAAGGGGTGGCTGATGACGGAGGAGACGGTGCGGATTCCGCTGGCGGCGCGGTGGCCGGGGCAGATTGCACCGGGCAGCCGCTGTGAGAAGCTGGTGATGAATATGGATTTGGTGCCGACGGTGCTGGCGGCGGCAGGGGCAGCGATGCCTGAGGTGATGGATGGGGCGTGTTTGCAGCCGTTGTGGGAGGGGGAAGAAACGGCCGTTTCTGCCTGGCGTAACGAACTGATGCTGCAGCACCACGGCCACTACCGCGAGGCTCATTTCCAACGCCAGCTTCGCCTGGACTCATACAAATATGTGGCGCATTTGGATGATTTGGATGAACTGTATGACCTGCAAGCCGACCCGTATGAGTTGGAGAACCTGGTCAATGAGCCGCGCTGCGCCACCTTGCTGGCCGATATGCGGCGGCGGCTGCACGGCCAAATGGTGCAGTTTGCTGATGATGGTTCCGACGCGCAGCGGCTGTGGCAGCAGATGGGTGTTAGGTAGATGAGTAGTAATTTTTGGCTGCTGTTGATTGTCGTGGCAATCTTTATTTGGGGCGTGGTGCTGCTGTCACGGCGACCCAAATTTGAGCCAACGTGTGTGAAGTGTGAATCAAAAAATGTGGTGGAGGTGGATCGGCGCACCATCGCCACGCGCACTGTAGAGCCTGCTGGTGGCGGTACGCCAGGTGGCGGCAGTGTGCGGCTACAGATTGATTCGGAGGTGACGCTGCACTGCAAGGCGTGTGGTCATCGCTTCCGCCGAACCATTACGGAAACGCATTAAGTGGACAGGTAACAAGTGGCAAGTGGCAAGTTTTGTATGCAAGCGAGACTTGCCACCTGCAACTTGCTACTTGCAAAAGGAGTACCCATGACATTAGACAACCAATTTGAAGTACATGACCCGGCGATTTTGGCGAATGCGCGGGCGGTGTTGGATGCGGCCAGTGGGCCGGCCGGGATGGCGAAAGAGGTGATAACGGCCGTTAATCGCAACGACCATTGGCGTGGGCAGCGTTGCCTCAACTTGCTGGCTCCCGAAGCCCCCACCAGCCCCACCGTGCGTCGCCTACTTGCCAGCGAAATCGGCACCCGCGCCGCCGAAGGCCACATTGGCCGCGTCAACCGCTGGTTTGCCGGAACCCAATACATTGACGAGGTGGAGTCTCTGTGTGTCGAGCTGCTAAAAAAAGTGTTCCGCTGCAACTACGCCGACCATCGGTTAATGGGTAGCATGATCGGCAACATGGCGCTTTACCACGCCCTGGTGCAGCCCGGCGACCGGGTGATGACGGCGGCGCAGCCGTTTGGCGGCCATTCCAGTAATCGGTATGATGGCCCGGCGGGGACGCGGGGGGTGCAGATTTTTGACGTAGCGTTTAACCCGGAGACACTGGACGTGGATTTGGACAAATTTGAGGAAGAAGCGCAGCGCATTCAACCCAAGCTGGTGGTGATGGGGATGTCTATGACGCTGTTCCCCCTGCCGGTGCGGGAGATGAGTGAGATTATTGCGCCGTGGAACGGCCGTTTTATCTTCGACGGCGCACACCAAGCCGGACTCATCGCCGGTGGGCAGTTCCAAGACCCGCTGCGCGAAGGAGCCGCTGTGTTGACAGGGTCGGCCGGCAAGACGTTTAGCGGGCCGCAAAGCGGGATGTTGATGTGGAATGACCCCGAATTGACCGAACCATTGACCGAGGCCATCTTCCCCGTGCTGGCCGCCACCCATCAGGTCAACCGCGTGGCGGCGCTGGCCGTGGCCGCTGCCGAAATGCTGGAATATGGCAAGGCCTACATGGCGCAAATTGTGAAAAATTCGCAGGCGTTGGGCAAGGCACTGGAAGAACGCGGCATCCCGGTGCTGGCCGCCGAGCGCGGCTATTCGCAAACGCACCAGGTCATTGCCAACGTGCGTAGCTTTGGTGGCGGGCTGGATGTCGCCCACAAGCTGGCCGAAGCCAACCTGATTACCAACAAAAACCTGATTCCCGGCGACAAACCCGAAGATTGGGATCGCCCCAGCGGGCTGCGGATTGGCACCATTGAGGTAACGCGGCTGGGGCTAATGGAAGACGACATGGCCGACATTGCCGAATTTATGGCGCGGGTGCTGGTGAAGGGTGAGCCGACCAGTGCAGTGCAAAAGGATGTGGAAGCATACCGGCTGCCGCTGCAAACGTTTTACTACAATTTTGATAATGGCTGGCCGGGGGAAGCAGGGCATTAGGTGTGCGGTGCGTGTCAAATGGGTAGTGGCTGGTTGCTAGTGGCTGGTAGGAAAAGGTGTTGTGAACTAGCCCTCCAGCCACCAACTACTCGCTGTTACTCGGTGTTTGGGGCTTTGTGGCGTGACAAAATCCCACAGGTGGGTCATTTCGGCTTCGCTTTCTCTTTGGTATAGTTGCCTGCTGTGGGAAGTTTTGTGTTTTAAAAACAATTGTCCTGGCTAGATTCTGCTGCAATGCAGCTTGTCAGAGTCTGGCTTGAGAAGGAGGCAGTTCATCATGAGTTATGCGGCAACCTATAGCCGATGGCAGGCAGACCCGGAAGCATTTTGGGTGGAGGCGGCCAGGGATGTACAGTGGTTTAAGCGGTGGGAACAGGTGCTGGACAGTTCGGAGGCACCGCTGTACCGTTGGTTTGCAGGTGGGGAGATGAATAGCTGTTACAATGCGCTTGATTATCATGTGGCAAACGGCCGTTCTGATCAACTCGCCCTCATTTACGACAGCCCCGTTACCAACACCATTCGCAAATACACTTACGGCCAACTGCGCGACGAAGTGGCAAAGTTGGCCGGAGCCATTGCGGCTTTAGGGGTGGAAAAAGGCGACCGAGTGATCATCTACATGCCGATGGTGCCGGAGGCCGCGATGGCGATGCTGGCTTGTGCCCGCCTGGGTGCCATCCATTCGGTGGTGTTTGGGGGCTTTGCCGCCAATGAACTGGCGACGCGCATTGATGATGCCAAACCCAAGCTTATCGTGTCGGCTTCTTGTGGCATTGAGCCGGGGCGGGTGGTGGCCTATAAGCCGCTGCTGGATGAGGCGATTCGCCTTTCGACCCACAAACCATCTAGCTGTCTGATTTTGCAGCGGCCGATGGCGCAGGCAGAGTTGGTGGAAGGGCGGGATCATGATTGGTTAACGGCCGTTCGTGCCGCCCAACCTGCCCCCTGCGTTTCCGTTGCCGCCACCGACCCCCTCTACATTCTCTACACCTCCGGCACCACCGGTATGCCCAAAGGGGTTGTGCGCGACAACGGCGGGCATTTGGTCGCCCTCAAATGGAGCATGAAAAATGTTTACGGCGTAGAGCCAGGCGAAGTCTTTTGGGCTGCTTCTGACGTGGGCTGGGTTGTCGGTCATTCCTACATCGTTTACGCGCCCCTTTTCCACGGTTGCACCACCATTTTGTACGAAGGCAAACCCGTTGGCACTCCCGATGCCGGTGCCTTTTGGCGCGTTATCGCTGACCACAAAGTCAACGTCATGTTCACCGCCCCCACCGCCTTCCGCGCCATCAAGCGCGAAGACCCGGCCGGTAAGCTAATTGGTGATTACGACCTCAGCCAATTCCGCACCCTCTTTTTAGCTGGCGAACGGTGTGACCCCGACACCCTGTACTGGGCGCAAGACAAGCTAGGCATTCCCGTCATTGACCATTGGTGGCAAACCGAAACGGGCTGGCCGATGGCCGCTAATTTGATTGGACTTGAACTGCTGCCCGTGAAAGCAGGGTCAGCCACGGTCCCAGTTCCTGGTTATGACATACGAGTCCTAGACCCAGAAGGGGATGAAGTTGCCCCTGGTGACATTGGCAATATCGTTGTCAAATTACCGTTGCCTCCCGGCTGCCTGCCCACCCTCTGGCAAAACGATGCCCGCTACAAACAATCTTATCTGAGTGCCTACGATGGCTACTATTCCACCGCCGATGCCGGGTTTAAGGATGAGGATGGTTACGTCCACATCATGAGCCGCACTGACGACATCATCAACGTCGCCGGGCATCGGTTGTCAACCGGGGCGATGGAAGAGGTGCTGGCTTCGCACCCTGACGTGGCCGAATGTGCCGTGTTGGGGGTGAAGGATGACCTCAAAGGTGAAGTGCCAATTGGCTTTTTGGTGCTAAACGCTGGCACAACCCGCAACCCCGCTGAAATTGTGGCCGAGGTGGTGCAAATGGTGCGGAATCAGATTGGGCCGGTGGCTTCGTTCAAACAGGCAACGGTGGTGCAGCGGTTGCCCAAGACGCGCTCTGGCAAAATCCTGCGTGGCACCATCAAAAAGATTGCCGACAATGAGCCGTACCGGATGCCCGCTACCATTGACGACCCGGCGATTTTGGGCGAAATGGCGGAGGCGGTGGAAAAATTGGGGTATGGGCGGTAACGCAAAGAAAGAAAATCACGCAAAGACGCAAAGTCCGCCAAGTTTTTCCTTTGCGCCTTTGCGTGAGAGTTTCAGTTTGGGTTTACCCCAAGACTTGGTAAGCGAAGCGCATTTTGAGTTCCTGGTGTTCGATCTGCTGCTCATTTTGGTAAGAGCCGTGACCCGCGTCAAACCAGTGTACCTGAATTTGTTTGCCTAGCCCGTTGAGCTTTTGCTCATAGACCTGCATTTGGCGGGCAGGGCAGCGGGTGTCATTACTGCCTTGAATGACGAGAATGGGAGCCTGGATGTTGGCGGCATAGGTGATGGGGGAGGAAGCACAATGAGCTTCGGGCTTTTCGTCGGGGGTGCCGCCAAACAGGGCGCGTTGGTAGCCGCGCAGGGTTTCGGCCTGGTCTTCATACATTAGCTTCCAGTCGGCAATGGCAACCCCGGCCATGCCGCCTGCCCATAGCTCTGGCCGCCGGCCGAGTGCTTGCAGGGTGAGATAGCCGCCATAAGAACCGCCAGTGAGCAAAATGGCATTGGGTTGGGCGATGTTGTTGGCAACCGCCCAGTTACGGGCGGCTACCATGTCGTCAATTTCCAAGTTGCCAAGCTGCCCCCAAATTGCTCTTTCAAACGCTTTGCCAAAGGTGGTGGAGCCGCGATAGTTGACGCTAAGGAAGGCAAATCCGTGGTCGAGCCAAGCCTGGGCTTCGGCATGGAAAACATTGGTCATAACGGCCGTTGGCCCGCCGTGTGTGTGCAGAATGGTGGGGAAGGGGCCATCACCATCGGGAGTGGCAACCCACGCTTGGATGGGGGAGCCGTCGCTGGTGGGGAAGGTGACGGAGTGCCAATCGTGGCCGTTGGGAACATCGCCAGCGGAAAGAACGGTGCCAATGGCCTGCCCGCTGGCATCGAGGGCGAGGATGATGGGTGGGTGAGTGGCATCCTGCCAGTTGACAAAGAGGGTGCCGTCTGACCGGGAGAAGCCGCTGCTAAGCGTGCCGGCCGGATGTGCGAGCTTAGTGAGGATGTGGCTTTCTAGATCGTAGGTGTAGAGTTGGTGAGTGGCCTGGTTGAGTTGGGCAAGGAGGAGATAACGGCCGTTTTCCGACCAATCCCAGGCGTATAGCTCCCCATCCAAATTGGGCAGGTGGAGCGGTTCGACGGTGTTGCTGGCTAAATCCCAGATGAAGGGATGGGTGTAGCCGCTGGCGTTGCTGGTTGCCAACAGCCGCTGGTCGCCGGAAATGGGAGAGAATTGCACTGCGCTCAGGCTGGCTTCGGGTTCAACCAGTTCGGCGAGGGTTTCGCCAGAACGGCCGTTTAGCACAATCAAGCTAGTGTCCAGCGAGCCGGAGTGGAGGGTGGTGGTAATGGCAATTTGCTCCCCATTGGCGGACAAGGTGGGGCTAAAGGAGAGGGCGGTAGCGTGCCATAGCGGTTGGGGTTCGTCCGTGCCTGCGGGCAGCACATAAAGCCGAAACCCAGTTTGGCTGGCGGTCATGAAACTGATGGTTTGCCCGTCATGACTTTCTTCACATCCCCAGGAGGCGTAGCGCGGCAAGGTGGGGGTCAGGTCTTCAGGTTCGCCACCGTCAAAGGGAACGCGCATATAGTGGCCGAGTTCGTCCCCCTGGGCATCATCAAGGTAGTAGACAAAACGGCCGTTGGCCGAGATGGTGCCGTTGCTGTAGCCGTTGGTGCGGTGTGTAAGCTGGGTGAGCCGATTGCTGGGGACATGCCAGCCATAAAGCTGCAATGCTCCCGATTGGTTGGAGCAAACAAGGATGTGGTCAGGGTTGTTGGCGGCGGGGCGTGCCCAGGCGACGCGAGCAGCGCGAAAGCGCTTTTTCCAAGGGGCATTGTCGGTTAGATCCAAAAGTTTCATGATGGAAGGGTAGCAAAAATTGTGCAAGCGACAACTTTTGCAAGCGATGTTAGGAAGCTATTTAGCAGGCGTTTGGAAACCATTAGGAGACTTTGGAATCTTTGGCAATGGTTGCTCCCAAAAGCGTTTCTACTGCTCTATTATGGGAAAGGGGCGTAGGTTGCGGTGTGTGGGCGTGAAGTGCCAGGGCAGCGTGATGGGCAAGGGTCATGGGGGCGCGGTTGTAGAGATAGTAGCGTCCTTTGCCGGGTGGCAGAATGACGTGAAGGGCACCGATGACGCGCAGATTGGCAACGAGAGGGCAGACCATGATGGTGCCATCGAAGGCGAAGGCGGGCTGGGTTTGCGGTTCGATGTCTAGTTGAGCCAGATTTTTCTCGTGGAGCAGTTCATGGATAACGCGCCCAACAAAGTCTTGGCCGATGGGTAGGATGGCAGGGGGTGCGATTTTTTTGTCTCCGGCGTGGCTAAGCTGACACAAACGGCCGTTTTCCTCATCCAGCAGATAAACGGTGGCTGACAGGGCGGCAAAGTCGCGCAGCATGGCGCGGACAAGGACGGTGGCGGTGTGAACGGCCGTTTGCTGATTAGAAAGCTGCTGCGCCACCGTTTCCAGCGCCAATAACCCCTGGTTGGTTTCACCCGAAAGCAAATCCAGCCGCCGCTGCACATCCTCCAACTGGCTTTCAAGCTGCCGCTGCTGCTGGTTGGCACGAGCCGAATCATCTTCCACCAGCACGGAAGTTAGCGAGGCGGTAAAAATGCCGGTGATGGTTAGCCCCAACAGCACCAGCCCCACCGTCACCAGCCGCCCTGCCACCGTGCTGGGGTTGTACAGGTCGGCAAAACCGCCGGTGACAACCGTGGTAAAGCTCCACCACAAACTTTGCTGCATCTCTTGCAGCGACGTTTCCCGTGGCCCTTCCAGAAACGTGATGCTGAGGGCACCAAAGAACAGCAGCCCGGTGGCAATGAGCAGCGAGCGTTTGATAAGGGTAAGCTGAAACGTTTGGAACAGCTTGTCTAGCCCGCGAAAGGTGTAGCGGATGACCCGCAGCGCCCGCCCCAGCCGCAGCAGCCGGGCAAAGCGAGCAATGCGAATGAGGCGGCCAAACTTGAGAAATTGGGAGAAGGGGAGAGAGGCAACTAGGTCAATCCAATACGTTTTGAAGTACCAAACTTTGTCTTCGGCCAGCGAAAACCGCAGCAGAAAATCGGCAATGAGAAAGGCACTAATGATGAGATCAATGCGGCTGATCCAGTGGATGGCGTTGGCCGATAAAGAAAAAAGTAGTTCAGACAGGGTGAGGGTGACAATGAGGAGAATGGCGAACAGCACGGCAAAGTCAAGGAGATCGGCTCTAAAACGTCCACCAAGCCGCTGTTCCAGCCGGCCGCGCAGGTGACGTTCAAGAATGGCTTCGTCAATCTCTTGCAAATGCTGGTTGTGCTGATGCCAGCGTTGAGCGAGTTCGTTGATGGTTTGGCGGGTTTGCTCGGTTTCTAACGGCCGACCGTGGTTGATGTAGCGCAAAAATTGGTCGTTGATACGGTTGATCTCAGTTTCCACCGTTTCCATTTCGTCCAGCAGCGTGTGGCGCATGTTGATCAGGGTTTCTTCGGTGCAGTCGGTGAGCCGCCAATGTTGGGCACTGCGCTGGATGTCGCTGACGAGCATGGCGTGACGGCCGATCTCTTGCGCTTTTTGATGATCAAATGTTGTATCCACGGTACTACCCCTCTGCAGTTGTCTATACGCTCAACGGTCGCAAACTGCTATTTTGCCTATTGGCTACAAGTAGCAAGTAGCAGGTAGCAAGTCTCGTGTGCCAACAAGACTTGCCACTTGTTACTTGGACGCAAAGGATTGTCACTTTGTGACCACGTTTAGTATAACTACCAATAGCTGACCTTATTGTAATGGGGTTTGGGAATTTGACGACCCTTCTGTTTGCCAAACGGCGTAATAGATGGCAAAGCGGTTGGTGAACGGTAACGGCCGTTCGGCATACAGCCGCCGCCCCACCGGCCAGGCCATCGCTTCAAACTGTCGCTGGTGGTCTGTAATTTGCTGTTGTAGCACCGTCAGCACTGGGCTGGGTGGAAATTGTTCTGGGTTTTGCCAAAGCACATGGTTTAACTCGGCCAGGTCGTGGGCGTTGCCCAAATGGCCGGACAGCGTGTGAAGCTGTAGCGCCAACTCCGTGAGATAGCCAGGCCAGATGGGGTGAAGCAGTTCAAGCTGGTGCCATAAATATTTGACAGCTTTGCGCCACTCGTGAAACGCTTCGGCACTGCCGGGATATGCTTGAGCCTGTGCCATGCGGCGGCGCCCCAAGCGGTAGGTGTGGCGCAGGCCGTAGGACAGGGGCGTAAAGCCATCTGCGCCAATGGGCAAGGTGATGGTTTGGGCGGTTTGCAGGGCAGAAACGGCCGTTTCCACCAGCCCGTCATCCCCCAAAAACTGCTGCTGCACCGCCTCGTACCGAGCCATGAGCTGGCCGCGTACCTGCGTGTAGGCAGTTGGGTCAATGGCCGCCCTCCGTTCTGCCCATACGCCATCGAGCGTTTCCAGCAGCACAAAGCTGTCGCGCAGCGGGGCTAACTGACGGCCGATGTCCCGAAAACGGCCGTTTTCCTGCTGAAAAAGCGGTTCACCCAACGCCCCGCGCACCAGCCGCAGCGCCGCCCGAATCCGCTTGATCTTTTTGCGCGTTTCGTGAATCGCCACATCCCGGTCGCCACCGTTGTCGCTGAGTAGCGCAATACTCTCCGCAATTTGCTCGTCCACCACGCGCTGAATGCCGTCCGCGCTGCTTTCATCTTGCTTCAGTTGGTACATAAATCATTTTCCTAACCTGGACAAGCCAGAACCAAAAATGTTACACAGAGGTTCACAGAGAAAACACAGAGAAGCACAGAGAAAAAGGTGTTGTTTGTCTCGCTTCCTCTGTGAAACTCTTTCTGCTCTCTGTGTAACTCTGTGACACTTCTTGTTTTGTGTACAAAAATTTCATCGTTAAGGTACTACCCCCTGCCTATGAATCGCCTCTATCCATGATGATTCGTATAATACCGCACAAAAACGAATGAAAGAAGGTGCATAAAATGATTGAAATGTCAGGGAAAGTGGTTGTGGTGACGGGTGGAGCCAGCGGGATTGGGCGGGCAATTGTGACGGATTTTGCTCGCCTGGGGGCAACGGTCATGATTTTGGATATGAATGAGGCGGCGGCGCAGGAAACGGCCGTTTCCCTGCACCAACAAACAGGGAGCGAAGTAACGGCCGTTTATGCTGATGTGACCGATTTGGCGGGGGTACAAACGGCCGTTGACCAGATCATCGCCACCCACCAGCGCATAGACATTCTCGTCAACAACGCCGGATGGGATCGCTTCGTCCTCTTTTTGGACACAACCCCCGATTTTTGGGACAAAGTCATCGCCATCAACTACAAAGGCGTACTGAACCTTTGCTACGCCGTGCTGCCCCACATGATCAACCAGCGTGGCGGCAGCATCGTTAACATTGCCTCCGATGCCGGTCGCGGCGGCAGCATGGGTGAATCGGTTTATGCGGGCTGCAAAGCGGGCGTTATCGCCTTCTCCAAAACCATTGCCCGCGAACACGCCCGCGACAACATTCGCGTCAATCTGGTGGCTCCCGGTGTTACCAACACCGCCATCTTCAACGCTTTCCACGAGACCAGCATGGGTTCCAAAGTGGCCGATGCCATTGTTAAATCTGTGCCGCTCGGCCGGCGAGCCGCTGAACCCAATGAAATCTCCCCCGCCGTGTTGTTCCTGGCCTCAGATGCCGCCAGCTACATCACCGGCCAAGTTCTCAGCGTCAGCGGCGGTCTGACAATGGTGGACTAGAGACTATAGGGTAATTTTGCAAAATTGCCCTACCAATAGAAACGAGTATCATAGCTTTCCAAACCACTATACCGCTATCTTCACAACAAAAAGGAGCACATATGGATTACGACTTCCTCTATGATGTGGCCGAAGGTGTCGCTACCGTCACCTTCAACCGCCCCGATGTTCTCAATGCCCTAACCTTCACCGTCTACGCCCAATTCCGTGACCTTATGGAAAACTTGCGCTATGACGACCGCGTAAAAGTGGTTGTGCTGACCGGTGCTGGCAAAGCCTTCTGCTCCGGCGGCGATGTCTACGACATTATTGGCGAACTGCTCAAAATGGATGTCAAAGGCCATCTGGACTTCACCCGCATGACCGGCGCGGTGGTTGCCAACATGCGCCTGCTGGATAAACCCATCATTGCTGCGCTTAACGGCACGACGGCCGGTGCCGGTGCCGTCATTGCCCTGGCCTCCGATCTCCGCATTGCCTCAGAGCGTGCCAAAATCCGCTTTTTGTTTACCAACGTTGGCCTCACGGGAGCCGACATGGGGGCGGCCTATTTGCTGCCGCGTTTGGTTGGCATGGGGCATGCCCTGGAAATCCTCTACTTTGGCGATGCTATTTTGCCCGACCACGCCGAGCGGATCGGACTGGTGAACAAGGTGGTGGCGCACGATGATCTGCTTCCCACGGCCCAAGCATGGGCGGCGCGGCTGGCGGCCGGCCCAGCACAGGCATTGGCAATGACCAAACGGATGGTCAACAATGAGTGGAGTATGGATTTGCTCTCTGCCATTGAAGCCGAAGCGCAGGCGCAAGCACTGATGCTGATGGGTGAAGACCACCGCCTCTTTTTTGAGGCGTTCCGCGAAAAGGTGCAGCCAACCTTTGTTGGCCGCTAATGTGATTGATAATTCCCACGAAATTGGAGATTCCCTATGAAAGCCGCTGATCTTCCCCTTTTTTATAATGCCGTAGATATTCTTGAGCGTAACCTGCCCCATCGTGCCGACAAAGTGGCTCTTTACAGCCGCGAGCGCAACATGACTTTTCAGGCGATAAGCGATGAGGTAAACCAGGTTGGTAACGCGCTGAAAAAACTTGGTATACGCATGGGCGACTATGTGGGCATTCTCGCGCTGGACTGCCCCGACTGGGTCGCTGCCTTTTTTGGAGCTGTCAAAATTGGGGCGATTGCTGTTGGTATGAACACTCTGTTGACATCGGCTGAATATGAATATATTTTGCGCGACAGTCGGGCGCGGGTGGTGGTGCTGCACGCTGCGCTCATTCCCACCTATGAAAAAATAGCCGATAAATCATCGGTGGAGCATGTGATTGTCATTGGCGACAGTGGTGGTGTATATCCATCCTACACCGATTGGATTGCTGATGAATCTACTGAATTGGCGGTGGCTCCTACCCACCGCGACGATTTCTGCTCGCTCAACTATTCCAGCGGCACGACGGGTGCTCCCAAAGGCATTTTGCACGCTCATAAAGATTACCCGCTGACATCCCAGCTATGGGGTATCAATGTGCTGGGGCTGACGGAAAACGACCGCACATTTGCCGGAGCCAAGCTGTTTTTTACCTTTGGGCTGGGTGGTAATCTGATTTTCCCCTGGTATGCTGGCGGCAGTTCGGTACTGTTTTCTGGCTCGCCCCGTTTGGCAACCAACATTTTGGAGACGGTGGCACTGTTTAAACCGACGATTCTTTACAATGCGCCTACCGGCTATGCGATGGCAATGGCGGTAGAGAATATGGGCGAGCAGTACGATTTGTCGTCGCTGCGGCTGTGTGTGTCGGCCGGCGAGGCACTGCCAGCACCCATTTGGCATGCCTGGAAGGAGAAGACGGGGCTGGACATTATTGACGGGATTGGCTCGACGGAGAATTTTCACATATTCCTGTCTAATCGGCCGGATGATGTTCGGCCGGGCAGCAGCGGCAAACCGTTTGCTGGGTATGAGCTAAAGCTGGTGGATGAGCAGGGGAACGCTGTGGCGCAAGGGGAGATTGGCAATTTGCTGGTGAAAGGGGAAACGGCCGCTTTGTTCTATCTGCATCAATATGGCAAAAGCCAACAGACTTTTATGGGCGAATGGCTGTTTACCGGTGACAAATATTATGTGGATGAAGATGGCTATTACTGGCACGCCGGCCGTTCCGACGACATGATGAAAGTGGGCGGCATTTGGGTGTCACCCGTTGAGGTAGAAAGTACGCTCATTAGTCACCCGGCGGTGCTGGAATGTGCGGTTGTCGAGCAGGCTGATGACTCTGATCTCATCAAGCCCAAAGCGTATGTGATGCTCAACAGCGGCTATGAGCCATCAGCCGAGATGGGGCAGACGCTGATTGCCTATTGCCGTGAAAAAATGGCCGGTTATAAACGCCCGCGATGGATTGTTTTTGTGGATGAACTGCCCAAAACAGCCACGGGCAAAATTCAGCGGTTTAAGTTGCGGTAGCTTAACGCGGTTTGTAATGGGACTAAAGTACTATAAGGTGTTGACGCAACCGGTCATTGTCATTAATGGCCTGATACCTGTCCGGGCATCAAAGCCTACATCATTGTCGCTCCGGCATATGAAAAGACAGGACATAGCTTTATGGTACTTATACAGCAAAAAATTGTTCATTTGTGGCGGTTATGGTGGCTGTCACTTTTGGCAGCAGGGTTGCTGCTCACAAGCGCAACGCGGTTAGGAGCACAGGCAGGGGAAGGGGTGGACAAAACGGCCGTTTTCCCCCCTCGCCCCAACCGCCCCTACACTCCCCTTACCATCGCCGAAAAAGCCGAGCAGCAACGGCTTAATGGCAACGTTAGCTTTGAAACCTCGCTGCTGCAAGGGGAAAGCAACAACCTACCTACCTCGTTGCAGTTTGGCCCAGACGGCCGTTTATACATTGCCGACCTCGACGGAGCCATCTACGTCTACACCATCGAGCGCGTTGGTTCGCAAAACTATCAGGTCGTAGACAGCGAATTTATCTACGCCATCAAACAAATCCCCAACCACGACGACGACGGCACACCCAACCCCAACATCACCACCCGCCAAATTACCGGCCTGCTGGTGGCTGGCACTGCCAATAGCCCCATCCTCTACGTCGGCTCCAGCGACCCCCGCATTGGCGGAGCCGAAAGCTACACCGGCGAATTTGACACCAACCTCGACACCAACTCCAGCACCATCTCCCGCCTGACGCAAAGCAGCCCCGGTAGTTGGACCAACCCGGTGAAGGTAGATTTGGTGCGCGGTTTGCCCCGCAGCGAAGAAAATCACTCTATTAACGGGTTGGTGCTGTCGCCCGACGGCCAGACGCTGTACGCGGCGATTGCGGGCAACAGTAACATGGGCGCTCCCTCCACCAACTTTGCTGAACTGCCGGAATATGCCCTGGCGGCGGCCATTGTGTCAGTGGATTTGGCCGCGATTGGCGACACCACCTATGATTTGCCGACGCTGGACGACCCGACGCGGGGTGGCGCGGGGCAGCCGCCGGAAAATGACCCGTTTGGCGGCAACGATGGGCTGAACCAGGCGAAGCTGGTGCCGGGTGGCCCGGTACAAATTTACGCCAGCGGTTTTCGCAACCCGTATGATTTGGTGATTCGCAAAGACGGCCGTTTTTTCACCATTGACAACGGCCCCAATGCCGGTTGGGGTGCGCCACCGCACGATGAGGGGCCGGACGGCCACTGCACCAACGACCTGATGGATGGTGGCGACACCTTTGGCGATGGGCTGCACTACATTTCTGGCGCAGGTTACTATGGCGGCCACCCTAATCCGGCTTTTGCGGCAATCCGCAAGGGGTTTTTGGCAGTGAGGTAAATACGGCCGTTCCCTTCGCCCTCGCCAACCCCATCGAATGCGACTTTCGCCAGCCGGGGTTTGATGGCGCACTGGCCGTTTGGGCCACCTCTACCAACGGCCTCGTCGAATACACGGCCTCTAACTTTGGCGGTGAGATGCAGAGTTTACTGGCGTAGCTGGAACTCGGAAAACATTTATCGCGTCAAACTCAGCTTTGACCAAAACGACCAATGGCAACAGTTGAACTCAACACAGTGCTGTTTAGCGGCTCAGTGAAGGCAGCCCGCTGGATGTGACAGCGCAGGGGGACTGACGCGGTATTTCGGCACCATCTGGGTTGCCAGCCTCTGGTCAGGCGGCATTCGTGTTTATGAGCCAACCGCCACCAGCAGATACAGCGGAGCCGACAGCCCGGCACTGGACGAGGACGGCGACGGCTTTATAACGCCGACAAGTGATAACGGTACACTGACCCTGTAACGCTTCCAACCTGCCGCCCGATGCCGATGGCGATTTCCTCTCGGACATTAACGATGCCGACGACGACAACGACGGCATCAACGACGTGGGCGACCTGTTTGCCATTGACCCGTTCAATGGCACGGCCACCCATGCCCCATTTCTTTCACTTGGGACAACGACGGCAGCAACCCCGGTGGGCTGCTGGGGCTGGGGTTTACGGGGCTAATGGGCAATGGCAGCAGCGACTATTTGGCATTGTTTGACCCCGACAAGATGACGGCTGGGGGGGCAGGTGGGTTAATGACCGTTGACCAGGTGCCAGACGGGACGGCACTGGGCAGCAGCAACGACCAGGAATATGGCTTCCAATTTGGCGTTTCCACCGACACCTCATTGCCGCTGACCGCCCACACGCGGCTGCTGAACCCGTTTTCCGGCCAAACGCCGCAGGACAACCAGGCGTTGGGGCTGTTTGTGGGGCGCGGCGACCAAGACAATTTTGTGGCGCTGCTAGTTACGGCCAACGGTGGCGCGGGGGGGGTGGCACTGGTGCAGGAGGTTGATGGGACAACGGTAAGCAGCCAACTTTTTGGCCCCGGCGCGGGCATTGCGCCATTGGGTAGTGCCATTGTTGACTTGTACTTGAAGGTTGACCCATTGACGCAGACGGTGCAGGCCAGCTACGCCCACGTGATGGTGGGACGCGCGCCAACTGCTGGGGAATCCGCTGCCGCTTCCGGTAAAGCTGGCTGGCGGCAGCGGAGTGGAGCTTTGGCGGTGGGGTGATGGCGACTAACGGGTAAGCCGACCCGTTTGGCGACGATGAGATCGGATGGACGTGTGGCAGGAGCCGCCGGATAGCGTGGGGGTGGACGGCCGTTTCTGCCAGCAGCGAACCCACTGCCCGCCACGAAGCGGCTTTGTCGGTTTGAGGTAAGTTTTATCTGCTGGGTGGGCGGGGTTGATAGAGACAGTCGTTACGACCCTGCGACGAACCAGTGTAGACCGGGGGCAACCCGCCGCTGGAATGCACCATTTTCGGGCGTTTGCCTGCGACGGGCAGATTGCCGTGGTGGGCGGCTATACCGGCGTTTGCTGCGACGACAGCGAATTTGGCCTCGATCACCTGTTTCTACAATCCAGCCAGCGATAAGCGCTGGTCGCAGAGAGCAGAACTTCCGGCGGCGCGGCGGCGCGGGTCGGGTGGGTCAGTGGTTTACGACGGCACATTTTACTGGGTGGGCGGTCTGGAAGGGGGGCATGGTGAGCCGGCCACCAGCTTTGCTTGGTTTGATGAGTATGATCCGGCGACGGGGCTGTGGACGGTGCTGCCCGATGCGCCCCGACCCCGTGACCATTTTCAGGCGGCGGTGGTGGGTAGCAAGCTCTATCTGGCGGGGGGGCGCGACGGCAGCGACCCGTCCATTTTTAATGCGACGATTGCCGAGGTAGACGTGTATGATTTTGCCACCGGGCAGTGGACGACCTTGCCAGCCAGCGCTAATTTGCCGACACCGCGTGCGGGGGCAACAACGGCCGTTCTTGGGAGCGAAATCATCGTCATTGGTGGCGAAAGTCCCGCGCAAGCCGAAGCCCACGCCGAAGCGGAGGCGTTTGACACGCGCAGCCAGACGTGGCGTAGCTTGGCACCACTGCAGCAGGGGCGGCATGGCACGCAGGCGGCAGTGTGCAACGAGGGGTTGACCATTGTGGCGGGGTCGGCCAACCGGGGAGGAGGGCCAGAGATTACGCAGCTTGAGCAATTTTTCTTTGGCGCGGCGCGGCCGTGTTCTGCCGACACGCCGCCGATGGCTCCGGGAGTGCGGATTAATGCCGGTGGGGAAGAGTTGGTGGGAAAAGACGGCCGTTTATGGCAGTCTGACCGCTATGTCTCTGGCGGTCAAACGTACACGGGGGCTGGGGTGGTGGGCAACACCGAAGATAGCGATTTGTATTTGTCGGAGCGGTTTGGCGAGTTTAGCTATGCCGTGCCAGTGGACAATGGCTGCTACCAGATTGAACTGCATTTTGCCGAAATTTACTGGACAGAGCCAAACAAGCGGCTGTTTGATGTGGTAATTGAGGGGGAAACGGTGCTGCAAAATTATGACATTTTTGCAGCAGCGGGCGGCCAATACCGCGCCGTGGTGGAACGGCGGGAAGCTGAAGTGGCTGACGGTACGCTCACCATTGCTTTCCAATCGGTGGTGGAAAACGCCAAGGTGTCGGCTGTCGCCGTGACGCCGCTGGATTGTGTTGAACCGCCGGTGGATTATTCGGTATACTTGCCGTTGGTGTTACGAGGATGAAATGTGCGGGGTGGCAGGGGAGCGGAGGGGCAGGGAGATTCTCCTCTGCCCCCCTGCTCTCCTGCCACCCCGCTTTTGAGGAGACGAGGCATGACCAACTATGGTGCACAGCTAACAACGGCCGTTAATGCGACCGAACTGACGTTTTTGGGTGGGAGTAAGATACGGATTTTGGTGGACGGAGAGCAGACAAACGGGCGTGCGTGCATCCTCGAATACACCGCGCAGCCCAATGGGGCGTTTGACCATTTTGCCCGCCACGAATTTGTGGAGATTTTCCACGTCATCAGCGGCACGCTGATGTTTCACTTTATTGATGACGAGGAGCCGCTGGCGCTAACGGCCGGCGATGTGGTGTCGGTGCCCAGCTATGTGCCGCACGGGTTTTGGAATGGGGGGGAAGAAACGGCCGTTATCCACATCACCTGTGCCCCATCTGGCCTTGATCAATTTTTCATCGAATCCCACGCCCTTCTCAACCAAATGCCCCCCTCCGACGAGCGCACCCGCCGCCTGTTTGCCCTGCGTGACAAATATGGGATTGAGTGGGTGGAGAAAAAACGGCCGTAGATAGCCTAGCTACGACCAGTTCCGCATTCTGTTTAAGAGGTCTTGTGTTTCATCGCTAAAACGCCTTAATTCATCTTCGGTGATTAAACCCAGCCGTAGCATGATAGCCAACTTAAGGATAGCTGTGGAACGACGCAAATCGTCAAAAGTTTGCTGAATTTCCTTATCGCTGTCATGAATGAGCTTGTAGATAGCCAGATATTTTTCGTGGGCAGTTTGATCTTGGTTGGCAATGATGCGGTTCGTATCTTCAAGAACACGCTGGCAAAAGCGGTTGAGGGCGATAGGGTGTAGTTTTCTAAATGTTTTCCAATCGGATTCCTTTATGTCTGTCATTTGCTTACCTTGTATTCAGGGTGGCGGATTCTTTTGGGTAGAGGTGTAACGTGCTGTGCCTCTACTTGTGGGGTGCCCCCACAAATTCCTCAAGAACCCAATTTATCTGACTTGCTTATAGTAGTTAGTGACCCGTGCCGAGCAGAGTAAACGGCCGCTTTCTACATGCGTCACCTCTACCTGATGTACGGCCAAGGTGCGGGAACGGCGCAGTGGACGCGCCACCACCTGCACCGTGCCCTCCGTGGCGGCATTGAGGTGTGAGCCATTGATTTCAATCCCCACGGGGAAGACTTGAGATACATCTAAACCCCAAGAGGCGTGGGAAGAAGCGGCCGACTCTGCCAGCACCAAGCTAACTCCCCCGTGCAGCATCCCAAACGGCTGCCGGGCGGCATTGGTGATGGGCATGGTTAATACCAACTCTTCTTCATTAAAAACAGTAAACTCAACGCCCAATAGCTCTAAAATGGTGTTGGCTCGCGTGGCGTTAAGCGCTTCTAGCGTAATCATCATTTTGTGGTTTGCCATGTTTGTTCCTTTTGCCCCCAAGAATCTCCTAAAAAGTCCTTGACATTTGTCTCTGTAGGGCGTATGCTGTTGACATCTTATTGTTGGTTTGTTACCAAACAGGAGGCTCACTATCGAGATTGTTGAACCAAATGTCCACGGGCTAGTCAGAGGCGAACAGTTCTGACGGGTTGTCCAGATGTAACGACAACCAACAATCAAGCCGGTGTAAACGGCCGTTCTTCCTCTGACTAGTCCCTCCCCTCTCTTCTTCTTTTACTCCCATTTGTAAACAACCTATTAAACAATTTTCGGTACCCGTCTGCGGCTGCGCCTGTTGGTCAGCCACACCCCCATCATGATAATGGCTACCCCGATGCCCATGCCTACCGTCAATGTTTCCCCCAGCAGCAAAACCCCGGCTAGAGTTGCAAAGACCGGGTTGATATAGTTGGTCATAGCCGCTGCCGTTGCCCCAAACTCTTGGGCAATGTGGAGAAAGAGAATAAACGAAAGAAATGTGCCAATGATTCCGGCGTAGAGCAACGCCCCGATTCCCTGCCAGTTAACCCCGCTCCAATCAATACCCACTAACCATAGCGACAGTGGTGCGACAAGCAGACAGGCGGCAAAGACCTGGATGCTCGTCAACTGAAATGGCTCAAATTCTTGCGTGTAGCGACGAATATAAATAGTATTGCCAGCAATGACCAGCATGGCAAAGAGCAGCAGCCCATAGCCCCAACCGCTGACCTGAGTTACTTCCGTTAGCCCGCTTTCGCCGCGCAAAATGAGCAGTAGTGCCCCGCCTAGTGCTAGAGCCACCCCGGCAATCTTGCGCCACGTCAGCCGCTCATCGGCCAGGGCATAGTGCGCCATGATGACGGTGAGGGCCGGGCCGGCCGTCGAAATGATGGAGGTTAACCCGCTGGACAGGTAGCGCAGGGCTGAGGTGAAGCCGGTCATGGCAATGGCTGAGCTTAGCCCAAGCACAATGGCGTGCCGCCAAATGTGCCATCCTTTCGGCCACGCATAGCGCCGCCCGGCCACGCTATAGACCAATAGGAAGCTAAGCGATGAGACCAGCAGCCGCAGCCCGACATAGACGATGGGTTCAAACTGCCCGACGGCAAAGCGGGAGGCGACCAGCGACGTGCCGAAGAAAAACCCGGTGATAAGGATATAGAGGATGGCTTGTGTTGTCATATGGGTAATCAGTAAACAGTAATCGGTAATGAGTTGTGTTGACCGATTACTTCTTCAATTAAAACCCGACGGCCGTTTTTGGCACTCTCAATCGCCGCGTGAACCATCGCCAAACTGTAAATGTTGTCGGTGCAGGTGGTTTGGGGGGCAGGCTCGCCGTGCAGGGCGGCGAGAAAATCGGCAATGACCCCGGCATGGCCGGAATGGGGCAATTTTTGCAGTGGGGGCAGAGCAATGGGCTGCACGGGGCGGATGAAGCTGTCGCGCCCCGCAGGTTTTTCGGCGTGAAGGGTGGAGCCACCGTCCCAAACGGCCGTTCCGCCCGTCCCCACCGCCCGCCAATCACACTCCCAGCTTGTGTTCAGCCCTTCGGCGCACCACGACCCGCGATAAGTAAAAATGACCCCATTGCTCATCTCAAAAATCGCCACCGCTGCCGCCCCGTGGGCATACCACGACCCCGCCGGGTTCCATTCGTGGCAATAAACCGCCACCGGGTTGGCCCCCGAAATGTACCGCGCCTGGTCAAAGGTGTGGATTGCCATATCGAGCAGCAGCACATGATCCATTGCCTCGCGGAAGCCACCAAAGTGTGGCCCCAGGTAAAAATCGGCGTTGAGCGTGGTAAGCTGCCCCAGTTCGCCCGACTGCACCAGGGCGCGAAAGCGCACGATGTCGTCTAAATAACGCCGGTTTTGGATGACGGCGTAAAGTTGGCCGCTGGCTTGCGCCGCCGCCACCATCGCTTGGGCGTTTGCCATCGTGTCGGCCAGCGGCTTTTCGCCCAGCACGTGGCAGCCGTGGGCTAACGCTGTTTGCGTAACGGCGGCGTGGGCTTCAGGTACGGTGCAGTCAAAGACGATGTTGGCGTTGGTTTGGCGCAGCATGTCGGCTAAATTGGTGCCAACGGCTACACCCTCCAGCCCAAATTCGGCGCGGAGCCGTTCGGCTTGGGCCACGTCCAGATCTACCAGCCCCACATAGGCGAGGTCGGGAAAAACGGCCGTTGCCCGCAGCCACGTCCGGCTAATGCCGCCACACCCTACCAGCACCACGCGAAATGGTTTCTCATTCATGTCTTACTGCTCATCCGCATGGAGATTGGAGATTAGAGATTAGCCCAATCTCCAATCTCCAATCTCCAATCTCCAATCTCCAACTTAGTTGCCTTCCTGAGACCGTTGCCTGGCCTCTTCTTCCATCTTCTTCCGCAAACTCAGTGGGCGCATGTCGGTCCAAACTTCTTCAATGTAGTCCAGACATTCCTGTTTATAGCCCTGTTTGCCAGCTTCTCTCCAGCCAAGCGGGGGTTCCCGTTTGGCCGGCCAGATAGAGTACTGTTCTTCTTGGTTGACAACTACTTTGTAAATCGTTGTGTCTTCTTGTTCATCCATTTCATCCATGCTCATGATTTTGCTCCTTTGCGCTAGGTTGCGCGTTTGGGTGCTTTCTTTAAACTTGAGTCAATCATACTATCTAATTGGTGGCAGGCAATCTATATAAATTAAGAAGTTCAACTTTTTATCGGATGTCTGTAATGTTAGTCCTGGGCAAAAGTTGAACTTCTTGAGGTGGCAATTGGCGGTAAGCAATTTATGACGTGGTATTCAAATGTGGTGTATCCGCTGCTGGCGCGGGGGGAAGCGGAATGGGTGCATGAACGGACGTTGGCGGCGTTGGCGTTGGCGGGGAAAACGGCCGTTTTTTCCCCCCTCCTCCACGCCATTGCCGGTAAACTGCCCCGCCGCCCCGTTTTCCTCTTTGGCCTCACCTTCCCCAACGTGCTGGGGATGGCGGCCGGGTTTGACAAAGACGTGCGCGTGGCCGAAGGGCTGGCGTTGCTGGGGTTTGGGCATGTCGAAGTTGGCACATTGACCCCGCGTCCGCAGGGGGGCAACCCGCGCCCGCGCATTTTCCGGCTGCGTGAGGATGGGGCATTGATCAACCGGATGGGGTTTCCTAACGGTGGGGTGGCGGCAGCACTGCCTCGGCTGGCGGCATTGGGGCAGAAGCAGCGCAATTTTGTGCTGGGGGTGAGCCTGGGCAAGCAAAAGGAAACGCCATTGGCCGAGGCAGAAAGGGATTATGTGGCGGTGATGACGGCCGTTTATCCCTATGCCGATTATTTGGCCGTTAACATTAGCTCGCCCAACACGCCGGGGCTGCGGGAGCTGCAAGGGGGGCGGTATCTGGATCATTTGTTGGGGGTGTTGCAGGGGGAAAACGGCCGTTTAGCGGCACAGCACGAGGGGAAGAAACGGCCGTTGTTGGTCAAAATCGCCCCTGACCTGACCTGGGACGAACTGGACGAAATCCTGGCGGCGTGCCAGCGCAACAGCGTTGACGGCATCATTGCCACCAACACCACTTTGAGCCGAGAGGGGCTGACCGCTGCCAACCGCGAGGAAACAGGCGGGCTGAGCGGCGTGCCATTGTGTCAGCGCAGCACCGACATCATTGCTGCCATCGCCCGGCAAACATCGCTGCCGATTATTGGGGTAGGTGGGGTAAGAACGGCCGTTGACGTACAACAAAAGCTTGATGCAGGCGCGTCTTTGGTGCAGCTTTACACGGGGTTGGTTTACGAAGGGCCGGCGCTGCCGGGGCGAATTTTGCGTGATCTCCGGTGATTGGTAATTGGCGATTGGCGATTATGAACCTTCACAATCTCCAAGCTCTAATCTCCAATGTCCCTATTTTCCCAACAAAAAGTAGGTCGGCATCCGCCCCTTGCCCTTGACGGTAATGTAGCCACGCTGCCGCAATTCGTACTGGTCACGCAGCAGCAGGTAGGTTTGTTTGGTCACCTGAATCATGTTTGCCACCCCCTGCGACTCCATGCGGCTGGCGACGTTGACCGTATCGCCCCACAAATCATAGATAAATTTGCGCTGCCCCACCACGCCAGCCACCACCGGGCCGGTGCTAATGCCAATCCGCATTTGAAAATGGTGACCGTCTTGCTGCATGTGGTCGCGCATGGCTAAGGCGAGGTCAGCAACGGCCGTTACATGGTCATCCCGTCGCTCCGGCACTCCACCCACTACCATGTAGGCATCGCCAATCGTCTTGATCTTTTCCAGCCCGTGGGCTTCCGTAAGCTGGTCAAACACCGAAAAAAGGTCGTTGAGCAACTGCACCAGCTCTTTGGGCGGAATTTGCGAGGCAACGGGGGTGAAATCTACCAAATCGGCAAACAAAACGGTGGCACTGTCAAAATTGTCGGCAATATTTTGTTCCCCTTGCTTCAGTCGTTCGGCAATGGTGGGGGGCAGCACGTTGAGCAACAGCCGCTCGGCCTTTTCCCGCTCGGTTTGAATTTGTCGCAGCAGGGCTTGCTCCTGGTCATACCAATTTTTCCGCAGCAGACAAGAGTCAATGCGGGCTTTGAGGAGAATGGAGTCAACGGGTTTGGGAAGATAATCGTCGGCTCCCAGGCGAATGCAGGCAATGGCTTTATCATGGTCGTCGAGGTTGGAAATCATGACAACGGGGATGTGGCGCAGCACGGGGTCACTTTTGATGGTTTGCAGCACTTCAAAGCCGTCCATTTCCGGCATCATGATGTCGAGCAGGACTAAATCGAAGGGGTGTTGGCGCAGCAGGGTGAGGGCAGAACGGCCGTTATCCGCCTGCTGCACACAGTGACCCTGCCGCTGCAAGCTCATTTCCAACATTCTGCGATTGACCCGCTGGTCATCTACCACCAGAATGACGCTCTGTTTTTGTGTCATGGTGTTTGCCTCGATCTCCAATTGACTCCCGCTATGGATGAAGCGGGTGTTTTATGTCAGCATCATCGTTCCATCCCTTCGAATCATGACACTATGAGATGCCGTTGCTCACTACAATTTGAACCCAACGATAATCATAGCAGATTTCACAGACAAAACAGCCTTCAGTAAAAGGTAAACAGCTAACAAATTGGCTTACTATTGGGAAATTGGTACGAGGGAGATCAAAAAAGCACCTCAACTGAGGTGCTTTTTCTCTCTTATTAGGTAGCGGGGACAGGATTCGAACCTGCGACCTCCGGGTTATGAGCCCGACGAGCTGCCTCTGCTCTACCCCGCAACAACAAGACGGAATTATATCAAGGTATGGAATTTTGTCAAATGCTGGTGGGCAAATTTTGGCTATCCAACCCACGCTTGGTAGACATAATACCAAAGGGGGATTAGCCCTAGCAGGGCTATGAGGGCGGTGATCCCAAGCCCAATGGCAATCCAATCTGGCTGGTTGCTGGCTGGCACGGGGACGGAAACGGCCGTTTCTCTTTCTTCCCGTGGCTGGTTAACGGCCGTTTGGCGAATGGGCTGCATGGGGCGGGCCGGGGTGTCGTGAGCAGGTTCAGGCCGAGTAAAAATTTGGGTGGGCAGTTCGGAAACGGGAACGGCCGTTTCTGCTAGGGGCAAGCTCATAGCGCTGGTATCAGCCAAGCTGCGCTCCCGGTAGGCACTCAGAATACGGCCAAGCTGCCCTGCTGTGCGGTAGCGGCCGGCTGGTTCCTTCGCCAACACCTTGTTGATAATTTGGTCAAGCTGCGGCGGCACGGCTGGGTTTAGCTCGCTTGCCAGCGGCGGATGCTCCTGAATATGTTTCAGTGCCAGCGCCGTGTGGCTGTCAGCTTGAAACGGCAGTTCCCCCGTCAGCATCTCATACAGCACCACGCCAATGGCGTATACATCAGAAGCCGGGGTGGTGGGATGTCCTTGCGCCTGCTCCGGCGAAAAATATTGCGGCGTACCCCATACCCGACTGGGCTGGTCGTGGTGGGTGGCTTCGCTCAGCGCCTGGGCAATGCCAAAGTCGGCCACTTTTACCCGGTCATCCCGCGTCACCAAAATGTTTTGCGGTTTGACATCGCAGTGAACAAGGTTGGAGCGATGGGCATAGCCAATGCCAGAACAGATTTGCACCACCAACTGCAGGGCGCGGCTGATGGGCATGGTTTGCCCCTGCTTTTTGTAGTCGCGGATAATTTGTTTGAGGGTGCGGCCGTCCACATACTCCATCACGATGTAGTGTTTGTACCCGTCTTGCCCAATGTCGTGGACAGTAACGATGTTGGGGTGGGAGAGATTGGCGGCGGCGTGGGCTTCGCGCTGGAAGCGGCGCAAAAAGCCTTCATCACCTGTCAGGCTTTCATGCAGCATTTTGATGGCGACAAGCCGCCCCAGCGACATATCCTGGGCTTGGTACACAATGGACATGCCGCCGCTGCCAATACGTTTAATGAGGCGATAACGGCCGTTTAATACCTGTTCCTGTTTTGTCATACGCTGCATTGTAAACAGAAGGAAGCCAACCGGCAAGGATGATTTTTACCACAAGGTTGGTATAATCGCCCTGTTACGATCCGACGTTGTAAACACCACCACGGCGCTGGCACTGATATTGCTGCCGAACGCTTGAATCTTACCTGTTCCATACAGGTCCACTTATTTTCCACGGGATGTTTTGAACAGCGAATCATCGCGGGTGACATTCAAAATGTAGCACTTTCATCCGTGTTTATCCTTGTTCGTCCGCGTCCCCCCTTTTAAAGGAGCATTGTTATGGCGCAAAAACGTAAACACATCAAAGTAACCTACTCAAACATGAGCAGCCCCGACCCGCTGCTGCATCAGTATTATGAAGAAGATGTGGCGGCGATTAAAGCCGAGTTGGGCAAAACCTACCCCATGTATATCAACGGCACCTGGCGTGAGGGCAAAAGCACTTTTACCAAAACAAGCCCCATTGACACCAGCATGGTCATCGGTCATTTCCAGCAGGGGGATGCTGAGGATGTGGCTGAGGCTGTTGTCGCCGCCAAAGCCGCTTTCCCAGCCTGGCGCGACACGCCCTGGCAAGAACGAGTGGCACTGCTCAACAAAGCAGCCGATTTGATCAGCGAGCGTGTTTTTTACCTTGCCGCTGCCCTCAGTCTCGAAGTGGGCAAAAACCGGATGGAAGCGGTGGGCGATGCCGAGGAAACGGCCGATCTCATCCGCTACTGTACCCAGGCCATGACTGACAACAACGGCTTTATCCGTGACCTGGCGGCCGAAAGCGAGCGGCACCATAACCGCAGCGTGCTAAAACCCCACGGCGTGTGGGGTGTGATCTCCCCCTTTAACTTCCCCTGCGCTCTTTCCGGTGGCCCAAGCGGGGCGGCGATGGTGGCGGGCAACACCGTTGTCCATAAACCAGCCGATGACGCACCCTTGACCGCCTACCTGCTGGCGCAATGCTTTGCCGATGCAGGCATCCCGGCCGGGGTTTATAACATGGTCACGGGCGGCGACGAAGCGGGCAAGGCGTTGGTGTCGCACCCCGATGTCAACGGGTTGACCTTTACCGGCAGCTACAACGTGGGGATGTCTATTTTGCGGAACTTTGCCGTGGCTGGTAACTTTGCCCGGCCGGTGGTAGCCGAAATGGGCGGCAAAAACCCCACCATTATCACCGACAAGGCCGACCTCGATAAAGCCTCAACGGGAGTGCTACGGGCAGCATTTGGGCTGACGGGGCAGAAATGTTCCGCTTGTTCCCGTGTCTATGTGCATGAATCGGTGAAGGATGCGTTTGTGCAAAAGCTGGTGGAAAAGACAAACCAGATTCAGGTTGGCGACCCTACCGAGGCGCAAAACTGGATGGGGCCAGCGATTAATGAGGATGCATATCGGGCGTATCAGCATTATGTGGGGGATTTGGGCGAAAACGGCCGTATTTTGACTGGTGGCAAAACATTGGACAAAAAAGGATATTATGTTGCGCCTACCGTTGTCACCGACCTGCCGGCCGATCACCCGCTGTGGAAGCAGGAGATGTTCTTACCCATTGTGGTGGTGGCTGGCTACACTGATAAAGAGCAAGCGATGGCCGAGGCTAATGATGTAGACTTTGGACTAACGGCCGGTTTTTACAGCGAAGACAAAGCCGAAGTGGAATGGTTCCTCGATAACATTGAGGCTGGGGTGCTGTATGTGAACCGAGAAACGGGCGCAACGACGGGGGCTTGGCCGGGGTATCAATCGTTTGGCGGCTGGAAAGGCAGTACGGGGACGGGCAAGGCGGCCGGTAGCTTTTATTATTTGCAGCAGTATATGAAGGAGCAAAGCCAGACGGTGGTTGATTAACGGCCGTTTTCTTTCCCCAACTCATGAACCCAATAGCCCTACCTGCCAACGGCAAGTAGGGCTATTTTTGTGGGGAAAACAGTTTATGATTCTATCGGTTTCAAGAATCCCATCATATGAAAATAACGAAGGACAGCTATGAGACGTTCATGGGACGTTTACTTTTTATACTTAGGCAGCAACAGCAAATGATTGTTGTAAAAACTTGCGTTGGGAGTAAACACCATGAAAAAGCAAAACCGGCACCACCTGTTATCAACCAGTTGGCTATTGGCCTTGCTGGCTTTCGCCATGCTATTGCCACAAGCGGCTCAGGGGGCGCAAAGCGACACCCCTGAGCGGCAAATTGAGGCCGCCTGGGAACGCGCCCAAGCCAGCAACGCCTATCAATACCGCTCCCAGTTGGAGCAAACTATCTATCCATTGCCCAAAATAGCCAACGCTGGCCGACAGCCGCGCCAGCAATTTATTGGCATGGAAGGTGACGTTAACCTATCACAAGAATCGCTTAACCTAACGTTGTGGCAGGATGCCAGCTTTGACCCCAACCGAGCCGTTGCCATTCGCGTGGAGAACGGGGTGAGCTATGCCCGCACCGGCCAAAACGAGTGGCGCGAAGTAGACAACGTGACCGACCTGCTGGCTCCCGGCGGCGACCCGATGGGGTTTTTGGGCGGCATCAAAAACGTCTCGCTGGGCGAAGCGCGGGAGCTGAATCTGGCTGGCAAGACCGTTTTGGCAACCCAATATGTGTTTGAACTGGACGGCTCCGCCTTTGCCGAACAAATGAAGCAGCAGCTTGAGCAGCAGCTTGCCCAACAGGGGAAGCTGCCGCCGGGTTTGGAGCTGGCTTCATCGGATGCCTATAAAACGATGACGGGCAGCGGGGAACTGTGGATTGATGGAGACGGGTTGCCGTTACGCATGGTGATTAAGGCTGATTTTCCGCAGCAGGGGGAGCAGGAGCGGATAACGGCCGTTATTACCAACGACTACTTCAACTACGACAAAACCCAGCTTGGCCTTGCCACGACCTCCTTTATCGAAGCTCCCCGTATTTGGCTGGAAACCAGAATGCCAAGCATGGAAACGGCCGTTTCCTTCATCTTCTTCACCCTCCTCGCCCTCACCCTCGCCTATTTTTTCTATGCCTACTGGCGCACCAAAGCGTTGCAGCGCGTGCTGGCCGCCCTGGTCATCGTGCCGATGATTGTCTCGCCGCTGCTGCGCGGTCATGTGGTTTCGGCCTTTGCCGCCGAGCAAAAGGGCAAGCAGGTGACGTGGCAGCAGCAAAAAGCGGAGGCTGACAGCCAGGCGGCGGCACGGGATGCGGAGAAAACGACCGACTGGCGGCCGAATGAGGCGGCGGCAGGACAGTTGAAGGGGAGGGTGGAGGAAACGGCCGTTCTTACCGCCAACCAAACCACTCTCGCCCCTGTTGCCGCTGCCGACAGCGACGGCGACGGCCTTTCCGACACCGACGAGGTAGAAACCTGGAACACCGACCCCAACGACCCCGACACCGATGGCGACGGCCTGAACGATGGGCTGGAAGTCAACGAACTAGGCACGGCTCCCGCCTCGGCCGACACCGACAGCGACAACATTGCCGACAATTTAGAGGTCGGCGGCTTTAGCTACGCTGGCACGGATTGGTATTTGGACCCGTTGGAAGCCGACAGCAACGCCGACGGCCTGCCCGACGGCCAGGAATGTCTGGTCTGGGTTGAAGATTCCGGCGTTTATAACAGCAGTGCCGCCTGCCCCGACACCGATGGTGACGGCACGCCCGATATTTTCACCGACGACAACGACGGCGACGGACTACTGGACAAATACGACCTCAACCCGTTTGACCACGGCAGCCAAACATTCAACAAGGATAACCAGTTTGAGCTAACCATCAACAATCTTGAAGTGGGGCAGCCCGTGTACGTAGATTTGCAACTGGTTCCCACCAACACCGACAATCTTTCCCTGCACAGCAGCGTCCTCGATTGGCCGACGGGCGACACCGACGGTCAAATTACCCGCTACCTTGACACTACTTGGGCCACCACCAATAACCCTGATTTGGTGAGCAGCAGTGACAACGCTGGCAATGGCGACATTCGCATTACGCCGATGCTGGAATTGACCATCCCCACCACCACGGCGCACTACGGCAACTTGCCGGTGAACGCGGCCTACAGCGGCCAAAACCGCCCTGGCGGGGAGATTAGCCAATGGCTCGACGCACAATGAGTGGGTGTCGCTGCCCGGCCGGGTGCTGCAATTTACGACGGAGGTGACGGGAGAAACGGCCGTTTCCCGCTGGGCAATTTGTTCCACCAAGACAGCCGTAGCTGACTCCGGCTCCACCCCCAATTCCGCCCACAAATGCTGCCGACACCGCTCATACTGCTGGAGTGCGGTAGTGGCTTGTTCACTGGCAGCCAAAAACTGAAGCAACGCCCGCCACGCTTCTTCATTCAAATCATCCAACGCCAGCCATCGTTGCGCCGCCGCCACCCCCATCACCCACTGCCGCCCCTCCATATACGCACGGCAAAGCCGCACATATCCTTGATGCACCCGCTGGCGCAGTTGTTCACGGGCGAGCAGCAGCCATTCGTTGAAATAGGGCGCGTTGGCAAGGTGAAACCCCTCAAGCAGATCCCCCCGATAGTGCTGCAAGGCGTGGTCGAGTTGGATTGTTTCCGTAGCTGCCAAACCGGCTTCTAGCAGATAGAAATCCACGAGATCGTCGGCCGTTGGCTGGTAATGAATGTGGGTGCGGGTGACGTGCAGCCCAGCAGAAAGGGGGCGAATGCGGTTGAGCAGGCGGCGCAGGCTTTGCAGGGAGCTGGTGGTGCTGTTTTCTGCCCACAGCAGGTCGGCAACGGTCTCGCGGGGGCATGTTTGCTGGGTGACGATGAGGTAGGTGAGCAGGGCGCAGCCGATGGGGCTTTTCATCAGAACGGCCGTTTCCCCGTCGTCGGTTATTTCCAGCGCACCTAATAATTTGAAACGTTGTGCCATATTCGACCCATGTGTTTGGTCAAAGTATAGCAATAGTTATCTGTTTTGGAGAAGGAGGGTGAGTAGGCCATATTTCCCATATGGCTTGGTGGGAGAGGAGAGGGTGGGAGAGAACGGCCGTTTTCCCCACCAAATTCGCCGGTTGCTTTTAGCCCCTCGTTTTTACATGCCAACTTTCAAGCGATAAGCCAAGAGCCTCTACGGCTCGTTGACAAAATCTGACAATATTTTTAGCCGAACGATTTACTTCAATAAAATAGCCGTTTTTCAACTGTTGTGCCCGGCGAAATTGGGATTCGTCTTGGCTAAAGAGGCTTGGGTTTTGCGTAGCAAAATCTTCAAATGTCTGCGGATCTATAGCGGCAAGTGCGTCCATGGTTTCAACTGCAACATCACGCCAAGTTTTTACGGAGATGTTGCGTCCGAGAATGGTTAGGTTTGTTGGTTGCATTCCAGTAACGTCTTGGTCTAGCAAATCATCAGCAGGTTCCTTTTGAGTTTCAGCTAATAATTGTAATAACCCATCCATTAGCCGAATCAGAGCATGCACTCTGCCCTGATCATAGTCGATTAATTTGTGCATAGGAGGGTTGCGGATGAACTGCATTGCCCCTCTATAAAGTTGCCAAACACCATCTTGTTCACCACCATGATCACTAAATCTAAGTGTAGCGTCTGGTGGTTTTAGGACTGAATCAACCAATCTAACACCAAACTTTGCTTTATCCTCTTCGTTTGCTGTTTGTCGCAGATAATGCTCTAAAATCACGCCGGACTCTCTAATAAACGTATCTAGAGGAGCATTGGATCCTAAACGCATAAACCTCTCTCGCAAGGCCTGATTTAAGATTTCTCCAAATAGCGTTTCCTTGCCTGCTTGTTGGCGTAAAATTTGATTTTCACGCTCCAAGTCGGCAATTTTTGCTTGAGCTTCTTGCAGTTTATGCTGATAAGCTTGCTCGTACTCATTTAGAATAGGACGTAATGTTTCGGTTAGAGATGGTTCTGTTGCCATAATTTCTTGCCATACTTTTCAAAAAACGATATGAAGGATTTTAGAACATATAGACCTTGATCAGAACAAGAGCCAGCTAAATTCTACCTACTGGGCACCTGATGTCAAACTAACGCATGTGATGAAAGACTATCACTCTTGTACCTGTAATACAGGCAACCAATAAAAAACGGCCGTTTTCCCCCCACTCACAGCGGAAAAAACGGCCGTTTTCAATACGCAATACGCAATACGCCTAGCCAGTTACATTTGCTTCCAGCCGGTGCAGCCCTTCCCAGACCCGCATCAGTTCTTCCAGGTCAGAGACAGACTCCAGATCAACCTCCATTGCCTCGCGCAGCTCCTCATTGTGCAAGTTGCGGTCATGCTGCTTTAGCATTGGCTTCACCAGTTGATTGTTAAAGTCGCGCTCGGCGCGAGTCGCTTCCAGCCAGAAGAGGCGGCGCAGCCGGGGCAGCAGGTCATCGTCATTGAACAAATCATTGATGATGTTGTTAAACACCCGATTCACCTTTACCGAAACCGTGTCCAGCTTGTCGGCATAGCTAATCTCATAATCTGCCGGAGCCGACTGCGGCAGCGTCGGTGCGTCGCCCAGGAAGCTAATGTCAAAGTCCGGCTCGTAGCTTGGTTCGGGCAGCGGCTCATCCAGAATGTTGATTTGGATGTCGTCGCTACTTTCAGCCGGAGCAGCCACGGCGCGGGTGCTGTTATTGGCAGTGGCGCGAGGGGCTGGGGCATTAGCCGCAATCTCTTGCCGCACCGCGTCTACACCGTGCAGTGCTACGTCCAGCAGCCGTTCGTTGCTGGGCAGCGCCAATTCCCGCTCACCCGTGTCCAGCCGATGGTGTACCGAGCGTTCTGGTTTCATTAGCTCATACATGGTGGCCTGCTGGCAAACGTGGCGGAAGTTTTCCCCTACGCGAGCCACCAGCTTTTCATACGCCCCTTCCAGGTCAAACGCCTGCGTTTCGCCGGGGATGGTAAACTGGTAGCTTTGGCCGTAGCTGGCGCGTTCCAAGCGGGTGTAAATTTCGTGCATTTCCAGCGTCCGCTTTAGCTCGTTTGCCATCACTTGGGCCATGCGCGGCATAAATTTGGAAACCGATTCCTGCATCACCAGTTCCACCTGGAACAAAATGCGCTTAATCGGGATTTCGATGCCGCTGGTGCCCCAAATCAGGTTGTCATAGGTCACGTCGCGGTCATCCCAATATTCGGTGCCGTAATTTTCCAGCAGGGTGTCAATTTCCCGCTGAATGGCATCCTGCACCATCCCCTGCACGCTGTCGAGGGTGGGGCGCATGAGGTTGCGAAAACGGCCGTCGCTGTTGGTGCGGTTGCTCATTTCCAACAGCGCACCGTGGAAGGCGCGGGGTAGCTCTTTTTGCTGGCGCACCAGCACGTTTTCAAACCGCTTTTCCTGCAGTTGTTCCCAGCTTGTGTCAAAGGGCGGGAACACGCCACGCTGGGCAAGCTGTTTTTCATAGTAGCCGCGCAGGCTGGCAAGGGCGTTGCGAATGCGGCTGGATGCTTCGCGCAGTTGGCTGCGGACGCGCTCGGTTTTGATGAATTCAGCCAGCCGTTCGCGCAGCAGCGGCACTTCGCTGAGCGCCAGCAGAGCGGCTTTGGTGTCGGGGTGCAGCGGGTCGCTGGCCTCAATTTGCCCAAGCTGGTCGGCAAACGCCTTGATGATGCGCTCGGTTTCGCTGGCGAATTCGTCGGGGGCGTTTTCTGGGTCTTGGACGTAAAGGGCGGGCGGGGTCATGACGAGGAAGTAGGGGCGGTTGTCGCCGCGATCCCGGTACCGTTCCCAGTAGTTGGGGGCGATGTAGCGGGTGACTTCCTTGACTTCGCGCTCGGCTTGGGGCAAGCCGCTGTTGAGCCGGTCAAACGCCTGGCGGACGTTGCCGCCGTTGACGACGACAAAGATTTTGGCGGCGGCTTCGTCAAGGTCGGAGCCGGTGAGGCCGTAAAGGCGATTTTCTTTGATCCAGTTAACGGCCGTTAATGCCTTCATCTCGTCCACACGCTGACGGCCGGCATCGGAAACCAGCACAATCATCGCATCCTCGCGCTTCATTTCCTCCAGCGTAATCGTCTCGTGCAGCTTCATGCCCGCGCCCAAACCCGGCACATCCACAATGCGAAGATAGCCGCCCATGAGCAGGTCAGGCTGCCCAGCGCGAGGCTTGATGCGGAAAGTAGCCGATTTGATGAGCCGGATTTGCCGCTGGTTGCTCCCTTTGAAGCCATCTTCACGCAGATGTTGCAGCGAGTCGGCGTTATCAAGTGCCAAACTTTGCGGCGGCGGGGTGCCAGCCTTATAAAGCTCTTTGTTGTTTTCAAAGGAGTGGATGCAGTCGAGCAAAATTTCCAAATATTCGTCGCGCTCGGTTTTGGCGTTGCCTTCACTGGCTTTCACAGCAGCGTGGATGTCTTCTTCCGCCTGTTCCCGTTCGCCGTCGTTGGTGATGTCGAAGCCGTCAATTTGCGCCAGTTGGCACAGGCGGCGGACTCGTTCGGCAAATTCGTCGCGGCTCCAGTAGGTGAGGACGAGGGATTCGGCCTCGCCTTCGTCAGCTTGTTCAATGTAGACGATGGTGCCAGTAACGGCCGTTACCGCCCCTGTTGGCAGCAAATTGCGCCCCAGCAGCGCATTGATCAACGTGCTTTTGCCCACGCCTGTGCCGCCAAAGAAAACCAGCGTATAGGTACGCTGGCCGAGAATCTTTTGTGCTTCGTCAATGTTGAATTGAGCGTCCGGCACGGCGCGAATCAGGTAATCGCGGGTGTTATCAATGGTGCGCTGCATGTCAACCCACATTTCCACCTGCGCCGGGCTAATGTGGGGGAGTGTTTCCAGAGAAGATTTAAGTTCTTGATATTTATCTGCTTTAAGCGTCATGCTCAGTTTCCTTTTGTCCAGGATTCATATAAAGGCAGGTTGATACCAACCCGCGTGTTGTTCCGTTTTCTAGTCCCTGTACGCAGGTTGCCATAAAAGGTTGCAGCACAAAACGATGGGTAGATGTTTTTGCTTAGTTGTGCTAACCTTGACAAATTGATACAAAGCCATGAAAAGGATGAACCCATGACACAAGAAGCCTATGTCTACGAAGCAATCCGCACCCCCCGTGCCAGAGGCAAGGCGGGCAGTGAACTAAATGAGGTCAAGCCCATTGATTTGATCGTGACACTGATGGACGAGTTGGTCAAACGCACCGATCTCGACACCTCTCAAGTAGACGACGTGGTGTTGGGCTGCGTCGCGCCCGTTGGCGATCAGGGGTCAGACATCGCCAAAATTGCCGCGCAAAAAGCGGGCTGGGATATTGACGTGCCTGGCGTGCAGCTTAACCGCTTCTGCGCCTCTGGTCTGGAATCGGTTAACGTGGCGGCGATGAAAGTGCGCTCTGGCTGGGAGAATCTGGTGGTGGCTGGTGGCGTGGAGTCTATGTCGCGGGTGCCGCTGGGGTCAGATGGTGGGCCGATGGCGCTTGACCCGCAAACCAACTACGAAACCTACTTTGTGCCGCAGGGCATTGGGGCGGATCTGATTGCCACGCTGGAGGGGTTTAGCCGGGATGATGTGGATCGGTTTGCCCTTCGTTCGCAGCAGCGGGCGGCGTATGCGCGGGAAAACGGCCGTTTTTCTCGCTCTGTCATCCCCGTCAAAGACATGAACGGCCTCACCATCCTGCAACAAGACAGCTACCTGCGCCCCGACACCACCCTTGAAGGGCTAGGCAGCCTGCGCCCTGCCTTTGAAATGCCCGGCCAAATGGGGTTCGACTATGTGGCGCAGCAGCGTTATCCCCACGTCGAAAAAATCAACCATGTCCATACGGCCGGCAACTCCTCCGGCATCGTAGACGGAGCCGCGTTGGTGCTAATTGGCAACCAGGAAACCGGTCAGGCACTCGGCCTCAAACCCCGCGCCCGCATTCGCGCCGCCGCTCTC
>JACKCD010000047.1 GCA_020634215.1 Ardenticatenaceae bacterium | reverse complement strand
CCCTTACCGGCTTCTTCATCTTTCTTTTTTTCCAATACGGCTTCCAAAATTCCTATAATTCCGTTGTAAACCGGATCGAGGCACCGTTTATTGCCCGAACTATCCGGGCTGTTCATCGTTATGCCTCCGGGGCATTGGTCATCACTACCCTGCTTCACGCTTTTCGCATCCTCTTTATGGAGCGTTTTCGTGGGCCGCGTTGGCTGGCGTGGCTGACGGGCATCGCCATGACCTTTATTTTGTGGTTGGCGGGTGTGACCGGCTACTGGCTTATTTGGGATCAGCGGGCGCAGCTGATCAACGAGCAATTTACCGCCTTTTTACAGCAGCTAACGCCGTGGGCAGCTGGCTATATGGTGGCCTTGGTGCGAGCGGAATTGACGGAAACAAGTTGGCCGATTATGCTGTTGATTTTGGTGGCGCACGTGGGGTTATTTGTGATAACGGCCGTTTTTTACCTCTACCACATCCGCCACCTGGCCCGCCCCCGTTGGTTTCCCGAACCCGTCTGGATGCTTGGCGCAGCCATCGTCCTGCTCATCATCTCTGCCCTCTTCCCCTCCGGCCTACTTCCCTGGTTCAATCCCGACCAACTGCCTGGCCCGGTGCTGCTCGACCCTGTTTATCTCTATTACTTGCCCCTCAACGAAACCCCGTGGGCTAACTGGCTGTGGGCGTTTATGTGGCTGGCAACCTTGGTGGCGGCTGCATTGCCTTGGTTAAAGCCCCGTACTGCTCCCGCTCCGGCACTGGTTAAAATTCTTAACGACCGTTGCACCGGCTGCACCAAGTGCGCCCGTGACTGTCCCTATGATGCCATTCAAATGGTAGACCGGGACGATGATTCCGGTCACCAAATGCTGGCCGTTGCCAATCCCGCTAAATGTGTAGGTTGTGGCGTTTGCATCGGCTCTTGCGATGATTTTTACGCCATTGAAGTTGGCGATCTACATCCTTTTAGTGCCAAAAACTTGCTGGATGAGAAGCTGGCGCAGCTAAACGTACGCCCGGGCACCAAGCCTACCAAAGTGATTTTTACCTGCCAGCGCCACGCCGACCAGGGGGCTGCGCCCTTTTTGCACGGGGTGCAAACCGATGAACTTGCAATTGAGGTGTTGGTACTACCCTGTACCGGCGCGGTGCAGCCCTCGCTGCTTCCCTACGCCCTAGCAAATGGGGTGGCCGAGGTTGAAGTGGTTGGCTGCCCGCCTTATGATTGCCTGCACCGCATGGGCAACATGCTGGAAGAACAGCGCGTGACTAACGAACGTGTTCCACGCCTGCGCCGTCGCTATGACAATGTGCCTATCACTGCTGCTTGGCTGCCCCCCGATGATTTTGCTTTTGCCCTAACGCCCACGCCTATTCCAACGGCTGATGAGGACGAGCCAGAAGCCAAGCCGAGCTATTTGGAAGGGCGGGCGATGTTCCAATGGTTGTCGTGGCGCAACGTTTTGGCGGGGGCAGTGCTGTTGGCGCTTGTGCTGCTAGGGCAAATCTGGTTGACGGGGCTGCCATTTACCCCGTACCCTGACCCACCGGCGGTGGTGCAAATTACGCTGGCCGACCCAGCCGAGTATTTACTGCGTGGCCCTGGGGCCATGCTTTACCGACCCGACTTGTGGCGCAGCGGTCAGGATATTCCCCTGCGCCTGGAGGTAGATGGCGAGGTGGTCTGGAAGACCGTTTACGCTGCCGACACCTTCTTTGCCTTCCAATCTGACCCTGTATACACCAAGCTGCCATTAGCGCCTGGGTTGCATGAAGTTGCCCTCTACTGGACAGACCCTGGCAGCGGCTTTGTTGGCACTATCAGCCGCCAAAGGTTGACGCTGGAACCAGGGCAGATTTTGCGTTTGCATGATTTAGGAGGGTGAAAAACGGCCGTTTTTCATCCTTCTTTCCCATTCACGCTAACTTGCTTGGGTTATAGAGGGAATTTTTCCCAGTCGCTGTTCTCTCAGCAAACATGACATTTGTCCAGCCAGCAACGGTCATTTGTCATTGACCCCCATTCAGCCTTCCACCTATACTGCCATTGCAAGGGGCTGTGTTCTAGAGGCAAACCCATCGAGAAAACACCTTGCTTCGCAAATAGAACCAGACTTGTTTTTTTGTCTTTGTCTAATAACCATTGTACTTGACCAAGACATAGGGGGTAGACATGGCACAAGCTGGATTGCACGCTTTGGTTGGTGCAGCGACCCGTAAAGTCACACCCAGACGGGAATGGTTGATGCTGGGAATCATTCTCGGAAGTTTGTTCCCCGATCTAGACAATTATGCCGTAGCCGTCGCCACGCTTGCCAGGTGGGATACCCACGGTCTACATCGCACGTTCACCCACAGCCTGTTTGCTATTGTGGTTGTGTTGGCTGTTTTCAGCATCATTGCCAAAGTAAGCAAGCGGCCGCGCTGGGCAACGCTTGGTTTGGGTCTTGGAATTGGCATTGGCCTACACATCGCCCTCGATTTATTGCTCTGGTTCAACGGCGTAGAACTGCTTTGGCCGCTGGGTGGATGGGTGAATCTGTGGGAGAACGCAAATCCGCCAACGTGGTTTACCAAATTCCTCGAACCGGCCGAATTTCTCTTTTTTGCCCTCTTCCTCGCTTGGTTGGCACAAGCTGCCCGCAGCCACAAAACCAATACCCCATTCCTTAAGCCACTGCGTCTGTGGACAATCGCCATGAGTGTGCTGCTGCTCATTTTCACGCCGCTGGCATACCTGATGGACAAGGGGTTCCAAACTGTTTATGGTGCTTTTTATTTGGGGGCATTAACGGCCGTTTTTCTCATCACCATCCGCATGAGACAAACGCTTGAGATGTGTGGATAAATTTTACGCAATACAGTTACGTCGGCGCTGAAATGCGAAAGGAGAAAATAGCATGGGAATCTTTGACAAGCCAACCTTAGAGCGAGGAATTCAGTTTGACATTGCCCAATTGACTCCCCCTCAGACTGTTACGTTGTTTGGGCATGTCATACTCGTCGAGGGCTATGCCCTGACCACGTATACAGGTTGCCATGCCGTGGTAACTCTGCGCGATACGCCTGGGAAGACAGTGGTGATCCTTACAGTCGAACTCAGACTACAAAGTTTATTGGAAACCGCCCTGGAAACCGGCAACCTGATTGCCTTTAGAGGACGTAAGCTTGTCTCTCCACCAACACCCGGAGGCGGAACGTGGAGTGTGGACGTGTATGATATTGACGGTGTGATTCTCTATAATATGCCATAGCTCAGCCAATAGATGGTTGGTAGTAGGCAATAAATCAATCATACCGCCCAAGCCACATAGTAAATCTTGCTGCTCTTATGGTTCCCCAATACTAGCTAAATTGCGAAAAGTCGGGCGGGCGGCGCTCCATGAAGGCGGTGAACGCTTCAATGGCTTCGGGCGATTGCAGACGGTCGCGGAAATGTGCCCCTTCACGCTGCATGGCTTCGAGGGTAAAACGGCCGTTTTCCCTTAACAATGCCTTAGTCAACCGCAATGCTGCCGGTGGCTTGGCCGCCAGCTTTTGCGCCACCCCCCAGGCATGGGGCAAAAGGGCTTCATCGGCCACCACCTCGTTGATAATCCCCACCTCCTGTCCCTTCGCCGCCGAAAACGGCTCGCCCAGCATCAGCAGTTCCGCCGCTCGCTGGTGACCCATCAGCCGGGGCAGCAAGTAGCTGGAGCCAGCTTCCGGCACCACGCCCAAATTGACAAACGGCAGTTGCAGCCGGGCGCTGGCAGCGGCATAGACCAAATCGCAGTGCAGCAGCATCGTCGTGCCAACCCCAATCGCCAACCCGTTGACCGCCGCCACCAAACATTTTTGCGCCGTGGCAATCGCCTGGAGGAAGTGGGAAACCGGGGTGGTTTCGTCGGTGGGGGGCTGCTGCAAAAAATCCATGATGTCGTTGCCGCTGGTGAAGCTGTCGCCGCTGCCGGTGATGAGCAGCACACGCACGCCGGGGTCGTCGTTGGCCTGGTTGATGGCTTCAGCCAGGGCGGCATACATGGCGCGGGTGAGGGCGTTTTTCTTTTCGAGGCGGTTGATAGTGATGGTGAGGATTTGCTCTTTTGTCTCGGTGAGAATGTGGCTGGTCATAAAAACTCCTTTAGGGGTGAAGTGGGTGCCACCCAGCTTGTACCCAGGCTCGCCTGATTGAAACGGCCATCATGTTGTTGAGTTGGAGGGCGAGAACAGTGGCGCGGCCAACGGCCGTTTTGCCTATGATCTGCGTCTTATCGGTACTCCATTGAAAATGCTCCGCCCAATTTTGCGTGCGGGGGTTAAAAAGTGGCGCGGTTTCGTGGGTTATAGGATCAAGCGCGTCAACCTTAATACCTTTGTAGTTGTTGCACAGTCGGCAGGCCAGCTAAAGGTTGTCTTCATCATTGCTGCCGCCAAGTGCAATGGGCTGAATATGTTCAATTTCTAGCGGCCCTAGGACGTATTTTTGCTGGCTGAGGCAGTATCCGCAGCGATCTTGGGCTTGGGCGCGTATTCGATTGCGTATATTTTGAGAAATATGCCTGGAACTCATGCAGAAAGAGGGAGAATAAGACCCCGTTTAACAGCTTCGGCCAATGCTTGTGCTTTGCGTAGCAGGCTTTCCTGATAGACCTGCATGAGATGTGCCAGTTCATGTTGTTCCGAAAACGTTAATGAGCCTGCCTGCTGTGCATACAGGAGGTCGCTGAGGCGTTTATCGGTGGTCTTGTCTAACTGAAGTTCTGTTAGTTGTAAAATGGCTTCGTCTGTTAAATCTTCAATCAGAACCAAACTTTCAGAAGTTTCGCTTAGTTTGGGCAACGATAGTTCCAGGGTTTCTGTCAAAACATCGGCGACTGTGCGGCTTGTCAATTTAGCGAGCCGTTCTGCGTGTTTATAGGTGTCAGAGGGAAGGTGGACAATCACTGGTGTACTCAAGTTGTTTCTCCAGTTTTTCAAAAGTGGGCTTATTATACCATAGTTTGCTTGGGGGAATGGTGGGGAAGCAAACGGCCGTTTGCCTCCCCATCACCTTACCTCTATACTTCCAGAAATGGGGATTGGGGACTGGAGATTGGAGATTAATGAACCTTCACAATCTCCAATCTCCAATCTCCAATTTCGATACGTTTCATTTAACATCCCTTGATCTTGGAGGCGCAAATATGGAGGTTCCCTTAACCCCAATGGAATTCGCTCGGCGGGCGCGTCGGTTATACGCCCAGCGCGAGGCCGTCGTAGACGAAGACACAAGGTTTAGCTATGCCCAATTCTTTGACCGCTGCGACCGCTGGTCGGCCGTGCTGCAAGGTTTTGGCGTGCAGTATGGAGAGCGCGTCGCCTACATTGCCCCTAACACCCACTCCCACCTCGAAGGGTATTACGCCGTCCCGCAAATCGGTGCCGTCATTGTCCCCATCAATTACCGCCTCACCCCCGACGATTTTGCCTACATCATCAACCACAGCGGGGCTAAAGTCGTTTGCGCCCACAGCGACTATTTGGACGCGGTAGACGGCATTCGGGATCAACTGCCGCAGGTGGAGCAATTTGTCGCACTCGAAGGGAGCAAGCCGGGCTGGATTGATTATGAGACAGCCTTGCTCACCTCATCACCCCAGTTTAAGCAGCCCCACATCAGCGAAACCGACCTTATCTCCATCAACTATACCAGCGGTACGACCGCCCGCCCCAAAGGGGTGATGATTACCCATCGCAATGCCTACATGAACATTATGGGGACGCTGGCGCACCACGCGCTGCACCCGCAAGACCGCTACCTGTGGACGTTGCCGATGTTCCATGCCAACGGCTGGACCTTTGTCTGGCTTGTGCTGGCGCGGGGAGCAAGCAATATTTGTTTGCGGCAGGTGACACCAACGGCCGTTTTTGACCTCATTAACCGCGAGAACATCACCATGTTCTGCGCCGCCCCCACCGTCCTCATCGGCATTGCCAACGCGCCGGCCGAACTGCGTGAGGGGGTCAAGGGGGGGGTCAAACTGTTTACGGCCGGCGCGCCTCCCGCCGCCGCCACCATCGAGCGCATCGAAGGCGAACTGGGCTGGGAACTCACCCAAGTCTATGGCCTCACCGAAACTGCCCCCTTTATCACCATTTGCGAACCATTACCCGAACATGCCGCCCTCTCGCCCGCCCAACGCGCCGTCATCAAGGCGCGGCAGGGAGTGGAGTTGGTTAGCTCCGGTGAACTGCTGGTGGTGGACGAAGCGGGCAACGAGGTGCCACACGACGGCCAAACGCTGGGCGAGATTACGGTGCGCGGCAACGTCGTCATGAAAGGGTATTTCAACGACCCCGAAGCCACCGCCAAAGCCATCCGCAACGGCTACTTCCACAGCGGCGATGCCGCCGTGGTTCATCCCGACGGCTATGTGGAAATCCGGGATCGTATCAAGGATGTCATCATTAGCGGCGGCGAAAACATCTCCTCGGTGGAGGTAGAAGGGGTGTTGCTGCGCCATCCGGCGGTGCTGGAAGTTGCCATTGTCGGGATGCCGCACGAAAGGTGGGGGGAATCGCCCCACGCCTTTGTGGTGCTGCGCCCCGGAGCCGAGGCCAGCGAAGCCGACATCAAACAATTTGTGCGTGACAACCTGGCCCATTTCAAAACGCCGCAGTGGGTGACGTTTGTGGATGAACTGCCAAAAACGGCAACGGGCAAGGTGCAAAAATATGTGCTGCGCGGTGGTCGTGCGGCTATTACGAAACAGTAATCGGTTATCGGTTATCGGTAATCGGTTATCAGTAGCCAGTGCCAAGACTGTTTACTGATGACTGTTTACTGATTACCGATTACCGTCCAAGGGGCTATGGAACCAAGAATCATTGTACATGGTGGAGCGTGGGATTGGGCGGATGATCTGCACGGGGCGATGGCGGGGTATTTGCAGCAAGCAACGGCCGTTGGCTGGGGCGTGCTGCAAGCGGGTGGTTCAGCCCTGGATGCAGTGGAGCGGGCGGTGAATGTGCTGGAAGATGCGCCCGTGTTTGAAGCCGGTACGGGCGGCATTCCCAACGCCGATGGGGTGTTGGAGATGGATGCCCTGATTGTGGACGGAGCAACCCACAAATTTGGCGCGGTGGCGGCGGTGCGGCAGGTACAGTACCCCATTTCGCTGGCGCGGAAGGTGCTGGAAGAGACCGACCACTGCTTTTTTGTGGGGGCCGGGGCCGACCAACTGGCGGCGCGGCTGGGGATGCCGCTAGTGCCAAATGCACGGCTGATTACACCCGAAGCGTTTGCCCAGTTTAAGCGGGCCGATGCCACGGGAACGGCCGATACTGTGGGCGCAGTGGCTATGGACAGCATGGGCAATGTTGCCGCCGCGACCTCCACCAGTGGGCTGCCGCTGAAACCGGCCGGCCGTGTTGGCGATTCACCGCTGCTGGGGTCGGGTGGCTTTGCCTGGAACGGGGTGGGGGCGGCCGGGGCAACCGGCTACGGCGAAAACATCATGCAAGCTCTGCTAACCAAGTACACCTGCGACAAAATGGCGCAAGGATTTACGGCGCAAGAAGCAGCCAATGCCGCTATTCATTACATTGACGGCATGTTTGTCAACTCGATGGCAGGGTTAATTGTGATAGATGGGCGAGGCCGGTTGGGCGTGGCGCATTCCACGCCCAAGATTGCCATTGGTTGGGTGGGGGATGATGGTGCCATTCATACGGCGATGGATGGGAGCGGTTTTAAGAAGTAGGGAGTGGGGAGTGGGGCGTGGGGTGTAGAACTGCCCACTCCCCACTCCCTACTCTCCACGCTCTTTATCCCCCAATCGAATCGAGGGCAATTTGTGCCGGGTAAAAATTGGCGTTGGCGCGTAGTGCTTCGCGGTAGGCTTCAGCCGCGCCGGTTACATTTCCCTGAGAAATGAGGGCGTGACCTTTGTACAAGTAAGTCTCTTCAACGTTGCGCCCGCCCTGCGTTTCCAGCGTGGCATCGGCCAGCATCCACAATATCCTGATAGCGTCCTGTTTTTAGATAAGCTAAATACGGCTGAACTGGTACCACAACATGCGCGGCAGGCCAATTTCGCGCTTGTCAAACGCTTGAGCCCCCCCTGATAATATTGTTGCCCCCGTTATCTTGCCCAATTGCCGATTGGTGCCAACGTTAAACCAGAAAAAGCGTTGTCCGGTTCTCGCGGGTTTGTTGTTCTGGCCACGGTAGCGGCGCCGAAGCGCCATGGTGAACCTTCAACCAACATTTTACCCCAAAATTGGCTGATATGCCCCTTGCTGCGGCTCATAGACCACGTAGAAGGTATAGTTAAACCGCTGCTACTGCCAATTCAATGTCCCCATAGCTGTCCACCCTGCCCGCTGCCGTCAGCGTAAGTTTATAGGTGTCGAGGCTGTACATTTCTTCCTTGTCGTCATCATAACCAAAGACAGTGAGGTACGACCCCACAGCTGGGGGCGCGGTCACGTTAGTACAGTCCTTCGATGACGACGGCAGCCCACAGCGACAAACTGTTTACATTTCTAGGTTGCCACCAGCGTAAGCACCCGCTTTGAACTGCCCAAAGGTCGTCTCGTTGACATAATCGGCAATTTGCCAGGGACTCACGTTGCGGTCTTCGGGGTTGGGTTTGAGATAAGAGGCGACTTCTTCCCTGGTGATTGCGGAGCCGTAGTTCATGTAACTCAACCAGACGGCGGGCCGCAGTTGCTAAAGGTTTGGCGTACCGGTTCAATGCCTTTGAGCCGGCACCTGAGCCATCACTGGAGGGGGGTAGCCAGGCGTAGGTTCAACGGTGGTGTGGGTTCATCGGTGGCAGGGCAGGGGGTGGCATCAACGGCCGTTTCTTCCACCACAACCGCTGTTGGTTCGGGGTGAAGGTGGTGGACGGTGGGGAACTACGTTGGTTCCACCTGCGTCCCAATCAACGCCCCCAAATCCACCTCTTCCGCCGAGGCTTGGGCGGCGGCGTTTGCGAGTGCCGTTGCCACCGGAGCCACGCGCTCAATAACCCTTCGGCCATTTCTGCCAACCGACGGATAATACTGCTCGGCCAGTGCCACCCGATAGCGGCTGGATGGCTGAACGGTCGCTGGCAACCAGCAGCCCCCGATGAGAAGGCAAGAACCTGCAAGATCACAACCAGCAGTGATGATGTTTCGCGTTCGTTTGTTCATATGAATCAGTAATCGGTAATCGGTAATCGGTAAACAGTAATCAGTCTCCAAAAGACACTGGATTATCGTTTACTGTTTACTGATTAGTGCTACGCCACTGCTGCCGGTTCAAAGTAGGGGCAGCGACCCGTCTCATTAAAGAGAGCGATTGCTCCGCCGGTGTCGCCTTGCGCTTGCAGTGCCAAACCTTGTAATAAAAAAGATTTCAAATATAGCTGATCCTTCATCATTGTCACATCGGCCAATAAAACAACATCATCATAGCGCCCACCCGGTATTACAGTCTCGTAGCCAAACCGATGGTTAAAGCATCCGCCAGGGCAGACCGATGGCGCGTGCTCGATCAAAGCCGCCGTGGCGGCTTGCCGTATTGGCCGAGGGCGTTGTAGACGGTGCCGAGGTTAAACCAGAAAAAGGCGTTGTTGCCCTGCGCCGCTTCTGTTTGTGCTTTCTGGCGCAAATTGTTTCGCTGGCGGTACCGTCCATGTTGTTTTCAATGATGGCAGCGGCCATTTTGCCTGTTCCGGCTGATAAACGATGTGAAGCTGTGGTTAAAGTGCGCCAATCCCGCGCCAGCGCGTTTCCGTAAGAAAGCCTGCGCCGTCACGGTCAGCGTTTTATGGGCGTGTCAGTTGGTGCCAAACCAGGAATCATAGACCCAAAATCCGTTGCTGGGATCATCGTAGGCGACGACGAGCAGGTAGTGGCCGTACCAACCCAGCCAGCGATATTCGCCCGGTGGCTCAATGCCTAATTCGATGATGACGGGAATGTTGTTGGCAACAAACAGCTTGAGCATGTCGGCGGTGCCGTTGGCGCGGCTGATGGCTTGAAGCGGGGTTTGCTCGTTGACATAACGCGCCATTTCGTAAGGACTAACGTTGCGGTCTTCGGGATTGGGCTTAAGGTAGGTGGCAGTGTCGCTTTGGGTGACGTGGAACTGAAAGTAGCTGAGGGTCATGGCGAGGGTGGCGGGGCCGCAGTTGTTCCACTCTTGAAATTGATGCTCGATGCCGTTGAGCCGGGCGGCGGCGGGGAAGGGCCAGGGGGTGGCGGTGGGGGCAAGGGTGGGAACGGCCGTTTCTGTCGCCACCAGTTCTACTTGACCTGCCACAGGAACGGCCGTTGGTGTGGCGGGTTCGGCCACAACGGCCGGCAAGCTGGCAGCCTGAACCACACCCGCCCCCAGCAGCGCGTCGGCATTGACGGGGCTGGCAACAGTGGGCAAGATTGGTGTTTGGTCATCGGGCAGCCCAAGCTGCTGCAGCGGTTCCGGCAGGCGAACGAGGTAGCGGCTGGGGATTGTTTTGAGAAGGGTGGGAAGGAGCCAGATGATCAAGCCAATCAGCAAAAGCAGTGGCAAAATAAGCAATCGTAGTTTACGCATCATGTCTCATGCTCGTAAGCGGACTGCATTATAGCTTGCCAAAGGTGGTTGCCAAGATAACGGCCGTTTTCAGAGGCAACCTCTTACGATCTTCTTAGAGACGCACAATTTTATCCATTTTGTCGAGACGCAAAATTTTGCGTCTCGACACGTCCTGTTTTATAACTCTGCTCATGAGCGAAGAAATCACTTTTCAACGATTTGTGGAACGGTATCAGGCGGGTGGGGTGCCGTGGGATGACCGGCTGCCGCCGCCGGAGGTGGTGGCACTGGCGGCGGAACTGCCGCCGGGGCGGGCGCTGGATTTAGGCTGTGGCTTTGGGCGGGCAGCCATTTATTTGGCGCAGTTGGGCTGGCGGGTAGATGGCGTAGATTTTGTGCCGCAGGCGGTGGCCGAGGCGCAGCGACGGGCAACGGCCGTTCATTTGGCCGACCGGGTGCAATTTCACGCTGCTTCCGTGGCCGAATTGGACTTTCTGACCGGGGTCTATGATTTGGCACTGGATGTGGGCTGTTTCCACGCCTTGAGCGCGGCGCAGCAGGCGGGGTATGCGGCTCAGTTGCGCCGCTTGCTGCGGTCGGGCGGCCATTACTTGCTGTATGCTCGGCTACAGGAGGTGGGGCGAGAGCAGGAGGATGGGCCACGAGGGATGGAGGAAACGGCCGTTTTGACTCTGTTCACCGATGGTTTTGTGCTGGATCGGGTGGAGAGAGGCGTGACGGAAATGAAGGATGCCACTTGGGCATCGGCCTGGTTTTGGTTGCGCCGCTTGTAGTATGGTGGTTGGTGGCTGGTGGCCACCAACCACTAGCCACCAGCCACTTTACGGAGATTAACGATGAAACGTTTGCTTGGATTGGCGGGGGTACTGTTGCTGTTGGTGGGGTGTGGTGCGGAGCAGGTGGCGGTGGAAGAAACGGCCGTTTTGCCCACCATCGTTCCAACCATAGGCGAGACGGCTCTGTTGGCTGTAACTGTTATGGCGGAGCCAACCCCCATTCCTGAATCTGGAGAAAGCGAAATGAATGATGATGAAACCACCGTTGAACGGGCGACCTCATCCCAGCCAACCACGGTTGATTTGAGCAAGCTTACCCCATCTGCCCCCACAGAACCCAGCGAACCCCGCGTCATGCCCGCTCCCGGCGTGCCTAATCCGCTGCTAAAGCTGCAAAATGATGCCGCGCAAGATTTGAGCCAGCGGCTTGGGGTAGACATTAGCGCAGTTGAAATGATGCAGGCTGTTTCGGCCGAATGGCGCGATAGCAGTTTGGGCTGCCCGCAACCGGGCATGATGTATGCCCAAGTGCTGACATCAGGCTATCAGATTATGCTGCGCGTGGATGGCAAGGATTATTTTTACCACACCAATGGCACCAACAGCTTTGTGTTTTGCGAAGACGCCAAGCCGTTAACGGCCGTTTCCAAATAAAAGTCTGTGGCTGGTGGCTGGTGACACTTCTTACCAGCCACCAACCACTAGCCACCAGCCGCATTCGGCCATTTCATTGAAAAGACTTCACCAGCTACTTGCCACCTCTTGCGGTCTGGTTCATAATGGCGTTATGAAAAAATCCACAACTGTTTACATGATTGGGGTGCTGTTGCTGTTGATGCTGTTGGCTCCGGCAACCAGCTTTGCTCAGAGCAAAGTCTTTTTTTGGCGGCAGTGGGATATTGACATGACACTGCGCGAAAATGGGGATCTGGATGTGGTGGAACGGCAAACGCTTGATTTTTCTGGCGAGCCGTTTACCTATGGCTTCCGCAGCATTGTCACGGGGACGGCCGGCAATAATGAGGGGATCACCAATGTGAAGGTGCGCGAAGGCGACCGCAATTATACGGAGGCCAGCACCAACGCACCGGGGACGTTCAAAATTACGCAAGAGGGGTCAGAAACCTTTATCTACTGGTATTTTGAGCCGACTGTCGGGGAACATACCTACACCTTCAGCTACACCATCAAAGGCGGCGTGCGCGTAGGCACGCTGGACGAGGGGTCAGGTGACCAGATTTATTGGACGGTCATTCCCAACGACCATCCGGCGCGGGTGCAGGCCAGCCGGGTAACGATTCGGCTGCCAGAGGGGGTGGCGGCGCAGCAGTACACGGACACAACCGATTATTTGGTGGCGGCGTATACGGGCGGGGCGGAAGACAGTACGGTGGTGATTGACGTGGGGGAAAACGGCCGTTTAATCACCTACGAACGCGCCTTCCCCCTGCTGGTTGGCGACTCGTTTGACGTGCGCGTGCAGTTTCCCCACGGGTTGCTGGATATTCCCAAACCGGACTGGCAAAGCCGTGAAGAGCGCAGCAGTGTGGCTGGCACCTTCATTTTGGCAATTGGCGTTTTTCTGGCCGTTACGGGGCCGCTGGGGGTGCTGGTGATGTGGTACACGCGGGGGCGCGACCCGCAAATTGACCTCATCGTGCCGGAATATTTGTCTGAGCCGCCCGATCAGCTATCTCCGGCGGTGATTGGCACGCTGGTGGATGAAAAGGCAGACATGAGCGACATTATGTCCATTTTGCTCGATTTGGCGCGGCGCGGCTATGTGACCATCACCGAGGAGGAGCGGACGCACCGCTTTACGCGGACGGAGAAAGAGCAGAAGGATTTACGGCCGTTTGAGAAATCTTTCCTGCGGGCGCTCTTGGGGACCAAGGATGAGCGCACGCTCAAGGAGATGAATTACAAGTTTGCCCAGCATTTGCCCACGATTCGCAAACAACTGTACGAAGAAGTTGTTAAGCTCAAGCTGCTGCCCAAGTCGCCGGAGTCGGTGCGGATGACTTATGCCGGGTTGGGGGCTGGTATCATGGTGCTGGGGGTGGCAAGCTGTATTGGCATGTTTGTCATTTTCACCGACAGCGAGGCGTTGGGTGGGGCGGCACTGTGCGTAGGCGGGGCGTTGGGGTTGACGGGGCTGCTAACAGTGATTGCCGGCCGTCATATGCCCAAAAAGACGGTGCTGGGGACGGAAACGGCCGTTAAATGGAACGCCTTCATCAACTACCTCAAAAACATCGAAAAATACAGCGACCTGCAAACCGCCACCGACATTTTTGAGAAATATTTGCCCTACGCCGTTGCCTTTGGCCTAGAGCGCACCTGGATCCACAAATTCGAGCAAATCCCGACGACCCCCACGCCCGGCTGGTACACGCCTTACCCCTACCCCCGCCGCAGCGGTTGGGGGGGCTGGTGGGGCGGCAGCAGCAGTGGCTCTTCACGCAGCAGCACGCCCACCGTGCCAAGCGGCGAAAAAGGTGGCCCCGGTGGGCTGGAAGGAATGTCCAAGGGGGTGACAGGCGGCTTGTCGAGCATGTCGGCCGGGTTGACCCAAATGCTCAACAACACCGCCACCACGCTCAAATCCACGCCGCCCAGCAGCAGCAGCGGTGGCTCTAGCGGCGGCTTTAGCGGTGGTTTTAGCGGTGGCTCCAGCGGTGGCGGTGGCAGTGCCGGGTTTGGCTGATCCAGTTATCAGTAATCAGTGATCAGTGATCAGTGATCAGTCTACCGCTGATTACCGATTACCGATTACCGATTACTGATTACCGATTACTGAAAAAAATGGGAAGAACATTAGGCATTATCTTACTGGCAGGTGGCATCATTGTTGGCATTATTGTTGTCAGCCTGATGCTGGTTTATTATCGTGAGGGGAGTTTGACGGGCGGCGCGGCGACGTTGGGAATCTTGTTAGGGATGTTGGTGCTGGTGCTGCCACAGCTTGGCTTTGGCGGCTATCTGTTCTGGAAGGGGGGGCAGGAAACGGCCGTTGCTGCCAAAGCCGCCAAACAGCGCGAACTGCTCAACATCGTCAAAACACGCGGCCAGGTTCACATTTCCGACCTGGTTATCGAAATGAAATCCACCCGCGACGAAGTGCAGCAGTGGCTCCACCAGCTTGTGGGAATGGGGCTGTTTTCTGGCTATGTTAACTGGGATGAAGGGATGCTTTATTCCGAACAGGCCAACAGCCTGCGCGAATTGACCCACTGCAAGCAGTGCAACGGTGAATTGGAACTGGCTGGGAAAGGGGTCATTCGCTGCCCCTACTGCGGCACAGAATATTTTCTGTAGGGGTGCATCGCATACGCCCGTTCACTAAAAAATGGGACGCAGATTTACCTGATAAACCTGATAATAAAAATCAGGCAAATGTTGTTTCACAACTGCTTCGCGTACAGGCAAATCTGCGTCCTATTGCCACAGGGCGTATGCAATACGCCCCTACTCGTAATATCCCAGCAAATGCCGGCCGATCACCATCCGTAAAATCTCGCTCGTTCCTTCGCCAATAGACATCAGCCGCGTGTCGCGGTACATTCGCTCCACCTCAAACTCACGGCTATAGCCAAAGCCGCCGTGAATTTGGATGGCGTTGCGCGTCACCCGTTCGCTCATCTCCGTCGCCATCAGCTTTGCCATGCCCGCCTCTTTGGCATAAGACAACCCCTGATCCTTGCGCCACGCCGCCCAATACAACATCAGCCGCGATGCTTGAATCTCCGTTGCCATGTCGGCCAGCATAAACTGCACCGCCTGGTGCTGCCCAATTGGCTTGCCAAAGGTTTCGCGCTCTTGCGCGTAGCGAATCGCTTTGTCATACGCCCCTTGCGCCAGCCCCAGCGCCAACGCCCCAATGCTAATCCGCCCCTTCGTCAATGTTGCCAGCGTTTGTGTTAGCCCTTTGCCCTCCTCCCCCAGCAAATTTTCGCGGGGGACGGTGACGTTATCGAAGTTGACGGCGTGGGTGGGGGAGCCGTTTAGCCCCATTTTCTTTTCGGCGGGGCCGATGGTGATGCCGGGGGTGTCGGCGGGGACGATGATTTGGCTGAGGCTGCGGCTACCTCCGGCCGGGTCGGTGCGGCACAGCACGACAAAGGTGTCGGCAATGCTGGCGTTGGTGGCCCACATTTTGTTGCCGTCAATGACCCAGGCATCACCTTCTTTAACGGCCGTTACCCGCACCCCATTCTGCAAATCCGACCCCGCCCCCGGCTCCGTCAACATCAGGCAGCCCAGCCGCCCCGCCCCCGTTGCCAGCGGCGGCAGCCATTTGTGCTTTTGTTCTTCCGTGCCATAGGCCACAATCGGCCCCATGCCCAAATTGTTGTGCGCCGAAATCGCCAGCGCCGTTGAGCCACACGCCCATCCCATCTCCTCAATGGCAATCGTCGCCATCACGCTGTCCATGCCCGCGCCGCCATATTCTTCCGGCACTTCCATCCCCAGCAGCCCCAGCGGCCCCATTTTTTTGACGACGGGCCAGTTAAAAACGGCCGTTTCATCCGTCTCTTTCGCCGTAGGAGCCAACTCCTCGGCCATAAATTTGTGAACTACGTCACGAAATGTTTGCTGTTCATCGGTCAGGTTAAAATTCATTGTTGTGTTGTAGGGAGTAGGGAGTGGGGTGTGGAGAGTTTATCACCCCACTCCCTACTCCCCACTCTCCACTGCTTAAACATCCGGCAAAATAAGTATGTGCATCTCCCCTGGCCCGTGCATCCCCAAAATCAACTCCAGGGCGATGTCGGCGGTGCGGCTGGCCCCGGAGATGAGGACGACGTTGCTGGCTTGCTGGAATGCTTGCAGATCGCCGTCGTATTGGTTTTCGACCCAGCTTTCCAGATTGGGGACAATTTGGCGGCGGGTGATGAGGGCCACGTGGACGGGCGGCAGAAGGGAGGTAGCGCGATAACGGCCGTTTCCACTCACGTACACCAGCGTCCCTGTCCCCGCCAGCGCCGCATCCGCCCCCGTAATCCCCACCCGCACCGAGGCATCATTGTGGGTTGCCACCGCCACGTTGGCCTGCGCCAGCGCCCCCGCCAAATTCGGCAGCGGCAGTTCGGCATCGTCCCAGGCCAGCACTGCCTTGTCGTCGCCAATAATTCCCAGCAGCGTCTCTAACGCCTCTTCCAGATCGGCCGGCTGGTACACCTTGCTGCTCAGTAACTCCGCTTCACGCACAAAGCGCGGCAGCACGTCGGCCGCGTCCACTGGGGAAACGGGGATGTAGCTGGCCGGTGGGGTGGGGGAAAACGGCCGTTTTCCCCCGCGTAACTTGTTCAAAATCAACGCTCGACTGCTCATACTGATCGGTAATCGGTAATCAGTAATCAGTAATCAGTAGCCTAAACTGATTACCGATTACTGATTACCGATTACTATTCTTCTCTGCCCAAATTTCCCGGAACGATTTCGGCGCAAATTGGGGAGCCGTGCGGTGGTCTGTCCAGCCGCCCAATGGCCCCGGCAGCGTTTGCAGGTGAATGGCGTTGCTGGCTAACGAAGCCGCCTTGCCGCCCAGCCGGAACGCTGTCGGGCTGCTGTTGCCCATTGCCCACAGCTTCATCCCCACGCCCCAGGTGCGCCCCTGCGTCCCCCGCTGCACCAAATCCCGCCGCAGCGTCAGCAGCATACGCGGCAAATCAATGTCCACCGGGCAAGCCTGCTTGCAGCTTCCGCACAGGCTGCTGGCAAACGGCAGCGGCGAGGCGTTTTCAATGCCGTTGAGCAGCGGCGTGACCACCGCGCCAATCGGCCCCGGATAAACCCAGCCGTAGCTGTGGCCGCCGGCCGCCTGGTAAACGGGGCAGGTGTTGAGGCAGGCACCACAGCGCAGGCAGGCCAGCGCCTCGACATAATCGGGATTGGTGTAGATGTTAGAACGGCCGTTATCCAGCAGCACCACATACACATGATCTGGCCCGTCCGTTTCGCCAGCGCGGCGGGGGCCGTTGACCATGCTGCCGTAGACGCTTAACTTTTGCCCGGTGGCGGCGCGGGCAATCAGCTGCACCAGCGTGGCGTAATCGCGCACCGTTGGCACAATTTTCTCAATGCCAATGAGGGCCACATGGACGGGTGGAACCGATGTCACCATGCGGCCGTTGCCTTCGTTGGTGACAAGGCACAGCGTCCCCGTTTCGGCGATGATGAAGTTGCCGCCGGAAACGCCCATATCGGCCGTTAGAAACGCTTCACGCAGTTGGCCGCGAGCGTAACGCGCCATCGTCGCGGCATCATCGGTGGGGGGCATGTCAATTTCACGGATAAAAATGTCGCGGATGCTTTCCTTAGTTTTGTGGATGACGGGAGCGACGATGTGGCTGGGGGCTTCGTGGTTGAGCTGGATAATGTATTCGCCGAGGTCGGTTTCGATGGTTTCAATGTTGTTGGTTTCCAGCACGTCGTTGAGGCCAATCTCCTCGGTTGCCATGCTTTTGCTTTTGACAATGCGACGCACCTGGTGGCGGCGGGCAATATCTAAAATGTGCTGCCTTGCCTCGGCCGCATCCAGCGCCCACAAAACGGTGATGCCGTTGGCCTGCATCCTGGCTTCGGCCTGTTCCAGCAAATCGGGCAGGCTGTGGAGGGCGCGGCGTTTGGCGGCGGCGGCCTGCTGCCGCAACGCTTCGCCGTGGGCTTCGCTGACCTCGCGCATGGCGCGGACGCGGTTGCCGGATGCGCCGTTGGTGGCACGGGTAACGGCCGTTTGCAGCACCTCATCCCGCACCGCCACGGCCGAAAGTTGGACAAAGTTGTTGGCGTTTAGTTTCATAAATGGGGATTGGAGATTGGAGATTGGAGATTAGAGATTCACACAATCTCCAATCTCCAATCTCCAATCTCTTAGTCTCTAATCGCTTCGGCCAGTAAATCCGCCACGTGCCGCACCCGCTGGGGGGAGCCTTGTTTGGCGAGGCCGCCGTTGATGTGGGTGAGGCAGCTTGCGTCACCGGTGACGACTTGGGATTGGCTTTGTTCGATGGTCGCCATCGCAATGGCGGTCATTTTCTTTTGCAGCATCACGCCGCTGATGTCGGCCATTTTGACGCTGAACAGCCCGCCAAAGCCGCAGCAAACATCGCAGCCGGCCATTTCGCTGACGGTGGCGTTTTCCAGGTTGCCAACGAGGGTGCGGGCGGCGGGGCCTAGCCCCAACAGCCGCAGCCCGTGGCAAGCGTTGTGGAAGGCAATATTGGTGGGGGTGGGCAAACGGCCGTTAATATCCACAATCCCCAGCCCCTCCACCAAAAACTCGGTAATTTCCCAGGTGATGCTTGCCAGCCGTTCCGCCTCGCGCTGGAGAGCCGGATCGTCGGCAAATAGCTTGGGGTATTCATGCCGCACCATCGCCGCGCAGGAGCCGGACGGGGTGACAATGAGTTCGGCATGGGCGAAGGTGCGTAGAAAGTGGGTGGCAACCTGCTGCGCCTCGTCCCAATAGCCGGCGTTAAAGCCGGGCTGCCCGCAGCACGTTTGCCCTGGCGGGAATTCCACTTCAACGCCAACATGGGACAGGAGTTCAACCACGGAAACGGCCGTTTCCGGGTACATCATATCTACCATGCAGGTGGCAAAGAGGGAGGCTTTTTTACCTTTGGGAGATTCTCGTGTTGGAAGAGTCATGAGGTAAGTGTGCCAAAAACGGCCGTTTTTGGCAATGTTTGCGCCATAAGGAGGTGTCGAGATTTTTGTTGATAGAATGCGTTGCACGGGGCGAACGGCCGTTGATTGACCAGAATCGGGTGCCCCGTACAACCCACTGGCAAACCATTTGTCTTCAGCCACAATTAACAAGTGGCAAGTCTCATTTGCTGACTAGACCTGTTACCTGCCACTTGTTAATTGCAGCCAAAAGGATGTGAGTTTACAACCTGGGTTGGTATAAAATGTTAGCTGATTATTCCCCGCCAGGGTTCAGCTCAACCAAAATCTTGCTAAAGCCCGCGCCGGTGGTGTCGCCATCAATGCCTTCAAGGGCGGCAGTCGCTAAGTCGGTGCGGACGGCACCAGCATCGGGGGCAGCCGTTAGTACGCCACCTTCAATGGCAACATTGACTGTTTGGTCATACAGTGCCTGATCCATCACCCCAATGCCGTTGGGCGACGGCCAAATGAGGGCATTGACTTCGTTAAGCTGCCAGCGCATGTGGCTTTCACCCAGCGTCGGCCCGGCGTTGAGAACGTGCTGCACACAGGCATCCAAATTATCGCGGCAGAACATCCAGCCCCGGAACGTTGCCCGCAAAAACTTCTCCGCAATGGCATCGTTGCCGTCCTGACTAATCCAAGAATCGGTGACCCAGACCGCATCTTGCAGCATGGCCGTGCCCACGTCGTTGAAGTTGATAACGTTGAGGTCTTCGGGCTTGTAGAGTTCCCCTGTGGCCGGGTTTTCCGCTTCCAGCACCTGGGCATATTCGTTGTAGATCATTGCCTCGGCGGCATCAATTTCGCCCGTCAGCAGCAGGGTCATATCAAACGGCTGAATGACGATGTTGACATCGCTTTCGGGGTCAAGCCCTTCTTTCCGCAGGGCGGCAAACACCTCATGCTCGTTGCCAAAATCCCAGACACCCACGTTACGGCCGGCCAAATCGGCCACGGAGGTAATGCCAGAATCTTTAAACGACACTTCCAGTGTACCGCTGCGCTGGTAAATTTGGGCAATGTTGACCAAATCAGCTCCGGCTTCGCGGGATTCCAATGCTTTGGGAACCCAGGCGGTGCAGAATTCGGCGCCGCCGTTAACACAGACCTGCTGTGGCACAATGTCGGGTGCACCTTCGAGAATGGTGACATCCAGCCCTTCTTCTTCATAGTACCCTTCTTCCAACGCGGCGTAGTAGCCAGCGAACTGGGATTGGGCGACCCATTGGAGTTGGACACGAACGGCCGTTGGTTCCCCACCACCGCTGCACGCCGACAAAACAAAAACACCAAAGACAAGCATCAAAACAAAGACAAGCAATTGCTTTTTCATCTTCTCAGAATCTCCTCGTGAAAATTAGTAAACAGTTGACAGTAAACAGTAAACAGTTTTTGTTTGTGAATCACCTCCTCTGCACTTGAGAGTAGAGACTGGAGATTGGGGATTGGAGAGGCAAAATCTCCAATCTCTAATCTCCAACGTTATACTTCTTGCCCATTTGACCAGGGCGTTATCCACCGTTCCACCAGCAGCACAAAGGTATAGAGGGCAATGCCGATGAGGCTGGCGACAAGGATAGCCGCCCAGGTGTTGGCAAAGCGCAAAACGGCCGCTTCTTGCGTCACATATTTTCCTAGCGTGTTGCGTTCTGCGCCAAAAAAGTCGGCCACAATCGCCCCAATCATGCTCAAGACGCTGGCAACGCGCAGGGCGCTAAACAGATAGGGCAGGGCGTTAGGCACGCGCAGCGACAGCAGCACCTTGAGTGGGCTGGCGGCGTAGGAACGCATCAATTCTAGTGCTTCTGGCTGGACTTCGGTCAGGCCACGCACGGTGTTGATGAGGACGGGGAAAAAGACCATCACCGAGACGATAACCATCCAGGAAAACGGGTTGAGCGGGCCAAACCAGTTGAACATGATGGGGGAGAGGGCGATGATGGGGACGGAGTTGGCGGCGATGGCAAAGGGCATCATCGCTTCGCGCAGGCTGACAAAGCGGGCGGTGATGAAGGCCATGAGGATACCAACGGCCGTTCCCATCACAAACCCACCCACCGCGCTCCTTGTCGTAAAAAAGATGCGCGGCGCAATCACCGGCCACTCGCTGATGAGCGAAGTGACGATGCTGCTGGGTTTGGGCAGCAAAAATTGCTGAATGTTAAACAGCCGCACCAGCAGTTCCCAAACCGCCAGCACCGCCACCGCCACCACAATTGTGGGCAAGTAGTAGCGCAGTCGTTCAACCCCTTTGGAATTGGTGTTTGCTACCATATTCTACTCATGTCATTCCGAGCGAAGTCTTCGGAGCGAGGAATCCCATTCACGTTGGCAATCATAGGCGTGAACTGAAGACCTTTCAGTTGGGCAGTGGGCATGGGATTTCTCCTCGCGGACTCGTCGAAATGACAGGGCTTTTTGAGATTCATTTGCTCAAATCTTCCCATTTGGGATTTGCCTCTTCAATAAGCGCAATTTTCTTGCTGCGTCGCCACTTTTTTAGCTCTTTCTCGCGTTGAATTGCGTCACTGACTTTTTCAAAAGTCTCCACATGAACTAGCCTGTTGACATTGTATTGTGCCGTAAAACCCTGAACCAATTTTTGCTTGTGTTCGTAAACCCGCCGTTCAATGTTGTTTGTTAAACCAATATACAGGGTTCCTGAATTACTGCACATAATATAGACGTAATACTGCTTTGCCATATGCTGTTTTTGTCCATGCTATCTTCAATGAGGTTTTTGGAACAAAGGTCCTGATAGCTATGGCTTGCTGTGCCAGAAATTCTTTTGTCCACGGCGGTGAATAGGATTTCTCCTCGAAGACTCGTCGAAATGACATGTGCGGTGACCTCTGTCATTCCGAGTGAAGTCTTCGGAGCGAGGAATCCCGCTCACTTTGGCAATCGTAGGTCTGTCTAGCAGGGGTTGGCGTTGGGTGATGGGCATGGGATTTCTTTTCGCGGACTCGTCGAAATGACAGGGTTATTCAATTTCAGCCTGGAAGGCATCGCGGAGGCTTTCACGAACGGCCGTTACATACCCATAATAAGCCTCCGATTCCCGCGTTTCAAACAGGCGCGGGTGGGGCAGGTCAATGTCAATCACGTCCTTAATGCGCCCCGGCCGGGCCGACATCACCACCACCCGCGTAGACAAAAAGACCGCCTCGGCAATGCTGTGGGTCACAAAGAGCACCGTCGTTTGCGTTTGTCGCCAAATTCGCAAAAGCTCCATATTCATCCGGTCGCGGGTAAACTCATCCAGCGCCCCAAATGGCTCATCCATTAGCAGCAGCGGCGGTTCAAACGCCAGCGCCCGCGCAATCGAAGCCCGCTGCTGCATCCCGCCCGAAAGCTGGCCGGGGTAATGGTTGCCAAACCGCCCCAGTTCCACCATCTCCAGCATCTTTTGCGCTCGCTGCTCCCGTTCCTCCGGCGCATAACCCATAATTTCCAGCGGCAACTGCACATTTTTCTTGATGGTGCGCCATTCATACAGCGTCGCCGCCTGAAAAACAAAGCCATATTCGCGGTTCAGCCGCGCCTCCTGTGGTGATTTACCATTAACCACCACCGTGCCGTTGGTTGGCTCCGTCAGGTTGGCAATCAGCCGCAGCAGCGTAGATTTGCCGCAACCCGACGGGCCAATAAAGGAGACAAATTCCCCCGGCTGGATTTCTAGGTTGATGTCTTTGAGGGCAATGACGGCTTCGTCGCTACCCACGTTAAAAATTTTGTTGGCCGCTGAGACAGAAATAACGGGTTTGTTGTTCATGATTGTTCTCGTACCACGGCAAAGCCGCGCAGGGTGAATTGTTCAACCAGAGTGACAAGGCCAAAAAAGAGCATACCTACGAGCGAGGCCATAATAATCGCCGCCCACAGCTTTTCCGGCTCCGAGGCGTAGTTGCCGCTGGCGCGGAGAATGGCCGCCGCCAGCCCGTCGCTGCGGCTGGACGGCAGTTCGCCGACGATGGCCCCGACGACGCAGGCCGTAGAAGCGACTTTGAGCGCGGAAAAAATGTAGGGCAGGGCCGACGGCAGGCGCAGTTTCCACAAAATGGTGGATTTGGACGCGGCATACGACTGCATTAAATCCAACTTGCGCTGGTCGGGCGAGAGCAAGCCGCGTAGGGTGTTGATGGTGACGGGAAAAAAGGCGAGATAAGCCGAGATGACGGCCACGGAAACGATGCCTTGCCCCAGCCAGGCGACAATCATGGGGGCGATGGCGATGATGGGGACGGTTTGCGAGGCGACGGCGTAGGGGAGCAGGCCGCGTTCCAGCAGTGGGTTATGGGCAAATAGCACCCCCAGCCCAAACCCCAGCAGGCTGCCAACGACAAAGCCCATAAACGCTTCAGTCCACGTCACCCAACTGGCGGCGGCGAGGATGCGTACCAATAGTTGGGGGCCGTTGCGGCGGGCGGGCTGGAGCAGGGCTTCGGCGACAGTTTGCCAGTGGGGAAGCTTCCAGGGGAAATCGGTGAGGGGCAGGACGTTGCCAGTGGTATCACCGACAATTTTGTATAGTTCCCAGCCAACCAAGAGGGTGGCGATGATGACGAAGAAGCCAAGCCGGGGGGAGACGTGGCCGGGGGCGAGAAAGGCGGCGATTAGGCTGCCAACGATGCCAACGAGGACGAGGGTGAAGGCGGGTTGGCTGTGGGCGGGAATGTTGAAGAGGAGGAAGGTGTAGGCCAGGAGGAGAAAAACGGCCGTTTCCCGCCCACGTTTCGGCCTTTTCCCCACCACCCACGCCGCATACCCGGCCAGCCCGGCCACCAGCAGCGGCAGCAGCCCCAAAATAAACCGCGCCCGCCCCAAAGCGGCCGTTTCGCTTAACACGCCGTTGGGCGCAGTGGGCTTGGTCAACCACACCAGCCACGATTCCACCCGTCGGGCTGGCTGCGTAGTTTGGTCGGCTACCCACAGCGCCAACTGCCCCGGCGTGGAGTCCACCAGGGCGGGGTCGTCGTTTGCCAGCCCAAACTGGTTGAGGGCGATAGTGAGGGCAAGCAGCAGGAGAACCCCCAACAAAAGCAGGGGCAGCCAGCTTGTTGGGGTGGGGCGTGGTTTTGCGGGTATCGTTTCTTGCATGTTGTTTTGCTGCATAGATGCGCGGATGACGCGGATTTAAACCGGATTCTTGCGGATATTTTTTTCTGATCCGTTCAATCCGTCCTGATCCGCGTCACCCGTGTTGCTATTTTTTGTTTGGAGGCAGGTACTTAACAGTTCTTCCAAACGTTCCTCACGCACCTCTTGTAACATCTTGGTTGAATCAAAGAATAGCCCATGAGCTGCCAGTTGTTCACGAAGCTGTCGTGCCTTTGCCAATGCTTGCCACTGGTGTTGCTGCCATTCAGCATCTTTGCTATCTGAAATCATGTTACAGTACCTCGGCAAACGGCCGTCTACGGAGAAAACGGCCGTTTCCCGCTTGCCCCAACCACCGTTCCCCATCCACAATCAGCTCCCCACGCAGCAGCACCTGCGTCGGCCAGCCGCGCACCGTCATCCCTTCATAGACGTTGTAGTCGGTGTTCATGTGGTGGGTGGCGGCGCTAATCGTATGTTCGTGGTTGGGGTCCCACAGCAAAATATCGGCATCGGCCCCCACGCTGAGGGTGCCTTTTTGCGGGTAGAGGCCAAAGATTTTGGCGGGGTTGGTGCTGGTGATTTCGACAAAGCGGTTGGGGGTTAGCCGACCGCCATTCACTCCGTGGTGCCACATGACGGCCATGCGGTCTTCGATGCCGGGCATCCCGTTGGGGATTTTGTCAAAGCTGGCGCGGCCGAGTTCTTTGCCGGGTAAACGGCCGTTTATCCCCCCCTCATACCAAAACGGACAGTGATCGGTTGATACCACCTGCAGCGTATTGTTCGCCAGCGACCGCCACAGCACCGGGGCATCTTTCGGCCGGCGCACCGGCGGCGAGCAAACAAACTTGGCTCCCTCAAACCCCGGCTTTGCCAAATCTTCCGCAAAAATAAACATGTATTGGGTGCAGGTTTCGCCCATCACGCGAAACCCCTTCTGCCGCCCCAGCACAAGCTGCTCCACCGCCTCCTCGCACGTCATATGCACCACATAGAGCGCCGCGCCGCTAATCCCCGCCATCGCCACCGCCCGCCCCGTTGCCTCCGCTTCGGCAATGGCCGGGCGCGAGGTGGCGTGGTATTTGGGGGCCGTTTTGCCTTCGGCCAGCAGTTGGCTGGTCAATTCCGCCACCACGTCCCCGTTTTCGGCGTGGACCATAATCAGCAGCCCGTGTTTGGCGGCCACGTTCATGGCGCGGAATAGGGTCGTGTCGTCAATCTGGAACACCCCCTTGTAGGCCATAAACAGCTTCAAACTGGTAATTCCCTCATCTACAACGCTGGGAATTTCCGCCATCACATCGTCGCGCAAATCGGTGATGGCGATGTGGAAGCCGTAGTCAATGGCGGCCTTGCTGTCGGCCTTCGCGTGCCACGCCGCAATGCCGTCGTGGAGTGACCCACCGATGGGCTGAATCACAAAATCCAGATGGGTGGTGGTGCCACCAAACGCCGCCGCCCGGTGGCCGGTAAAAAAGTCATCGGAAGAGACAGTGCCGCCAAAGGGAAGGTCGAGGTGGGTGTGGACATCAATGCCGCCCGGCAGCAGCAGCTTGCCGCTGGCATCAATCGTTTCCGCATCATCGTCCCACATGTCTTGCCCAATCAGGGCAATTTTGCCATTTTCAATCATCATGTCAGCCACCACGGTGTCGCTGGCGCTGACCAAAGTGCCGTTTTTGATGAGGGTACGCATGTTGCCTCTTTTTTGGCAGTAATCGGTAAACAGTAATCAGTAATCAGTTATCAGTGCCACTGATAACTGATTACTGATCACCGATTACTGATTACTAAGTCATGGATTCACAATCTTCTCGTACATATCCGGCCGGCGGTCGCGGTAGAAGGGCCAGGTGTCGCGGACTTCGCGGATGAGGTCGAGGTTGAGGTCACGGACGATGAGTTCTTCGTTATAGGCATCCCCTTGCCCCGGCAGGTCGCTGCGGTCGCCGAGGGTGGTGACAAATTCGCCGCGTGGGGTGCAAAAGTAGCTTTGGCCGTAAAAATCATTGTCGCCCAGCGGCTCAACGCCGACCCGGTTGATGGTTCCGACAAAGTAGCCATTGGCGATGGCGTGGCCGGTTTGCTCAATGCACCACAAATGCTGCGACAGCCCGCGTGAGGTGGCGGAGGGAATGAAGACGATTTCGGCTCCGTGTAGCCCCAGCATCCGCGCCCCTTCGGGAAAGTGGCGGTCGTAGCAGATGTAGACGCCGATTTTGCCAACGGCCGTTTCAAACACCGGATACCCCAAATTGCCGGGGCGAAAATAATATTTTTCCCAAAAGCCGGGCTGGTGGGGCAGGTGGGTTTTGCGGTATTTGCCCAGATAACGGCCGTCGGCGTCAATCACTGCCGCCGTATTGTAATAAATGCCGGGGCCATCAGCTTCATACATTGGCACAATCAACACCATGCCCGTTTCTTGGGCTAGTGCCTGCATCCGTTGGGTGGTGGGGCCATCGGGGATTGGCTCGGTGTGGGCAAAAAATTGGCGGTCTTGCACCTGGCAGAAGTAGGGGCCGTTGAATAGCTCCTGGAAGCACATCACTTGCGCTCCCTGGTTGGCCGCCTCGCGGGCATACGCCTCATGTTTGGCAATCATCGTCTCTGGATCACCGGTCCAGCTTGCTTGCAATAAAGCTGCGCGAACAATACGGGGCATTTCCTTCCTCCTGTTTGCCATTGTTTAGATGGTCGTGTATGCTGCTTTGCCTTTGTGGATTCATTATAACGAGATGGGGCAGTTTTGCCCATTTGCGGTGTTGTGTATTTGAAGGGAGATTGGGGATTAGCGATTGGAGATTTTGAATCTCTAATCTCCAATCTCAAGGTGCTAAACGATGATTTTAGTGACGGGTGCAGCGGGAAAAACAGGGCGGGCAGTGATGCAGGCGTTAGTCGCGTGGGGGGCGGCGGTGCGGGGGTGGGTGCGCCGGCCGGAACAGGCTGCCATTCTCCGTGAAGCAGGTGCAGCTGATGTAGTGGTGGGTGACATAGCCGACCCGTCGGTTTATGCGGGGGCGTTGGCAGGGGTGGCGAGCGTTTACCATATTTGCCCCAATATGCACCCGGATGAGGTGAAAATCGGCCGTTGGCTGGTGGTGGCGGCGCGGGCGGCAGGGGTCAGCCACATTGTCTATCATTCAGTGCTGCACCCACAAACGGAAGGAATGCCGCACCATTGGAATAAGCTGCGGGTGGAGGAACTGCTGTTTGAGTCGGGGATTGCCACGACGGTTTTGCAGCCGACGGCTTATATGCAAAATTTGCTGGCAGGGTGGCAACGGATTGTGGATGAGGGGGTGTATGCGGTGCCGTATCCGGCGGCGACGCGGCTGAGTTTGGTGGATTTGCATGATGTGGCGGCGGCGGCGGCGCGGGTGCTAACGGAGCCGGAATTGGCGGGGGGGACGTATGAACTGGTGGGGACAGTGGGGTTGACACAAACGGCCGTTTCCCACACCCTCGCTACCCATCTTAATCGCCTTGTCCAATTCAAAGAAATTCCGCTGGACGAATGGCAAGCCGGAGCCGAAGCCGCCGGGCTGTCACCATATGCCATAGACACACTGCGGCGGATGTTTGTCTACTACGCCAACTACGGGCTGGTTGGCAACCCGTTTGTGTTGCGCCAGCTTTTGCGGCGCGAGCCAACATCACTGGCGGAATTTGTAGCTGTGCAAGATGTCTCGGCTGACGGAGTTTGACTTGTGAAAGTGTTGTAAAAATAGAGATTGGAGATTGGTGATTATGAACCTTCACCAATCTCCAATCTCTAATCTCTGTTTTACTGTCGGCTCTGCCGCATGATGTCGCGGATGCGCGGGGCGAGGTGGGCGATGATGGGGGAAGGTTCGCTGGGCTGCCACGCTTTGTAGGCGGTTTTTTGCTCAATCGGCCACTGTTCGTCCAAGTGGGCGATGGTGCCGGGTTCGGTGGCCGTTGCCAGCAGATCAAGCGTGGCGGCGATGACGCGCTGCTGTTGCGCCACGTCATGGGGTTGTCCCAGCGTTTGGCCGAAGGGAAATTCCACGCCAAGAGTGCGTGGGGTGCCGGTTTTTTCGGCCCAATAGGGCATCATGGTTACTAAAACGGTGCTGATTCCGGCGGCTTCAAAGGCGCGTGCCAACACGGGCACGTTCATGGCGCAGTCGGGTCAGGCGGGGGTGAGGAGCAGGCAATCTATTTCCTCTTGTTTGAGTTGGGCGGTGATGGCGGGAACGGCCGTTTGCAACCACCCCGTCATATCCGGCGGAAACCCCTGAAACCCCATCAGCGAGTAGGCCGTGGGGGCCAGGCCGCTAATGGTGCCGTTGGCGGCCAACTCCTGAAAGCGGGTCAGCGGCAGTAGCACGTTGACATCTTCCTCCACAAAGCGGGTGTTGATGTGCAAATGTTCGGCGGCAATGGCGGTAGGTGGGGTAGCCCCCGCCTGCGCGGGGGTGGGGATGGCGCGAAAATCGGGGTCGCCCCAGGTCGGTTCGGCGCGTTCACGGTTCAGGTTAAACGGCCGTTGTTCCCCCCGCACATACAGCCCCCCCGTCGTCAGCAGGCTAAACCGGCATTCGGCCAATGGCTTGGCCAGCGGTGTCCACGGAATCGGCAATTCGGGCTCTCGATCCGTGGCGGTGTACAGCGCCGCAATCATGCGCGGCAGGAATTTGAAGCTGTCTGTGGTCATGAAGGATTATCCTGTTTGACGGTTGATGCGTTGGAGATATTGTAGATTTTTTCAGGCCATCCTAATTCCGAGTAATCTGTATGGATACCTTTGTAACCAATGAGGTAGAAAATTAATTGGTACATAAGAACTAAGATGGCAGCGTGTTCTGTTGCTAAAGTTTGAATGTCTATTTCTTCAAGTGAATCACTGTGAGCTGCTATATTTCTGTGCTTATACCAAGCATCAACGTGTCTTTTTTGTGTAACCCCCAATTTTTGTAAGTATTTTAATTGCTTTCTGGCACTTGGCTTATCAAACTGGTTCAGATAGTTAAGCACTTGGTTTTTAAGGGGATCGGATCCCTTCCATTTTTTAATGTATTCTTGAAGATGTTTGATAGACTCGGTTTGAGTAGATTCATTTGGATATTCCACATGAATCTGTTTTAGAATGCCTTCAATTGCCGTTGTTAAAATTAGAAGTCGAGTATTGATAATGCTTGTGCTGCTGCGACAAACACGGCGAATATGACTAGAAATAATGTGGTAGCCCTGACCCTGATATGATGAAGTAATGAAAGTAAAATACTTGCCAAACAGATCAGTAAAGGCTTGATTATTGGCTGTGTTTAGGTTTAACGGAGGGTCTATGTTTCCCATTTCTGAATTGATGTGTGTTGTTTCCATAATGGTCTCAACCGAGTCAGAAAGATTTTTTAGTATAATCCCCCATTTGATTTCCCGACCAAAGACGAATTGTAAAGCTTCAAGAATTCGTGCCTCAAGATGCTTATCTTGGAAGCTGTTGTTTGTTTTTGCCTGCACAATTGTAATTTTGTCCATCCTCTTTTGAAGCAAAAAATCAAAACCTAATGACTGGAAATGCAAAATGTCATTGTTCAATGTATACGTCGTTTGGTTATTAGCAATAGTTTCCACTTTTGTGATGCGATTTGTTGGAAACAAAAGCTTTTCAAATAACACAATTTCATAAGCTATTTGCTCAGAGATATTGCGTTTTTTTTGCTTGCAGATAAGTTTGGGACATAATCCTTGACATAAGGTTTTTTCTGGGTGTGTATGGTTAAAAGAAGGAAAAACTCTGTTACTTGTCCATAATCGTTTCTGAAAGTCTATTGCAGTCAAAGAAAAAATTTCACTCTCAGGAATGATTTTGCCCGACTTATGACGTGACCATCGCCTAAGTATTTCTTCTTGCCCTACTTTTTCATCGGCAAAAATGGTGAAGCAAAGTTGTCTATTACTATCTTGTTTTATTAGGCCAGGGCCAGTATAAACTTGGCTTTTCCCGCCAAGATCGGTTGCTTCTAATTGCATTGACGGACAATACAATTCAAAAGTGCCTGATTGTAGGTTTTCAACATCTTCAAGCTTTATAAAACTTGGTAAGAAATCACTCTTCATTTTTTGTTTGCCAGAAGGTTAAAATAATTACACCTGTTGGGGAATACAATCATGTTGTTTTAGTAAGATGACAAAATTTTCCCAGCCGGGTGGCTGTGCCTGGCGATAGGCATCTATTTCGGCCTCGGCATCCCAGGCAACGCGGCGGTGCTGGGCGTGCCACTGTTGGCCGTCCCATTCCAGCAGCCCGTATTTGGCGCGGGGGTCGCCATCGCCGGCCATGTTGACGGAGCTGATGTTGACCAGCGTGACCCCATTGACTTGCCGAATGCTGGGGACGTGGAGATGGCCGTAGGCAATAACGGCCGTTGTGCCAACAGCACCCGCCAATAATTCTGCCAACGCCCCATCCGTTTGCCGCACCTGGCCGTATCGGGCCTGCTGCTCGCTTTCCGGCGGGAAGACAAGCTGGTTGACATCGTGGGGGTTGGCGTGGACGACCAGCAGGTCGTCAGCGAGGTTGGCGGTGGGGGAAAGGCGATGGGAGAAAGGAACGGCCGTTAGCCATACCCGTTCCACTTCGCTCAACTGCGCCAGCGTCCAGTCACACAGTGCCTGCAGCCGCTCTGGCGGCTTTTGCCGCCGCAAAATCCAGTCGTCGGTGTTGCCATACACGCTGGCAATCCTTGCCGCCTTCACCCACTGCAAACATTCTGCTGGGCGTGGCCCAATCAGGCATAAATCCCCGGCAAATAGCACCTGGTCTACCTGCTGTGTGGCAATGTCGTTTAGCACCGCTTCCAGTGCCGTCAGATTGCCGTGGACATCAGAAAAAATTGCAACGCGCATTTTGTTCATACCTTTATCGGGCGTATTGCATACGTCCAATTACCTTTTTGTACCCGCATGGTGCAAGGGTAACAAAAACACGAACGAGTTTGAGAACCCATTCGTGTTTTATCGCGCTCATCGTAAATTCGCAACTATCAATTCGCGTTTGTCTGTGTTTGCCCGCAGCTAATTCACAATTCCTAGCAGTTTGTCGAAGAAGCTAGAATAGCATCGCGGATGACGCGGATTTTGGCAGATTCATACGGATTTTTCTTGTTTTATCCGCGAAAATCCGTTCTGATCCGCGTTATTCGCGATGCCATTTTCTTTTTCTGATAGGCTCCTAGCTGTCTCGGTTGAGGACTTGTTCGATCAAATCTTCCATTTCGTCACGGGCGGGGGAGGGGGGAACGGCCGTTAAAGCCTCACGCGCTCGCTGCGCCACCCGCTGTGCCTGGAAGCGGGCAAGCTGCACCGCTCCCGATTCACGCAGGTCGTTGATCATTTGTTCGACGGAGTTGGGAGCAGAAACGGCCGTTTCTTCCAACACCATCTCCGCCGCATGACCATTTTGCGCCACCATCACCCCGCGCCCCTGGCTCACATCGGTGCCAATCGGCTTGCCCATCGTTTCCGGGTCGCCAATAATGTCAAGAATGTCATCCACAATTTGGAACGTCAGCCCCAAATTGTAGGCATACTCTGCCAGAGCGTTCTCCAACGCTTCATCAGCCCCGGCCTGAATCGCCCCCATGCGGGCAGCGGCTTCAAACAAGCTGGCCGTCTTGCGGCTGATCACCTCTTTGTACGTTTCCTGATCCATCTCACCCGCTTTGGCGGCCGTCGCTTGCAGCGTTTCCCCTTCCACCAGCCGGGTGCAGGCATTTGACATAATCACATTTTGGCGCGAGCCGTAGGGAGCCATCATTTGGTACACCTTAGCAAAAAGGTAGTCGCCGGTGAGCAGGGCAAAGGTGCGCCCCCAAATGGAGTGGACGGTCGGCCGGCCGCGCCGCAGCACGCTGTGGTCATTAATGTCATCGTGAACAAGCGTGGCCGTGTGTACCATCTCAACGGCCGTTGCCATTGGCACAACCTGCTCAATCTCGTTGCCCCCTGCCGCCAAATAGGCAAGAAAAGCGACCCGTGGCCGGACGCGCTTGCCTCCAGACGACAAAATGTGCTCGCTGGCATCATATAAAACGTTGACATCGCTGTCTACGATAGCCATCATCGCTTCTTCAACAGCGCTCAATCCTTTTTCGAGCAATTGCATATCCATAATCATGTGCCTTGTTCACAACTTTCAATTTTTTTTGAACGGTTTGTTACAGAGATTATAGGCCACTACCTATGCCCCGTCAAGAATTTGTGAAAGATAGCGCAAATGCTGCTAGTGTCGCTTTTTCTTGGTGATCCTATCCAATTGCCCACCAATCTTGCTTGTAACAAGTTGCTAAAATACCACCAAACAGTTGCGTTCTCCTGTAATCCTAATGGATAATCGCCAATTATGGAAGCATTAAAAGAGCGGATCGAACGGGAAGGGCAAAATCTCGGACGCGGGATTTTGAAGATTGATAGTTTTTTGAACCATCAGGTAGACGCGCTGCTGCTGGAAGCGGTAGGGCAGGCGATTGCGGCAAAGTTTGCCCACTCGCAGCCTACGCGCATCCTCACTGCTGAAGTGAGTGGCATCATTCCAGCGGTGATGGCGGGCAAAGCGTTGGGCAATATCCCCGTGGTTTATGCGCGGAAACATAAGCCCATCACGATGCAGGAGCCGGTGTATGTGGATGCGGCTCCCAGTCACACCAAGGGGGGCGAAGTGCTGTTAATGGTGTCGCCAGAGTTTTTACATAAGGAGGATCGGGTGCTGGTTGTGGATGATTTTTTGGCGACGGGTAAAACGATTGACGCGCTGGCACGTATAGTACATAACAGCGGCGCGACCTTGGTGGGCATTGCTACCGTGGTGGAAAAAAGTTTTGAAGGTGGCCGCGACGCGCTTAACCATTGGCAAGTGCCTATCTATTCGGCGGCGATTATTACCAATATGGATAATGGCCGTATTGAGTTGGCGGATTAAGAAATGTCGGGAGTGGGGAGTAAGGAGTGAGGTGAATCTCCACTCCCTACTCCCTACTCCCCACTCTCCTCATATGTCACACGACACCATCATTGTTCTGGATTACGGCTCCCAATATTCGCAGCTTATTGCGCGGCGGGTGCGTGAGGCCAATGTGTATTGTGAGCTTTTTTCTTGGCGCACCCCGGCCGACATTATTTTGGCGCACAACCCAAAGGGATTTATTCTTAGCGGTGGCCCTAACAGTGTCTATGATCCCAATGCTCCGACACTGCCGGCCTATGTGCTGGCAAGCGGCGTGCCGGTGCTGGGCATTTGTTACGGAATGCAGCTTTTGGCGCATACGCTGGGCGGCCGAGTGGCTGGCAGCACGCGGCGGGAGTATGGGCCGGCCGTTTTGGAGGTGAATGGCGCAGGGAATGGGCTATTTAGAGATTGGCGATTGGCGATTGGAGATTCATCCCAATCTCCAATCGCCAATTCTCCAATCGCCAATCCTCGGCAGGTTTGGATGAGCCACGGCGACAAGGTGGAGGTATTGCCGCCGGGTTTTCAGATTTTGGCGCATTCGGCTAATTCGCCCTTGGCGGCGGCGGCGGATGAGGCGCGGGGGTATTATGCGGTGCAGTTTCACCCGGAGGTGGTGCATACGCCGCAGGGGGGGACGCTGCTGCGGAATTTTGTCCAGGCCATTTGTGGCTGCGCGGCTGATTGGACACCGGCGAATTTTATTGAGGAAGAAACGGCCGTTATTCGCACCCAAGTCGGCAGCGGCCACGTCGTTTTGGGGCTAAGCGGCGGCGTAGATTCGGCCGTTGCGGCTGCCCTCATTCACCGCGCCATTGGCGACCAACTCACCTGCATTTTTGTTGACCACGGCCTCTTGCGGCAGGGCGAAGCCGCCCAAGTTGTCGAAACCTTTGAGCGCGAGCAGGGCATGAAGCTGGTGGCGGTCAATGCGGTTGAGGAATATCTGGAGGTGCTGGATGGTGTAACCGAACCAGAGCAAAAGCGGCGCATCATTGGCGAAAAATTTGTTCGCATTTTTGAGCGCGAGGCCAATAAGCTGGGTCAGATTGACTTTTTGGCGCAGGGGACGATTTACCCAGATGTGATCGAGAGCGCGGGCAAGGATAAAAAAGAGGCACACGTCATTAAAACTCATCACAATGTTGGTGGCCTACCCGACGACATGGATTTTGAGCTGGTGGAGCCGTTGAAGCAGTTGTTTAAGGACGAAGTGCGGCGCATTGGCACGGCGTTAGGGCTGCCCGACAGCCTCATTTGGCGGCAGCCGTTTCCGGGGCCAGGGTTGTCAATTCGCTGTTTGGGTGAGCTGACCTGGCAGCGGCTGGAGCGGCTGCGGCAGGCGGATGCCATTTTTACTGATGAGTTGCGCCGGGCGGGGATGCTGAAGCAGGGAACGCAGCAGGCGTTTGCGGTGCTGCTGCCGGTGAAGAGTGTGGGGGTCATGGGCGACGGCCGTTCCTATGAAGAAGTCATTGCCCTCCGCGCCGTCACCACCGAAGATTTTATGACGGCCGACTGGGCGCGGTTGCCCTACGACCTGCTTGCCCACGTCAGCCGCCGCATTGTTAACGAGGTTGCCGGTGTCAACCGTGTCGTCTACGACATCACATCGAAGCCACCGGGAACGATTGAGTGGGAATAGTTGCGGTAATCGGTAATCAGTTATCAGTAATCAGTGCAAATTGTTCACTGATTACCGACCCAAAGGTGTGGATGAAATGGATTACGGTAAGTTGTTAAAACGTTCTTGGGACATTGTGTGGGGCAACAAATTCATGTTGTTGCTCGGCTTTTTGGCTGCATTGGGTAGTAGTGGTGGTGGCAGTGGCAGCAATTCCAATTTCCGTATGGATGGTAGCCAGTTTCCCGGCGGTGGGCAGATGGAAGCATTTTGGCTGCAATATGCTGCGCTGATCGTTGCCGCTGTTTGCTTCTTCTTCCTGCTGGGCATTGTGTTGTGGGTTGTGGGGGTGACGGCACGGGGTGGTCTCATCAGCGCAGCGGCGCGGCTGGATGCGGGCGAGAAGATGACGTTTCGCCAAGCCTTTGCCGATGGTTGGGCCAAGATTGGGCGGTTGGTTGGGTTGAGCTTGCTGCTGTTCCTGCCGTTCGCCATTTTAATCTTTGTCGTGGCACTGGTTATTGCAGGAGCGGTGGGTTTTAGCATTTTTACCATGGCCGATATGGCTGAACAAGACCCAACGGCCGTTATTGGCTCCCTTGGTGCGGTGATCTTTGCAGTTTGTGGTTTACTCTGCCTAGCTTTGCCCATTGGCCTCATTCTCCAGGGCATTTCCGCCTTTGCCCAACGTGGCATCATGCTGCAAGAGATGGGTATCATGGATAGCATTCGTCACGGCTGGCAAATTTTCAAGAGCAACCTGGGTGAGATTATTGTGCTGGCGGTCATCTTTGTCGTCATCAGTTTAGTGGTTGGCTTTGCCGTTGGCATTGTCATGATTCCGCTAGCCTTTCTCTCCTTTGGACCACTTATCTTCCAAGCGGTTCGGGGTGGTTCATTGGGAGCCGTGGAAATAGCGGCCGGGATCGTGGGAGGTTTGGTCTTGGCTGTGGTAGCTGCTGCTATCAACTCAGTTGTAACGGCTTACCAATCTACAGTTTTTACGCTGGCGTATCAGGAGTTTTTGAATAAAGATAGCGGCCATAAAATGGCGGCTGATGATGCACTTTAGGTGTATTGGTCAGGAAGTTGGCCGGCTACAGGCCAACTTCCTGATTGTTGTTGTTAGGGGCAAGCACCAACTTGGTCCCCGTGGCCGAGGTGGGCGTTGAGGGCGGCGCGGGCGATGGTAATCGTGTTGCGTCCTTTGTGGCAAACGGTGACTTTGCCACCACCATTTTCGTTGCCATCCCCATCATTATCATCGTCATCATGATTGTCGGCGGGCTGGGGTGGTGGCGGGGCTTGGTAGATGACAATAATGGTAATGATGGTGATGGTGCCATCATTGTGGTTGCAAAGGGTGATGAGAACGATAGCGTTCGGTATCAGCTCCCCTTCTATGGCAATTTGGTCATCAAGCGTAATGTCCGGCAACCCTTCCAGGGTGATGGCTCCATTGCCGCTGCTGATGATGACGGTGGCGATGGTGAAGCAGCCGGTGGGATGGGTGTCTGGGCTGATGAGCGTGATGGTTTGGGCTAGGAGGGTGCCATTGGGGAGAATAACGGCCGTTATTTTCACCTGATCCCCCACCACAATTCCAGCCTCAATCACTGTTTTATCATCTACACTTAGGTCAATCCCACTGACGCGCCACGGATCGACGGTGTTGACGATACCCACAAAAGTGATTTGCAGGGGGGCGGCTATATCCAGCAGCGTGATGGACGTTGCCAACCAGGTTCCATCGGCCAACACTTGCCCAGAAACACGCACCAGTGACTCCACCTCAATGCCAGAATCAATCTGGGTAAACGAATCAACCGTAAACCCGACTCCAGCAGCCACCCAAGGTTCTATACTGTTCACGGCTCCTGTTAGGACAAAATCGGCCTCCTCGGTAATGCGGCTGATGTTTGTTGCCAACCACGTGCCATCGGCCAAAATCGTGCCACTGACCTGAGCCAAATCGCCGACGGCGATACCGTCTGCAATGGCTGTGTCGCCATCAACCGTGACCTCAATATCGGAAACCGTCCAGCTTTCGCTGTCAATGGCGGCTACAATGCCGACAAAGGTAAAGGGGTAGTCGTCAGTAACGCGCTCAATGCTGTTGGCAGCTAAGGTGCCATCGGGCAGTATGTAACCTTGAACGCGCACCCTGTCGCCCAAGACGATAGCACCGTCAATGGTGGTTTCGTCTGTAATGGCGATGGTTTTACCAGCCACAACCCATACCTCTGCTTCGATGGCGGTAACATCACCGCTGAGTTGGAACTGGTTGGCGGGGCTGCGGTGCAGGAGGGTGATGAGTATGGCAACCATCGTGCCGTCGGGCTGCCGATAGCCGGTGACGTGGGCAATGTCGCCAATCTGGGGGTTGCCAATGATGACTGTGCTGTTGGTGGTGGCAAACGTTTGCCCGCCGATGATCCAATCGAGGCCGTTTGCCGTGACTTCACCTTCGCCGGTAATGATGAACTGGGGTGGGGTGGGCGGTTGGCTGGGGGCGATGGTTGTGAGATGCCCGGCAATCACGGTCACGGTGCTGCTTTGGTTGGTGACATCAACCCGCCCTTCGCGGACGAGAAACTGGGTTTGGGCAGCGACGATGACCTGAAAAACGGTGCCACGGGCAACGCCGGATCCGTTGGGGGTGTTGACTTCGTAACGGGAGCTGCCGTCATTGCGGAAGTCGACCTGGTGCTGGCTTTCGCCAAGCCACTGGGTCATGAGGATGGTGCGGAAGCCGTCGGCTGGTTTTTGGGCGTCAAGCTGGTCGAGGGAAAGTTCGCTGTTGGCGGATAGGGTGGCTTCGCTGCCGTCGTAAAAGAGGATTTTGGTTTTGGAGAGGGGGTAGGTGCGAAGACGCTGCCCGGCTTGGAGTGTGGTGCCGCGTTTGGCTTGGTGCCAACGGCCGTTTTTGTCTTGTACTTCAACCAGCCCGACGGCTTCCTGAATGGTGGCCGTGTGGGCATCAATAAAGGGAGAGGATTCTAAAATTGGGAGAAAGGCTTGGGTTGTGGGGTCGTTGGCGGCAGGGGAGATGGTCGTGGGGGTGGGTGAAACGGCCGTTTCTTCTACCGCATTTTGTGCCATTTCTGCTGTCTCATTTTCGGCCAACTGCGTTGGTTTGGTCGCCGCTATTTCTGCCACCGTTTCGCCTGTTTCTGCTGCTGGTTGGGCGTTTGGTCGCAGCCAGTACAGGCTAAGGACAAAGATCAGCCCGACAATGGCAATGGTAACGGCCGTTCTCGGCCAACTGGTAAAAAGCAACTGCCAAAAAGGTAGCGATTCCTGTTTCATAGCTGTTTCCTTAGGTACAGCAGCCAAAAGCCGCGCTCGTTGTTGGGCAACAGCAGCCGGTGTCGCCTGCGGAAAAGGCATTTCGCGCAGCAAAGCCGCTAATTGTAATAGTTGCTTCTCCGTTGCTGGCAATTCTTCCAAGCAATTGGCTAACGGCTCTCCCGCTTCCAGGCGTTCCAAATGGGTTTGTAAAACATCTTCAAATTCATTCATGATGTTGCCTTTTGCTGCAGTGCTGCCCGCAGTGCTTGCAGGCCACGATGTTGCAGTGATTTCACGGCCGGCACCGTTTTGTTCAAGCTGATGGCAACCTCTTTGATTGGCAATCCAACCAAAAAACGCATCACTACAACTTCACGCTGCTCTGGATCAATCTTTGCAAGTGCTTCGGTGACAGATGAGACGGTGATTTTGTGTTGCACCACGGTATCAAGTGATTCTGTACTTTCCATAAGATTTTCCACCTCGTCGAGGGGGATCTGTCTTGCCGACTGACGAAAATAGTCGGTTAGTAGATTGCGGGCAATGCGGTAGAGCCAGGCGCGAAAGGGGGTGCCACCGTCTTGGTAATGGGGCAAGTTTTTGACCATTCGGATAAATATTTCACCCGTCATATCTTCGGCCGTTTGCTGGTGCTGTACTCGTGACCAGACAAAGCGATAGATATGGGGCTGATGCCGGTCGTATAGTTTGCCAACAGCTTGTTTGTTGCCGCGTTGAGCGCGTTTGACTAACTCTGTGTCATCCATAATGTTGCCTGTTCTGTGATAGAGAACGGATAGGTGCCCAAAAGGATTCAGCACAGTAGCATGATTAGGCTGACAAAAGGGCTAACCAGGCCAATGTGCCTGACTTTTTCACGGTTTGTTTATGGGGGTGGGCGGGGGAAGAGGGGGGATAGGGGAAAACGGCCGTTTTTCCCCCAAACACAAAAACCCGACCCACGTTAATCGTAGGCCGGGTTTTGCAAACTATACTCCGTGCCATTTGAAACCCATGGTTTTTGCGACACCTGTGAGGCAAAAAACCATAGGTTTCATTCTAATTTGAGTATAAATAATAATCAGCTTTACTCTTGCTCGCGCTGTTCCTGAAGCTGCTTCACTAGGCTATCTTGCAAATGGTTGGGAACGCGCTCATACTTTTCAAACGTCATGCTAAAGATGCCGCGTCCTTGTGTCATTGAACGTAAATCAGCCGCATAGGTTAACATTTCTGCTTGTGGTACCAACGCTTTGATGATGCTCTTATTGCCATCTGAATCTATCCCCTGAATAGTTGCTCGGCGGGTGTTCATGTCTCCCATGATGTCACCCATATAGTCAGATGGCACAGTAACGGAGACATTATAGATTGGCTCCAGCAGAACCGGATTGGCTTTCATCACAGCCATTTTGAAACATTCTCGGCCGGCAATTTGGAACGCAATTTCTTTTGAGTCTACCGGATGTTCTTTCCCATCATAGACAATGGCCTTGACCCCATATACAGGATAACCAGCCAGCACGCCCCCTTCCAGTGCCTGACGGCATCCCTTTTCCGTTGCCGCCACAAACGGAGCCGAAATGGCACCGCCAAAAATTTCAGAGGCAAACTCAAATTGCTCATTGTCATCTATAGATTCAACGCGCAAGAATACACGCCCATATTGCCCAGCACCGCCCGTCTGCTTTTTGTGCGTGTAGTCTGCTGACTGGGTTTTAGTGATGGTTTCACGATAGGGAACCTTGGGGGTGCTGGTAGTAATGTTAACCCCGAACTTGGATTTAGCTTTTTTGATGGCAATTTCCAGATGGGTTGTTCCCATGCCGGAAAGAATGTTTTCATGGGTTGCTTCTTCCGTATGCGTGCTTAGCGTGGGGTCTTCAATGATAAGCCGATGGATGGATTGATTAAGTTTGGCAACATCAGATTGGGAAGCAGGATGAATTGCTACTGAAGCAATGGGGTTTGGTTGTTCAATTGGGGCAATGCTAAGTCTGTGGGCACGGTCGCAAAGGGTGTGGTTGGTTTGGGCATCGCCTAGCTTGACCACACTGCCAATGTCGCCACTGTGCAGCCGGGGCACAGATTGGCTTTCTTTGCCGGTCACTGCCTGTAGCGTACCAACGCGAACTTCGCTATCGAGATTGGCATCCCAAACGCGAGAATCAGACTCCAAGGAGCCACTAAAAATGCGGATATAGCTAGTGCGGCCATAGGTGTCTTCCCGGGTTTTGAAGATAAAGGCGGCCAAATCAGCGTTGTCATCGGCTTCTAACACAATATCCTCACCGTCTGCATTGGTAGCATGGGTTGGTTGAGCCTGGTTTGGTGGGGGAAGGAGGCGATAGAGGGCGTTTAAGGCAGGAATAACGGCAATCCCTGGTTGTGGAGCTGAGTAAAGAACGGGGATGCACAGCCCTTGCAGCATGGCTAAACGTAGCCCCCGAACAATATCTTCGTCTGGAAGGGTGTCATTCTCGAAGAACTTTTCCATTAGCTCGTCGTCACCTTCGGCAGCCGCTTCAATGACGGCCATGCGTGCTTCTTCGGCGGCATCGGCCAGATCGTCGGGGATAGGGCCTCGGCTGTCATCATCACCTAAGCGGGCTTCCATGGAGAGAAGGTCAACAACGCCTTTGAAGGTGGGGCCTTCGCCGATGGGGATTTGCAGGGGAATAAAGTTGCCTTGGAGGTTTTCGGTAATGCTGGTCATGACACGTGCAACACGGACATTGTCTCGATCCATTTTGTTGACCAGGATGACGCGGGGCATGTTTTTTTGTTCGATGGCTTGCCAGGCAAGCTCGGTGCCTACTTCGACCCCGGAAACGGCTTCCACAAAGATGATGGCACCGTCGGCAACTTTGATGGCACTATTGACTTCGCCAACAAAGTCTATAAAACCTGGCGTGTCGAGCAGGTTGATTTTGTGGTCACGCCATTCGAGGGCAGCCAAGGCGGTTGAAATGGAGCTACCGCGCTCTATTTCTTCTATCTCGAAGTCCATGGCGGCGGTGCCATTTTCAACTTTACCCAGGCGGGTGGTTGCACCGGTGTTGAAGAGGGCGCGTTCGACGAAGATGGTTTTGCCTGCTCCGTTATGCCCTGCCAGGACGACATTGCGAATCTGTCCGGTTTTGTATTCCTTCATTACTTGAGAACCTCTGCGCTTTTGAGATTTGTTTGATAATGTTCAGTGATTGCTACGGTTTTGCTTTCTGGCGGGAATGGGTAGCAATCTCTATGATTAACTCACATATGTCTGAGTTTATGCCAGTGAACTCGGCGATTTTAGACGAAAGGTGGGTTGTTGTCAAAGCGTGCAACGCTGCGCGTGTTGCTGCGTATAGAGAAAAGATACATGATAATTGGGTAAGATTGGAGTGACACAGGTTATGAGTGAGTATGCAAATAAGGAGCAAACGCGGCATCGGCAGAGTCGGTCGTTGTTTGGGCCGCTGCTGTTGATTGCGATTGGTGTTTACTTTTTGCTGCGTAATTTGGGGTGGGTGTCGCCCGATCTGCATTGGGGGGCGGTGCTGCCGCTTTGGCCGCTGCTGCTGGTGCTGTTGGGGATAAATATTATTGTCCAGCAGGCTCCGCGCCCGCTGGGGTCGTTTTTGAGCGGGGTGGTGGGGCTGGTGGCAGTTGCAGTGTTTGGCTATGTGCTGTTTTTTGGGGTGACGCACCCGCTGTTGCAGCGGTTGGGGGTGCGGGAGGAAACGGCCGTTTGGCAGCAAGACACAGTTGCCTTTTCGCGTGAGGGGGTAAAAACGGCCGTTATTCGCCTCAACTTCGACAACCCCAGTGCCCGCCTATCTGCCCTGAGCGACAGCCCCAACCTTATTCAAGGCGAGATCAGCTACCTGGGCGACCTGCAATTTGAAACCGACGTGAGCGGTGGCGAGGCCAGCGTTTCGCTGGATGTTCGCAGCAATCCATCCCAATGGCTGAACCCGGCGAACTGGAGTGGCGAAGGTGCCAAGCCGTGGCAAATTGGCCTGAACCCCAGCGTGCCGCTGGATTTGACGCTGGATGTTGGTAACGGGTCGGGCAACTTTGACCTGAGCAAATTGAGTCTGGAGACATTGGCGGTGGAAGGTGGCAACGGAAGCATGGACGTGATGCTGCCGGGTGGTGTTTATGCGGTGGATGTGAATGGTAGCAATGGCAACATTGAGATGTCAATCCCAGAAAATGGCGGGCAGACGATTCAAGTTGATGGTGATAATGGGATGATTACCGTTTATTTGCCGCGTAATGTTGAGGCGCGTCTGGAGTTTAATAAGGGGAATGGCGGCCTGAACGTGACGGATCGTTTTGAACTGGTGCAAGGGGATCGGCAGGATGGGGTGTGGGAAACGGCCGTTTATGGCAATGCCCCTCACCAGGTTGAACTCATCATCAACGGTGGCAATGGCAGCGTGCGCATCGTAGACCGGTAAAGAGTTGCTTGACTTAGATTGGTTCAATCTCGCAGATTGAACCAATCTAATGGGTGACAAGCTTATGCTTCCCGCGCCAGCGTTTTCATGTGCGCCAAAATGGCACTGATGCCATTGAGTCGCTGCCCCGTTAGCACCGATTGCAGCCCCATTTGCAGATAAAATTCGTTGGGAACCGCCTCGATTTGTGCCAGCGTGCTGCCGTTTATCCCTTGCTGCAGCACCGAAGCAAAGCCACGCACCGTTGGGGCTTCCGGCGGAATGTCAAAATAGAAGGAGAAGGTGTTGTTTGGCTGTTTTTCCGCAAAAATAAAAACAGGCGACATGCACTCATGTACCTGCTCCATATCGTCCCGTTTGCCTTCTAGCCACGTTGGCAGGGGCGGCAGTTGTTCCGCCAAATCTAGCAGATATTCCAGTTTTTCTTCGCCGACGCAGTAGCCAAAGTCGTCAACAATTTCCTGTAGACGGGAAGGTAGCATTAGTATAAAAGCTCCAAAAAGGTTTGTTTGTCCAGATTGCCAAAGTAGGTGGTGAGGTCAATGGTGTCAAGAACGGCCGTTAACGCCTCCCGTTCATACCGCACCCCCATCAGCCGTTTTTCCAGTTCAAAAATATCGCGCTGGCTAAAAAAGGTGCCATAAATTTTTACACCCTGAATAACCCCCTGCGCCACATCCAGCCGTACATCAATCTTACCCACCGGCAATTGAGCATCTTTGCGGCGGTTAAATTTTGGCGAACGGCCGATATTCCATGCCCACGTTTCATACCGCTCCGCCGCAATCTGCCCCACCTGCGTCCATTCTGCCTCATTTAATTCATACGTTGGAATGGTGTCCCCGCCAAAAATGCCGCGCAGCAGCGTTTGCCGCAGTTGGTAAATATCGCTGTCAACCGGCAGCAATTCACGGATATTGGTCACAAAGCTGCGAACCGACTGTACCGCCCGCGACTCAATTTGCGCCTGGCGCGGGTTCAGTGCCCGCAGCATGTTTTCAATATTGGTGTCAAACAGCAGCGTGCCGTGGCTAAACATCCGCCCCCCGCTGGCGTATTGGGCATTGCCTGAAATCTTCTTGTTGTCGGCAAAAATGTCGCTTTTGCCGCGCAGCTCCGCCTGTACCCCCAATTCGCGCAGCACCCGCACCACCGGCTCGGTAAATTTGGCAAAATTGTGTAAATCTTCCTGGGCGTTGGTAATAAAGCTAAAGTTGAGGTTACCCAAGTCGTGATAGACTGCCCCGCCGCCCGACAGCCGCCGCACCACATGGATGCCGTTGGCCTTGACAAAATCGGGGTCAATTTCCTCGGTGCTGTTTTGGTTGCGCCCCATAATAACCGATGGCTCATTGATATAGAAAAGCAAAATTGGCTCTTCTAGCTGCACATGGCGCAGCAAAAACTCTTCAAGCGCCAAATTGCGGCGCGGGTCGGTCACGTTTTGGTTATCAACAAATAGCATGGAGTAAATTCTAGCCCGTAAGTGGGAAGTAGGCTAGGAGCATCCAGCCAAAAAAGAGGGAGCCGCCGATGGCGTAAGCCCACGGCTTGTCAATGGCGGCGTTGGCGATGGCGAGAATGGCAAAGACAACGGGGAAGAGGGGCAGGATGAGGATAAGAATACCCAGACTGGGGATGAGGTTGATGAGGAGAAAAAGGCCGCCGCCAATAAACAAAGATTGCCACAGCCACCAGCCGAGCCGCCGCCAAAAGCCACCACCCGCCTGCGCCGTGGCGGCCGCCAACAGCCAGGGAAACGCTGTTGCTGCCAAGGCCGGCCAGCGCAGCAGCCGCGCTGGAATGAGCAGCCACGGTAGCCAGACAAATTGTGCCAGTGCCCCAAACGCGAACCAAAGCAGACCAAAGAGCATGATCCCCCAAAATGCGCCGGAAAAGGTGAGGCGAGGTGGGCGAAAGCCAACCAGCAGCCAGATCGCGCCAAAGATGAAGAACCAAATGCCAAGGGTGCTGCCAACGAGAATGTTGGCGAGGTTGTCTGTGCGAATGAACTGTTCCAGCAGCCGCAGAATGCCGCTGGCGAGAGGTGGGGCAATGAGCAGGCCGAGCCAGTGCAGCGGGGTGCGACGGCTGCGGCTGCGGGGTTCATCGTGGGGGAGGAGGGGGGAAACGGCCGTTAATAACACCAGCCACGCCCCCAAATGCACCAAGTACCAAACAATCCGCACATCTTGGTAGCTGCTTTCCCGCTGCACGCCAAACACCCGCTCTAGCCACTGCCGGGAGGCGGCATGGCTGACCGGGCTGAACAAAATGGTGATGTGTTCGACGTGGGGCACTTGCACAAACAGACGCGCCGTGCCAGCGGCAAAGTCACTGTTTTCACCACCGGCTTTTGCCAGCAGAGTTTGGGCATTGGCGACAAACCTTGGTTCAAATTGCCCGGCTAAAAGAAGGAGGTTGCGGGGAGAAACGGCCGTTACTGGCGCATCGGTCGGCGAAATGGCAATCGTGGCATCATAGTCCATGTCGTTGACAATTGCTGCCTCCATCACGGCTCCACTGCCCAGCGAATGCCCCAACAGCGCCACATCCCCCGGCGCAATTTCCGGCTGGCGCAGTAGCACGGCGCGGGCAGTGGCAATGACCTGCTGTAGATTATCCCCGCTGTTGCGGCTGAAAGGCGTGGCATTGGCACCATGGCCGGGAAAATCGAGCAGCAGCACGCCAAACCCGGCGTGTGCCAGCACGTGGCCGTACCCTAGCATGAGCTGGCGCGAACCGCCAAAGCCGTGGGCAACAATGACCCCCGGTAAATCGTCGCCGTCGCTAGGAAAGAGAAACTGCATGGGCACCCCATCCTGTATCAGGTGGCGCGTGGTTAGCCCCTCTTGGGCAGCAAAAACAAACCACCAGGCCAGCAAAATAAGCAAAAATGCGGCTAGGGCAAGCAGAATGCGGGGGGCATTCATGGTGGGGCGGTTAGCAGATTGGTACAACAAGGTCTCCTTCACTTACGTGAGGAGAATGGTACTCGGAAACGGCCGTTTTGGATAGTAGGAGATTGGTTAAATGGAGATTGGCACTAGCAAAGCGACAATCTCCAATCTCTAATCGCTAATCGCGGCTCTTTGGCTCCAGCGTCGTCGCAAATCGCTCTGCGCCGTCTCTGTCCACCACGCGGAACGTCAGATTACCTGCTTCGTCCACCTGCACTTGCCCAAAGTTGAACAGCGTTCCCTGGAACTCCCCTTCGGCATAAAGCACGGTAGGGTTAAACGTTTGGTCAGGGATGGCAACCGGCGGCAGGTTGATGGCGCTGATGGGGCTGGAGCCAAACTCATGGAAGTTGGCCGTGCCGTCGCGGTCGGGGTCATAGCTGAGGGCAAAGGGGTAGTGGGTGTCGCCGGTGAGAAAAACCACGTTGTCCACATTGTGTGCGGTGACGAAGAAGATCAGCGACATTAGCTCCGTCTCATAGCCGGAGTGTTCGCTGTAGTTCGCCCAGCCGTCGCGCCCGTCCACCTCTGGCTGCGGGAAGCCGGTGGGGTAGGAAAGCGGGGTGGAGGTGACGATAAATTTCCAGGTGGCGGTGGATGCAGCCAATCCTGCTTGCAGCCAGGCAAATTGCTCGGCGCCAAGCATGGTTTTGGGTGCCAGCGTGCGCGGGTTGGGGTCCCAATTGACGTTGGGGTCGCGGTAGGAGCGGGTGTCAAGCATAAAGATGTCGGCTTGGGGCCCATAGGAAATTTTACGGTAAATTTGGTTTTCGCCATCGGCATTGGCGGCGAGAGGCCAATAGTCAAAAAACGCCTGGCTGCCATCGGCCAAAAGCTGTGGATTGAGGCGACTGAGGGCAGGGCCGCCAAAGTCGTCAATCACTTCATGGTCGTCCCAGGTGACGTAAACGGGCGTTTGGCGTAAAAATGCGGCGTAGTTTTCGTCTTCCAAATGATAACGGTAGCGGCTGCGGAAGCCGTCAAGGTCGGCAAAGGGGCCTTCAGAGCCGGGGACGTTATTGGGTTCGGTGCAGGCGCTGTCGCCATAGATGGTGTCGCCTGTCAGAATCATAAAGTCGGGCTGCTCCAGCCGCATGGTTTCAAAAATGGCCCAGCCGGTTTCGGGGTCGCGGCAGTACCCTTGCCCACCGAGGCAGGAGCCAAAGACAAAGCTAAAGGCAGCATTCTCGGCTTCGGCATCGGCCGCAGGGGCGGTTTTGAACTGGCCGGTGGCGTATTCGCTGCGGCTGTCGCCACCGGTGAGGGCAACGCGGTAGTGGTAGAGGGTGCCGGGTTCGAGGCCGTTAACGGCCGTTTCTCCGGTCAAATCACTCTCTTCATCCACCAGCGCAATGCGTACATCCAGCGTGTCGGTAAACGCTGCGGTGGAAGCCAGTTCAAAGCGGAGTTCGCCCGCTTCACTGCCCCGTGCCCAGAGAACGGCCGTTTCTGCCGTCACCTCCCCGCTCATTGGCCCATGCGTAATTTGCAGCGCCTCATCTAGCGTTCCTGGCGGCTCGGTTTGCGCTGCCAACGGCAGTAGCCGCACCAATTCGGCCGACTTTGCCGTTAGCTGCGTTTGCGCCAGCAGCAGCAGCATTATTACCGAAATAATAGCAGTTGTGACAACCAAATGTTTGCGCGTCATGATTAACCCCCGATGTAGATGGTGCATTAAGGTTTCGCCGACGTGGGTCTGAAAACCCGAATGCTCAATTGTTTGTGTCTTTTAGCGGTTCAGTGATCAGTTCAACGGCCGTTACTTCCCCACCCGTCACTGTCACTGGTAAGTTATACTCGACACCCTGCAAGGTGACCAATAGCTCATATTGCCCAGGCCGCACGTCAGCAAAGACAAAATTTTCACCAAACCCTTCGTCAGGGTTTGCCAAATGGTCGGGGTCGCCTAAATAGCTCCAGGTTGTGCGGCTTTCTTCACTGTTGTCCACTCCCTGAAGGTGCAAATCTACCCCTTGCCATGCCTGCCCCTCGGGGCCAACCAGCCGTCCCACAATCAGCCCGCGCCGGGAGGAGGGTGAGAACCAGAGCATGGGGTTGCGGGTGGAGCCAAACGTGTTGCTGCCCACGTGCACTTCTAAATGAAGATGGGGTGCCACGGCCGCGCCGCCAAAACCAACCTCAGCTACCTGCTCCCCTTGCTGTACCCGCCGTCCTGCCTCCACGGTGATGTTGAGCACGTGGCCGTAGAGGACATAAACGGGCTGGTCATTCCAGGTTTGGTCAAGCTGTAGCACCACCAAATGGCCGTACCAATCGCAACGCCAGCCGTATAGCTCGGCTTCATCCGCTTGGGCCACGACAATGGTGCCATCGGCCACGGCCAGAATGGGGGTGCCAAGCGGTTCGGCCACGTCAACGCCATTGTGGAGCAGTAAACGGCCGTTATTATCCCAGCCATAAGGAAAATCCTGGTTAAACAGCAGCCGATCCCCCCCGGCAAAGGGGTGCGCCAGCCAGAAATGGGGCGTTTCCACAGTTGGGTCAGGCTTCGGCCAGCGTTCAAACGGCAAATAGTAGCGGTCATAGGGCGGGCGCAGCGGCGCTGGGTCGGGGCAAGTGCGGTCAACCGGTGTGCCAACGATGCGCGGCGTGGGCGATGGGGTAGCCGTGGCTGTTGGTGTGGGCGTGGCGGTGGGGGTGGGGATAGGTGTTGCCGTGTGGGTGGCGGTTGGCGTGGGTGCCAATGTGGGCGTGGGCGAGGAAGTGCTGGCGGTGGCGGCAAGGGTGGGGATGGGTTGGGAAACGGCCGTTGGCGTGATGACATTGGCGGTGGCAATAACGGCCGTTTGGCAGCTCAGCAGCCCGATTGTGGCGACAAAAAGCAGCCCGCGCAGGGCGCAATGAACAAAGAAAACGGTGGCTTTGTTATCCATCAGCACGCTTGCGCTCAAACAGCGTCATCGTAAAGGCATAGGCGTGGCGGTCATCGGCGGGATGATAGTCGTGGCTGACTTCTGCCCATTCACCCCGATTCCAGGGCGGGAAAAAAGTGTCGCCCTCTACTTCGGCCTCCACAAACGTCAGGTAAAGGCGGGTAGCGATGGGCAAAAAGAGGGCGAAGATGTCGGTGCCGCCGCCAACCGTGACCTCCGCCACATCCCCCGCCGCTGCTAATGCCTCTTCAACGGTGTGGACAATGGTACAGCCCTCAAACTGGTAGCCGAGGTCACGGGTGAGGATGATGTTGGGGCGTTTGGGCAGCGGCCGGCCGATTGATTCCAACGTTTTGCGCCCCATGATGTGGGGCTTGCCGATGGTGACGGCGCGGAAATGTTTGGCTTCGTCGGGAAGGTGCCAGGGTAAACGGCCGTTTGCCCCGATCACCCCGTTTTTATCCATAGCGGCAACCAGTGAGATGTGCATAGGCGTGGGGCGTGGGGAGTAGGGAGTAGGGCGTGGGGCGTTTCCCCTACTCCTTACTCCCTACACGCCACAATTGCTTCAAACAGCAATCGGCGCAGCGATGCGCGGATGGGATTGGTAGTTGGCAAGTTCAATATCTTCGTAGCAGAAATCGAAGATACTGCTGACGCTGGGGTTGAGCCGCAGCGTGGGCAAGGGGAGCGGCTGGCG
>JACKCD010000046.1 GCA_020634215.1 Ardenticatenaceae bacterium | reverse complement strand
GGTTGGGGTCGGCAGGGGGGGCGAATTGGTTGGCGGGGTTGCCGTCGAGCAGGGGGATGAGGGTGAGGGTGGGGTGGCGGGAAACGGCCGTTATCACCCGGTCACTCTCCGCCCAATCAAACGGCTCCTGGTAATAAAACGGCTGCTTGATGGCCGTAAATCCGGCGGCGGCAATGGCGGCCAACTGCTGCTCCAGTTCGTCATCGTCATACTGCTGCAAGGAGACGTTGAGACCCAGCGTGGCACCACCGTAGGCGATGGGTTCGGGCAGCCCAGCGGGGATGCCTCGTGTTTCGTAGGCGTGGCGGCTGCGGCCGGCACCCAGCCCCAGCAGGGCGGCGGCGGCCAGCAGCAAAAGGAAAAGGGTGTATCCGTGTCGTCGCGTGAACATGCGCGGCAAGTTTACCAGCGCCAGCAGGGGGAGCAAGGGGGCGTTGGGGTTTCGGTGGAGGAACGGCCGTTTGCCAATGAGTGTATGCTACCTGTAGTTGCCTGTACTGCCCTGCCGTCTCGCGCTAATTTGTGATAACTCTTTTATAGATGGGATGACATTTTGTGCGTTGTCGTGGAGGTCAGGGGCTTGTACAATGTAGCCAACCCAAAAGAGAACTGTTCAATATGAAGCGAACGTGTTGGGCAGGGATAGTGCCATTATTGACGGCTAGACAAGGATGGGTGATCTAAACGGCCGTTATTGAGTTCGCTAGTTCCAAGGAGAAACAGACACATGACAACACAATCTTATAGTGCTCAATTGCATCCATTGCTTACCAAGTATTTTAGCATGAGCGAGTTGCACCAGCTTGCTTTTGACTTGGGCATTGAGTGGGAAGAAATGCCTGGGCAGACTCGTTCCGAAAAGGTACGTTCGTTTATCGGTTATGCGGATCGCGCTGATCGTTTGGTTGACCTCATTGCTTTGGCACGTCGGGAACGCCCCCATGTAGATTGGCCTGAACCATCGTCCGCAGGGACTACCACATCGAATGCAGCTGCATCTTCCAACTCAGGATCAACCACCTACAATATTGACGCACGAGGGGCGCAAATTGGTGCCATTGGGAATGGAAATGAGATTTCAGGAGGGGTTCATTATGCTGGAAAGCCGAAAGAGGATGAATAGGTTTAGATACCCGCCTGCGTAAGTATGTGTGGGTTATACAGCGGGATGTTTTAGTCTGTGTTTATTTATTGCGTAGTTACGCTTTAGAGTAAGGAGATAATCTAATGGATCCAGTAGTGACAACGGCATTGTGGGCAGCGGCGACGGCGGCAGCCACGAGTGGAGCAACGAAGGTGGTGGAGAAGGCGTTTATGGATGCTTATGGTGCTTTGAAGGAGGCAATTAAGCGCAAGTTTGGTGGTAAGAGCGATCTGGCGGAGGCGGTGGACAAGCTGGACGCCAAGCCAGATTCTAAGGCTCGACAAGACGCAGTTAAGGAAGAGGTTGAGAGTGTAAAGGGGGAAGAAGATGAGGAACTGCGGTCTTTGGCGCAGGCGTTGTTGGCAGCGATGCAGAGCAGCGAAGGCGGCAAGGCGGCACTAGGCAAATTTAATGTTGATGCCAGGGGTGCTCAAGTTGGCGTGATGGGCGACCATACTAAGGTTGAGGGTGGAATTAATTTTGGGTCGAAGCCGGGAAGTGGGTAAAGACCAACGCGATATCTGTTGACGGGAGGGTAAACCGTTAAGATTTGCCCTCTTGTGGGAATTGCTGATGAGTAGCCAGGAAGTGCAACAAGGTAAACAGTTTGCTGTGGATGCCAAATATGGACAGGTTGGTGTCATCGGGAACAATGCTAAAGTGGAAGGCGGTATCCATTTTCATGGCGATCCCCATACTTCGCTATCATTCCCTATTGTCCAACTGCCGCCGCACAACCCCCACTTTACTGGGCGAGAGGTGCTGCTGGCGCGGCTGGCGGCGGGGACGCGGGTGGCGATTGCCGGGATGGGCGGGGTGGGCAAGACGCAGTTGGCGCTGGCCTATGCCCACCAGCGGCGGGAGCAGTTTGAGTTGATTGCCTGGCTCAACGGCAGCGAGGCGGCGGTGCTGGATGGGGAACTGCGGCGGCTGGGGGTGCTGCTGCGGCTGCCGCTGCCGGTCAATGATGCGCTGGCGGCGCGGCAGATGGTGCTGAGTTGGCTCAACGGTACGGACAAGCGGTGGCTGCTGGTGTATGACAATGTGGACAGCTTGAGCGCGGCGGAACTGCGGCCGTTTTTGCCGACGGCGGCCAGCCACAGCGGCTGCCAACTGCTGCTGACCAGCCGCAGCCCGCATTGGGGCAGCGTGGCGCAGGTGGTGGATGTCAATGTTTTTACGCCAGAGGAGGCGGTGGCGTTTTTGGCGCAGCGTCTGGGGGCGGATGCGCCGGGGCTGGCGGAACTGGCGGCGGAACTGGGGTATTTGCCGCTGGCGTTGGCGCAGGCGGCGGCGTATATGGAAACGCGGGGGGTGAAAGCCCTTACCGAGCATCCCGACACCGCCCAGAGCCCTCAACAATCTGGGCTACCTCCTGCGAGCGATGGGGGAATTGGTGAAAGCGCGACCGTACTACGAACGCGCCCTGGGCATCCGAGAAAAAGCACTCTACCCCATCCCGACACCGCCCAGCTCAACAATCTGGGCGCACTTGATTCGATGGGAATCTGGCGGAAAGCGCGACTGTACCCAGAACGCGCTCTGGCATCCGAGAAAAAGCTCCTTTACCTGGAGCATCCTGACACCGCCACAAGCCTTAATAATCTGGCATGGTTGCTGTATGATGAGGGGGATTTGGCGGAAGCGGCGCGGCTGATGCGGTGTGTTGTTGTTATTTTGGAAAAGACGATTCCAAACCATTCTAATACGCAAACGGCGCGGCAGTCGCTGGCGGCCATTGAGGCAGCTTTGCGGCGCGGGGGGTAGGGGCGTGTTGTAGCTGATTAACAATTTATTTGGGTAAAAGCCCTGTCATTTCGACGAGTCTTCGAGGAGAAATCCCGCTCACTTGGCCGTTGCCAACGGGATTTCTCGGAGGACCTCGAAATGACATGTTTACCCGTTTATTTTGTTAACTCCCAAGCATACGCCCGTAGGTGGCAACAAATCAAACATTGTATAGGGTTGGGACGGTGCGGATAGGCGCAGGGTGAACAGGTGGCATTGTCGCCGCACCGTCTCACCCGTGCCTTTCCCGCCCACAACCTGGTTGGGTGACACAAGGGCGAGACGACCGGGTGGCGAGGTTAGGGGTGTTGCCAGCGTTAACCCCGGTCGTCCCGCCCCTACCAGACGTTTTGGTTTTGCATCAGGGCAGGATGGTCGGGTCTGTCGGGCAATTTTGCAAAATTGCCCGACGGGCGGCAGGGCTAGGAGCTTTTGAGCGGTATTTTGTGCGTGGGCGGCGGGAAAAGGGTATCTAGCAGTTGTCGGTCGGCGGCATCCAGCACAATGTGGCGGGCGTTGGCGTTTTCAATGACGCGGGCGACTTTGGACGATTTGGGGATGGGGATGACATCGGGGCGCAGCATCAGGTAGGCGAGGGCGATTTGGGCAATGGTGGCGTTGTGCTTGTCGGCTAGGGGTTGTAAACGGCCGTCGCGCACCAAACCACCCTCATCCAGCGGACAATAGGCCATCGTTGCCACATCATGCGCCACCTGCCAGGGCAGCAAGTCATACTCCACGCCGCGTGACCCTAGCGAATAGTAAATCTGATTGACGGCGCAATTGGCCCCATTTTCTAGCTGCCACAGCGCCGCCATCTCCTCCGTGTCAAAGTTGGAAACACCCCACTGCCGGATGAGGCCGCGCTGCACCAGCGTTTCAAATGCCGCCACCGTTTCGGCCAGCGGGTGCGAGCTTTGCCAGTGGAGCAGGTAGAGGTCAATGTAGTCGGTTTGGAGCCGCCGCAGGCTGCGTTCGCAGGCGGCAATGGTGCTGGACAGGGAGGCATTAGAAGGCAAAACCTTGGTGACGAGGAAAACGGTGTCGCGCCAACCGGCGATGGCTTCGCCCACGACCTCTTCAGCCTTGCCGCTGGCGTACATCTCGGCGGTGTCAATGACGGTGACACCCATTTCAATGCCAGCCCGCAGTGCCGCCACTTCAGCGGTGCGGTTGGCGGGGGAAAAGCCCATTTGCCAGGTGCCAAGACCTAGACGGGGTTTGAGAAGTTGGTGGTTTCTGTTTGTCACCTTATTTTTGCACGAAAACGTGCAAACAGAGGCGGTTTCTATTCATTTTGAACACCTAGCTGCAAACAGAGGGCATTTCTATTCCGATTTTGGGTATTGATTAGGCTATTTTCAGACATTGTGCCACGATCCTCAAAAAGTTCATTTGACTTAGAGCAAGAGGAGCGTGAAATGATGAAGCTGGAATTGGGTCTGACCCACGAATTTACTAACACTCAATATGCACCCCTAGCGGCTTTGTTGGCTTATTATGAGGCCGAAAAAGTCCTAGAACCTTTACAATCAGTCACATCAGCGACCCAAAACGGCGATTTTACGCTGGCTGAGAAGCTCGAACAGACCTTGGTGAGCATTCTAGCCGGCTGTGAGTACATTTCCGTTGTCAATACGAAACTTCGTCCAGAGCAACAATTGGCACAAGTCAAACGAATTAGTGGCTTTGCTGACCAATCAACCCTCTCTAGGGGTCTGGATGACCTAACTCAAATGAATCTCGCTCAATTGGAGCTTGCCGTTCGCCAAATCAGCGACCGTTGTAGCCAAGTCCGACATCATGATTGGCGTGCCTTTTTGGAATTGGACTTTGATTTATCGGCTTTACCCTGTGGACAACAGGCAGAAGGAGGTCAAAAAGGGTATGCCAGTGGTAAAAAAACAGGATTGTGCGCCAATTAGCTCGTGTCAATGCCATTTCTTACCACGAAACCTTATGGTCTGGCCTGTTTCCAGGTAACCAGTTGACCATGCAATGTTTGCAACAAGCGGTGCTAGGTGTCGAAAGTTCATTTGAGTTAGCACCAGAGCAACGAAAACGCACACTTTACCGCCTTGATGGTGGTTCTGGCACAGACGAAAACCTACGTTGGCTACTTGCCAGAGGTTATCAAGTGCTAGGCAAAGGCTTTTCCGGTAAGCGAGCCAAAGCGTTGGCCGACTCTGTTTCCCGTTGGGATGTCTATGATGAGCAAAGCCTCTTGGGTTGGGTGGCACCCCCTTTTGACCTCGGTCAACCTGTCCAAGTGGTGGTCAAAAGACGTTTACATAAAGGAAAACTCAAACATAGCTACTACGTCACCACGCTCTCTTTTCCTTCTAAGAAAGCCTTCATGCAACGGTATAACCAGAGAGGGGGAGCTGAAATTGAGCAATTTCGTGCCGATAAGAGCGGTTTGCATCTATCGGCACGTCGTAAGCGGAATTTCATGGCACAAAAAGCGTTGGTCTTACTCACCGATTTGGCTCATAATTTGCTGGCTGACTTTCATAGCCAGGCTTTAGCCGATTCCCGTTTTGCCGATTGGGGTCTTAAACGCATCGTGCGCGATTTGTTGGCCGTGCCGGGTCGGCTCTATTTTCGGGCACGACAACTCAAACGAATTGATTTGCTGGCCTCGCATCCTTACGCTGATGAACTGATTATTTGTTTGGAAAGGTACTGTAACGGCCGTTGTGGCTCAGACTTTGAATAGAAACGGCCTCCATTTGCATGGATTATGTTAAATTGAATAGAAATGCGCTCTGTTTGCGCAAAAATAAGGTGTCAAATCAAGGCTTTCCTTTTCTAGACCGATGGCAGGGGCGGGATGGCGCGGATAGGTGCTGGGTGAACAAAATGCAGAGCCGCCGCGCCGTCTCGCCCTTGTGTTTCTCAAAACGGCCGTTTTCGGCTACCGCAAGGGCGAGATGACCGGGAGAGCAGGCCATCGGTATTGCCAACGTCAACCCCGGTCATCCCGCCCCTACTATCGTTTATTATTAAGCTTTGCCGTGTACCTGTTCCAACAGTTGGTCTACAACATCATCGGGGGGCTGGGTGAGGGTGTTTTCCTGAAAGTGCAGGATACTCAGCAGCGGCATGTCGAGAAGGAACGTCGTTGGGTCCATGCCAATGCCTTCGCTTTCATCGCCTTCCTCATTGCCAAGCATGTGGCTCATTTGCGCCGTTAGCTGCTGGTACATAGGCTCAAACAGTTGTTTGCCGCAGGGGTCATCCAGCCAGGCGCGGATGGTGGATTCGCGGGTCAGGATGGAATGAAGCTGGACGGTAGATTGCAGGGTGACGGTGGCTGTGCAGCGGATGTCGGCAGCAGAAGCACCAATCAGGATGTCAAACTGCCCGCTTTCGGTGACCCACTGCCGGTAGGCCGGGTCGTAGAAGGCAAAGGCGCGGAAATTGAGCGGGATGGTGACGGTTTTGGTTTCACCGGGCTGTAGTTCGACCTTGGCAAACCCTTTGAGTTCTTTTAACGGCCGTTTTAACCGTGCCTCCCGATCATGCACATAAACCTGCACCACCTCCTTACCCGCCACCTGCCCCGTGTTGGTCACGTCCACGGAAACGGTAATGCCGTCTACATCCGTAAAAGTGGTGGCCGAAACTTGGGGGTTGCTGTAGGCAAAAGTGGTGTAGCTGAGGCCATAGCCAAAGGGGAACTGTACCGGCACGCCCTTGGCATCGTAGTAGCGATAGCCAATAAACAGCCCTTCGCCATAGCGCACGGTGCCGTTTTCGCCGGGGAAGCTGAGATAAGTAGGGGTGTCGGCCAGGCGCATGGGGTAGGTTTCCGTGAGCTTGCCGGAGGGGTTAGTGCGGCCAAAGAGGACATCGGCAATGGCTCCGCCGCCCGCCTGACCCATCATCCACGCTTCCAGCACGGCGGCGGTGCCGTCAATCCAGTCGCTGACGACGACGGCCGCGCCGTTGTTGAGGATGACGACGGTGTTGGGCTGAACGGCCGTTACCGCCTGAATCAACGCCACCTGCTGTGCGGTCAAATCCAGGTCGGTGCGGTCATACCCTTCTGATTCCTTGAACGAGGGCAGGGCAATGAAGAGCAGCGCCACATCGGCCGTTTGCGCCATCACCACCGCTTCATCAATCATTTCCTGGCGGAAGCTGTCGTCGCTGGGGTAGCCCAGGGCAAAACTCAGTTCGGCATTCTCGGCCAGCTTTTGCAGTTCGCTAAACGGCACATCTACCTGCGTGGGGTTGATGTGGGAGCTGCCGCCACCCTGGAAGTGGGCATCCTTAGCAGCGCGACCAATGACGGCAATGTGCTGCGGGTTTTGCAGCGGCAGCAGCCCGTTGTTTTTGAGCAAGACCATGCCTTCGGCGGCAACCTTACGCGCCAGGGCATGGTGCCCAGCGGCATCAAATTCGCCCCCCTTGGGCGTTTCGGCGGCCATCAGCGTAATCCGCACAATGCGCCGCACCGCTTCATCCAGCACCGCTTCATCCAGGTCGCCGTTGCGCACAGCGGCGATGACGGCGTTGACCCGCGACTGCTTGGGGCCGGGCATCTCCAAATCCAGCCCTGCTTTGACGCTGGCAACGCGGTCATGAACGGCACCCCAGTCGGAAACAACCAGCCCTTCAAACCCCCATTCCTTTTTGAGGATGTCGGTCAGCAGGTAGGTTTGCTCTGAGCCGTAAGTGCCGTTGACTTTGTTGTAGCTGCACATGACGGTCCACGGTTTGGCTTTGGTAACGGCCGTTTCAAACGCTGGTAAATAAATTTCGCGCAGCGTGCGTTCATCCACCTCGGCGCTAATGGAAAACCGCTCAAATTCCTGGTTGTTGGCGGCAAAATGCTTGAGCGAGGTGCCCACGCCCTTGCTCTGGATGCCGTCAATGAGGCTGGTTGCCAATTCCCCGGCCAAAAACGGGTCTTCGGCAAAATATTCAAAGTTGCGACCGCACAGCGGGGAGCGTTTCATATTGACACCAGGGCCAAGGATTACATCTACGTTAAGCGCGATGGCTTCTTCGGCCAGGGCTTGCCCCATTTCATACAGCAGGTCGGCATCCCAGGTGGCTGCCAGGCTGGAAGCGGTGGGGAAGCAGGTTGCCGGGAGGCTGTTTAGTGCCAGTTCTTGCACATTGGGCACGCGGCGGATGCCGTGTGGCCCGTCTGAGACAATGAGTTCGGGTAGGTTGAGCCGTTCGACTGGTGTGGTTGACCAGGCGCTGGCACCCGTGCATAGCGCGGCTTTTTCTTCTAAAGTCATTTGGGACACAATTTTTTGAATCTTAGTCATGATAGACTCCTTTTCTTCTTTGTAAATGGTGGCTGGTAGCTAGGGGCTTGTTGGAGAAATCAGAATTTTTTCGACAAGCTGCTAGAAAGAATCATAGACAGAGCGAATTTGTAAGGCTGCTTCGGCCTGTGCCACACTCCAGCCAGACGGCAGGAAGCAGGTGATGGTGACGGTGCGGCCGGCCGGTAAATCAAAGTAGTTGTCGCTAAAGACGACATCTGCGCCGTCAAGCGAGAGTTCGACGAGGCGAGCGAGAGAACGGCCGTTTACCTCAATGCACAACTGCTCCCCTTTAACTTGACAAACGGCCGTTATCTCCGGGTCAGCCAACTGCAAATGCTTGGTTGGTGCAAAGAAAGCCGTTTGTCGGGCTGCCAGACTGTCGCCTTGCCATAGCTCGGCAATAAAAATAAGATCGCGGCAGTTGTCGTCGCTCACGTAGCTGCTAAGATCAAACAGGTTGACTGTGGTTGTTGCCAGCGGTGCGGCTTCCACCGCTTCCTCGCCCGCTGTTAACACCTCGCCGCCCAATGTTTCCAGCGACCAGCGGACACGGCCGGCCCAGGCTTCCTGCTGGTCATTGGTGACGTAAACACCTTGACGCGGCGGCTCATCTTCTATGGAGAGCATAACCGGCGCGTAAAAACGGCGAGCAGCATAGTGTAGTGCCTTCCAACGGCCGAAATAATCGAGGCTTGACCAGGAAGCAACCGGCCAGCAGTCGTTTAGCTGCCAATAAAGTGTCCCTGCAACCCGGTTGCGGTGCCGCCGCCAATGCTCCACCCCATAGCGAATTCCCTCCGCTTGCAGCACCAGGCTCAAATAGACCAGCGACGGAAAATCTTTGGGCAGGCGAAACGTGTCGAGCATTTGCCCCACCATCAGGCTGTTGCCGCTGTTGTTCTTTTGGTGCTGCTCCATGATGTAGGAGGTCATATTCCAGTTGGCTTCCTCGGCAAAGGTGCGAATGGTGGCTAAGGGCGGCAGTGCCTGAAAGCCAAATTCGCTCATAAAGCGGGGGTATTGACTGCGATAGGCGGTAAAGGGTTGGCGGCCGTGCCACACGTCCCAATAATGAGCATCCCCTTGCGTTTGCCCCCTGGGGTTGGCAAAGGGGGTGTCGGACGAGGGAGAGCTAGGCCAGTAGGCGGTGTCGGGGTCGAGATCGGCGCACCATTCGGGGAGAGTGTGGTGGAAAAAGCGGTCGTAAGCGGCCTTGAGGTCTTGCAGCTCTGGCCGATCCCAGCCCCAGTATACCCAGCCTTCCTCCATTTCATTGTTGCCACACCAAAGCGCCAGGCTGGTGCGGTGGCGCAAGCGGCGTACATTTTCGGCCACCTCGGTGCGGACGTTTTGCAAAAATTCGGGGTCATGTAGCGGGTAGACGCTGCATGAGAAGATAAAATCTTGCCAAACCAGAATGCCGTAGCGGTCGCAGAGGTTGTAAAACCGTTCTTCTTCATAAAAACCGCCACCCCAAACGCGCAGCATGTTTTGGTGGGTGTCAGCGGCGGCGCGGATGAGCATTTCTAGCTGGTCGTCGCTGATGCGGGTGGGGAAGGAGTCGGCGGGAATCCAGTTGGCTCCTTTAGCAAAGATGGGGATACCGTTGACAACAAATTCAAAGGAGCGTCCCCATTCGTCTGCTTCCTGACGCAGTTCGATTGTCCGTAGGCCAAGCTGATAGCTGCGCTGGTCGAGAACGGCCGTTCCTTCACACAACGTCACCACAACTTGATAGAGCGGTTGATCGCCGTAGCCGTTGGGCCACCAAAGCTGGGGGTTGGAGATTAGAGATTGGAGATTGCGGTTGGTTGATGCGTCGGCTTCGACGGCAAAAACCTCGCCATCGGGGGCGGTAATTTGCAGCCGTGCTGTCAGCGGCTCATCCGTCCATTGCTCCAGCGTCAGCGCAGCCGAAACCGTTACTTGCCCATTGTTATGGTGCTGCCGCAGATGCACGTCAGCGAGCCGGGCGCTGCTGCCCCCTTCCAGGCGAATATCCTTCCAAATGCCGATGGGGGGCAGCTTTGGCCCCCAGTCCCAGCCGAATTGGCAAGGGGCTTTGCGGAGGTAGGGGCCTCCGGCGATGCTGTGGTAGACGGTGGGTAACGGCCGTTTTGCCTCCTGCTCCGTGATGTAGTTCACCGGGGCGGCAAACGCGATGTGCAGTTCGTTGTCACCGGCCTGGAGCAGTTCTTTGATTTCCCAGCGGTATTGGCGGAACATGTTGTGGGTGTGGGCGAGGAAACGGCCGTTTAGCGTCACCGTCGCCAGCGTATCTAGCCCATCACAAACCAGCCAAATGTGCGACTGGTCTAAAAGTTCGGGCGTAACGGTAAAGCGTTGGCGATATTCCCAGTCCGTTTTTGCCACCCACTGCACTTTTTTTTCATTATCGCCGACAAATGGGTCGGGTATACGCCCCAAGGCCAATAAATCGGTGTGTACGCCACCGGGGACGGCGGCGGGCAGCCATTCTTCGGTTCCTGCCTGGCAAAACTCCCAGGCACCTGTTAGAGATTGAATGTTCATAACAAGCTCATCTACTTGTAAGGCTTCATCAAACGGGCAATCTGTTTTGCAGCAAGTTACAGGTTGCAAGTAACAAGTCATCTCTGCTGGCAGCCACTTGCTACTTGTAACTTGCCACTTGCACCAGTTGTCAGGCACACTAGCCGCTAATGAGTCTTACTTGTTTTTCCAAACATCCTGCAAGGCACCATAATCGAGGAGGATGATGCCTTCTTCTTCAACAACATCTTTTGCTTGTTGCGAAGTGAGAAAATTAAAATCTGCTTGGCGAATGGTGGCGCCGCCAGGGTCTATGGTTTGCAGTTCACCATTGGCAAGACCGGGATGAACGGCCCACTCGCTTAACCCGGTCGGCAGTTCGCGCAAAAGCTGGGTATAGCGTGCGGCTTTTGTGGCTGGTTCAAGCTGGTAGCTATCCAGAAAATCGTAGTCATTGGTGGGCAACCCCTGGCTTTGAATTTTTTTGATGGCAGAACGGCCGATAACACGCAACGCCAGTCCATACGCCTTTGCCAACCGAAACATCAAATCAACAATGTCCTCTCGGTTGCCAAGCCGTAGACAGTGCCAGTCGAGGTGTGTTGGCTCCAGCCCGGCCGCCAATACCCATTCTATCTGCGCCCGAAATTCCAGTTCCAATTCAGCCAAGTTGACCTGAGCCAAGAAGTGGGGCATCTGCTCAAATTTATAAAAATAGCTCGCGTCATCAAGCAGTGATGGCACCTGTTGTCGAGGTGTTATTGACCCCCAACGATAATCAGCCCACTCTGAAATCACGGTGAGGTGAACGCCAAAGGCGATGCCAGGGTGAGCAGCCAGGAAGCGCGTGGCGTGTAACGCCCAAGGGCAGGGAACCATGATGGTGGTAGAGGTGATGACTCCCGCCCGCAATCCACTAAAGATGGCCTCATTGACTGCGTGACACATGCCAAAATCGTCAGCGTTGATGATCAAGAGACGTGCATCCGCCGGGTAGCCTAGCATTTGGTTGGTTTGACGGATGGTCATTTATGCTGCTCTTTTGCCCAAATTAGCCCAGCCACAACCCCGCCCAGCCGTAAACGGCCGGGCTATATAGCGACGGCCGCTGAAGCGGCCTGAAGCGGTTGTGGTTGGTAAAAAGCCCGGTTTAGCGGGCGTTGTTAACCAGGCAGGCGATTTATCGCCTGATGGGCTTTGCCAGACGAATGCACCAGTTAACTCAACTCCGCCCAGCCGTAAACGGCCGGGCTATATAGCGACGGCCGCTGAAGCGGCCTGAAGCGGTTGTGGTTGGTAAAAAGCCCGGTTTAGCGGGCGTTGTTAACCAGGCAGGCGATTTATCGCCTGATGGGCTTTGCCAGACGAATGCACCAGTTAACTCAACCCCGCCCAGCCGTAAACGGCCGGGCTATAAAACGACGGCCGCTGAAGCGGCCTGAACAGGTCGTGGTTGGTAAAAAGCCCGGTTTAGCGGGCGTTGTTAACCAGGCAGGCGATTTATCGCCTGACGGGCTTTGCCAGACGAATGCACCAGTTAACTCAACCCCGCCCAGCCGTAAACGGCCGGGCTATAAAACGACGGCCGCTGAAGCGGCCTGAACAGGTCGTGGTTGGTAAAAAGCCCGGTTTAGCGGGCGTTGTTAACCAGGCAGGCGATTTATCGCCTGCCGAATTCTGCCGGATCCGATTTTACATTTCCCACAACATCATTTCCTGATGCCATGCTTCATCATTGACAAGGTACGTCTCTTGGTATTCCCGAATCATCGGCTGAGACGAATCGCCCTCCACTCGTTCCAGAACCGGAATGATTGTATTTTGGGCATGATGTTCTTTTTGTCGTTCAACATACGCAATCACATTGGGCAAACGTTTGCCATCAAAAGAAAAAACGCCATAGCTCTCTTGCCAATAAAACGCTTTGTCAGGATATTGTTGATTGAAGTGTGCCGTTGCAACCCCTTTAACTTGCCCAATAAAAGTTGCTACTGCAATTTTGGGAGGAATCGAAGCAACCATATGCACATGGTCTTCCACCCCATTTAAACTAAACACTGTGCCGCCTAACCCAATGGCCTTAGCGCGGATAAAGTTGTAGACAATCGGCTCAACTGCGGACGTTAGGATCGCTTGGCGATTCTTAGTAGTCCAGACAACATGATAGAAAAGGCGATAATAAGCCATGATTGGGAAGCCCGATTCATCGGGCGTTGTTTACTAGGCAGGCGATTTATCGCCTGCCGGACTGACGGACTTACACCGTTGACAGATCCCACTCTTCATAGATTTTGGGCACATCGTTGATCAGGCGCTGGGTGTAGGGTTGTTTAGGGTGCAGAATGACCTCGTCAGCCGACCCGCTTTCAACAAACACGCCTTTTTCCATGATATAGACCGTATCCGAAACATAATAGGCCAGGCCAATATCGTGGGTAATGAAAATCGGCGTCATCCCAACCTCATCCCGTAGCTGTAAGAGATAATCCAGAATGGTGGCGCGGGAACAGGCGTCAATCATGGATGTGGGTTCATCGGCCAGCAGGATTTTGGGTTTTAGCAAAAAGATGCGGGCAATCATGAGGCGCTGTTGCTGCCCACCGGAAAGCTCAAAGGGGTATTTGTTGGTTAGCTCCTCGAATTTCAGGTTGACAAAGCTGCACGCCTCTGTCATCATCTCGACTTTTTGCTCATAGGGCAGTCGGCCGCCCCCGCGCATGTTAATGCAATCTAGAAGCACAGAGTCAATCTTGTTAAAAATATTAAAGGAAGCAAAGGGGTCTTGAAAGATGGCTTGAATCTGCTGCCAATAGGCTTTCCGCTTGCCGTGGGAGCTGATGTCGCGTTTTTCCCCCTGAAAATAGATGTCGCCTTCAGTCTCGCTGATCAGCCCTAGCAGCATTTTTGCCAGGGTAGTCTTGCCGCTGCCCGATTCACCAACGATGGAAATGACTTCGCCTTCTTTAAAATCGAAATCAACGTTGTTGACGGCAACGGTTCGTGTGCGGCCAAACCCAAATACTTTGGTAACGCCTTTGCCACTTAAGCATGATTTTCTTTTATCAGCCATTTTCCTGAGCCTCCCTGGCATAGATATCTCTTAGTTCTTCTTCGGATATGACACAGCGGTAAGAACGGCCGTTACCTATCTCACGCAGCGGGACGGAATAGACCCGACACTCAGGCCGCACATATTTGCAGCGTGCTGCAAAGCGACAGCCAGACGGCGGGTTTTTTAGGTTTGGCGGCACTCCGGGAATGGCTGCCAACTTCACATCCCGCAGCCCTTCCTCTGGCACAATGATTGAACCCATGAGACCCTTGGAATAAGGGTGAAGGGGATCAAACACGGCATCATGGGCACCGGCCTTTTCTACAATTTGCCCGGCATACATCACCATAATGTCGTCGGTCACGTTGTAAAGCAGCGGCAGCTCGTGGGTAATAAAAATCATGGCCTTAATGTAGCCATTGTCCATCAAGTTCCGCAGCATCTTGATGACCATCTTTTGCGAGGTCACATCAAGTGCCGATGAAGGTTCGTCAGCAATTAGCACCTGTGGCTTAAGGATGACCGAAATGGCGATGACGGTGCGTTGTTTCATACCGCCAGACAGTTCCACGGCATATTTTTGCAGTACTTCGGCCGGCAGCCCCAAGGACTCAAAAAGACCCTTTGCCATGTCGTAAATTTCTTGTTTGGTGGCGGTCGGGTCATGTGCCCGCACAACATCTTCAATGAAGTGAATGATCTTTTGCGTTGGGTTGAGCGCATTTAAAGCCGCTTGGGGAATGTAGGCAATTTCGCGTCCCAAAATAGATTTACGTACCTCATCAGGATCCATACCGGAGATGTTGTTGTCATCTATGATGATGTCACCGCTGGTATAGTACAGTGGGGGGAAATAATATCCCATCAGGCTGAGTGCCAGCGTGGACTTGCCGCAGCCGGATTCCCCGGCAACACCCAGCGATCTTCCTTCTTCAATGGCGAGAGAAACATGATCCACGGCATAGACATCTTCCCCAAACCGGGTGATGTATTTGGTGGTCAGTTCCCGAACGTCTAGCATAACTTTTCCCATATCAATCACCTACTCCCTCAATGCTGGGTTGAATACTTGGTCGAGACCGGTATTCATTAAATTCATCGAAAATGCAATTAGCGCGATGGTGAGAATGACAGGGAAATATGCCCACCATTTGCCTAGGATATGCGCTTGGTAAATCATGGCCCAGTTCATCATGAGACCCAACGTGGGCACTTCTGTTGTCTTGGGGCCAAGTCCTAAAATGGACAGCCCAGCCTCGGCCAGGATGCCGGAGGAGATTTGCAAGATGAGTGCCATGATGACGTAGGAAGCGATGTAGGGCAGAATGTCTCTGACGATGATGTGGGTGATTGAATGACCGGAGAGCTTTGAGAGATTTACGTGGTCACGATTTCGCAAAGAAATAACTTGTGATCTGACGGCTCTGGCTGTCCATACCCATGAGGTGAAGCCGATGACAACAGCAATGGTGAAAGCTCCTCGTTGTTCCTGGCTAATACTGAATGAGATCAGGATGAGGAGGACGAAGCTGGGGATGACGGTAAACAGGTTGGTGATGAACATGATGATGTCATCTACAAAGCCACCGATGTAGCCAGACACCAACCCCAAAACCAAGCCAATGAGGGTGGCGATGGCACCGGCTACCAAACCGATTTGCAGGGAGACGCCTGTGGCTCTGATGAGTTCTGTCAGCACGTCGCGGCCAAAATTGTCGGTTCCCAAGGGTAAAATGCGTACGTTGGGAACTTGGCTGATGTTGACGTAGGCTGTTTGGGGCACGGTGGCTGTTTCTTCCAGAACGGCCGTTTCTTCATTCATCTCCGCAATAACAGCCCCCTCAGTCCTTAGCAGCCCTTGAATGTTGTTGTTCAATCGAATATAGTAATTTCGATCAGCGTTGGTCATTCCGGGCAGCCGCGTGGTAGGGTCAAAGTTGTTAAACCACTGATCTAGAAGCTGTTCAGTGTTGGTAATGTCAATCTCGTTTTCGGCCATCCCATTGCCCACCAGCCAGGTCTGAATGGCTTGGCGATCTTCGTCGCCCAAACGGTCGGCAATGCGCCGCTCAGCGGCCTCATCTAGATTGAGGGTGTAATACTTGGTGTTAATGCTGTCATAGACATTGACATAAATTCCGGGTTCAAAAAATGTGCCCTGGGCGATGATCTTGAGCGGCGGGTCTGGTATCACCAGCGGGTAAATAATGACGCCTAGCACAATCGCCACAAAAATGACAAAGCCCGTAACGAATTTTCCAGATTGGAAGATTTGTTGAAGCATGTGTTTCATAACTGCATCCTCCTTATTTAATCGGCTTGGGCTGCCTTGATGCGCGGATCAAGGATGCCGTAGAATATCTCGAGCAGAAAGTTTGCAGTTAGTACCATGAGGGTGATGATCAAGGTGGTGGCTGAAATGAGTGGGTAATCTTGACCAAGAACGGCCGTTAAAATCGTCGAACCCAACCCCGGGTAGCTAAAAATAATTTCTGCCACCAAAGCCCCACCAACCATCGTACCAATTGACAAAGCTAGACCCGTAATTTGTGGCAGCATAGCATTCCGAAACACATACCCAACAATTTTGCGATCCTTAATTCCCAAAAAGCGGCTGTACTTTACATAATCCGCATTTAGCTCGTAGATAGACATCGCTCGCATACCAATTGCCTGACCACCAATCGTAATCAGTACGATTGACCAAAACGGCAGTTGGTAATGAACGATCACAGACCAAATAAACCTCCAGCTAAAATTAGGAATCAGGTCGAACCCATAGCCACCAGAAGTGGGAAACCACTTAAATGTAACCGCAAAAATAACCAGCATAATGATCGCCATGCCAAATGCTGGCAAATTACTGACAAAAATACTAACTGGCATCAGGATCTTATCAAACGTGCCCCGGCGGTAAGCAGCTAAAGCACCAAGCGTGTTGCCAATGATCCAGCCAACGATAATGGCCGGAAACTGCAAAGCAATCGTCCACAAAATAGAGGATTTAATAACATCAGCCACCGTGCGTGGATATTGGCTAAAGGAAAACCCAAAATCACCCCGAAATATATTTTTCATATAAAGGAAAAATTGTTCGAGCATGGGCTTGTTAGTGCCGAACTGTTCAGCATATTGCTCATAAATGGCCTGAACCCCAGTTGTATTGCTCATACCTTGAGCCAACCTAGACACAATGGCCGCTACCGGATCACCCGGCATCAGGCGCGGCAGGATAAAGTTCAGGATAAATGCAGCGACTAAGGTTACAAAGAACCAAGCCAGCTTATTCATAAAATAATTGCGGTACCCCTTCAACGCAACACCTCCTCTATATGCAGATTTTGGAATGTGGAATAAATGTCTGCAACCCGAAAACAACCAGAGGTTGCAATTTTTGGCAACTGTTAGTTGGCAGACTGCGGATTTCTTCTCTGCTTGATGGACACCCCCCTTCTTGGCGTGCCACTTGAAAAAAAAGCCATGTCCCGACAAATCGGGACATGGCTTTTTGCATGACGGTTACTTTTTACGGATTAACCAACTCTAGGTTATAGAGGCCAGCGATACTCCAGCCGTCGGTCAAGTTAAGCGGCGGAACTGGTGGGTTGGTGCCATCACCATCGTAGGGGAAGTTTGTCCAAACGGCTTCGTTTACCGTGTGGAAGTTTTGCGGACGATACATGAGCGTGAAGGACGGCACATCGGTCAGGTAAATTTCAACCAACCGCGTATACATCTCATTCAGTGCCGCAGGATCGGTCTCGCCGGGGATGGCCTGAATCAGCTCATCAGCTTCAGGATTGGAGTATTTACCCCAGTTACCATTCCAGTTGCTAGCCAAGCCGATGAATTCAGAGCTGAGCAGATGACGGATACGGCTCCACGGTTGTGTTGGGCCAGCACCATCGCTCCACATCATGAAGATGTCATACCCTTCGGGCAGTGGCTTGTCAGATACGGTGACAACTGTTTGGTAAACGGACCATTCGGGATAGTTTGTTGTGATTTCGATGCCGATTTCAGCACCAGCAGCAGCTACTACCTCAATGGCAGCTTGCCAGTCAGACCAGCCGTTGGGGCAGGTAGCAACATAGCTGAGCTTTTCGCCATTGTATTCGCGCCAGCCATCGCCATCGCTGTCAACGATACCAGCTTCGTCAAGCAGTGCTTTGGCACCTTCGATGTCGTTACCAACCCATTGCAAAGCAGCTACAGCATCGTGATTATAGAGTGCTTGCTCACCGGGGGTCGGGTTCATGAGCGAGCGCGGAACTTGCTCGAACGTAGCCGACTGATTGGTCATAGCGTTGGCAATGATGGTGGGATAATCAACAGCAATAGCAATTGCTTTACGAATGGCAACCTGATCCAAACCAGGGGAATCTGGGTTGAAGAAGGCAGTGGGGAGGCTAGCACCAATGCCATAGGGAGCTTCAGGTAGGTAAGTAGAAATGGGCAGGCCATCTTTCAACCATAGATCCTGAACATTGGAGTTAAACTGTTGGCTAACATCTACCTCACCAGCTTGCAGAGCGGTTGTACCAGCCGCATTATCCTTGAAAATGGTGTGGGCAATGTATTTGGGAGCCGGCAGTTTGCCCCACATGGAGGCATCTTGGCCCCAATAGTTGTCGTCACGAACGAAGACCACTTTGGAGTCATCAGCAAAGTAGGGGCCATAGGGGCCGGAGAAAACAACGTCTTCGGCTGTGTCTGCTGCCAGTGCAGTAGCATCGCCACCCGTGCGTTCTTCCAATGCTTCGGTCCATGCTTTCTGCATGACGTAGTTAGCGGTTAGGTAAGCTTCAACGATTAGCGGATTGACGGCGTTGCCATCAGCATCCAATTTGGCTTTAACCATAACGGTTTGATCATCAACGGCAACGATGTCTTCAATGTAATCTATGTTGCCAGCACCCGTACCGGTGTTATATTTGACATGGGTCGCCCAAGTATAGGCAACATCTTCAGCGGTTACGGGGGTGCCATCGCTCCAATGAGCAGCAGGGTTCAGGCTGAAGGTAATCTCGGTACGCGCATCATTCCATGCGTAGTCCCCATCTGCCAACAGCGGATATACTTGACCATCAAGCATGTTGAACAGGTACGGGGTCTCGAACATGAGGACGCGAGCGTTGTCTCCCTGAGAAATCGCCATGTTGTTGTTGCTGCTGGAGTAGGGGTTGTACCCAACGAGGGAACCCCACTGGAACCCGTTGTAATAGAGGGTTTCGTTCCGGGGCAAAGCGTTCGGGTCAGCTTCTACAGCTTCTTCTTCTACTGGCGCGGCTTCTTCGGCAGGCGCGGCTTCTTCAGCAGCGGCTTCTTCGGCAGGCGCGGCTTCTTCGGCAGCAGCTTCTTCGGCAGGCGCGGCTTCTTCGGCAGCAGCTTCTTCTTCAGCAGGTGCGGCAACCTCTTCCTGGGCTGGCTCAGCGGCTGGTTCAGCGGCTTCTTCCGCAGCCGGTGTTGACGAACCGCAGGCGCTTAACGCAAGGACAAGCACAAGCAGCAAGCCAACAACGATGAAAAACAGACTTCTTTTGTGTTTCATAACTGTGTTCTCCTCTCTAAAGGGTGATTTTTGCAGTTCCATATGACAAGGCTTGTTGTAGGACTGCAAAAGTCTGATAAATTATTTGAGGTCTGGTTACAGACATCTCTTCGCCTATAATTATAACATATCAAACAGAAAGGGGTTTGTCTATCAAGTTTTTGGATGATTTTGCCAATGGTAGGGTTGGTAAAATAGGTGAAAGATGATAGCTGGGCATACTGGATTCTCGTAATAGTTACCCAAATTTGTTGTAATGGTGTTACTTTGGGTAACTTTTTTATGAATTTGCCTGTTTCGGTGTAAGGGGCTTAGTTGTGATCTAGACCGAGGTTTTTTAAATGAGCAAGGTAGTGAAGCCGATTGTGCAGGATGGGATGTTGTGGGTGGGCGGTCGAGAAACGGCCGTTTCTCCTCCCATTCCCTTAAACTCGCCTCAATGGTGTGACTGGCTCAGCAATCATAAGCAATTTAAATATAAAGGAACCGCCGGGCATTTTTCAGCACGGCGCGAGACACGGCATGGTAACGAATATTGGTATGCGTATCGGCGTCGCAATGGCAAGCTAAACAAAGCCTATCTAGGTAAATTAGACGAACTGACACCAATACGACTTGAACAAGTTGCAGCTAATTTAGCTGGCAAAACCGTTCTGGCGCAGCTATCTCTGGCGGTAGATTCTCCGGGCGATGCAATTCACGAATCCCGACTCAACAGCACTTTCCCCATCATTGCCAAAACAAGACCACCCGTTTTGCCCCCCAATTTGGTGCTTCGCCCTCGCTTAACGGACAAGATCAGAACACCGATTACCTTTATTTCTGCGCCCGGTGGGTTTGGCAAAAGCATTCTGCTAAACATTTGGCAGCAGGAGTGCTGTGATATGCCAGTGGCTTGGGCGACATTAGATGCTGACGACAATCATTTGCTGCGCTTTTGGTCTACCGTCATCATGGCTTTACGGGCCGTGCTGCCCGGTTTTGGGCAAGAGCTAATGCCCTATCTGCAATTACCCTCAACCATTTCGCCCACAGAAATTGTCACCCGGTTAACAAACGAATTTGTTTGTCCTGACGGCAAGCCCTTTTGTGCCGGGCTGGTTCTGGATGACTTTCACCATATTCAACACCCGGATATCCACGCTTCTTTGCAGACCTGGCTGGAACGTCTACCGCCTTCATTGCAGTTGATCATTTCTAGCCGCTTCCGACCGCCGTTGGCATTAGGTCGGCTGCGGGCGATGGGGCTTGTGACTGAACTGGATTTGGATGATTTGCGGTTTACGCTTGAAGAAGGTATGGATCTGTTTCGGCGGCACGTTAGGGATTCAACCTTGGCCTATGGCGACATGGAGACCTTGGTGAAGCGCACGGGTGGTTGGGCAGTTGGGCTGACCCTGGCCGGGCTGTCATTAAACAAGCAGCAAGACCGACGGCACGTGCTTGATTCGTTTAGTGGTGCGCATCTTTTTTTTCGGGAGTATTTTATGGAGACGGCACTGCATCAGCAGTCAACGGCCGTTCAGACATTCCTCCTCAAAACATCCATCCTCAAACAGCTAACAGGCGAATTGTGCGACGCTGTGACCGGGCAAACGGATGGCGAGCAAACATTAACCCATCTGTGGCAACAAAACCTCTTTATCACACGCTCCGAAGAACAGGCATGGTATCGTTATCATGACCTATTCGCTGAAATGTTACGCAATCAGCTACAAGCCCAGTTCCCTGACCAAATTCCTGTGCTGCACCGTTTGGCGGCGGCTTGGTACGAATCACGCAATATGTTGGCCGATGCCGTGAGCCATTTACTCTTTATAGAAGATTGGGAAGGAGCAGCCGAGGTAATAGAGGATGTTGGTTTGCGAGAACTGGCCGAGTCGGGCGAAGATTCGCGCCTGCTGCGCTGGCTACGGCAATTACCGGAAACAGTTGTACAGCATCACAAAACCTTGCTCTTTGTCTATCTCCGGCTGGCAAATTTGGCGCTGCACCCCCGCGAAGTCGAGCGGCTGCTGCTGCGTATTGAAGCCAATATCTTAAGCAAACCGACGGCGTTAACACCAGATGAAGAAGAGGTTTTGGCTGAAATTAACAATATCCGCCATTATGTAGCCGACGACTTTTCAACCATCTCTCGCTTGTTGGGCGGGGAGGAAGATAATTCCCGCTGGCAACTGCTGGATGAATTAATGCTGGTAGAAATCTACCATAAGCCCAAACCAGAAGGTGCTGAACGCCTGCTACGAGAACTATATGATAAGGCGTATGAACAGAAAAATTTGTTTGTTATGTTGATTGCCGGAGCCTCGATCACCAATAAGGCATTTCTCGCGGGACATTTAAATCGAAGCGAAAAATTTGGCTACCAAGTTTTGCAACAAGTGCTTTCCTTGCGGGGCAAAATGCCGGAGCCAGCCAGTATTGTCCTGGAGGCATTGTGCCGCGTTAGTCTTGAACGCAATGAGCTGACCAGAGCAGAACAATTTTTGCAGCAGGCGATGGCGGTTGACCCCAACCCAACGAGTTCCAATATGCCCATGTCAATTGCCATTGCCCGCGCTAAACTACAGTCGGTTCAGGGGCAGCACCAAGCAGCACAAGCTACAATACAGGCTGCTCGAGAACTTTACGCACGGCGACCATCGGGTTCCTGGCGGAAGCGCGATTTAATCGCGTATGAAGCATGGTTTTGTGTGCGGCAGCGCAAATGGGAGGAGGCGGAATGGCTGTTAACTGAAGCGGCTACAGAAGAAGATCATCCACTGTCACAACTGGTGCGGGCTGATATGCTGTTGTCGCAGGAGCGAGCCGCAGCCGCCGAAGCTAGGTTGATTGACTTAGTTGCCAAACATCCGCATGGCTTTCCTAATGAAGCGGTGCTGGAGGCGCGGGTTATGTTGGCGTTGGCCTTATTCAAGCAGCACAAACTGTATCAGGCGCGACAGGTGCTGGCCGAGGCAATACGTTTGGCGGCTCCAGAGCGATTTATACGGCCGTTTCTCGACCGTGGCTCTCAATTGTTGCCGCTGTTGGTACTCTCTCTGCACACCCAAAGCCTCACCACAAAATGCCAAGAGTTTGTCCACGAGATTTTGCAGTTGTTGGGGTACGTTGAGGATGCCGCCGATTTGCTGCCAAAGGAAAATCTGAAGTTACTAACATCGGCAGCGGCGATTACGGAGCGAGAGCAGGATGTTTTGCATCTCGTCGGCGAGGGGTTGTCAAATCGGGAGATTGCCGTTGAGCTGTGTATTTCGCCGGGGACGGTGAAAACACATCTGGCTAACATTTATGGCAAGCTGGATGTCAATAACCGGGTGCAGGCCGTGGCTGAAGCCCAGGCGTTGAAGTTGATTTAGCTGGTGGTTGGTGGCTAGTGGCTGGTGCATAGTGACTCTTTTTACCAACCACCCACCAGCCACTAGCCACTAGCGAGGATGGACATCCTTGCCTACGGGTCGGCAGGCAAAAGCTGCTGGAGTGGCGAAGGCGTGGGGCTGGGTGTTGGGGGCGGCGTGGGCTTGGGGTTGGTGAGGGCGATGCCGTAGGGTGCCCAGGTGGGGTGGCTGCTGATGGCATCGTCTTGGGTGGCGGGGACAGCCTCACCGGTTTCGAGGTTCATAATCAGCAGGTTGTCGTTAAAGATGAAGGCCAGTTCCTGGCCGGTTGGCCCCCAGGCCAACGACTGCTGCTCGCGGGGAAAGCGGCTGTTTTCCCCAACGGGCGGATAAAGCTGCCGGCCGTTACTGCCGTCACTGTCCATGAGCCAAAGCGTGTAGTTGCTGCGTTGGCTGTTGAGGGGGTCGGTGGCTTGCAGATAGGCAAGTTGGCTGTTGGGCAGGGTGGGGGTAAGAACCGATGTCCAGTACAGGTTCGCCCACATGCCGGACTGGTTGAGCAGCTTAACGGCCGTTTCGCTACGCACATCCACCGTCCAGCTATCAAACACAAGCTCTTCGGGGGTGGTGCTGCCGTGGTTGGTGAAGGTCAGATAACGGCCGTTTGCCGACCAACTCAGCGTCGGCACCCACACCCAATCCGACAGCGTGTTGTACTCCGTAAACCGCTGCAAAACGCGGCGGCGGTCGGCCGTTGTGGCCGGGTTGGTGTCAATAACCCCCACCTCGTTGGCAAAACTGTAGCCAATAAGCTGTCCCTGGGGCGACCAGGCATAGTTGCCCCCCCACCAGCCATAGGTTGCCGGGTATGACTCGACAAGCTGCCTGGGTTCAAAGCTGTTGCTCAAGATTGTGCCCAGCCACAGATCATTGTTGGCCTCCCAGCCGGGGGGCAGGTCGGTGGGGATGGCGGTACTGTAGGCAATGTCTAGCTGGTCACTGCTGGGATTCCAGTCAGCCCACAGGACGTTGCTCACCTCAAGCGGGCGTGGCTCGGCATTCCGTTCAGTGCCCACCACCCACAAGCTGTTGCCAAAGCGCGTGGTGCTGCTGAGAACACGGGTGTAGAGCAGGTGGCTGCCGCTGGGCGACAGGCGAAAGACGCGGCCATCGAGGTTGCCGCCGGTGTTGAGCGATTCGGGAAAGGCGGTGGAGCCGCGCAGCAGCAGAGCCTGCCCGCCGTTGATGTAGGCCAGCGTACCGGCAAAATTGATGTTGCCCGTGCCCGCGCCAATGCCAACCATGACAATCTCATCCTGAGCCGGTTCCACAATGGTCACTTGGGTGACAAAGCGTTCGGCTTCCAGTCCATCACGAAAGACGATGCGAATCGTCTGTTCCTGCAAACCGGCTTGTCCAGGCTGAATAATGCGCGGCGGGTCATCGGCCGCCATGGTTTCGTTGCGCACGATTTTGCGCGAGAAGGGGATGCTTTGCGGCACAATTTCCACGCTTTCGCTGACGCGCACAATCGTAATGGTGAGGTTGTCGCTAAGTGGGGTGAAGAGGGGTGGGGTAACTTCGTCGCTGGGGTTTAGGGTGATGTTGGCTTCATCGAGCAGTTCACGGACGGTGGTGGCCTGGCTGCTGAGGGTTTGCTGTTGGCCGTCGGCAATGAGGGTGAGAGTGTTGGGAGTGGGGGTTGCTGCTTCCTGAATGGGCGAGACGGGCTGGCTGCAACTGGCGAGCAAGCCAAGTAGCAGGTAACAAACTGCCAGGGCCGTTACCTGCCACTTGCTACCTGCTACATTATGCATTTTTCCACAAAGCACTGACCTCGGGGGAGAGCGAGTCGGCAATGGCATCGCTGAGGTCTTTGTCAATTATTTTTTTGACGCTGCGAAAAACGGCCGTTGTTGGAATCTTCGCAAATTGCCAGTCCGTGTTGCCGCTGCGGCGTGATACCTGGTTCAAAAACTCCTGCTGGCTCAAGGTCTTATCCTGAAAGTGCAGCAGCCAGAAAACTCGTGTCACATCTACTCCCAATTCCTCCGGGAGTGCCTTGGCAAGCTGCTTTTTCGTGCGTCCATCCAAATTGAAGCCCAGTGTCTTGAGAACGGCCGTGCTCCAACGTTTGGCATGCATTTCCGTTCGCAGGCTGCCCATTGTTTGCACCTGGGTAAAGTAGCTTTGTAGATCCGTTCCGTTTGCCATCATTCCTCCACTTCTGTATACTTATATGTCGTTTTACGGTGAAATTATATCTGATTCCGTGAAATTCGGACACGTTTACAAGCAATTTCCCCAACTTTGGGACAAAGAAAACGCACAGCAACGGCCAACAAGCGGGAGATGGCTGCATTTCTCGTTGTTATTGCTTGGTTGCTGTTTGAAAAGAGCAAATTGCCGAAAATTTAATTGCGAAAGGAATTACGAAGATGGCCGATCATATTAAAATTGTAGCAGAGCCGCGTGAGGTAGTGGGTAAGCAAGTGCGGGCGCTGCGTCGGGAAGGGTGGATTCCCGGTGTGGTTTATGGGCAGAATGAGCCAACGAACGTGCAGATGGAGTGGAAGGCACTGCGTCGGGCACTGCGTGAAGCTGGCACCAGCCACCTGGTGGATCTACAGATAGATAATGGCGTGCGTACGGTTCTGGTGCGCGAGATTCAGCAACATGCCACCCGTGGGGATATTGTCCATGTGGATTTTATGGAAGTAGACACCAAGACCGAGATCACGGCCGAAGCGGCCATTGTTTTGGTTGGGAAGCACCATGTGGACGTTCCCGGTACGGTCATTCAAACGCAGCAAACGGTTAACATTTCTTGTTTGCCTGATGATTTGGTTGCTGAAATTGAGGTAGATATTTCCTCTATTACCTCTGCACATGATTTGGTACATGTGAGCAATATTGTGGCTCCCAAGGGGGTGACGATTCTGGACGACGGCGAGATTTTGGTGGCTCGTTATGAAGCTGAGCGTATTGCTACAGAAGGAGAGGATGAAGAAGGGATGGGTATCTTCTCGCCTGAAGTAGAAGTAATTAGCCGTGCCAAGGACGACGATGATTTTTAATCATCGAACCTGTTTTTTTGTGTGATCATTGGGGTCTGACAAAGCCTTGTCAGACCCTTTTGTTTTGTCGCTATACAAGTGCCAGGCACTTTTTAGCAGGTTAACAAATTAATCGGGTAAATGTCATTCCGAGCGAAGTCTTCGGAGCGAGGAATCTTTCACCTCAAAGAAGCGGAAAGATTCCTCGGAGGACCTCGGAATGACATGAGAAGCTTCTTGCTTTTTTGCCCGGTTATTTTGTAAACAACCAATAAAGTGACTGGCACTCGGATTGACCATGCGGTGGAAACGAGTTGGGCTTTGGGTAATTTTGCTCCTGGCATTGGTGCTGCGCTGGACGGGGTTGGATTGGGATGGGTATAACCATTATCATCCCGACGAGCGATATATCACCTGGGTAGCAACGACGATTGAATGGCCGGCCGACTGGTCAACCGCATTTAACCCGACGCAATCAACTTTTAACCCATACTACTGGCCGCCGGGGGCGAAAAGCCAAGGGATTGAGGTACTGCAAGACCAGCCGCGCAAATTTGCCTATGGGCATCTGCCGCTATACGCGGGGGTAGCAGCGACGCGGCTGCTGGAATGGGTGGAGCCAACGCTGCGCCAACTGCTGCCGGCCGCCTGGCCGTTGGTGCGGGATGTACTGAACGGGGCGGAGGCGGTGGAGTTTCGTCATTTAACGGCCGTTTCTCGCGCGCTCACTGGCCTCATTGACGTGGGGACCGTGTGGCTGGTTTTCCTGCTGGGGCGGCAGCTGTACGGAACGGCCGTTGGCCTCCTCGCCGCTACCTTTCTCGCCGTCAACGTCATGCACATCCAGCTTGCCCATTTCTTCATCTCCGACCCCTATGTGACCTTTTTTGGCGTGGCGGCGGTGTATTGGCTGGTGGTGGCGGTGCAAGAACAGGGGGAAAGGAGTGGGGCGAAGGGAGTGAGGAGTGGGGCGGTTTGGGTGGCAGCCGTATTTGTGGGGTTAGCGATTGGCTCCAAATTTGGCGCGGTGCTGCTGCTGCTGCCGCTGACGGTGGCGATTTGGTTTATTTCTGTTGATCTTTCAGAATTTGAACCGCAAAGTTCGCAGAGGACGCAAAGAAAAGAAGCAAAATCTTTGCGTTCTTTGCGGTTCAATGTGAATCAGAATCGGTTTGTGGGGCGGCTGGTGGGGGCGGGGTTGGTGGTTTTTGCCGCCTTTTTTGTCACCAACCCGTTTGCCGTTTTAGACCAAAGCTGCGAGCTGCTGACACCAGCGGTACAGCTTGGCTCAGTCACTATTCCTGCCATTGATTGGCGTTCATGCTATTTGGACAACATTTTGCTGCAAGGGCGAATGGTGCGCGGCGAGTTGAATGCCCCCTTTACCTTCCAATATGACGATACCACGCCGTATCTCTACTATTTGGAAATGCAGTTTAAGGCGGGAATGGGGCCGCAGCTGGCAGTTCCGGCTTTTTTGGGGTTTGCTTGGGTAGTTTGGGGAGTTTTGGCACGCAAAGGCGCAAAGGCGCAAAGGGGGAATGGCAGCGCGGATGACGCGGATCGAGGCGGATTTTCGCGGATTGCGGGAAAAGAGTCGGTAAAAATTAGTTCTAACTTGCGTAGATGGTCTCTTAGCGTCTTTGCGGCTTTGCGTGAGAAATTGTCACAGGCTGACTCGGCGCAGCTTGTGGTTTTGGCGTTTTTGCTGCCGTTTTTTCTCAGTACGGGCAATTTTTATGTCAAATTTATGCGCTATTTGCAGCCGATGGTGCCGTTTCTGATGGTGTATGAGGCAGCACTGATTTGGCAGTTGCGGTCAAATTGGCTGCGTTGGGGAGCAGTGGTGTTGGTGGGGGGAGGAACGGCCGTTTATGCCCTCGCCTTTGTCAACCTCTACCAGCAGGAACACCCCTGGACAACCGCCTCCAAATGGGTCTATGCCAATGTTGAACCGGGTACACTGATTCTGAGCGAGCAGTGGGACGATGCGCTGCCGACGACGCTGCTGCTGCCCGACGGGTTGCGGCGGCGTGGCGAATACCGCAACGCCGAACTGACCTGGCTGACGGGCAGCGGGGCGCGGGACAATGCGACCAAGCTGGACGACAATTTGGCGCTGCTGGCCGAAGCCCAATACCTCACCCTGATGTCGAACCGGATTTACGGGGTGTTGCCGCGCACGGGCGACCGTTTCCCCATTTCCAGCCAATATCACCAACTGCTGCTGGACGGCAAGCTGGGGTATGAGGTGGTGTGGATAAACGGCCGTTTTCCCCACCTTGGCTTCCTGCGGCTCATCCCCAACACCTTTGGCTGGCCGGGTCTCCAACCTAGCTCCGCCATTGTAGACTACCTTACCGACCAAAACGGCCTCAACTGGGGGCGACTAGACGAAAGTTTTACTGTGTATGACCAGCCGCTGACCATCATTTTTCAAAACACCGGTCATCTTTCGGCGGCTGAAATGAAGCGGCTTTTTGTGCTACAATGAGGTGGGAAAATGCAGGTTGCCAGTGACAGGGCGTACTTGAAACTTGTTACCTGCCACTTGCGACTTTTTTCAAAAATAGGGTTAGCGCAATGACACTGGAAATTTCCGTACAAAGAGCTGTAAAAGCACAGCAATGGCCGCAGCAAGGCATGTGGCGATATGAAGATTACGCTCGCCTGCCTAATAAAGATGTGCAATATGAAGTCATCGGAGGCAATTTATATATGAGTCCTGCACCACGCCCTAGCCATCAATATGCTGTTGCCATGATTCTGTCGGCGTTGATAGCCTTTGTGGAGCGTCATAACTTAGGCAAGGTGTTTCCAGCACCCATTGACGTGAATATTCTGGATTTAGCAACGCCAGTGCAGCCTGATCTGCTCTTTATTCGTCGGGATAATGCGGGCATTATCAAGGAGCGATTTATTGATGGTGTGCCTGACCTGATTGTGGAAGTGCTTTCGCCCAGTAACCCACTGCATGACCGCCGTACTAAATTTGAACTGTATGCCCAGGCTGGGGTCACGGAGTATTGGATGGTAGATGTGGAGCAAAAGGTAGTGGAAGTGTATGTGTTGCGCGGCCATGCCTATGTGCCACGCGGTCTCTTTGGCGAAGAAGATATGGCTTCATCTGAATTGCTTGAGGGTTTTACCATCAGCGTTAGGAAGATTTGCTTGTAAAACGTGAGCAAACGGCCGTTTTCCCCCTCCACCTACCTCTTCCTCACCGTCTTTGTTGCCGGCATGAGTACGCTGGCGATTGAGTTCACCACCAGCCGGATGCTGCAAACGGTGTATGGCACCTCCAATTTGGTGTGGGCCAACGTCATTGGGCTGGTGCTGCTGTTTTTGACGCTGGGGTATTTTCTCGGTGGGCGGCTGGCGGACAAACGGCCGTTTCCCCCCACCTTCTACCTCCTCGTCACCGCTGCCGGGTTCGCCAGCGTCTTCTTTCTTCTCCTCACCAGTGTCATCCTCAAAACCGCCGCCTCGGCGATGGCCGCCATCAACGTGGGGGCGCTGGTTAGTTCGCTGGTGGCGGTGGTGGTGGCGCTGGCCGTGCCAATCACGCTGCTGGGGTGCATCTCCCCCTTTGCCATCCGGCTGGCTGTCACCGACGTGGCCGAGGCGGGGCGGGTTAGCGGGCGAATTTATGCCATTTCGACCTGGGGAAGCTTGCTGGGGACGTATTTGCCGGTGCTGGTGGTGATTCCGACGGCGGGGTCGCGGTTAACGGCCGTTATTTTTGGCGGTTTGTTATTGGTGATTGGGTTATGGGGGTATTGGCAGACGGCACAAACAAGACGGCGTGCCATTTTTCTGCTGCCGCTGCTGCTCGTTCCGGCGGTGCTGGCCTGGACGCGAGGTGGGATCAAGGCTTACGAGGGGCAAATTTTTGAGGCGGAGTCGCCCTACAACTATGTACAGGTCGTTCGTAGCGATGACTGCAACTATTTGCTGCTCAACGAAGGGCAGGGAATTCACTCCTTTTATTGCGACGGGGGCCGCGTGCCGCGTGTGTCGGTGTGGAGCATTATGCTGGCCGCGCCCTACTTCAATGAGCAGCCAGCCCTCAACAACATGGCGGTGATTGGGCTGGCGGCGGGGACGATTCCGAAGCAGTTTACGCAGGTGTTTGGGCCGATTCCGATTGATGGGATTGAGCTGGATCCGGTGATTGTGGCCGCTGGGCGGGAATATTTTGGGCTGACGGAGCCGAATATCAACGTGGTTGTGGGGGATGGCCGTTATGAGCTGAATCGGTTAAACGGCCGTTATGATCTCATCACTCTCGATGCCTACAAAGTTCCCTACATTCCCTGGCACCTGACCACACGCGAGTTTTTTGGTGAGGTGAAAGCCCATTTGAGCGACCAGGGAGTAATTGCCATCAACGTGGGGCGCGCCCCCAACGACCGCCGTTTGGTGGATGCGATGGCGGCGACGTTGCATCAGGTCTTTCCTTCGCTCTATGCCATTGACGTGCCGGGGTCGTTGAACACGATTTTGGTAGCGACGGTGGGGGAAACAACGGCCGTTAATCTCGCCACCCACCTTGCCACCCTGCCCGAAACCACCGACCCCCTGCTCCGCAGTGCCATCCAGGTTGCCGCTGATAACCTCGTTCCCGTTGGCTCCAGCGACATCGTTTTCACCGACGAACGCGCCCCAGTAGAAACCATCGTAGACACCCTGGTCATTCGCTATTTGCTGCAAGAAGGAGCGGCCGGCCTGCCGGGTATCCAGTAAGAATAGGACGCAGATTTACCTGATTTTCCTGATTTTTATTATCAGGTTCATCAGGCAAATCTGCGTCCCATTTTTTACGCCTTTACGAGCGGGATTGAATGTAGCGGGTGAGGTAGTCCGGCACGGCAATGCCGGGGGTTAGGCGGGGGTCGTCGAGGGGTGTGGTGAGCCGTTGGGTAATTGGCACCACGCCAGCCCACACAGGCAGGGCGTAATCCTCATCGTCGTCGCCGGGCGGCCCCATGCGGATCTTGGCCGAGGCACTGTCAATGGGAACGGCGATGATGCTGGTGGCTTTGGCTTCGGTGGCGTTGGGCTGGCGGGCATCATCCCAGCGGCCAGGAATGAGCTTTTCGGTGAAGGTGTAGAGCGCTTCCATTTTGGCTTCGGGGTCGTCAATGAGGTGGCCTTGCCCAAACAGGACGGCAGAACGGTAGTTCATGGAGTGGTGGAAGACGGAACGCGCCATGACGAGGCCGTCGAGTAGGGTGATGGTGATGCAGATGGGGTTGCCCTGCTGGATGGTTTTGAGCATCCGGCTGGTGGTGGCTCCGTGCAGCAGCAGGGTGTCGCCCTGGCGGGCATGAATGGTGGGGATGACAAACGGCCGTTCGTCCGCCACAAACCCCACATGGCAAATAGTCGCCTCGTCAATAATCGGGTAAATCGTTTCCTTGTCGTAATGCCCCCGGTCTGGCACCCGCTTGACGCGGTTTAGGTCAGTTTTGGCAAATGCACTCATTGTAAAATTCCTTCTTGTTTGATTTAAATAGTGTCGAGCATGGCGGCAGAAACTGCCAATGCCCCACGTTGGTGGAGCTGATCAGCAGCGTTAACCCGATCCCGCTCTTCACGGTTTTGGCCGAGTTTCCACTTGCCAACCAGTTTCGTCATTTCAATCTCAATCCCGACAATGGCAGTCAACATTTGGGCAATATATTCCTTCGGTGCGTCGGTCATTTTCCAAGCCTTCTCAGTCTCAGCTCGCTTTTCATGATCTCGCGTGAGTTGAGCAACCACACCGCGAAGAAATGCTTCATCATCCCGAACCTGTATCTTGCCAGACACATGCACCGCCTGATAATTCCACGTTGGAACCTGCCGGTGGGATTCTTGCTTACTGGGATACCAGTTTGGTGAAATGTAGGCATCGGCTCCAGAAAAGATGACCAGCACCTCGTCCCCATCTTTGACCTCTTGCCACAGCGAATTTGCCCGTGCCACGTGCGCCAGTAAGTAACCGTGTTCCCCTTTTTCCGGTTTTAGCAAGAAAGGAATGTGATTGGCATTGAGTCCGTTCGTGCCATTGATGACAATAACGCCAAGTGGATACTCGGTGATGAGACGATATAGTTCTGCGGTTCGCGTTTCAGCAAAATGGTGTGGTAAGTACATTCAACTCCTTCAATTCCTGCTCAAGTAAAAATGTAGCGATCTCGTCTTCTGTTAGCGTTTCCGCTATAGTATGTCAATTGTGGCTCCCCAGCAAGAGCCAAAACTAGACAAAGTGATGGTACCAGATGCGGCAAAAACAGGAAGCAGATGCGTTTGTTTTGGCGGTAGGACAGTTAGATAGCGAGTTGCCGCTAACCTGGCAGCTTTATCAGGCGTTGCAGCAGGCGGTGTTGCAGCGGCGGCTGCCGCCAGGGCTGCGGTTGCCTTCTACGCGGGACATGGCCCAACTGCTGGGGGTGTCGCGCAATACGGTGATGAACGGAGTGGGGCAGTTGGTGGCGGAAGGGTATTTGGAAACGGTGCCAAAGTCGGGGACATATGTGGCGCGGCGGTTGCCGGAGGAGATGCTGCATGTGGCGGAAAAGGAGGCACGGCTGCGGGAGCAACGGGTGGGGGAAAGGAATAAACGGCCGTTATCCCCCCAAGGCCAGCAGCTACGGGATACTCAAGAGGTGTTTGGCAAAACGGCCGTTTCCTACCCCACCTTTGTCACCGGCATTCCTGACCTCGCCGCCTTTCCCTTTGACCTGTGGGGACGGCTGGTGAGCAAGCAGTATCGGCAGGGGAAGCGGGAACTGTTTGGCGAAGTAGGGCATGGATCGGCCGGTTACCTGCCGCTGCGCCAGGCCATTGCCACCTATTTGCAAACAGCACGCGGCGTGCGCTGCCAGCCAGAACAGGTGCTGATTGTCAACGGGTCGCAGCAAGGGCTGTATTTGGCGGCCCACATTTTGCTGGAACCAGAAGCGCAAGTGTGGATTGAGGAGCCGGGCTATCTGGGGGCGCGGGCGGCACTAGGCAGCACCGGAGCCACGCTGGTGCCTGTGCCCGTAGGAACCGAGGGGATTGACGTGGTGCGGGGTGTGGCAATCGCGCCAGCCGCCCGCTGTGCCTATGTCACCCCATCACACCAATACCCGCTCGGCAGCACCATGAGCCTTACCAACCGCATCGCCCTGCTCAACTGGGCCGAGGAAAGCGGAGCCTGGATTATTGAAGACGATTACGACAGCGAATATCGCTACAGCGGCCAGCCGCTGCCGTCGCTGCAAGGGCTAGACCAAAACGGCCGGGTGATTTATGTGGGAACGTTTAGCAAAGTGATGTTTCCCAGCTTGCGGCTGGGCTATTTGGTGGTGCCGCCTGATTTGGTGGCACCATTGGCACGGCTGCGAGCGTTGGTGGACAGCCACAGTCCGACGGCGGTGCAAGGGGCGATGGCGGAATTTATTGCCGAGGGGCATTTTGTGCGCCACATTCGCCGGATGCGGCAGCTTTATGGGGCGCGGCGGGCATATTTTGCCGAAGCGGCGGCGCGGGAATTGGGGGATTGGCTGCATTTAAATGAAACAGAGGCCGGAATGCACGTGGTGGGGTGGTTGCCGAGTGGGGTAGATGATCAGGCGGTGGTGCTGGCAGCACAGCGGCAGCAGGTAACAGTGAAGTCGCTATCAAGCCATTATTTGGGCGATTGCCCCCGGCCGGGGTTGGTGCTGGGGGTGATGGGGGTGGCAGAAACGGCCGTTTCCCCCGCCCTCATTCGTTTGCGAAAAGCTATTGAATCAGCCAGCTACAAAGCTGGCAAACGGATGTATAATCGGTCTGTATGAACGAACGTAGTAAATATTACCCGTTATTTTCCCATTTACAGCAAAGTAGCCAGAGCGAACTGGTGCTGTCGCTGGCTGACATTGAGATGTTGCTGGGGGCAAAATTACCCAAAACAGCGCGGATACAGCGTGCCTGGTGGAGCAACCGCAGTCAAGGGGCGGTGCAGGCGGCGGCTTGGATGGAGGCAGGTTTTCACGTGGCGGCGGTGGACTTTGCCGCTGAACAGGTGACATTTCGCAAGCCGGGCGTGGTTTACCATGTAAGGCGGCGGCAGGGGCAATTGCTTTGGGACGCGGAACTGGTGAAGGCACTGCGTCACTACATGGGGCTGACACAGGCCGAATTTGCCCAGGAGCTTGGGGTGCGCCAGCCAACGGTAAGCGAATGGGAAACGGGGGCGTATGAGCCAAAGCGCTCTACTTCCAAGCTGCTCTCCTTTGTGGCCGAACGGGCCGGGTTTGAGTATGGAGTGGAGTAGATTGGGAGATTGTGAGACTAACTAATCATCTTTTGGCTAGGCACCTGGATGAGATCGGGGAGAAAACAGCGAATGTGTTAGACTATTTTGCGCCCTGACAGCCGGTGGGCAGATCTGAATCGTGGCTTAGAAAACGGCCGTTTCCCTCACCCTTGCCCTCGGACACCTCTACACTACATTTAGGCATTCTTGCCCCCATGCAAAAGCAACTGTATCTTGAGCCATAGCCCTGTTAGGCAAACACAACACTGACCCCAGCTTGCGCCATAACCGCACGATGTTCAGGGAAGTTGTTGATAAAATCGTAGCGATGCTCCGGAGCCAGCCGATCCGCACGCTGCTGAATCACAGCCTGCATATGAGCCAACAAATCTGCCGCACGCCCGTCTCCGTACCGCGCCAAAATCTGATAGCAAAACCATGTTTGCTCCATTTGGGTAGTGGCAACATCCGTCGCTAACAGCCGATCAACCAGTTCCCCGGCCATCTCAGTTGCCCGTTGCCACTCGCCAGCCAGCGCATAGCTATGCGCCAGGCTTCCCTCAATCAAAATATACCAATGGTCTGCCAACTCGCTGCCACGCAAATGATTCAACGCCGTATGCAGCAAGGTTTGCGCTTCGGCCGGCCGCCCCAGGGCACACAGCACCAACGCCAGCGCATCGCAGGCAAAAAAGTAGTGGAAACCCGGTGCCAGATCAGTCGTATACTTCACCGCCAGTTGTCCATAGCGGAGTGCAGCCTCAAGATTGCCACGTCGCCGCTCCACATGCGCCAGCACATAATAGCCAGCGTGACGGACAAATTGCTGGGCATCGAGCGACACATCACGCCGTGCAGCATCATACATGGCAACAACACGTTCAAACGTGCCACACTTATAGTAAGCAGAAGCGACCAGGGTAAAGGTAGCGTCAATACAGGTATCTTGGCCGAGCTGCCGCAGGACGCAGCGAGTCTCCTCTGCCTGCACCATACAGGCTGACAATTCCCACGTCCGAAAATGCCAAGATGCCCCGTTACACAGTTGTAAGAAACGATTGGGAGCCACGCAATCCACCGAACGCTGCGCCCACACCGCACATTCAGCGAGCCGCCCCTGATTGCTCAACAACATCACCATCAGATAGGTTGCCACACTTTGCCAGATGGGCAGCGAATGCTGGATGGCCAACGCATACCCCTGCGTCAGCAACTGCTCGGTTTGCGCCAGTCGTCCGCGCAACATCTGTAATGATCCGAGCGTACAGGAGGCAACAACTATTGGAAACGGCTCGCTCGTTCCCGGCTCTGCCTTACGCAGGACGTGCTGTGCCAGGGCAATTGACTGGGCAATCTCACCTGCGGTAAACGATATCCAGATCAAGGCTCCCTCAATTTTGGCGCGGGCGGCCGCCAAACGGGGCTGCGGGGCAGCGACCGCAAGACAGGCGTGCGCCGCTTCTAGTCTAGCAAGGGTGCTGCTGGCGTGTCCGGTGATAATCCAGTAGGTGCACAAAGCAGGAACGGCGGCATCAAATAGATCAACGGCCGTTTTTTCCACCGCCTCATCCCAAGCTGTCTCAATATGGTGCCACTCGCGCCGAATCGTCGCCAGAGCAGGCTCCATATCCGTGATCAACGCCTCCTCCTGCTCGGCCACCAAATGGAGAAAATAAGCGGCGTAACGCTGCCATGCCGTGGCGCGATCCGCCGTTTCCAGCCGCTCCAGCGCAAAATGACGCACCACCTCGTGTAGGTCATACCGATCATTCCCCACCTGCCGCACCAGCGCGTGATCAACCAATCGCTGTAGCTGATCATGACGGCCGGCCGTCACCGCCACAAACGCCGCCGCCGAAAAATCACCGCGCATCATGGCACACTGCGCCAGCAGTCGCTGCAGATCAGATGCCAGCAGCCGCCACGAATGATCAAACACCGCTTGCAAGCTCGCCTGACGGTGCGGCACGTCGCGCATGCGCGTTTGCAGTGCCAGATCATGCCGCAACGACTGCGCCACCGCCTCACAGGAGCGGATATGGCTCTCTGCCACCGCCAGCTCAATCCCCAGCGGCAACCCCTGAACAGCCCGACAAATAGCAATGATCGCCTCCCGCTTCTCGGTTGGGTCAAAGTGAGCATCCAACTGCCGCATCCGGGCAGCAAAAAGCTGCACCGCCTCCGACCTCAGCCAAGCCCCATTGGCTGAGGGGTCAGGGATTGCCAGGCCATCAATCCGCACCACTGTTTCGGCTTGTACCCACACCTGCTGTCGTGAGGTAACGAGCAATTTGAGGCGGGGCGCGGCTTGCAGCAGGTTGAGGAGGAAAACGGCCGTTTCTTCCTCAACCAGCAAATGTTCCAAATTATCAATGATTAACAGCAACTGCCGCTCCGCCAAATAATCATGTAGCTGCACCAGCGGGTCGCGCTTCCCCAGCGACCGCACCTGCAACGCTTTCAGCAGCAGTTCCGGGATGTCGGCCGCCTGGCTGGCCTCCACCAGCGGCACAAAAGCAACCCCATCGGCAAACAGCTCGCCGGCCGCAACCCCCACCGCCCGCGCCAGGCGCGTCTTGCCAATCCCCCCTTCACCGTGCAGCGTAATAAAGCGGGTTGTCCCATCGGCCAGCAGCCGCTGCACTTGGGCCACCTCTGCCTCACGACCAACAAAAGCGTTGCCAACCGCCGCCAGCCTATGACGCTGCCGCTTGGTGCGCTCCGCCGCCACGAGAGGCCGCTTCTCTAACGCAGCAACGGTCTCCGGTGCTGGTACAGTGCCAAATGCCTCGCGCAGCATACGCTGACAGTGGGCAAACTGCTGCTGCGCCTGCTGTGGCCGCCGCGTCAGCACATAAATTTCAATGAGTTGGCGGTGGGCTGTTTCGTGCCATACTTCTAGCTCTAGCTGCCGTTTGGCATACCGCTCGGCCTGCTCAAATTGCTGCTGGGCAATGGCTCGTTGCGTCAGCGTTTCCAGCGCGGTCAGCGTGCGCTGGTGGTAGTGCTCTTGCTGCTGGGTAAGCCAGTCGTCAAACTCGGCGCAGTCGTCAACCGTCAGCCCCGCCAGAAGTGGGCCGCGATAGAGTGTGACCAACTCGGTTAGCGCGGACAACACACTCTTGTCGGTGTCCCATGCGGCGCGAGCCACCGCCGCGCATTGGTTCCACAGCCTGTCATATTGGGCTACGTCAATGGGAATAACGGCCGTTTCTGCCAACCACACCGACGTTCGCGTAATGGTCAGCAGGTCATCGTTAACGGCCGTTTGCAGCGGAGCCAACGCCTTCTTGAGACGAGAAAGCGAGTTCCGCAGGTTACGCAAAGCCACATCATCTGGTTTGTCACCCCAAAACAGGGTAGCAAGATGGGCGCGTTGAATCGGCCGATTGGCGTGTGCCGCCAAATAAGCCGCCAAGGCCCGCACCTTGCTGGATGGAAAAGTCAATGGCATCCCAGCCCCCACACGCGCCACAAAGCCATCAAATAACGTTATTTCCATGATTGACTGCCCAATGTTGTAATTATTGTTCGACTACTGATAGTCTTAAAATTGATCGATCCTCTTCTGCTGGCTGCAAGGCAGACGCTGCACAACACCTTCCCACACTTGCGCCAATGGCACAAGTGATGGTTAGCAAATGACCCTACTACACCAAAGTTACAAACAGTCTAACGAAAAACCCCGCGTTGTGTAGGATCGTGGCACACCTCGATCCTACACAACGCGACCTACATTTTAAGAAACGTACCAAGATTTTTCAAACCTTGGTACGTTTTCGGTACGCTTGTTTGCTACAATGCTTACCTTGGTCGTTAGACCGAGTGTGTTTCACTTGGGGGGAGCAGGCCTCAGAGGTTTTCTGAAACCTCTGAGGCCTTTCAGGAGAGCTTGCCTAAAACCGAAATGATCCCCTGTTCTGCCGAACAGGGTCTTTGGAGGTAGACGATAGAAAAACAACAAACCAAACCTAAGCCAACCGTAACGCACCATTAAACCTTTAGGTAGCCAAAGTTGAGGAAAATAAAAATGAGAGCTGAGATAAATTACCGAAACCTTCTTAATGCTATTATCCGTCTGGTACTGGTCGCCGCAATCCTTGCCCAAACGCTTGCCCTCCCCCTGACGGTGCAAGCTGCTTCACCCCGCCAACAAATCCTGGCCTTCAAGCAGCAAGCCAACGAAAGCGACGATGCCTATCTGGAACGCATGGCGGCCACCCAGCCCGAACTGTTCCAGAGTGCGGCCGTAACGGCCGTTCAAGACGCTTTCAACGGCAACGCCGCCGCAGATGAGCCACTGGAGGCCAAAATCGTTAGCTACCTTGACCAAGCGGTTGAGGAAGCCCTAGCGAACCCCGACGCAGTTCAAACCGCCAATACGGATGGCTCCTTTGACGACGAGGGCAACTACAATTGGTCTTCCACCGCCTATGACGAGCAGGGCAATGTCTCCGGTGCCTGGCAACTTGATGCCCAGCCCAAGGGCGACCCCGCCATCTTTGAGGAGGTTTTCGAGTCTAAACTGGCCGAACGAGGCTATATCACCCCCGCTCAGTCCGGCGAACCCTCTGCCGCAGCACCACAACGCCCCCAGCTTGCCCCACCGGTCAACAGCTTCCCCGAACCCTTTGGCCCTTATGCCCCACTGCAAGCACCGATGGCAGTGCCAGCTACGCCTCTCGCTGAACCCACAAGCGGCAGCCCTTTTCCCTCCATAGACCCCCCTCGGCCAACAACCGAAGCTGAACAAGCCGTTTCTTCTGCCGATGATGTTGGAGCCGCCCCTGAGTTGTCATCTGCCTTTGATCCAGCAGAAGCAGCCAACAATTTGCCCCTGTCCCCTAAGGAAGATAAGAGCAAAACAATCTTGCCTACCAACTTTGCAATCCGTCAACAGCAAGCCGCTATTACTTGTGCGTTTACAACGGCCGTTTACGTCAAAAGCAATGCCACCGGTACCAACGACGGCACCAACTGGGCCAATGCCTACACCAACCTCAACGACGGCCTAACCGCAGCCCAAAGCTGTGGGGTAGAGGTCTGGGTAGCCGCTGGCATCTACACCCCCGGCACCCTCAATACCGACAGCTTTAACATCTATCCCGGCATTGAGGTCTACGGCGGCTTTGCTGGCACAGAAACCACCCGCAACCAGCGCGACTGGCAAGCCAACCCCACCATCCTCAGTGGCGACATGGATGGCAACGACACCACAACCAACGGGGTTGTCACCGACCCCGACCATATTTCAGGCACTAACAGCCATCGTATCGTCTACTTGAATGGCATCGGCACCCCTGTCACCACCAACACCGTACTCGATGGCTTTACCATAACCGGTGGGTATGCTGCCAGTGCTTACCCCTATGATCGCGGAGCCGCCCTTTTCTGTGATGGTGGCGGGGCAGTTGGCAATGAATGTAGCCCCACCTTAAATAATTTGACCATTATAGGCAACAAAGGCACAAACTATGGTGCCATGTACAACGATGGCTACAATAGCGGGCGCAGTAACCCCGTCTTGACCGATGTCAACTTTACCAACAACCGCGCCCTCAACTTTAGCGGTGGTGCCATCTACAATGATGCCAACAATGGCGAAGCCAGCCCGATTTTGACCCATGTCACCTTCGACAACAACCGCGCCTTTAAGGCAGGTGGTGCCATCTACAATTATGGCAGCAACAGTGGCGTAGCCAGCCCTAGCCTAACCGATGTCGTTTTCACCAACAACCAAACCACAGATGCCAGCGGCTCCTGGGGTGGTGCCATCTACAACAATGGCGGTAATGGGGAAGCCAGCCCAACATTAAACACCGTTACCTTTACCGGCAACCAAACCGACAACAATGGGGGTGCCATCTACAACGATGGCAAGAATGGGGGGAAATCCAACCCCACCCTGACCGATGTCACCTTTACCAACAACCAGGCTCGCAGCTTTAATGGGGGGGCTATCTTCAACGATGGAAATAGTGGTGAAGCGAGTCCGACCTTGACCGACGTGGTTTTTGAAGCAAATGCGGCCGGCGGTAATGGTGGTGCCTTATACAACTATGGAACGAATGGGGTCTCTAGCCCTAGCTTAGCCAACGTCATTTTTGTCGGCAATCAGGCAACAAGCTATGGTGGTGCCCTCTTTAACTATGGGGTTAACGGCCTATCCTCTCCCACCTTAAACAACGTCCTCTTTTCCGGCAATCATTTAACATCAATTTTCTCCCCCTACTATGGCAAGGCAATCCTCCATGAAGGGGAAAGCAACAGTGTCCTAACAATGAACAATGTGACATTGAGCGAAAATGAAATTTATGATGCACTCCAAGTCTATGGATCGGCTACAGTTAACGTCAGCAACACCATCTTTGGGGAAGGTCAAAGAATATACAAAACTTCATCTGCTGCGGTCAACATGGCTCACTCCATTCTAGATCCCCTTCAGGATGCAGCCGCAATAAACGTGGGGGCAAATGTCATTCAGACGGCAATCACATTTGTGGATGCCGATGGGGAAGATAACATTGTTGGGACAGCAGACGACAACTTACGCCTGGTTTCTGGCTCCCCCGCCATAGATATGGGGGACAACGCCGCTGTACCCCCCTCCCTGACGGGTGACTTAGACGGCAACCCCCGTTTTTATAACGACACGTCTGTACCCGATACGGGTAGTGGTACCGCTCCCATTGTAGATGCCGGAGCTTACGAGTTCCAGCGCAACAGCTGTGGCTTTGCCGCCATCTTTGTAGATGACAGCGCTACAGGAGCTAATGATGGCAGTAGCTGGGCGGATGCCTATACAGACCTAAACTTAAGTATCCAACAGAGTTTCTTCTGTGGCCAGGAAGTGTGGGTAGCAGAGGGTATTTATACGGCCGGCTCAGATTATGAGGACTCCTTTAAACCAGCAAGCGTGATTCTGTATGGTGGTTTTGTCGGCAATGAGACCACCCGCGACCAACGAGATTGGGAAACCCATACGACCATCCTTAGTGGCGACATCGGTGGAGATGACATCACCGCCAACGGGGTGATTACTACAACTGACCATATCGTAGGCATTAACAGCCGGCGCATTGTAGACTTTGGTTCCGATCGACAATCAAATCCCAACGATACTATCCTGGATGGATTTATCCTCACGGGCGCAGACTGGTTTGGTTCGTCTGACAGCGCAGTTACTTGTTATACAACTAATAGCAGTCAGGAATGTAACCCTACTTTACGCAACTTAAAATTTATCGGCAACAAAGGTGGCGGGCTTCGGGTTTCAGCGTTTGGGGGGGGGAAGAGCAACCCAACATTAGAGAATATGCTGTTTGAAGCCAACAAACGAACTTATGAGGGCGCAGGAATGTCCATACATGCTGCAAATTTTGGGAGTGAAGTCAGCCCTTTGCTCTACAATGTGACTTTTTATAAAAACATCACCCAACCTACTTACAATACAACACCGAATGGGGGTGGGCTGTCCATTTATACGGGGAACGGGGGTAAAGCAAACCCCACGCTTAACCATGTCACCTTTATAGAAAACGTCGCTTCGGGAAGCGGGGGAGGGTTTCGGGCTGTCGCGTATGGCACAGACAGTGAAATTAATCCCACGCTGATGGATGTAAAGTTTATTGGCAACGAGGCAGGAGAAAATGGAGGTGGCATCTACTTCGATTTCTATACGGATGGGGGAACGTCCTTCAAGATGCAGCCAACATTAAACAGCGTTCTCTTCTCCGGCAATAGTACCGCTGCTGGTAATGGCGGGGCAATCTATTATAAAAGCCCAGACGCATTTAATACGGATTATTTGCTAACCCTAAACAACGTCACCGTTTCTGGCAACCAAGCATCAGCTTCTGGTGGTGGTCTCTACATGAACGGCATGGTCAGCATCACCAACAGCATTTTCTGGAACAATACCGCCAATACATCCGGTCCAAATATTTATGTTTGGAGCGGAGCGCATAATTGGAGCTACAGTATTATTCCGGGTCAATCAGGTACTGGCATCATTGGTGCCGATCCCCAATTTGAAGATGCTGATGGGGAGGACAACATCCCCGGCACGCTGGACGATAATTTCCGCTTGCTAGAAGCTTCCCCCGCCGTTGATGCGGGTGATAATAGTGCTGTTCCCCTCAATGCCTACGACCTCGACGGCAACCCCCGCATCATGAACAGCACCGTAGATATGGGAGCCTACGAGTTTACCCCGTGGGTCACCATTCCCGGTCTCGATGGTGCCGTTTATGATCTGGCAGTCACCAGCAGTGACACCCTCTTTGCCGCTGGGGCTTTCAGCGATTACGTCGCCTCTTTTGACGGCACAAACTGGACAACCCTGCCCGGTCTCGATGCCCCCGTTCGCGCCTTGTGGCTGGCAGGTGATAACACGCTCTACGCCGCTGGTGACTTTACGGGTAGAGTGGCTCAATGGACAGGGGCGGCCTGGCAGGCTGTGGGGGCAAACCCACCCGCAGGCACCATCAAAACCCTCACCCGCGCCGCCGACGGCACCTTTTATGTGGGCGGCGACTTTGGGGTGCGCTCCTTTAACCCCGCTGTGGGTGGCGACTGGCAAGCGGTGGGCGCAGACATTAGCAATGTCCGTGCCGTAGCCGTTTACGGCGGTGAACTGTATGCGGGTGGCGACTTCAACAGTGGCGATTTGCTGGGTTACATGGCTCGCTGGAATGGCACGGCTTGGCAAACCGTCAGTGATGCCAACAATCCTACGGGGCTGGACAAACCGGTCAACGCTTTCACCGAATATGCTGGCCGTTTAGCCATTGGTGGTGCCTTTACTGCCGCCGCCGACGGTCTCATCTTCTGGGACGGCCACCAGTACACCACCCTGAGCGGCGTTGACAACGTCACCCAAGATGCCGAAATCACCGATCTGTACGTCACTGGTGGTTTGCTGGCCGTGGTCGGCGACTTTGACGAAGCAGGCGGAGACACCGCCTTTGACCTTGCCATCTGGACAGGCACCCGGTTTATCACCGGTGTGGGCGGTCTCTATGAAACAAATAACCGTCTCGAAGCGATAGCCTTGGTCGGCGGTGATCTGTACGCGGGGGGTGGCTTTGAGAAAATTGGGGGACGCGACACACCCAACGTGGGCAAACTCGATCCCGAAACGGCCGATTTGCGCGTCGCCATCAATGCCCCCACCACCCTGCAATGGCCCACAGAAACACAACTAACGATGACCGTCACCAACGACGGGGCAACAACGGTAGAAAGTGCCACCATTGGGATGTGGCTGCCATTTGGGTTTGAGTATGTGAGCAGCAACAGCGGCAACTGTAGCCAAAGCAGCGGGTTGGTCAGTTGTACCATCACCAACTTAGCCGCCGCCGCTTCCCAATCCTTTGTGGTCACAGCCAACATTGTCAACGGGGCAAACACACCGGCCACTGTGCCAGCCTTCGCTGCTGCCACCACCTTAGACAGCACCCCAGCCAACAATGTGGCGCAGGCAAGCATTGATCTAACCATTGACCCTGACCTACTGACCGATTTGGGCATCTCGCTGACAACCGAAGCGGTTGTGGTTGACTATCAAGATGTTGTCACCTATACCGTGGCTATCTCCAACACCGGTACCGGTGCTGGCCGTGACGTATTAGCCACCATCACCATGCCCAATGGCGGTCTATATCAAGGAGCCAGTGGGGCCACTTGTACCCTTGATGGGGTCAATGCCCTGTGCGATCTCGATCAAATAAATCCCAATGCAGGGACAACCTTTGACATCTACGTGCAGATGAACGGCAATGGCACGGTGCGGGCGCAAGCCACCATCGCTGACCAAAGCAGTAATCCCGTCACCTTTGATGCTAATACAGACAATAACAGTGCCACCAGCCCCCCTGTCCTCGTCTTTGCCGAAAATCGCACGCATCGCGTGGTGGGCAATGTGGTTGTGGCCGCCAACAGCTTTGAAACGGTAGATAGCGTGGTCACGGCACTGGGCGGCGTGGAACTCGGTATCTTGGATGAGCTTGACAACCCCGTTTACACCATCCAGTTGACAGGCGGTTTAGACGCTATCAGTTGGCCGGAAGGGGTTGAGAATGGCGACCCGCCGCCAGCCGGGCAACCCGCTTTGTCGGGTCATGGTTCGGTAGCGGCCCTAGCCACGGGGCTGATCTACTTTGTCGGTGATTTCCAAATCAGCGATGCCAGCGTATCTACCCTGGCCCCTGTGGGGAATGTGGCCGCCGAGATCACCGAGTTGGCCGGGTTCAACCTCGACGGCGGCTTGACCTATACCGGCATTTCGCTGGCTGATGGTAGCGCGGCCGTGGCGGCCAACATTATCATCACCCCGCCCGGAATCAGCACAACTGCGCCAGTCGTAGGGCAATTGTCACCCGACCGCAGCTTCTCCGGCACCATTCCCACCCTCACCCTGAAGCTCTCAGCACTGGAAATAGAAGCCAACAATCTGACCGTTGAAGTTGGCACCATTCGCGCCAACACCATCACCATCACCCTGCCGTCCGCCTTGGGTGGCGGTACAGGCAACGCCGCCGACCTCCTCATCACCCCCAGCTATGTGCGGATTGGGGCTGTTGGGGCAAAAATTCCGCTGCCAAACATTCCGCTTGCCAATGGGCAGACACTCAATATCACCGATGTCGAAGCCACGGTTGGTTTCTTTGGTGGTGTCTATGCTGTGCAAGCAAAGGGGAGATTGAACATCACGCTGCCAGAAAACACGCTGGCAGCCGACGTGGAATTTGCCATTGATGGTGCTGGCAACATAGACGGCATCGTCACTAGCCAGATGACCTTCAATCTTGCGGGAGCCAGTTTAGTACTGACTGGGGGACTCCTGACGAATGATGGTGTCGCCACTGATGCCGGGGTGTTGACCTTGGGCAATGCCAACGTGACGGTGCGCCAAATCACCATCACCTCCGCTGGCCTGAGCATTGGGGCTAATGGAGCCAAAATTCCATTCCCCGATGTTCGTGTGGGGCGCAGCGCAGTCATTCACAATCTGGAAGCCCAACTTACCGTGGCTAATGGCGGGGGGTCTCCCCACTACATCTTTAATCTAACGGGCAAGACGCGCATCCTCTTGCCCGACAATACGCAAACGGTTACGTTCACCGGCCAGTTGAGCCAAGGGGCGCTGAGCGGCACGATGGCCGACTTCTCACTCAAGCTCAATGGCTCCACCTTGCGCCTGGTGAATATGCCCTTTGCCAACGGTAAGTTCAGTCTGCCAACGGCTCAGTTAACCCTTCCTTCTTCGCTTAGCTCCCGATCCATAACCGTCAACAGTATCGTCATTGATGAAAAAGGTTTGGCGATTGATGAGGGTCTGGCAGAAGTTGATCTCGCAAATATCCCGCTGGCCGGCAATTCCGCTACGGTGCAGCTCCTTCTTAGCGGTATCTTGTACATCGAGACGGGTTCCTCTCTTTCCTTTGAGGTGGGAGGGAAACTGCGGGTATCGGTTTCTGGGAAAACGGTGGACTTATTCAGCACCTTTACCATCAACTCACAGGGTCAAATCAACGCCGAAGTCCCTGATTTTGACATAACGGTCGTGGGCTTGTCCATTACGACAGATGGCGTTGTTCTTCGCAACGGGGTGCTTCAGGCAACGGAAGCCAGCCTGGCAACACCTAAAGCATGGGGAGAGGCAAAAGCGGCCGTTTATGACCTCCGCATTGGTAACGGTGATTTTAGCCTGGGCGGGGGTGAATTTGCCTTGCCACCCATTGACTTGGGCAGCGTCAAGTTCAAAGTCAGCGGTGGCTTCAAGCGAGAGGGCAGTCAACTAATTATCAAAGCTGCTGGTGTGGTTGCTATCAAGAATCTACCGGAAAAGACACCGGGCTGTTACGGTGGTTTTGGGGTGGCCCTCACCGTCTATGTTGATGTCGGGGGCAACCTGGTAGCAGATGTTGAACCAGCTCCGAACCGCGCTGCTGTGGCCGCAGCTTCAGCAGAAGGGAATGGGTTTAGCGCAACGATCAGTGCCGAGTGCAAAATCCCCATCAGCGGCACCGGTTTTTCCATTAGCAAAATCAGCGGCACCTTTGCCTTGTTAAACAATGCCGATGTTGTCCGTCTTGAGCTGGCGGTGGAGTTTGAAAGTAATTTCGACGTATTGGGTGAGCCGGCCGTAGCCAGTGAACCAACATTGGGCATCGAAGCAGCAACAGACGGCCGTTATATGCAAATAGACTTTGCCGCCACAGCCGAAATCTTTTCCATGTTCACAGCCGCCGAAATCGAGGCCGGCCTGCGCGTGGGGCAGAAAAAACCGGGCGATGCCGATGCCATCTTCAAGGCCGAGCTATACGTTGACATGGTTGTCATTAAAGGCGAGGCATACTTTGCCGCCTGGACACAAAACGGCAGCTTCCATCTGGTTGGGGGTGGCAAACTCAGAATTGGGGTCGAAAAAGGAGATGTTTGGGAAGGCTGTATCAAGATTCCATTTGTGGGGCGGACTTGCATTAGCATTCCACCGTTCGATCTCTTTTTGAAGGTAGGCACCGACTTTGGCGAATTCCAGCGCGGCAGTGGTACCACCTGGGGCTTGAAGACCTATATTGACGTGGTCGCCTATGAGGTCGGTCTCTACATCAACACCAGCGGGGATTTTAGGTTTGGCAGCGTTAGTCAATATCAAACTGTCACCCCGCCCGATCTGCTCAGAGCCAAAGAGCTACAGCAAACGGTCAAAGCCCAGCGTAGGCTGTTGGCATCACTTTCCCCAGAAGAGCAAAATCTCTACAACGCCTATCACTTTGCGGAAGATGCCACGCTCATTGATTTCACGGTGCAGCATGGGGATATCACCATCAACTTTGGTCGTGCCGTGCAAGATACCGGTCTGGAACTGCGCCTCATTCGCCCCGATGGCCTGGAGATGACGCTAAACAATTTGCCAGATGGCATGGTCGCTTACTCCTTCCCCATGGAGGTGGAGAACGACACCAGTGAGGTCGAGATGATTCACACGATGATCTCGCTAACTGATGCCATGCCCGGCGTTTGGCAAATGAAGCTGATTGGTGCCGACACCGCCACCTACGGCTACATCCTCAACGCGATGGGCAACACAGGTGGCCCGACAGTAGATGATCTGGCGCTGACCCAGCTTGATGACACCCATGCCGAGGTCGCGTGGTCGGTGAGCAGTGCCGTGCCAACAACGACGTTGAGCATCTACGCCACGGCTGGGCCGATCACTGCTACCGAAACCATCACCGTTAGCGAAGGTGTCACCGACACAATGGTGGTGGAGCGTTACAGCGGTGCCCCCATTCTCGCCAATGCCACAACAACGCTTGACGGCAGCGTGCAAACGGCCGATATTGACTTTTCCACCTGGGAAAGCGGGGAATATTGGGTGTGGATTGATGCCAACGATGACATGAACCCGCCCACCCGTGAATATTTCCCCGGCAAGGTCATTGTCGAACATCCGTGGGCAGAAACGTGGACAGCCAGCACTGTCATTACGCCTAGCTTCCGCACCCTAGACGTGGCCTGGAATAGTCATCCCAATCAGGATGTTGATGATTATGAGGTGTGGATAACCCCCGATGGGGATAACTTTGAGAGCCAGGAGGCGCAGCAGATCGCCGTTGGTAATACGTTGATGACCAATATCAGGAGCCTGGAGCCTAACAAAAGCTACACCGTCAAGGTGGTGGCGGTTGACCTGGACACCAACCGGCAATCGGCGAGTGAAACGAGCCAGGCAACCGCAGGGGGCGCACCCTTTACGCTGGTCGCCAACCCCTCAGCTTTGACGGTGCCAGGCGGCACTGTTGGCGCGGTTGCGCTGACGCTGACCACAACCGAAGAGCCATTCCCGGCTCGCGTTGTGCTAAGTGCGGCCAGCGAAACGGACGATCTGACAGCGACATTCTTAACCGAAGTCGTCACACCCACCCTGGCCGGTGTCAGTGCCACGGCCAACATCACCGTGCCAACCTCACTCGCCAGCGGTATCTACACCGTGACCCTGCGAGCTTCGGCGGCTGGTGAGGTGCGCCTGATTGACATTCCGGTGACGGTGCAAGCCCCTTCCTTTACCCTACAGGGCAGCCCTGAGAGTGTGACGCTGACAGCTGGTGCCACAACCAGCGTGGATATAGATGCCACCTATCTTTTTGGTGAAGATGACGACATCTTTGTCACTTTGGAAAATGTCCCCGAAGGGATGGAGGCAACCTTTGACGAGCAACTGTTTGCCGTGGGCGAGCAGGTGACGCTGACCCTGGGCGACACGAGTCTGCTGACCAATGGCAGCTATACGCTAACCGTGGTGGGGAATGATGGCGACCATGAAGAGACGCTGGACATCACGGTGATTGTGTCCAAACCAACCTTTGGCTTTAGCGACGCCTATAGCACCCACGCTCAGGCGCTGCACGGCCAAACTGTGACCTATACCGTTGGCTTGGAGGGGGATGATTGGGAAACGGCCGTTAATCTCGGTTTCGACTCCCTCTCGCTGGGTGGCTACTTGACCCCCACCCTCATCATCCCCTCTGGGACGACCTCTGTTGTGCCGCCCGCCACCTTTAAGGTAGCCGTGACGGTGCCAGTTAGCACCACCACACCGGCAGGCAATTACGAAATGGTGCTGCAAGCAACCAGCGAAGGCATCACCAAAAAGCTGCCGCTGCACCTGTTAGTCGGCCCAGCCGATCCCAAGCCAGATCTGCGCGTCTCTTACGAGCTATCGGCTTCAGAGGTTACGGCCGGTGATCTGGTAACGCTGACGGTTCGCTATGAAAACCAGGGTGCCATTGCCGTGAACACCGATTTGGGCGGTGGCTTTAGCCACACCCGCCTTATCACCGCCAGTGAGCCGCTGCTCATTCCGCAGGCCGTTGCCGGGTGTGACACGCTGGTGGGCGGCACAGACACCGACGGGTTTGATGGCACCTACCAATGTGATGCTTTTGGCACGCTCCAGCCGGGCGACTTCTTTAGCCGCACCACCGTCTATCGGGTGCATGAAGGGGCCACGGACGGGGCGACGGCGACCATCAGCGAAATGGTTGCCATTCCCAATGACTATGATCTCGATGACAATGGCTGGCAAGCTGGCCTGACCGTCCACAACAGTTCGGATGTGGCGGTAGCCCTTAGCAGCAGCGTGGCTTCGCAAAATGCGGGTGAAGCTGTTACCTACAGCGCCACCGTAAAGACCAATGGCCCGGCCGATGCCAGCAATACGCAGCTTACCCTTACCCTGGATGAGGCGATGTCGGTGCAGGGTATGTCACCGGCCTGTTCGCTGGTGGCGGGGGTGGTAAGCTGTGAGGTGGGTTTCTTGGAATCGGGCTGCGAACGGCCGTTTGCCAGCGACCCCTTCACCTGTAACCCAGCCAACGCCACCACAACAACGATGACCGTCACGGTGACGCTCGACCCTGCCGCAACGGGGAGCGTTCTAGCCAGCGCCACGGCCAGC
>JACKCD010000045.1 GCA_020634215.1 Ardenticatenaceae bacterium | reverse complement strand
AAGCAAGGCGCGCACGGCGGTAACCAGCTATGACAGCGGGGAGATTTATGACAGCAACGGCCGTTTATTTACCGCCAAACAAGAACGCCAGCTTGAACAACTGCGGGATGAAGTGGAGGACGCGATTGCCGAAGCCCAGGATGCAGACGAGGATGAGGGGGTAGAAACGGCCGTTAAAGCCGCCCTGGATTGGGAAAACCTCAGCCAGGAGGAGCAAAAGCAGCTTGATTTTGTGCTTAACAGCACCCTTGAGCAAGAATATGGCGGCAGTACCGCTGAGTTGTCTACCTACTGGTTTGATGCGGGAGAAGAATTTGGCGGGGATGATGTCCTGTTTCCCGATGGCTATGATGCCCTCATCAACCATTTGGCCGAGGGCATTACCGTCAAGCTAAACCAAAATGTGCATCGCATTGCCTGGGGAGAGGGAGAAACGGCCGTTTATACCGACACCGACACCTTCACCGGCGATGCTATCATCTGCACCCTGCCGCTGGGCGTGCTGCAAGCTGGCACCGTCAGCTTCACCCCTGCCCTACCCAATGCCCACCAGGAGGCCATTGACGCCCTGCAAATGGGGCTACTCAACAAATGCTTCCTTCGTTTTCCCACCGCCTTTTGGCCGACAGATGTTGACTGGCTGGAATATGTCCCCGCTGCAAAAGGGCAATGGGCCGAGTGGGTCAGTTTTGCCCGCCCTACCGGGCAGCCCATTTTGCTGGGGTTTAACGCCGCCGACTTTGGCCGCGAAGTCGAAACGTGGCGTGATGAGGAGATTGTTAGCAGCGCCATGGAAACCCTTCGCACTATCTTTGGCGACGACATTCCCAACCCCACCGATTACCAAATCACCCGCTGGGACGCTGACCCCTTTGCCTACGGCTCCTATTCCTTCAATGCGTTCGGCAGCACCCCAGAGATGCGCGATCAACTGGCGCAGAGTGTGGGCAACTGCCTTTTCTTTGCTGGCGAAGCCACCAGCCGCTCCTATTTTGGCACCGTCCACGGGGCTTATCTGTCTGGCGTGCGGGCTGCCGAAGAGGTGGACGAACAGCTCAGGGGCGCGTAGCTTGGCATGGTCGGATGACAGACATTATCGGAATTAACTTTATGTCACGCAAAGTCGCCAAGTCGCCAAGTATTTTTTCTTTGCGCCTTTGCGCCTTTGCGTGAAAATTCTTATTTTCGATATTCTCAAGGCCGTTTGCGCTCAATCAAAGGTACCAGCAAAGGCAGCTTGTACATACCCAAAGATTATTTGATGCTGCCGATCCGATAAACATGGTCTATATGTCTTGTTAATGGAGGAAAAAATGAACAAAGCATGGTGGAAAGAAAGCGTGGTCTACCAAATTTACCCGCGCAGTTTTAAGGATAGCAACGGCGATGGCATTGGTGATTTACGTGGAATTATTGAAAAGCTAGATTACTTACAAGAGCTTGGTATAGATGTCGTGTGGCTATCACCCGTGTACAAATCGCCCAACGACGACAACGGCTACGACATCAGCAATTACCAAGACATCATGGATGAGTTTGGCACGCTGGCCGATTGGGAAGCGTTAGTAGCAGGGATGCACAAACGGGGTCTGAAATTGGTGATGGATTTGGTTGTCAACCACACCTCCGACGAGCATTCCTGGTTTCAACAGTCTCGCCAGGCAAAAGACAATCCCTATCGTGATTTCTATATTTGGCGACCAGGCAAAGATGGGCAAGAGCCAAATAACTGGGTCTCGTTCTTTAGTGGTTCCGCCTGGCAATATGATGAAACGACCGATGAATATTTCCTCCACGTCTTCACCAAACGGCAGCCAGACTTAAACTGGGAAAATCCCAAAGTGCGTCAGGCCGTTTATGACATGATGCACTGGTGGCTGCAAAAAGGTGTAGATGGCTTTCGCATGGATGTGATCAACCTGATTTCTAAAGTGCCGGGGCTGCCGGATGCCCCGATAACAGGTGAAGGCAAGTACCAGTTTGGCGGTCAATTTTTTGCCAATGGGCCTCGCCTGATGGAATTTTTGCGCGAAATGAAGGACGAGGTGCTGTCTCACTACGACATCATCACGGTGGGCGAAACGCCGCTTGTAACCACCCAACATGGGCTAGAAATGACCCATGAAGAGACGGGTGCCCTGAATATGGTGTTCCAGTTTGAGCATATGGATTTGGATCGGGAGCGCGACAGCGTAACGAATTTGCTGGTGGCCAAACCTTGGCACCTCACCGCTTTGAAAGAGATTATGGGACGCTGGCAAAAAGATTTGGAAACCGGTGGCTGGAACAGCCTTTACCTGGATAACCACGACCAGCCTCGTGGCCTGTCGCGCTTTGGTGACGACGGCCGTTATCGTGTCGAATCGGCCAAAATGCTGGCAACCTTTGTCCACATGCAGCAGGGAACCCCCTACATCTATCAAGGGGATGAGATTGGTATGACCAATGTCGCCTTCCCTTCGATTGAGGATTATCGTGATGTGTGGCTGCTCAATGGCTATCAACAAGCAGTTGAACAAGGCGTTGACCCCGAGAAGGTGCTTGCCATGATTCAGCCAACCAGCCGCGATAACGCCCGTACACCGATGCAGTGGGACGCTACGGCTCACGCGGGTTTTACCAGTGGTGAACCGTGGATCAAAGTTAATCCAAATTATGTCCACATCAATACCCAGCAAGCTCTAGCCGACCCCGACTCCATTTTTTACTATTACCAAAAATTGATCCGGCTGCGTAAACAACACTCTGTCATTGTTTACGGCACATACGACCTGATCTTGCCGGACGATGAACAGATCTATGCCTTTACACGGACACTGGGCAATGAGCAGTTAGTGGTGATTTTGAATTTTAAGGCAGAAACGGCCGTTTTCCGCCTTCCTGACCACATCACCTACACCACCCAACCCGAATTACTGATCAGCAACTACGAGGTTGACCCGGCACAGAGCATTGAGCAGTTTGATTTACGGCCGTTTGAAGCCCGTGTCTATCATTTAACAAATTGAGGCAAAGGGGGGGCCACCGTTCTCTAAACTCCTTACATGATCGACGATATTGACCAAGAAACGGCCGTTTCTCTCATCGCCAGCCAATTCCCGCAGCTAAGGCCGGTCGTGGCCGAGCCGCTGGGGGTGGGATGGGACAATGTGGTGTGGAAGATAAACGGCCGTTTTGCTTTCCGCTTTCCCCGGCGACCCGTTGGCGTGGATTGTTTGCAGACGGAGTTGGCACTGCTGCCCACGCTGGCTCCACTGCTGCCGCTGCCGGTTGTTGCCCCCACGCTGCTGGGGCAGCCGGGCGAGGGGTACCCGTGGCCTTTTGCCGGTTATGCGCTGCTGCCGGGGCGGATGGCGTACACAGCACGGCTTACGGAGGCAGCACGGAATGAGTTGGCTGTGCCGCTGGCTCGCTTTTTGCAAACGCTCCATGCGTTTCCGCTGGTGCAGGCGCAAGCCTTGGGGGCACCGCCGGACAAGCTGGGGCGGTTTGAGATGGCGACGCGGGTGCCGCAGTTGCAGCAGCTTTTGCAGGAACTGGTAGCACGGGGGGTACTGCCGTCGTTGAAGCCATGGTTGGGGGTGGTGCAGAGGGGGAAAACGGCCGTTTCTACTCAGCAAACCCTCGTTCACGGCGACCTCAACACGCGCAACTTCTTGCTCGATGGTGCAGGTCAGATTTCAGGGGTCATTGACTGGGGAGATTTGCACATCGGCAACCCAGCCGCCGATTTTGCTCTGGCGTGCAGCTTTTTACCGCCCGCAGGCCAGGCCATTTTCCGACAAACATATGGAGCAATTGATGACGGAACCTGGCGGCTGGCACAATTTCGCGGGCTGCATTTAACGGCCGTTTTGCTGGGCGATGCCATCACAGCCGGGGACGCGGCATTAGAGCAAGAGTGCCGGGTGGGGCTACAACATATTCTGGGCGGTTAAGGCACCATATGGTATTAGACGAATGCGCGCTTGCCAAGACAGTGTGCCACCCGCCTATCGTCACCAGCCGCAACTTGTGAAACAATAAAGCATCCCTACAGGTGGGGATGGATGAAAAAACAAATCAGGACGCAGATTCATCCGTGTTTGTCCGTGTTCGTCCGCGTCCCATTTTTTCGAGGAGAGAATCATGCAATCGTTTCATGAAGCTAATCAAATTGTCGGCAAGCACCGATCCAAAATCAACGCCCTGCAAACCCCGTCTGAAGCCACCATTGAATATGCCAAAAGCCTGGTGATGCACGTACTTGGCCCCGGCGAAGTAGCGGAACGGGAATGGGCGGCGGCGGGGCTGCGGCTGCCCAACCTGGAAACCATTCGCCAATACCGCATGGGGCGTGTGCGGGCTGAACTGCGGCGGCAAAATCTGGCCGGGATTGTGCTGTACGACCCGCTCAACGTGCGCTATGCCACCGACAGCACCAACATGCAGATTTGGGTGATGCACAACGCCGCCCGCTACGCCTTTATTGCCACCGAGGGGCCAGCGATTATTTTTGAGTTTGACAACTGCAATTTTCTTAGCGGCCATACCTCGGTAGTGGATGAGGTTCGGCCGGCGATGTCGTGGTTTTACTTTGTTTCCGGCGACCGCATTGAGGAACATGCCGGGCTGTGGGCAGGAGAAATTGCCGATTTGGTGCAGCAATATGGCGGTGGCAACACGCGGCTGGCAATTGACCGCTGCAACCGTGAGGGGATTGTGGCGCTAGAGGCTCTGGGGATTGAGCTGGTCAACGGCGAAACGGTGATGGAGTTGGCGCGGGAGATCAAATGCGAGGAAGAAATTGTGGCAATGCGCTGCGCCATCGAAGCGTGCGAACGCTCTATGGATGTGATGCGGCAGCATTTACGACCAGGGATTATGGAACAGGAACTGTGGGGGCATTTGCACGCCGCCAACGTGACGCGGGGCGGGGAGTGGATTGAGACGCGGCTGCTGTCGTCGGGAGAGCGGTGCAACCCGTGGTACCAGGAATGCTCCAGCCGCAAGATTCAGAATGGGGATTTGGTGGGGTTTGACACCGACCTGATTGGCTCATATGGTATCTGTGTGGATATTTCCCGCACCTGGCTGTGTGGCGACAAGCGCCCCACGGCGGCACAGAAGGAAATTTACCAGATGGCGCATGAGCAGATTTTGCGGAATACAGAGTGGCTCAAGCCGGGGTTAAGCTATTATGACCTGACGCATAAATCGTGCCAGTATGACCCGCATGAGTTCCGCAACTACTCGGTGCTGTATCACGGGGTGGGGCTGTGTGATGAGGCACCCTCTATCTACTTCCCCGAAGTTTGGCCGAAGTATGGCTATGACGGCCATTTGGAGCCGGGGATGGTGGTGTGTGTGGAGAGCTATGTCGGCCGGCGTTCTGGTGGGCCGGGGGTGAAGCTGGAAGACCAGATTTTGATTACGGAGACGGGGCATGAACGGTTGAGTCATTATCCTTGGGAGGAGGTTTTGCTGTCCTGAAAATAGGACACGGACGAACACGGACGAACACGGATGGATCGTTGTGTCCCTTACGCTCTTTGCAGTGAAATCAGATCAATTTAAACAAAACCGTAACGATATAGGTGTCATTTCGAGGTCCTCCGAGAAATCCCTTTGACATCGCCAAGTGAGCGAGATTTCTCCTCGAAGACCCGTCGAAATGACATATTTTGGTCGAAAACTGATTCGTGGTCGCCAAACCGATATAGTTACACAAAAACCTTATGAATAAAAAAAACTTTTCTACCCTTGCTATCCACGCGGGCGAAAGCCGCGACCCCAGCACGAACGCCCACAACACGCCCATTTACCAAACGGCGACATTTACGTTCGAAAATGCGGAGTCGTTGACGGAGGCGATCAATGCCCCGTTTGACCATTTTTTTTATTCACGGACGGCGAACCCAACAACGGCCGTTCTTGAGAAAAAACTAGCCGCCCTTGAAGGAACCGAAGACAGCCTTGCCACCGCCTCCGGCATGGCCGCCGTCGCCATTGCCGTCATGATTTCGGCGCGGGCGGGCGACCACATTTTGGTAGACCACGACATCTTTGTCATTAGCCGCGAATTTTTCACCCAAGATTGCCCGGCAATGGGGATTGAAGTGAGCTATGTGGACGTGCGCGACGGCGAGGCACTGCGGCAGGCGGTGCGACCCAACAGCAAGCTGATTTTTGCCGAAACCGCCACCAACCCCAACATGTATCTGGCCGATTTGGCCGCGCTGCGCCGCTTTGCCGATGAACATGACTTGCAGGTGGTGATTGACAACACCTTTTTAAGTCCTTACCTGCTGCGGCCGGCCGACTATGGGGCTGATCTCGTCGTGCATTCGGCCACCAAATATTTGGGCGGCCACGGCGACACGGTGGCCGGGGTCGTGGCTGGCTCCAAGGAGAAAATGCGGTTGGCGCGGCTGAAGCTCGATTCGTTTGGGCAATGCCCCAGCCCGTTCAACAGTTGGCTGCTGCTGCGCGGCATACGCACCCTGCCACTGCGGATGCGGCAGCACAACGCCAACGCGCTGGCCCTGGCAACCTTTTTGGAAAGCCACCCGGCGGTGGAATGGGTGCGTTATCCTGGTTTAGCCAGCCACCCGCAGCATGAGATTGCTGTGGCGCAGCTAACGGCCGGTTTTGGCGGGATGCTCTCGTTCAAAGTCCACGGTGGAGCGGAGGAAATGTACCGCTTTTGCAATGGGGTGGAGCTATGTGGCATTGGCGTGAGCCTGGGGGATGTGTGTACGCTGGTCTATCCGAAGCCGAAAAACGGCAACCTGATTCGGGTGTCAGTGGGGTGTGAGGATGTGGAGGACATTATAGAGGATTTTAGGCTGGCGCTGGCGGGGGTGTAGGTGGCACAAAGTCAATCGCATAGAGGTGGAGTGGTTCGGAATCATGATGCACGTGGATGATTTGTTCATAGGTCATGCCTAGCCGCTGGAGGAGTTTGGCCGAGCGGTGGTTATTAACGGCCGTTATCGCCACCACCCTTGCCAGCCCCACCACCTCCCGCGCATACACCAGCGTCGCCGCCGCCGCTTCATAGGCCAACCCTTGCCCTTCATAATGCGACAACAGGGCAAAGCCAATATCCACATCCTCCAGCCCTTCCCGCCGGATAAGGCCACATATGCCGCGCAGCAGCCCATCATCCTTGCCCGCAATGGCATAAAGGCCAAACCCTTGCCTGGCGTAAGCGTCCAACAAAGCCCGTTGGATATAAGCTCGCGCTGTTTCCAGGTCGCGCACACCCCGGTCGCCAATAAACTGCTTCCATCCCGGCTCATTGAGCAGTTCAACCACAAAAGCGGCATCGTCAAGGGTAAACCAACGTAAAACAAGGCGCGGGGTTTCAATCACGTTCATTTTTTTTTTGGTGTGAAAGGTTGTGGTGGGGAAAAACGGCCGTTTTGCTTCACTCCCCACTTATGCTTCATCAGACAACGTTAGACCAGTTTGTTTCAATCCAGAAACCCATTCCAGGAAATTGTCGGCACGCTCTTTGGCCGTTGCCTTTTGCCAAAATGGAGTCGCCCTGGCCGCACTTTTGGCCTGCACCTTCAGTGATAAGATGTAGTCCGCAATTCTAGAAAGCTGATATTCATTTAATGTGTCAATTTGCTCTTTGACCGTTTCACGTAACACCACAATTAAACCTCAAGACAAGTAATTAACGGATGTAGATCGTCCATCCAGATACATATCTCTCAACGTGAAATATTATGCCATAAAGCCATTCTAATTTGTAGCAAACGATTGTCCAATACATGGCCGAAAATTTCTTAGAAGGGGTGTGGGGAAAGAGAGGTGGTGGGAGAAAAACGGCCGTTTTCCCTCACTTACCTCTAACTTACACGATAGGCTTAACGCCAGCATAACCTGCGCGTCCCGCTAGGGCGCGTCAGGTTGATGCCATGTTGGGCGGATTGTACGCTATGCCGCAGACAAACTGTAGCCATATTTTTGTGCTCTAATTCGGAATGCGTCTTCGCTTCCTTCCATAATAGCCTTAATCTTGTCGACTACCGCATCGTCATCAATTGATCCTTGAGTAGAAATGGTGCATTTGTCCTTAGAAATCGTCTCGTACACAACAACTTGTTCCGCGTCACCCGAAACTGGAATATTAGGATTATGCGTTGCAACGATAATTTGACGCTTCTGCTTTAAGCTTCGTAAAATATCCACAACTAAATCGAATACTAACTTATTATCCAAATTGTCTTCAGGCTGGTCAATAATCAACGGGCTTGAGCTTTCTAAAAGAATTATTGGAATCAATGTGCTGCATCGCTGCCCCGGTGAAAGTTCTTCTATTGGCTCACCATCTAGCATGATGATTGGTAAGTCTTGAATTTGCAGGTGTTCAAGCTCAAGAAGCGTTTCGAGTTTGTTAGGATCGAATTCGTCTTTATTACCATCAACATAAGGAGTAAGATGTTTGATGATAGCATCGGCTATTGTTAAAGGTATTACTTCTCTTGTTTCCCCATCACCAGAGTCAATTTCTACAATAAGCTGTTCTTTGGAGCTTTGTTCTAAAATGATTTTCACAAAGTCACTTGGAGTCAATTTGTCCGAAATATGCAGTGCATACTCTTCCTTCAAGTAGCGTCTATTAAGGTTCTTTAAAATGCCGTTTGTGTTCTTGTCGTTAGGCAACGGTGCCCCCAAGCGATCCTTAAAAGTAGCCCGATTGCCTAAGTGATCGATTGAAAGAGATACCTTAACGGCAATACTTAACGTGTCGAGTTTGGCATTGATCTCAACAATCTTTTCTTTTCTAATATCCGTCAGTTCCCTTTGCGCTTTTTCCAAGTTGGGCACTAAAGTTGAGTAACGCTCTAATATTTTTGTTTTTATCTCAAAAGTGGCATTGTTGATTTTATCCTCGATTGCCTCAAGCCTTTTCACATCAGAAGAAAGTTGTTTCCGCCTTGACACTATTTTTGATAAGTCATCTACGTCCCCTTTTTGAACTTCGGAACGTAGCTTGGCCTCTACTTTTTCTTTTTCCTTGGACAATATTTCATTGTAGGGTGCTAACGCTTCAATTAACTCATCAAACTTTGCCATAACAGAATCAAACGTATTCTGTAAGTCCATTGCTTTCACATTGATGATTTCTTGCAATTCAGGCACCCAGTCATAGCCAAGATCACTCTCTGAAAGCGATTTGCTAAGGGACACTAATTTATCAGAAATGCCGTTTGGCTGAGTTACAGAATTGTTGACCTGATTCTTGAGGCTTGAAATTGAACTGCCAGTGCTCGACACTTCTACAATTGCTTTCTCATTTTTGTCAAATCCTGCGAAAAGTTTGTCTATTTCTTCAGTGCTGATTCTTTCTAAAGCAGCCTTTTTCAGTGGTAACTCCTCTATCTTTGGAAAGTCGGTTTGTACATTTCGGACGATAGACACAATAGAATTCGTGTTATCAATCAAAGAAGATTGTGCTTTTGATACGGCATCTTTGTAACTTGCCACTTCAGGAATAAACCCGTCAATAAGATTCAACTGCTCAAACTTGTTTCGCGCCAATTCTTCGATTTCACCCCAGCCGAATATCTTTATGTCCAAGTTTGAAGCAACTGAAACATCTACCTCAGGCAATGGGTTTCCACTGATATCCAAACACTCTGTTTTGTCTAAACCATAGTCCCGTTTTAACACGTACCTATCACCATCCTTGTCTTCGAACAAGATCTCAACAGCTGAATTGGATAGGGTATGTTTTAATCGATTGCCGATATCTGATTGCTTGTCGTTTCCCAAATGTTCAAGATCATGTTGAAAAACATATCTCAACGATTCTATCGTGGCCGACTTTCCTGAGCCTCTGCCTCCAATTAGGCAAGTTAAATCATCCGAAAATCCAAGGGTCTTTTCTTCAAAAAAGCCTCCACCATACCGCATGCCTAGAATACGGGGTGTTTTGATTGCTGAAATGGTGTCTTCATATCTTATACGAGTTGAAGGGTCTTTGAGCGCAAGTTTTAGATCTTTGAAACTTGGAGTACGCATTTTCACATAGGTAGTACTCCCTTTTAACCCTATATCTTGAAGATTATGCGCATCAGAGCCTAGCAAACACGCAATCGGTTTGATTCCCAATGACTCTGTGTGAACCCCAGAATAATATTGGAAATCCGATGATCTTTGAACTTCTACAGCGTCAAAATCGTGGTCAAAAAGGAACTTTAGATACATGTTTTGGATATCGTCATCAAGCTCCTTTATCTGGCTTTCGTGTTGTTTAAGTTGCTGTTGCTGTTTATCTGAGAGTCCGACCTTGGCTGCTAGTGTTTTGAGTTGTTCGACCTTCAAACGCAACTCCAACTGGCGAACGTTGAAGTCTCTAAACAATGACCGCACCCCCTTATTACTATTCACATGTCCAGCAATACACAATCCGCCAGATTGATGAACATGTTGTATGAAATCTTTTACAGGCATGTTGGCTGCTGATTCTTTGGTTCTTTCCTCATAATTCGGCATCCCACACCCTAGAGTAAAGACTTTTTCAATGTCTTCGCTAGAGTGATTTTCTGGAAATATTGCCAGCACATGGACGTTTGAATCTGGGAAAATTGAAGTTTTGAGAGTTGCTTCCATTCCTGGCAAAGCTAACAGGTTCTCATCCGACAATTTGCTGATTTCAACAGAAATTCTACTTTTATTGTGATCAGTTACAGCAATGATTCTTAGATCATCAACTTGCTTTGCGAATTGAACATGAAGCGCGGGCTCTTTAGACTCGTCTTCTTTTAGATATTCTTTCACGCTATTCGTCTTGTCCCCTAATTTTGGGAAGTCATAGGATTCAAATGAATGAATGTGCAGGTCAACCTTGTAAAAAGTTGATGCCAGCTCTCTGACTTTGCTTATTTCACGGATTAGCTGTTTAAACATTATCACCTACTCTGATTGACCTTTGAGGCTATACGACTGAAGTTTTTAGTTGCATAAGCCGCAAAATCTGTGTGCAGTTTTGTCGGCTTAGTGCTGTTGTTGGGTCGGCGATTTCCAATTTAGGGAAACCTAAAAGCATATTTAGCCGACCCAATATATTATTATGCTGCACGGGTACAGCATAATAATATGGTTTTCTTGTTATACGGCACGTTTTGCAGCATAAACTTGCTATTCTCAACAAAAACATGCAGGAGTTGCAGCATAAGCTGAAAATAGCCAGTTTATACAACAATAGTGCATGATAAACTTGCCATCTCATACAAAAACAAGCATCGTTACCACGCTAACGAATGAACAGAGTTTATACGATGGAAGCGTAGGGAGCAAGAGGGCTATTTTGTGCTAAAATCCCCCATTCTGAAAGAAAAGTGGGCGATTGCCCATCATGAAGTAACATAGGATGCTGGTTTCCTCACCCAGTAAAATCAGGCAAATCAGGTCAATCTGCGTCCTATTTCTGCAAAACCGTATGCCCTGGCCCAAACTGCGCCCCAAGCGCGATGACGCGCTTGCCATCGCCGCCCTCACCCTTTTCGTCGCCATTTTCTTCTGGCCCGTCCTCACGCGGCAGGCATGGCTGCCCCACGGCGGCGGCGACCTCGCCTCCTTCCTTTATCCCATGTACCGCTTCGCCGCCCAAAGCCTCCGCAGCGGCCAAATCCCGCTGTGGAACCCCTACCTCTACGCCGGTGCCCCCTTCATTGCCGACAACCAATCCGGCCTTTTTTACCCGCCCAACCTGCTCCTCTTTCTCCTCAACCCCCGCTTCAGCTACTACGCGCTAGAACTGCTCGTCATCGGCCACATTTGGTGGGCAGGGGTGGGGATGTATGTCTGCGTGCGCCACTTGACATGGTACAAGCCGTTTCCCCCCCTCCCCGCCCTCCTCGCCGCCACCGCCTTCATGTTCTCCGACCTCTTCATCACCCACATCGGCAACCTCAACCTCATCGCCGCCGCCGCCTGGCTGCCGCTGGTTTTCCTGCTCTTTCACCAGGCTGTCCACGCCAACCAGTGGCGCATCGGCTGGGCGGTCGGCAGCGGCGTGCTGCTGGGGATCGCTACGCTGGCCGGGCATGGGCAAATGACCTTTTTGCTGGCGGTACTGCTGGGCAGCTACGCTCTCTACGCCACCCTGTTTGAACGTCGCCCCGCCGCTTTGCTGCTGCTCATCGTGACGGGATTAACGGCCGTTTCCCTTTCCGCCCTCTCCCTCTTCCCCGCCCTTGCCGGCGTCCGCTACACCGTGCGCGGCAGCTTTGGCGAAGCCAGCAACTACTCCCTGCCGCTGCGCGGTCTGATCGGGCTGCTGGCTCCCAACTTTTACGGCCGGGGAGCGGTGGGCTTTTGGGGCGATTGGCCCCGCGTTGAAGCTGGTTACGTGGGCGTAACGACGCTGCTGCTGGCACTGGTGGGCAGCACAGGCTGGCTACGCGCAAAACAGTGGCACAAACCGCTGTTCTTTCTCCTGACGGCCATCGTGTTTATGCTGCTGGCGCTGGGCGACAACGCCCCGCTCTACCCGCTGCTGCTGCGGCTGCTGCCCAACTTCCCCTTCCAGGTGCCCGCCCGATTTGTCCTGCTGGCCGATTTTGCCCTAGCAATGCTGGCCGCTTACGGCCTCCAATGGTTATACGAACAGAATTGGGGGGCGTGGGAGAAGCGGCTGGGGCTGGGGGTGGCCGTGGTGACGACGGCCACGGCCGTTTATCCCCTCTGGCAGCTTCATCTGACGCTGGAAGCGCAGCGGCAGCCGCAAATGCGGGGGGCGGTTTGGCTGCTGGCGGGTCTGATGCTGGCGGGGTGGCTGCTGATTAACGGCCGTTTGCACCACAAAATCAGCGCGGAAAAAACGGCCGTTTTGCTCACCCTCCTCCTCGCCGCCGACCTCATTGGGCTGGGGCGCAGCGTCGAGATTGACCCCAACAATCCCGTCCTCGGTTTTGCCGAAGACAGCCCCGCGCTCCAATTCTTGCAGGCCGACCCCGGCCTCCATCGGCTCGACATTGCCACCGGGGCGTGGCAGCCCAGCCTGCCGCAAATGAACCAACTTTACAGCATTCGCGGTGTCTTCAACCCGCTCGACCTTGCCAACTACTCCGCCTACATCAACGCCGTCGGCTATCGCGGTGCGCCGCTCTACAACCTGCTGGGGGTCAAATATGTCGTTGGCGGCAAAAACACCCCGCCCGGCGACACCACCTTCATTATCCCCGTCTTTGATGCCGACCCCAACGTCATCGTCTACCTCAACACCCGCGCCCTGCCCCGCGCCCTCGTCCTCCACAGCGCCATCGCCGTCGGCAGCGATGAGGCCGCGTTTGACCTAATTCACCGCGATGAGTTTGACCCGGCGCAAACGGTGGTGGTGAAAAACGGGCAGCCGCTTTCGCAAACTCCCACCCCCGCCCCCATCGAAATCCTGCAGTACGACCTCAACCAAAGCCGCTTCCGCGTCACCACCGACCAGCCCGCCTACTTTCTCCTCAGCGACATCTACCACCCCGACTGGCGTGCCAGCGTGGACGGGCAGGAAACGGAGATTTTCGCCGCCGACTACGCCCTCCGCGCTGTCTACCTGGAGCCAGGCAGCCACGAAATCCGCTTCTGGTTCCGCCCCGTCAGTTGGCAACTTGGGCTGGCATTAACGGCCGTTAGCTGGCTATCACTGTTACTCTACGGGTGGCGAAAAATGGCAGCGCGGATGACGCGGATCAAATCGGCTGTCCACGGATCAGAAAAAAAGCCACTCGACAGGTTTTCCTAAAAAGTTAGAAAAAAACATGTCATTCCCGCTTTCGCGGGTATGACACGAAAAAATGTAGTGATCAGGGTTCGTAAAACTAAAACATCTCACGCAAAGGCGCAAAGGCGCAAAGACAAAGTGCTTTTTTGCGCCTTTGCGCCTTTGCGTGACATTTTCTCCCATCCCCGCACCATGTTACAATCCCCCAAAATCAGCCACCTCACCCAAAGCCCCACACCTTTGCGACTTGGCGGCTTTGCGTGAAACAGAATCATGCACAACGACTCATTCACCTCGGCCGTGGGGCAAAAATTTCACCCCGATGGCCGCGTCCGCACCTTTCCCGGCAACACCATCATCAGCTTTGTCCCGCCCGACTCCCCTATTTTTGCCCACACAAGCTGGGTGCAGGCGCAAATCCAGGCGCTGCCGTTTGCCAACAAATTTGGCTTTTTGCCCCCCAGCAGCTTCCACATGACGGTGATGGAACTGCTGTGCGACCAGGTGCGTGTGCCAGAGCGTTGGTCAGCGCAGCTACCACTAGACACGCCGCTGCCGCAACTGGATAACTTCTTCACCGAGCGCGTGCCGCCCATTCCACCGCCGGCCGCCCTGCAAATGCGTTTTGTCGAAGTAACACAATATACGGCCACGCTGAATTTAACGCCTGCTGATGAGGAAACGGCCGTTTCCCTGCAAACCTACCGCAACCAAATCGCCGCCGCCACCGGTGTCCGCTTCCCCGACCACGACAGCTACCAATACCACATCTCCACCGCCTACCGCCTCATCAACCTCACTACCGCCGAAGAAACCCAGCTTGCCGCCACCCTCCAGCCGATCAACGACACCCTCCGCACCCGCTTCGGCCTCTTCGCCCCACCCCCACCCCAACTCACCTTCTTCGACGACATGTTTGCCTTTTATCCCGTTGACCAGCAACATTTATTGCACACGCGCTAAATAATGAACCGCAGAGAGCGCAGAGGACGCAGAGAAAATGACTTTGCGCTCTTTGCGCCCTCTGCGGTTAAATGCTTTCATGACCCTAAAAACCAACATCCTCCTGATCACCAGCGACCAGCAGCATTGGACCACGCTGGGCGTGCTGAACCCCGAAATCCACACCCCCAACCTCGACAGGCTGGCGGCGCAGGGAACGCTGTTTGAACGCGCCTACTGCCCCAACCCCACCTGCTCCCCCACCCGCGCCTCTATCATCACCGGGCTGTACCCCAGCCAGCACGGCTGCTACTCGCTCGGCACCAAGCTATCGGAAAAGGTGCCGACGGTGGGGGAGATGTTGCAAACGGCCGTTTATCGCACCGCCCTCGTTGGCAAAGCCCACTTCCAGCCCCTCCGCAGCACCGACCAATACCCCTCGCTCGAATCCTACCCCATCATGCAGGATTTGGATTTTTGGCGCGGCTTCCACGGCCCTTTTTACGGCTTTGACCATGTGGAACTGGCGCGAAACCATGTGGACGAGGCGCACGTGGGGCAGCATTATGCCCTTTGGATGGAGGAACAGGGGTGCCACAACTGGCGCGACTATTTCCAGCCGCCGACGGGCAATAACCCCAACCAGCGGTGGCACTGGGAAATCCCGGAGGAATTTCACTACAACAAATGGATTGCCGACCGCAGCAACGCCCTGATGAGCGACTTTCAGGCGGCGGGCGAGCCGTTTTTCCTCTGGGCCAGCTTCTTCGACCCCCACCCGCCCTATCTGGCTCCGGCCCCCTGGGACACGATGTATGACCCGGACATGCTGACGCTGGCGCAGCTTGTGCCGGGGGAACACGACAAAAACCCGCCCCATTTTGCCATGACACAGCAGAAAAAAACCGATTTTTCGGCCTGGCATGAGCCGCACGGCCACCATATGCACGGGTTTCGTTCGCATTTGCGGGAGCAGGAGACGCTGGCGAAGGATACGGCCGTTTATTACGGCATGGTCAGCCTGATGGACAAATACATCGGCCAAATTTTGGACAAACTGGATGCGCTGGGGCTAACCGACAGCACGCTGGTTGTCTTCACCAGCGACCACGGCCACCTCTTTGGGCAGCACGGCATGACGGCCAAAGGGGCGTTCCACTACGAAGATTTGGTTAAAGTGCCGTTTATCGTCCGCTGGCCGGGCAAGGTGACGGCCGGCGCACGTAGCCACGCCATGCAATCGCTGGTTGACCTGGCTCCCACCTTTTTAGCCGCCGCCGGGCTGGACATTCCCATTGAAATGACGGGGCTAAATCAGGCTGGTTGCTGGCAAACGGGAACGGCCGTTCGTGACCACATCATCGTCGAAAACCGCCACCAACCGACTACGGTACACCTCAAAACCTATGTCAATGACCGTTACAAGCTCACCGTCTACTACAACCAACCCTACGGCGAACTGTTCGACCTCCACGCCGACCCCCAAGAAGTCAACAACCTGTGGGATACACCAGAAGCGGCCGGGTTAAAAGCCGACCTCATGATGAAGCTGCTTCACGCCGAAATGGGGAAAGAGGTGCTGTCTATGCCGAGGATTATTCATGCGTGACATTCTGTTAGCAAATCAGTGATGAAGAACACTTGGGGAAAATTTGTTCCTTCACCTACCATGATTTGGTGGTCTTGCGATCAAAGGAATAGAACCAGATGTACAAATATATCAAAATAGCCTGGCGAAATATGTGGCGTAACTGGCGGCGCACGGTGATCGCTTCGATTGCCATCATCCTCAGCATGATCCTGCTCATCTTTTTTCAGGCGTTTATGGATGGGATGGATCAATCTATTTACGGCAACACGGTGCGGCTTTATGGAGGCAATGTGCTGATCCACGCGCCGGGCTACCGGGAAAAGTCTACTCGGCTGCCGATGCTGCCCGTGGCTGATGTGGAGGCGGTATTAACGGCCGTTCGCACCCAACCCAACGTCCTCGTCGCCTCCCGCCGCATCAACACCGGCGGCCTCATCAGCAACCGCAACGCCTCCCACGCCGTCAACATCACCGCCATCGAACCCGACATCGAAGCCCCCATCAGCCTGGCCGCCGAACATCTGGTCACGGGACGCTTCTTACTCCCCGACGACGACAACAACATCGTCATCGGCCAAGCATTGGCCGACCACCTAAATGTCACCGTTGGTGACCGCGTCTCCCTGTTGGGCCGGCGCAAGGATGAATCCATGCGCGAACGTTCTATGACGGTGGTCGGTATTTTCAATTTGGGGCTGGGCGAAGCGGAAAAGAGCCTCATCTTTATCAATTTGCCCACGGCGCAAACGCTCTATAACTTGCGCGGCGAGGTGACAGAGGTGGCCGTGGTGCTGGAAAAAATCGGTCAGGAGGACGCGCTGATTGATAGCATCGCCCCCAATTTCCCCAACCATGAAGTGGACTCCATCTACACCCTGCGACCAGAATTTGCCGAAGCGTTGGCAACAGATCGCCTGTTTGGGCTGTTGTTTGGCACCATTTTGCTATTGATGGGTGGCATTGGCATCCTCAACCTAATGCTCATGGCCGTCTTTGAACGCACGCGGGAAATGGGGGTTTTGGCCGCTCTGGGGATGAAAGGGTGGCAGATCATGGGGCTGTTTGTTATGGAGGGCGCCTTTATTGGCTTCATTGGAGCCGTCGTTGGCTGTGTGTTTAGCTGGCTACTGGTAGCATGGGTCGGTCAGCAGGGGATTGATTTTTCGTCCTTCTACTCCGATTTGGATCAGGCTGGCGAAATCTATGCCCTGATGGGAACGCACCTGTACCCTGCCATTGCCACCAGCACCATCATGGTCTATGGGCTTGTAGCCATCTTTGTCGGGGCATTGGCCTCGCTCATCCCCGCTTGGCAAGCGTCCCAACGCGAGCCGGCCGAATCGCTGCATTATGTGTAAAACAGGAAAAATAACATGGCACTCCTAAAATTCTTTGCCATCGCCTATCGTAATTTGGTCAGAAACGGCCGTCGTACCGCCCTCACCGCCCTGGCCGTTGCCCTTGGCCTCACCGTGGTCATGGCAATGAGTAGCCTCATCGAAGGCATGGTCACAACCATGCTGGCCGACAACATTCGCCTAAGTTCCGGCCACATCCAAATACGCAATGCCAACTATGAAACCGATAAAGCCAGCCTGTTAGCCCAAGATTTACTGCGGGACGGCGCGGCATTGAGTGCCAAGGTTGAAGCCATTCCAGAGGTAGCCTCTGCCACGCCCGTCTTGTGGATTGGTGCTTTGCTCAGCACCGCTCAGGATTCGGTTGGCATCGAAATTGTGGGCATTGATCCCAACAACGCCTTTCATGAGCCAATTCGCAGCGGCATTGTTGCTGGTACCTATCTCGACAGCGAAGAGCGCAATCAAATTCTGATTAGCAAACACCTAGCCGATCAAATGGAGATTGAGGTAGGAAGGCGTGTCAGCGTGGCTGCCAGCAATACCAACGGGGTTGGGCAAGAAGGGATATTTACCGTAGCCGGGTTGGTTGATACTGGATTCCCCAGCATTGATAACCACCGGATCATCATGACTTTGGCGCAAGCCCAAACCTTCAGCGGCGTAGGCGACCGCTTTAGCAGCCTGATTATTACCCTGCACAACGACGAAGATACAGCTAAAGTAGCGGCCTTATTTACAGGAGACGATATTCAGGTGCTTACCTGGAGAGATTTGAACAAGCTGCTGTTGGAAAGCGTCGAAAACGGCCTTGTTTTCTATTATATCCTTTACGGGATTGTCTTTCTAGCGGTGGCCGTGCTTATTGCCAACACCTTGCTGATGTCTGTTTTTTCCCGCGCCCGCGAAATTGGCATTTTAGGTTCTTTGGGCATGAACCGGTCGCAAATTACGCTGCTTTTTCTCATTGAGGGAATCCTATTAGCGATTTTGGGTGTGGCTGTTGGCTTAGTTCTAGGGCTGGGTCTGGTAGCCTATATGACCTTTGTGGGTATCTCTATCCCACCAGAAACGGCCTCCCTAGTCGAAGGCTTTGCCTTTGGCACCACCATGAAAGGTGATTTTGCCCCCGTTCAATTTGCTGTTCTGTCGCTGATGCTGCTGGTTATTGTCTCCATTGTGTCGCTTTACCCGGCCTGGTATGCAGCCAAAATGGAGCCAGTAGAAGCACTTCATGCTTTGTGAAGTAGGTAGATAAGATTCAATGTCATAAGAGGACTTAATGAGTAAACAAAAACCAATAACGGCCGTTCTTCTCGGCGCAGGTCTACGCGGCAGCTTTGCCTACGGCCCCTACGCCATTCAATACCCCGAAAATTTAGAGTTTGTCGCCGTGGCCGAGCCAGACCCGGTGCGCCGCGCCCAATTTGCCACCGCCCACGACATCCCTGCCGACCGACAGTTTGCCAGTTGGGAGGAACTGCTTGCCAAACCACAATTGGCGCAAGCCGCCTTTAACATGACCCAAGACCAAATGCACTACGATTCGTCGTTGGCGGCACTGGAAGCGGGATACGACATGCTATTGGAAAAGCCGATGACCAACACGCTAGCGGAAACGGTGGAGTTGGTGCAGGTGGCGGAGAAAAACGGCCGTTTTCTGCAAATCTGCCACGTCCTCCGCTACACCCCCTTCTTCAAAACCCTCTACGACATATTGCAGTCCGGTCGGCTGGGCAACATCATGACCGTCGAACACCGCGAAAACGTCGTTTACTGGCACATGGCCCACAGCTTCGTGCGCGGCAACTGGCGCAATTTGGCCTCCTCCAGCCCCATGATTTTGGCAAAATGCTGCCACGATCTCGACATTCTCTACTGGAACATGGGGCAACCCGTTAACAAACTCCACTCCTTCGGCTCGCTGCGCCACTATCGCCGCGAAAACGCCCCCGCCGGAGCCACCCCCCGTTGCACCGATGGCTGCCCCGTTGACTGCGCCTGGGATGCCCGTAAGCTCTACCTCAACCCAATCTACAACGGCTGGCCCATCACCGCGCTAGGCACCGACCTCAGCGAAGCGGGGCGGATGAAGGCACTGCAAGAAGGGTGGTACGGCCGCTGCGTCTACCAGTGCGACAACGACGTGGTAGATCGCCAAACGGTGAACATGGAGTTTGCCGACGGCACGCCGGTGGTTATGGTGATGCACGGCCATTCCCACGAAGAATCCCGCTCGATGCGCTACGATGGTACTCGCGCCACGCTGCGCGGCTACTTCTCCCACTTCCGCAAAGCCATTGAAATCCACGACCATTTGACAGGGCGCGTGGAAGAAATTCCCATTCCCGAAGCCACCAGCGGCCACGGCGGCGGCGACAATGGGATTGTCCACAGCTTTGTGCAGGCCCTGCGCGGCGAGGAAACGGTTTCAACCACGGCGCGGGAGTCGCTGGAAAGCCATCTCATGGCCTTCGCTGCCGAAGAGTCGCGGCTGAATGATGTGGTCGTCAACATGGCCGACTTCCGGGCGCGAGCGGAAGCGGGTCACTAAGATGGGGAGCGCGTGGTTTATTGCCGCCATTGTATCCGCTTTTGCCCTGTCGGGGCAGTCGCTGGCTTTCCAGCGGTTACAACAATATTTCCCGATTAAGCTTTATTTGGCCTATGTCTGGCTGGGAGCTGCCCTGGTGCTGGGGCTGGTCTATTTGCGGTTGGCGGATTTAACGGCCGTTTCCCACAACCTCATCTGGCTCATCCTCTCTGCCCTGTGCAGCCTGGGCGGCATTTTCGCCTACAACCGCGCCATCCAGGCGCAAAGCAACCTCGGCTATGTCGAGGCAGTCATGGCGCTGCGAATCGTCCTGGCCTATGTCGTCTCGCTCTTTTTGTTCGATGCCACCGTTGATCTCAAGCGGCTGCTGGGCGTTATTTTCGTCACCATCGGCGTTTATCTCGTCGCCGAACGGATTCGCTTCCAGCGAGATGCTTTTCAATTGGAATGGGTTAGCTGGGCCTTGGCGGCCGGCTTGTTCTTTGGTCTGCTCACCGTCTTTGTCCGTCTGGCAACCGATGGCGGGGTATCGGCACAGGTGACACTCGTCTTTGTCCTGCTGGTGGCCGGTCTCATCTTTTTGGTCGGCTGCATCACCGACAAAACGCCCTTGCGCCCACCAACCTCGCGGCTTTGGCTCATCGCCGTTGCCATCCTTTTTGCCATCATCGGCAATGCAGCCGAGTTTATTTCCTTTGAAACCACGCCCAACCTCGCCTATGCCATTGCCATAGACAACACGCGCATGATTATTTTGTATGTGATTAGCCTGTTTATGTTTACGGAATCGCTGCAAAAAGTCAAAGCCGTGGGCATTGGCTTGGCTTTTGTAGGGGTCTTGTTGTTGGGTTGAGAAAACCAGAAACCGCTTTTAGATTGGGATCAGCTTGTTATGAGCAGAAGGTTAGCCATAACACAAAATTCGCCCCATGTCATTCCGAACGGAGTCTTCGGGGTGAGGAATCTTTCCCATATCCCAACCCGGGAGATCGCTCATTTTGTTCGGAATAGCAACAGGTAGTTTATGGAAGAGTTGATACGGCTTGATTTAGAGCAGAATTGGCAAATTGTGGTGGCGGATGGAGGGGGTTGGGCGGGCAAAACGGCCGTTTCTGACCTCCAACAAACGCTGCAAAAAATAAACGGCCGTTCATTCCCCATCACCAAGCAACCCGGCAACCAGCCCACCATCGAAATCACAAGCATGGGCGGCGACGGCGAAGGGTTTCACTGGGAAGCCAGCCCCAACCGCGTGCGGCTGCAGGGCGACAGCAGTCGCGGCGTAGCCCACGCCATCTACCATTTTTTGCAAATGCTCGGCTGCCACTGGCTGGCTCCCGGCGATTTGTGGGCGGTGCTGCCCAGCAAGACCCAGTTTACCATCCCCGCCGCTGGCGCAGAAACCCCCGCCTTTCCCGGCCGCTGCCTCATCATCGGCCACCACGCCTTTATGAAAGATGTCAATGACTGGATCATCTGGGCGGCGCGAAACCGGTACAACAGCTTGTTTCTCCACCTCGCCCCCAACGACGTGGGCGGCGGCTCGGTGCCAGACTGGTTTTGGCAGGTGAAGCAGGAGGAAGCGGTGAAGCTGCTGCGGGAGCGGGAAATGACGATTGAGGTGGGCGGCCACGGGCTGCCATCGCTGCTGCCGCGCAAGCTGTTTAAACAGATGCCAGAGGCATTCCGCGAAGAAAACGGCCGTCGCACCAAACGCTACAACTTCTGCCCCACCAACGAGCGCGGCCTAGCCGTCATCCGCCAAAACGCCCGCGCCTATTTTGCCGCCCGCCCCGGCTATGACGTGTACCACGTCTGGGCCGACGACATCCCCGGTGGCGGCTGGTGCAACTGCGCCCAATGCGCGGGCTATTCAGCCTCTGACCAACTTTTGCTGGCAACCAACGCGGTGGCTGAGGTGCTGACCGAGGTGGAGCCAACCGCCACCATTGCCTTTATCGCCTATCTCGACAGCGAAGCGCCGCCAACCCAGGTGCGGCCGCTGCCCAATGTGAGCTTGCTGTGGGCACCGCGCACGCGCAATTACGGCCGTTCTTTGGCCGACCCCACCTGCCCCATCAACACCCCTTACTACAGCGAAACGCTGGCGGCGCAGCATGAGGTCTTTGGGGGAAAAACGGCCGTTTTTGAATATTACAGCGATGCCATCCTTTTCAAATCAGTGCTGCCGGTGCTGTCCCACATTATGCAGCAAGATTTGGTACGGTACCGCGATTTGGGCGTGCGAACGATGCAAACGCTGATGACCGGCACCCGCCCGTGGGCAACGGCGCAGCTTACCAACTGGCTCTTTGGGCAGTTGGCGTGGCAGCCAGAGCAGGACGTGGATGCGCTGGTAGCACAGTTTTGCCAGGCGGCGTTTGGCGCGGGGGCGGCGGAAATGGTTGGTTATTATGGGGCATTGGAGAAGGTATTTACGGCCGTTCTGCACCAAACCCCTGACCAGCGCGAACACGGCTTTGAGCTAACCCTCTCCCCCTGGCAACTGGTCAAAAAACCGATGGCCGACATGGAAGACCCCATCCACGCCACCGCCGCTACGCTGCAAGCCCGTGCCGCCCAGTTGCCACAGCTTTTGGGCTGGATTGGCGAAGCTGCTAACCACCTGGCCGCTGCTCAAACCCACAGCAACAGCCCACGCCTGGCCGCTGAAGCCAGGGCGTTTGCGCTGCTGCGACCGTGGCTGAAGTTCAACAGCTACCGGCTGGCACTGTATGCGGCGGTAAAAACCAACGACCCACAAGCCCTACAGCTTTGGCATCAAGCCAACGCCGCCTATGAAGCGGTGCAGGCGTGGGGTGCCAGCCACATTGCCGAGCCGCTGTATCGGCAAAATTTCAAGACAATGACGTTTGTCTTTTGGGGGCTGCGGCTGCGGCGGATTTGGGCAGATGAATTCGGCAACCGCTTTGCCACCGACTTAGGCTCCCTGCTCAAGCTGGCAGGCGGCTTTGCCAAAATGGTCTGGGGCTACATGCGCGACAAGCGCCGCTACCGATCCTAAATTGGCAACCTGAAAGGGAGATTGGCGATTGGAGATTACAAACCTGCACCAATCTCCAATCTCTCCGAAAAACTATGGAAAACACGATCTTAAACCCAGCAACCTTCCCCAATAAGCTGTGGATGATGGCAAATATGGTCGGAACGGCCGTTTGTTTCGCTTGGTTTGGCACGCTCGGCACGCTACAACTAGACCAGCCCACAATATTAGCGGCACTGGCGGTGGGGCTGCTGTGGGGGGTGTTGCAGTGGGTGCATTTGCGAAAACGGCCGTTTGCCATCTCCCCGCTTTGGCCGCTTGCCACCAGCCTCGGCTGGCTCTTCTGTCTCCCCTTCCTCGCCGGAGCCTCCAACTATGTCCCCACTTCCCAAGCCACCATCCTCGCCACCGTGGATGATGTCATCACGCTGGGCAGCGTGCCGCTAAAGCTGCTGGTTGGCTACACGATTCCCACTTCGCTGCTGGTGTTCTTTGGCATTTTGGCCGGGATACCCCTCAGCTTGCCGCAGTTGGGGGTTTTGGGGCTGAACAGGGGGACAAGAACGGCCGTTCAGGGCTGGTTTGGCAACGCTGTTTGGGGCTGGACAGTTGGGTTGGCTATCGGCGGCATTCTGCTCAACCTGATTGTCGGCTTCATAGGCATCTTTGCCGGTTCCACCGCCGCTTTGCCGCGCTGGCTGGCTTTTGCTCTGCTCGGCAGCGTCACCGGCGGCATCCAGGCGTTGCTCATCCACTTTTTTCTGGATGACCTTGCCCACCCAGCCAAACCCATATCCCAGCAGACATAGCCAACCTATCTGGCTAACCCCCACGTCATCGCCGCTCTTGCTGCCTGCGCTTATAACAGGTTTGGCAGCAAAGCGCATAGGATAACGCAAAATGAGCAATGAAAGTTGGAGAATCGAATTACATAATTGGGCCAATCAGTACACCGAAGAACTCGCTGGCAAATCAGGTATGCTTGGGGTCGTCATTGGCGGCAGTTTAGCACGCGGGCAAGAATGGCACCATTCCGACCTTGAAGTTGGCATTCTGGTCAGGGAAAAAGACGAGACATTACCCTACTTCAATGTTAATGCGGGTCGCGGTGTCGAAATCATCCAGCTTGTTCTTCCTCAAATCGAAGCGCATCTCAAACAAGTCGAGGCTGGGGATATGACACCCGTTGCCGACTGGCCCATCCAGCTATGGCAGTGCCGAATTGTGTCCGATCCCACGGGGCTTTTAGAACAGTTCAAGAGGCAGTTCGATGCGTTGTTGTTCACCAAGGCAGTCATAGACAAACGAATCCACACACTGCGTCTAAACATTCAAGATAGACTTGCCGAGGCAAAGCAACGCCTGGCACAGGGCAAACCCGTTTCAGCCCTTGTTGAAGTCCGGCACGCAATGAACGCCATGATTCTGGCATTCCATTGGGCGTTTGGTGAACTGCCAAGAAGCCAAAGCCGCACAGACAGTCGCTTGCTGGCTCTTTGCCAAAAGCACTCTTTTATGCCACTCTACACGCTCTATCGTGACGTTTTTGCTTTATCCAACACGGCCGATGTCATTGAGCATATTTGGCCGAAAATCAGAAGCAACGTGCTGGAGATTACACGTCTTTGGGGTAACTCAGCCCGTGAATTCTTCATTTATGCCGTGGATAGCGAATTCAAATGGGGAGAAGATGCGGGCATCCTGACGGTCTATCGCCTTTATATTCCCGTTATCGGTGGCGAGAATCAATCCCTACAACAATATTTAGACGATCCAAATTGGACAGAGCAAAATAAAGACCTCATAGAGTTCCTCGGTCTAACTGCGGTGGAAAACGAACATGTGGCCGAATTAATTGCTCGCATCGAGGCGCATATTGCTCATCTGTCGCAGGAGGATAAGTCATGCTAGAAACCGGAGCCAGCGTACCCCCAACCACAGCATCAACAGCCACAGTAAAACAATAACTACGGCCGCAGCCCAATTTTTCGGCCGTTGGCTGTGCGCCAGCGCCACCGCACGTGCCCGGCATTCAGCCAGCACTGGCGGCGGGATGAGCCAAATTGCCAGCCAGATGCCCAGCGGCAGCAAAATCAGGTCGTCTAAATAGCCCAGCAGCGGCACAAAATCAGGGATCAAATCAATGGGGCTAAAGGCATAGGCCACCACCAACAGCGCCAGCAGTCGTGCATACCACGCCACCTGCGGCTCGCGCCACGCCAAATACAGTGCCCATAGCTCCAGTTTCAACCGCCGCGCCCATTGCCTAAGCCGTTCTATCCAACCCATTGCACGATTGTATCTCCTTTTTTGACAGGATTAACTGGATTTTGCAGGATTTACAGGCAAGGTATGGTAGCATTGGGCAAATAGGTGATGGCAAGGAGTAAGAGACAATGGCAGATTTTGTGATTGTCGGCGGTGGTGTGTATGGTTGCGGCACGGCGTGGGAGCTGGCAAAACGGGGTGCCGAGGTATTGTTGTTAGAGGCCAACGAGATTGCGGGCGGGGCTTCAGGCGGGCTGGGCAAGCGCGGGGTTCGCGCTAACGGCCGTGATGGGCGGGAGCTACCGCTGATGCGCCTAGCATATGAGCAGTGGCCGACGCTGCACGAAGAAATTGGGGCAGAAACAGGCTATGACCGCCAGGGTCATTTGCTGCTGATTGAACGACCGCAAGATCTGGCTCCGGCGAAAGCACAGCTATGGCTGCAAAACAATCAGGGGATTCCTTCACGGCTGGTGGGGTATGAGGAACTGCATGAGATGGAGCCTATGCTGAGTGAGCGGGTGCAAACGGCCGTTTTCTGCCCCAATGACGGGATTGCCGACCACACCGCCACCACACGCGGTTTCGCTGCAGCGGCGCAAAAGCTGGGGGCGGTGGTGCGAGAACAAACGGCCGTTACCACCATCGAACAGCAGCACGGGCGCATAACGGCCGTTATCACCCACCACGGCGAACGCATCCCCGTGGGCAAAGCCCTTATTTTGCTCAGCAACCACCACGTCGTCACCGTTCTGGAGCAGCAGTTTGGCGTGGGGCTGCCCATTTGGACGCTGCTGCCGCAGGTCATGTTCACGCAAAAGCTTGACCCCATGCCCATTCGCCACCTCATCGGCCACGCCCACCGCACCCTGGCGATGAAAAGCCACCCCACCGGCCAAATCATGATTTCTGGCGGCTGGCGCGGCAGATGGAATGAAGTGCTTGGGCGTGGCGAAACGCAGCCGGATCAGGTGGCGGGTAATTTGGCCGAGGCGGTGGCGGTATATCCTTCGCTGGCAGAAACGGCCGTTGCCGAAGCCGATGCCAGCCGCTTAGAAACAGTCTCTGTAGACGGCATCCCGATCATTGATCATATTCCTGGGGTTGAAAATGGGTTTTTTGGCACGGGCTGGTCAGGTCATGGCTGGGCCATTGCCCCCGCCATTACCCAACTGCTGGCCGAGTGGATTTGGTCGGGTGAAGAAAAGTTGGGGCTTTTACGGCCGTTTAGCTACCGCCGCTTTTCGCTGTAGCCCCAGCCAGCATCTGCTGCACTTTGGTAATCAACTTGTCAACATCATACGGCTTTTGCAGGAAATCCACCCGATCTCCCTGTAAAATCTCCGAAGCTGACAGTTCGGTAAAGCCGGAGGAAAACAGCACCGACACGGTGGGCTGAATGCGACGCAAGCTGGCAAATGTTTCGGTACCGTTCATAATCGGCATGTGCATATCCAGCAGCACCAAATCAACTGCGTCTTGCCGCTGCTGATACAGGTCAATGCCACTCAAGCCATCGGCCGCCGTCAGCACGTCATAGCCAAACAGCCCCAAAATTTCGCCGGCCGCCTGCCGCACCGACTCCTCATCATCAATAATCAGGATGGTGCCTTCGTGGGGAACGGTACGGTCAACGGCCGTTTCTAACACCGGGTTGATCACCTGCCCGGCCGGCCAGTAAATTTGGAAGCGCGTCCCCACACCCTGCACGCTGTTAAGCACCAAATAACCATGATAGCTACGGATAATCCCCAAGGTAGCCGACAGCCCCAAACCGCGCCCCTGCCCCTTAGTCGAATAATAGGGGTCAAAGATACGCCGCTGCTCAGCCATATCCATCCCCCGCCCCGTATCCTGCACTTCCAAGCACACATAGCGGCCGGGAACAATGGCCTCCGGCAGCACATGGTCATTGCTGTGCATCTCGTTTGTTACCCACCGCACATAGGTACGAATTTTAACCGTACCCGCCTGCCCACCCAGCGCCTCCGAGGCATTGATGACCAAATTCATCAACACCTGCTGAATCTGGCCGCGATCCGCCTCCACCGTTGGCAGACTTGGCATCAGGTCAAGCGTCAATACCGCCTGCTTAGGCAGCACCGTTTCCAGCAGCCCAGTCCCCTCATGCACCAACTGGTTCAAATCAATCGGCTCAACCAAAAACTGCCCTTTCCCAGCATAGGCCAAAAGCTGTCGCGTCAAATCGGCCGCCCGCTTGGCCGACACCACCGCCCGCTCCAAATGCCGCCGCGCCGGTGAATCGGGCGGCAATTTTGCCAGTGCCAATGAATTTTGCCCCAACATCCCCGTCAGCAAATTGTTAAAATCATGGGCAATCCCCCCCGCCAACAGCCCAATACTCTCCAGCTTTTGCGTTTGCAGTGCCGCCTGTTCCGCATGACGTTCATCCGTTATATCACGCACAATGGTTATCACTTCATCATTGCCAATAGGGATATTACGTGACTCATAAATATGCTCCCCACCATCATCGCCTGGCAACGCGTATTCAAAAAACTGCATTTCATTGGTTGCAATGGCTTGCCGAATCGCCTGGGTGCCTGGCTCGGCAACATGAGGCGGCATAATTTCAACCATGCTTTTGCCAATAAAAAATTCGGGGGAAACAATGGGCAGCATGTTGCGTGAGGGGCTATATTCCTGAAAAACGCCGTTTTTATCAATACGCAGGATCATGTCTGGCATATAGTCCAAAATGGCGCGGTTCATCCCTTCGCTTTGCCGCAAGGCGTGTTCTATCTGCTGCCGCTCCTGAATTTCGGCACGCAGTTGTGTGTTTAACCCGGCCAATTCGGCCGTTCGTGCCTGCAACGATGTTTGCACGTCGCGCAGTTCCTGGTTTCGCAAGGCCAAGAGCCGGGCATCGTTACGGGCCTGCAGGGTGCTTTGCTCCAAAAAGTTGATGGCGTAATAGGTAACAAAAATGACGAGCAGCAAAATCACGATTAAAATAGTCAAATCGTCAATTTGCACCATCACGCCATAGCTGGTTTGTACCCACCCATTTAGCTCGGCCAGATAAACGGCCGTTACGCTTGTCAGACACAGCACCCCAAACCCCCAAACCGCCTGGGCACCAATAAACATCCCCGCCAGCACCAGCACCAGCGCAAAGCCCACGGTATCTACGGCTCGGATGCCGTCGTCAAGCATAATAGAGGCCGTCAGCGTGGCCCAAAGCAGCACCGGTATCAACAAGCGCACCGGCTTGATATGCCCCCGACTCATTGCCCAAAACAGCAGCCCAAATGGTACTGACAAAACAAAGCTAATGACTTTGCCCCCCGTTAATTCCCCATTTCGCAAGATACCCCACACACCCAAGGACAAAGAAGCAATAAACAGCACGCCCAGCGTTATATACAGAGGGCGTGCCACCGCTGGCGATGTTGCTTCTTCCGTAAACGTTGGAATCACAAAAAGTTTTGATAGGCGGCTAAGTATAATTCTCACGGTCACACCCACCCCAATGATGGTGGCATTTAAGATAAAATGGTTGGTCAAGAATGATACAGTATACCACAACAAACCTATTGAGCGACGCATGGAAAGTGTGAAAAATAGGTACTATAGAACTATTTATGAACCAAGAAACCCCAGCCTTTTGTTTTTGTGAATGCAGCCATCCGGGCTGCCGTTTTCGCTTCCCCAGCTTGGCAGCCGAAGCAGTGCGGCTGTCTTGCCCACGCTGCGGCCATGCCATCACCATTGCCGCACCCGTTAGGGCTATGTTTGGAGGGAAAACGGCCGTTTCCTCCCCCAACACGCGCCCCCTCACCGCCCTGCTTGACAACATCCGCAGCATCCACAACGTCGGCTCCATCTTCCGCACCGCCGACGCCGCCGGGCTGCGCCACCTCTATCTCTGCGGCATCACCAGCACCCCGGCACACCCCAAGCTGGCAAAGGCAGCACTGGGGGCGCAAGAAACGGTGGCCTGGTCATATCACACAAATGCGGTGGAAACGGCCGTTTTGCTCAAACAACAAGGCCACCCCCTCTGGGCACTGGAAACCAGCCCCACCGCCCAGCCTCTGCTCACCTTTCGCCCCACCGCCCACACTCAACCTCCGGTGCTGATGGTGGGCAACGAAAAGGCCGGGGTTGACCCCGGCCTGCTTGCTTTGTGTGATGAAATTCTGCAACTCCCCATGCTGGGACACAAGGAATCACTCAACGTAGCAGTTGCCTTTGGCATTGCTGCTTATCAACTTGGCTTCACGAGATTAGGAGCTGGAGATTGGGGGTTAGAGATTGGAAACTCGGCCAATCTCTAATCTCCAATCTCTAAACCTCATGTCTTTAAGCTGGTTGAATGGTGATACGCCGTTCTAGTACCAGCCGCTGATATGCCTCGCGCAAATGGTTGAGCGTGATGACACCCAAAAAGGTGTGGTCATCTACGACCGGCAGGGCCTCGGTTTGGTGCTGCTGCAAAAGCGACTGGACGCGCTCCAGCGAATCGCCGGGCGTTACCACGGGCAAATCACGCCGCACCAGGTCATTAACGGCCGTCCAGCCGCTGAACCGCTGCAACCCTTCTTGCAGTTGCGCTCCCGTCAGCAGCCCAACATAGCGGAAGCCGTCGTGAACGGGAAAGCTGGTTTGCCCGGTCAATGATTTCAGCGTTAGGGCATCTTGCAAAGTGTTAAACGGCCGTAAACTCTGCACCTGCCGGGCAAACACCTGCCCCACCGTCACCTGCTGTAGCTGTGCTTCCTGCTGCACCAGCGCGTTTTCCTGCTTAGCGCCGTTGTAGACAAAAAAGGCAATAAACATGAGGAAAATGCCGCCGTTGAACAACCCATAAATCCCTAAACCAACGGCCAGCACCTGCCCCAACCGCGCCGCGATGGCCGTCGCCCGTGCATAGGGCAACCCCATCGCCAGCAACGCCCGCAGCACCCGCCCCCCGTCCATGGGAAAAGCCGGGATGAGGTTGAATAGTGCCAGGGCCAGGTTGGAAACAAAGATGTAGGAAAGAACGGCCGTTAATGAGAGCGAAGCCGTGCCGTTGATGACCCCAAGGGAGCCACCCAACACGGGGATATTGAGTGCCAACGCCACGCCGCCTAACAGCAACGCCAGCACTACGTTAACGGCCGGCCCGGCTAACGCCACCACAAACTCCTGCCACGGCTCCTTCGGCATCCGTTTCAGTTGCGCCACACCACCAATGGGCAGCAGCACAATATCCTTCACCGGGATTTTGTAATACATGGCGGCAAAACTGTGACCCAATTCGTGCAGCGTGACAATGCCAAACAGCAGCAGCACCACAATAATGCCAAACAGTGCCCCGGAAAGTCCGCCGCCGGTTAAAATGCCAAATTGAAACGCTGCCCAAACCAGGATCAGCGGAAAAGTCAGGTGAACGCGAACGTCTATGCCCGCGACAGAAAACAGCTTGAAAGACCGGTTCATTTGCTACTCCATAAAAGCGAGCCATTGGCACACGGCAAATAAAAAATGACGCACCACGTACCACTGACCACATGACATTCTCATAAATCTTACAGTACATTGTGGCACAAAGATGTAAATTTTCTGGTAGATTTAGATGAGTTTTTGATGATAAAGCGGCTGTGCTACAATCGGATTGTGATGAAGGTAAAAATTTGCGGGATTACGAATTTGGACGATGCGCTGGTGGCAGCAGAAGCTGGCGCAGATTATTTGGGGTTTATTTTTTACCCGCCCAGCAAGCGCACCACCAACGTGGCCGACGTGCAGGGGATGGTGGCGCAACTGCGGCAGTTGCCGCGCTGCCCGCTGCTGGTGGGAGTGTTTGTGGATGAAACGGCCGTTTATATGGCTGACGTGCTGCACCAATGCCAGCTTGATTTGGCGCAACTGAGCGGCAACGAAGTGCCAAAGCTCATTGGCGACCCTGAATCACCCATTTACGGCCGTTCCTATAAAGCCCTGCGCCCCACCAGCCTAGAAGAAGCCCAAGCCGACGCTGAATGGTTTTTGCCCCCCAAAATGGCACCTGGTCAGCCTAGCATCCTCCTCGAAACCTACCACCCCAACCTTTTTGGCGGCACGGGCGAAACGGGCAACTGGCCGATTAGCGCCCAGCTTGCCCAAGAACTGCCTGGTATTATGCTGGCTGGCGGCCTCACCCCCGACAACGTTGCCAGTGCTGTTACCCAGGTGCATCCATTTGCCGTTGACGTTGCCAGCGGTGTGGAAGCCAGCCCCGGCAAAAAAGACCACAACCGCCTACGAGCCTTTATTACCAATGCCAAACGATGATTGTGAAGTGTGGGGAGTAAGGCATAGGGAGTTGGGGCAGCACAACCTACGCCCTACTCCCCATGCCCCATTATTTACTGTAGCTTAATTGAAATTGTAAGAGGTCTATGCTTGTCTAACACAATGGGAGCCAGACGACGGCATTTTACGACCACCATTGACTACCTGAATCATCCGCAGTTTGCTGCGCGTGCCACGCTTATTCATCGCCCCAAAACTAGCACCCTGCGCGACGGTTTGCGGATTGCGGCAGGAGTTCTAAAAGCGGCCGTTCGTCGCCACCCCCTTTTACTTACCAGCTCTTGGGGCAACATCCACCCCGACCTGCTAGCCAGTGCTATCATTGGCCTGTGGCCGCGCCGCCTGCGCCCCACCATTGTGCTAATGGGGTGCATGTGGGAGCCAACGGGCGGGTGGCGGGGTCGCATGGAGAGGCTACTGGTACGACTAGCCGACCGGGCCATCACGCGCTATGCGGTGCAATCAACGGCCGAATTAACCCTTTTCCCACAAACCTGGGGTATTGACCCAGCCAAGCTGCACCGCTGTCTTTACTTCTATACCATTGACCCAGATGATATTGTGCCTGAGCCGCGTCAGATTGCTGGCAGCGGCCATGTGTTTGCCGGGGGCAACGCCCAGCGTGATTATGCGCCGCTGCTGGAAGCGGCGCGACGGCTTCCACACATTCCCTTTGTCTTTGCCACCAAGCTGCTGGATGGGCAGCCGCTGCCCACCAACGTGACGGCGGGGCAGGTGCCGCACCAACAGTTTATGGAATTGCTACAAACGGCCGTTGCCAACATCGTCCCCATTCGCCACGGGCTGCACCGCGCTGCCGGGCAGCAGACCTATCTCAACAGCATGTGGCTAGGCGTTCCCACCGTCGTGGCCGACTCCCCTGGCGTGGCCGACCACATCCAACACCAGCAAACTGGCCTCGTTGTCAACAATACCCCCGCCGCTTATGTGCAAACTATTGAATGGCTGCTGGCTCCCGAAAACCAACCCCAAATTGCCGCCATGACCCGCGCCGCCCGCCATGCCGTAGATAGTCAGTTTAGCTTCACACATCATGTGGACTGCATTTTGGCGATTATGGATGACGTGTTGGCGATAGGAAATTAAAGTTCACCGGCTTCAATTTCCCTGCTTTTAGGCGAATTCCAAGAAATAAACCGGAAGAAAAATAGCCGCTTTGTCGAAATTCACCAGGCATTTTCGGATTGAGTTTCCTGTTTATATTTCCGAAAATGCCTAGTCATCTGGCTGGAGTGATTTGAGTGCCTTGGCAACTTGTTTAGCACTAACCAGCTCTTTTTCTTCCAGAATGTGCAGCAGCCGGCTGAGTGTGGCAACACAGTGGAGCTTGTAGCCTTGTTCGGCAATGTTGGCAACGCCCCCTTGCTCGCGGTCAACCAGCACCACAGCTTCGTGTACCTGCAACCCAGCCACCTTGAGGGTAACAATGGTTTGCAGAATGCTGTCGCCAGAGGTAACGAGGTCATCAATAACAACGGCCGTTTGTCCCACGTTCCACACCCCCTCAATCCCCTTCCCCGTGCCATAGCTTTTGGCCGTTTTGCGCGGGTAAATGAGCGGCTTGTCCATGTCCAGGCAGAGTGCTGTGCCCAGCGGCAGCCCGGCCAGCGGCGTGGCCGCCAATAGATCAAACTGTAGCTGGTCAAGAATGGTACGATAAGCGGCCGTTACAGTGCGTAATGCCTGTGGAAAAGAGGCCAGTACGCGCAAATCAAGATAAATATTGGAAGTGACGCCGCTGTGGAGTTTGAATTTTCCAAAGCGAATGGCTCCAATCTCAAAAAGCGTTACCGCCAAAGATTCGATTATAGTGTTGTTTGTGCTGGTCATCATGAACCTAGATCATGGCACAAAGTTGCGACTTCATCAAGAGATGGGCAAAAACCGGGATCAGGTAAGAGAATGGATGATTTATGCGCCAAAAAGCGGTCAAAAAGTTTTCTTTGTGGTACAGTTTGTCATACTTCGCATCCACAATTAAAAGATCCTTTAGGTGGGTGATTTGGGTTTGAGCCTTCAGAGGAAGGAGAAAAAATGGTTGAAGAAATAGCAATGGTGTTGGGCGAAACGGAGCCAGGCCCACTTGATAGTATCACGCGAATTATTGAAACACTTGGTGCGGAAGAAACACGCGAGCTAGTTCAGCAAGCGATTGAAGTCCACACTAATGAAGGCATAAAAACGCATGATGGAACACGAAATCGCACGTTAGGGGGCGTTTTCTTTTTTCTGGTGGCTGGTTCTGTAGACGTAGAGCAATATAAACAAATCTGGCCGGAGCGTAAAATCCCGTGGTTTGTCTGGCAAAAATCGGATCAAGCCCCTAAAAAATCAGGGCCTCCTCCGTGGGGCTATAGTGATTTGTATGGCATGGGAAAGGCTTTGGCGCGAGTGGCAGGAGAGATGAAGATGGAAATGAAGCTTGTTGGCAAGCATGGGAAGGTAATTAAGCGAAAGGATTTGGTGATAACGGCCGTTTCCAGCCAGGTCAAGCGCGACCAGGTGCCGGCCGGGTTGCCCAAGCCGCCCCTGGAATCAACAGTCTACGTTTGCTATATCCCCTTGCAAAAATGGGAAGAACTGCCCCACCCCTGTGACAATATTGAAATCAGCGGCTATGCCGGGTTAGACCTGGAAAACATGGCAAATGATGTCATTGTTGTTTGGGCAACAGGCGTTAAACCGGCTGCTGAAGAAGCTGAGGTTGCCTAATCACCTGCTTTGTTTAGAGATTGGAGACCAGAGATTGTGAATGTTCATTAATCTCCAATCTCCAATCTCCAACCGTTAGTCCGACATCTCCCCTAGCAAAATCTCCAAATCATCCCGATCAAACACATAGCGTTCGTGGCAAAAATGGCAATCTATCACGGCTTCGCCTTCTTCAAGCAGTAACTCTATCTCTGCTCGCCCCAGCGACAGCAGTGCCTTTTCGCTGCGGGCGCGGCTGCAGGAACATTGGAAGATTAACGGCCGTTTTTCCAACTCCACATACGCCAACTCCCCAAACAACTGCTTCGCCACCTGCTCCGGCGTTTGCCCACTTGCCAGCATCACCTCAATTGGCGGCATCTCCTGCAAGCACTCGCGCAAAAGCTGCACCACATCTGCCCCCCGAGGCGGCATCGCTTGCAGCAAAATCCCCCCCGCAATGGTCGTATACCCTGTCTCGTCCACAATCGAACCCACCTGCACCATCGAGGTAATCTGTTCCGACTGCTCCAAATAGGCCGTTAAATCCCCATCAATGGTGCTGGTCGCCAGCGGGATGACGCTTTGTGGCAGGTCACGCAGCCCCACATCTTTTACCACCGTCAGCAGCCCAGCCACCCCAATGGCACCTACCACGTCATGCCCTTGTGCCGTCTGGGGTAAATCTACCAACGGCTCCTGCACATAACCACGCACGACACCGTTGCTGTCACTCTCGACAATCATTTTTTTCAGCGGCCCATTGCCCTCAAACTTTACCGCCACCCGTTGAGCCACCTTTAGGAGGCCGCCTATCAGTGCCCCTCCTGTCAGTGCCCGACCCAGGGCGGCAGCGGCCGTAGGCAAAGCCTGGTGGCGGCGCACACCTTCGTTGACCAAATTGGTGGTAAGGCAAATTAGCCCGCGCACCCCCGCTTCTCTTGACCATACACGCAATAAATAATCGTCCATCTCATCTCTCTTGCGCCAGTGCCCCTGGCTCAAAATGTTCCGGCCGGCCGGATTCCCAGCTTAAATTAACAGCCGGCCGCAAAATTTCCTGTACGTCCGCCAAAATCGCCGTGTCCAGCGGCGCATCCAGCAGTGCCAGACTGCTCATTAGTTCGGCATGGGTGCGTGCGCCTAACAGCGTCACATCCACGTGGGGGTTTTGCAGGGCAAACTGGATGGTCAACTGAGCCAGCGACACCCCTTGCTCACGACAATAAGCAGCGGCACGAACGGCCGTTTCCTTGATCACACGCGGCGCTGGGTGCCAATCCTGTGGCCCCTGATCCGTCAAAATCCCCATGTGGGTCACAGAAGCATTAATCAGCCCCAAGCCGCGTGCCTGCACCGCCGGAACCAACACCTCATTAAGCTGCTGGTTGAGTAAATTATAGTGGCAATAAGAGAGCGTGACATCCAGCGTTTGCGTCTCCACCATCGCGCGCAGCAGCGGCAGCGGATACCCCGTCACGCCAATAAAGCGCACCTTGCCCACCTGCTGCAAATCATGCAGGGCGCGAATGCCTTCATTGACCACCTGCTCTTTGTCGCCAAACTCAATGTCATGCAGTTGGTAAACATCAAAATAATCGGTTTGCAGCCGCCTCAGGCTCGCTTCGCACATGGTGATGATGCCGTTGTAGGAAAAATCAAAGCCCGTTTCCAGCGGCGCATCAAACCGCCCGCCCTTAGTTGCCAACACCACCTCATGCCGTCGCCCGCGCAGCGCCGTTCCCAACCGGCTCTCGGAAAGGGTGCGGCCATAGTAAGGGGATGTGTCAAAAAAGTTGATGCCGTGGTCAATGGCCGCCAGCACGGTGCGCGTTCCCTCGTCATCGCTGAGTGCCCCGTATTCATTGCCCAAGGAAACGCAACCAAACCCCATTTGCGACACGCGCAATCCTGTTTTGCCTAATGTTCTGTATTCCATCGTTGCCTATCCTGAAAATTTTGCGTTTCTACTCCAATCGGTAAAAAGAACGGCCGTTTACATAAAAAATCTGGTGTTGTTCGGCGGCAGAGAGGTGGGCAAGGGCAGAAACGGCCGTTTCCCACCACCCCACATACGTCGTCGCCAGCTCCGACACCGGCCAATCCCCACCAAACATTAGCCGCTCTGCCCCAAACGTTGCCAGCGCGTGGTCAATATAGGGCTGCAAATCGGCTGGCTGCCAGTTTACATGATCCGCCTCCGTCACCAACCCCGACAGCTTACACCACACATTGGGCAGTGCCGCCAGCCGCGCCATCTCCGTCGCCCACGGTTCCCACAGCCCGGCGGCAATCCCCGGTTTACCCAGATGATCCAGCACAAACTGCACCTCCGGGCATTGCGCCACCAGCCACACCGCATCTGCCATTTGGGGGTAGGTAATGCAAATGTCAAAGCTATAGCCAAACTGTGGCAACAGCCGCACCCCGGCCACAAAATCGGGCTGCCGTGCAAAGCCAACTGGCTCCGATTGCAGCAGGCGACGCACCCCTTTCACCAGGGGAAACGCCGTCAAACGTTCCAGCCAGCCTTGCACCTGTTCTCCCTGTTCCAGCGGCGCAAACGCCACAATCCCACCCAGGCGCGGTTCCGTTTGCGCCAACTCGCTTACCCAGGCCACTTCGTCTATCCCCTGCCCCGGGACACACTCGGCCTGAACAAAAACGATCTGCTGTAAGTTAATATCTCCCTGCTTTTGCGTCAGCAGTTCCGGGGTGTAGGCGTGGTTAATGGCTGGTACGGTAGCCAGCCAATCGTAGCGTAATCGCGTCGGCTGCCAAAAATGAACATGGCTATCAACAAGCGTTTGCATTTGTTGTCCCCTCTATAAATGGGACGCAGATTTTGCTGATTGGTTGTTTACAAAATAACGGGGCAAAAAGCAAGAAGCTCCTCATGTCATTCCGAGGTCCTCCGAGGAATCTTTCCGCTTCTTTGAGGTGACAGATTCCTCACTCCGAAGACTTCGCTCGGAATGACATTTACCCGATTAATTTATTAATCTACTATCAGCAAAATCTGTGTTCTGTTTTGATTCGTCATGTTAGCCAATCCGTCCAGCTTGTCATGCTTTATGTTGATACAAAGCGTTGTCGGCTTCTTCAATAAATGCCGCCAGCGATTGGCCGGGTGATGGTATGGTGGCGGCAACGCCAATGCTGAGGGTGATATCAATGGGTGAGTGACCGGGTTTGGGGATAAACGGCCGTTTACCCAGTTCATGCAGCAATTCCCGTGCAAAAGCCTGCCCTTGCGCCCACAGCACCCCTGGTAGCACCACAGCAAACTCATCCCCGCCATAGCGAGCCGCCAACGCCCCTGTTGGCAACATCTTTTGCAGCACCTGACCCACATATTGTAAATAGCGATCTCCTACAGGATGCCCAAACTGGTCGTTTATCCGCTTAAAGTTGTCGAGGTCACAAAACAGCAGCCCCAATGAGATTTGCGCCTTTGTTAACTCCTCCCACACACGCTGCAAATACAAATCAAACCGGCGGCGGTTTGGCATTTCCGTCAGCGGATCCATCATCGCCAACGCATAAAGTTCAGAATTAGCCGCCTCCAAACGCCGCGCCGAGTCCACCTGCCGCTGCGTTAGCTCCTGCAAATGTTTCACCTCAGCCAGCAGCAACCGATTTTCTTCCTCCAACTTTCGCTGTATCCGGCGAATCCGCAAATGGTTGTGAATGCGAGACGACACCTCCGGCATCCGATAGGGCTTGGTAATATAATCAACCCCGCCCGATGAAAACCCCTCGACCACATCGCGCACCTGCCCCAAAGCCGTCACAAAAATCACCGGCACATCCCGCGTGGTGCGGTAAGCCTTCAGCCGACGGCACACCTCATAGCCATCCATATCCGGCATCATAATATCAAGCAAAATAATGTCGGGTGGCTCATGAAAGGCAATATTTAGTGCCGTCCGGGGGTCATAGGCAGGCACCACGTCAAACCCTTTCAAGAGTAAAGTGTCTACCAAAACTGCCACAGTTTCTGGCATATCGTCTACAACCAGTACACGCTGTTTTTCAGTAGGTAAGGATGCAGTATTCATTGAGTTCCTTGTTGCGTTTTATTCTCGCTTTGATTGGTTGCCAGCATGACCATCGCCTAATCATAACAAAGGTCTTGTTTTGTGAACAATATTCGCACATGGATTTGCCATGCTTGTGGCGAGGAGCTTGACAACCACAAGCACATCACACACCACATCAAGTCAAGTGGCAAGATCAGCAAAAGCGGTTTAATATCTGCTCATGACAGATTTGGCAGAAAGTAAACAAGATGCCACGCCAACGCCGTGGCTAAAGTTGTTTGGCGGCATTTGGCTGCGTCCTGCCGCCACGTTTCATCGTATTCGGGAACATGGCGGGCGGGGGTGGATGATAACGGCCGTTCTTGCCATCATTCTCACCACCCTCCCCGTCCTCGTTGCCGGCCCCCTGCTGCAAGCCCAGGCGCAGGAAGCATTCCTGGCCGCCCAAAGCCAGTTTGAAGCACCTCCCGGCGTGGAGGTGCAGCAAGACATCCCGGCGTGATTGGTTCACCCCTCTTCACCGTGGCCTGCCGTCTCCGTCAGCAAACTGTTTAGCGTGGTCATCGGCTGGCTGCTGTGGGGCGCAGCCATTACCTGATTAGCATATGATGTCGGGCGGGCGCAATTCGTTTTGGCAGGTGTTACAAACGGCCCGTTTAGGTACCACCTCCCCTCACCCTGCGCGACCTCATCCAAACCATCTACATCCTCATCAGCAGCCAACTCATCAAAACCCCGGCCTCTCCGGCACGCCCCCTCGGCACCACCAACTTCACCACCGCCACTTCCAGCCAGATCATGCTCAACAACCCCTCCTCAGCCGTATTGACCTCTACTGCTTTTGGAACCTACGCCCTGTGAGTCGTGGTTTGGCCGATGGGACCGTTTTGGCCCCATTGGACCCTCGGTGTCGTTCTCATCGTCTGGGTAATCTTCACCCTGCTTTCGCTGCTCCTCGCTGCTCGTCCGGCGGTTTTAGCTAACCAGGTAGAGATTGGAGATTAAGTCACCATTCTCAATTCTCCATTCTTAATTCCCCATTCACCGTATGTCCCCCTCATCCCGCGCACTACAAAACCTTCACCGCCATTGCAAATGGGGCAAAAGAAACCGTTCGCGCCCTCAACGGTGTCAATCTCGAAATGAAACACCAGCGCGTTTGCGAAACATCATTGGGTAAAATCTGGCTCCGGCAAATCTACGCTGCTCTATCTGTTGTGAGCTAGATTACTACCAAGGGGGCGCATTTGGGTTGAGGATACCGACATCAGCCAGCTTGATGAAGACCAGCTTGCCAAATTTCGCCAGCACAAAATCAGCACATCTTTCAAAGTTTCAACCTCATTCCCACCATGACCGCCATCAGAACGTCGAGTTCCCTGATTTTTGCCCGCGTGGATGCTGCCGAACTGGCGGCGGGCTGGCAGCTACTGGAACTGGTAGGGCTGGGGGATGGCTTTCACCACAAGCCCGCCGAACATCTGGTGGGCAGCAGCAGCGTTGCCATTGCCCGCGCCCTGGGTCAACGACCCGCCCCTATCGTGCTGGCTGATGAACCACAGCAGCTAGACACCCCCGTTCTGGCGGCGGTGATTGACATTTTTGGTACAGCAGACAAAGTGAAGGCGTACCATCATTATGGTGACACGCGATCCATCGCTGCTGGCCGTTACCACCACCGTCCGCATCCACGACGGCCAAATCCTGAATCGAACAACAGACTAAGGCAATTTCCCGATCTCATAGTCTCCCAAGTGCCTTCTTCAGGGTAGATTCCGTTATGACCAAACGAAAAGCCAGCCAGCCGCCTTTAAGCGCCCAACCCGCTGCACGCCGGGTCATCACCGCCACCGCCACCACATCACCCACAAGAACAGTTTGTGCCAGCGACTGAAACAGCAACAGCAACGGCGACGGCCGTTTACTCCACCGCGCCACCCTCCGCCCGTCCGCGTGGACGTGCCCATCGACCAAACGAACTTTCCACCCTCACCGGCGGCACCATCACCCTCTACGGCGTGGTTTCCCCGATACCATCGTCCGGCTGGTGGATTACGGCGTGCTCACGCCTACCTATATCAACGCCAACACCTTAGCGTGAATTGTGCCCCCAGCGTTCCTCCGCGCAAATACGACATCCAGGCCGGGCGGCGGCAACATCAGTGGCAGCAGTGCCGTGCTGAACGCCTCCGCATCACCGCCCCTGAAGAGACACCAGACAACCCGACACCCCGTTTCACCGCCACCACCCTATGTCTTCGGCCTGACCGCAGCTTGCTGGAAGCAGCCAGCACCAACCCGTTACCCTCCAGCCCGGCCAGCCGTTTTGAACTTTCACGCTGGGGAATTGGTCAGCCTGGGCAACTATGTCGCCATTGACATCACCGCCGATTGCAGTCGAGCGACATTTGCCATTCCGGCGGCGGGCGGCAATGTCCGTATCATTCAGCGGCTGGGGTGGAGAACAACCACGCTCACTGCCGCTGCTGCTGGGCGAAACGGCCGTTTCTGGCGCAAACGCTCACCTTCAAGCTCGATTATTTTGATTTAAACGGCCGTTCCTACACCAGCCAGCAAAACGCGTCCTTTGGCCTCAACGTTGGCAACACAACCCCCGCCCCACGCGAAAGCAACCAGCCCCGCATCGTCCTCACCACCTACCTCGTCGAACCATTGCCAACCTGCGCCCTGGTGCCTTGTTTAATCTCAGTCTCACTATCACCAACGTCGGCGACAGCACCGCCAGCCGCGCATTTTTGCAAACCCTCAGCGGCGAAAACGGTGCCCAACTTCAGCCCTTCGCCCTGCTCAACGCCAGCAACGTCCGCTTTATCGAAGAACTCGCTCCCGGCAATCCATCAGCTTACCCAGCAAATGATTGTAAAATTGCACCGCGGAAATCAGGTGTCTACAACCCTGCCCATCGCCTTCAGCTACCCGCTGGGCGACAGCAGCGCAAACCGACAGGTTCTCAACCTGCTGGTGCAAAAACAGCCCAGCTGCCGTCAGCTTTTTACCGCTCCGTTCTTCCCGGTCTAGTGGGCGACCAATGATTGATCTGCCGGTGAGGTGGTCAACATTGGCCGCAACCTGGTCGATGTCAGCACCATCACCCTCAGCGGCCCGACGACCTTTGACAACAACAGTGCTTATGTTGGCGCCAGCGGAGGCACTTCTGGTTCGCTTGATGGCGTTATCCCGCAGCGCGGCGACGACCTGGCGTAACGGTGACGGTGATTATCTCGATGATTTCAACCAGCTGGGCGTTTGGCGACACGCTGGCGATTTCGGTTGCAGAGGCCAGTGACAGAGGAAGAAACGGCCGTTTTCTTCCCCGGCGACCACCCACCCCGAAGACGAAGGCTTTCTCGGCAAGCTATGGCGTTCATTGCGCGGCATGTTGGGGCTGGGTAGCTAGCACCTGAATTATAGAGACCAATCGAACTACTCCGTCTCGTTAAAACAACCTGCTCCGCATGGCGAATCCAGTGCTGATGACCTCGGCCGGGGTGTTTATTGGCACAACGTAGATTATTCTCCTCGTTTCCCTGGGCGCGGGGCTGCAACGCGCCATCGTCAGCAACTTTTGGCGATGTCACCGACCTCACCGAAATCAGGTTTCCCCACCCGGCATTGCCTTTTTTGGGTAAACGGCCGTTAATGCAAAGCAGCAGCGACAGCCTGATCATCAACGACCGCACCATCAGCGACTTCCGCGATCTGCCCGGTGTCTCGCCGCCACCCCGTCATAGCCTGCGGGGCCAACGCTGCCCTGCGCCTCAACCGCCTCACCGCGCTTTCCCAGCATGCAGGGGTTGACCCTCTCGAACTTTCCCGCTGACCTCAAGCTCGACAGCGGCAGCAGCGCCCTTGGCACAGCAAATTCTCGTTGGCAGCAGCACATCGCCAGCAACTTTACAACAGGCGCACCGGTGAAACGACCCCAATCTCAATCTCCAAGGGCAAACGCTCAGCTTATTCTCAGCAAAATGTCAGCAAGCAGCGGGCAGCTTGAAACCGTTGAGCGTACCGTCCGGCTGCGGGTGGTGGGCGTGCTGGCTGAGTCGGGCGGGCAAAAAGATTTCTCCATTTTTATGCCCATCCGCAACCTCGAAGACCTAAACGCCTGGGCAAACGGCCGGCGCACCAACTACAACCGCGAAGGATACAGCCAGGCTCTGGTCAAAGTTGCCACCCCCGACCAGGCCGAAGCGGTGGAAAGCCAAATCCAACAGCAGGGGTTCAACGTTTTTTCCTTCCGTACCATTTTGCAGCAGGTCAACACCACCTTTCTCATTCTCCAAGCCGTCGTTGGCGGCATCGGGGCCATTGCCCTGCTGGTGGCCGCCTTTGGCATTGCCAACACCATGATCATGGCAATTTACGAACGCACCCGCGAAATTGGTCTGATGAAAGCCGTGGGAGCCACCAACCGCGACGTGATGACCATTTTTCTGGCTGAAGCAGGCTTTATTGGTCTGATTGGTGGGGTCGGCGGTATTATTGCCGGGGTGGGTTTGGGGCAAATTTTGGGGCTAATTGGGCGCGAATTTTTGCGCTCGCAAATTGCCCAGCAGGGCGGTGCCGCCGATAGCGCCCCCATTCCCGTCTATACGCCGCTGTGGCTGCCCATCTTTGCCCTCGTTTTTGCCACGCTCATTGGCGTGATTTCTGGTATCTACCCCGCCCTCCGCGCCGTCCGGCTCGACCCTATCGCGGCGCTGAGGTATGAATAAGGCGGTAGCAAGTAACAAGTGGCAGGTTGCAAGTAGCGTTCATCATAAAGACTTGCCACTTGCAACCTGGTACTTGCTACCCCTCTTAACCATATGCTTGTCATTATTAGCGACCTTCACCTGACTGACGGAACAACTGGGCGCACCATTAGCACCAGTGCTTTTCGTGATTTTGCCCTGCGGCTGCGGGCTTTGGCAATGGATGCGTCGTGGCGCAGTAACGGCCGTTATGAACCCATCCCCCGCTGCCACATCCTTCTCCTCGGCGACATCCTCGACCAAATCCGCTCTAGCAAATGGAACAACGAGGAAAAAGGGGAACCCGGCTACGCCCGCCCCTGGGATAGCCCCGCCAGCACCGATGTCATCAACAAAGTCGGCATCATCACCCGTGCTGTCCTTTCCCACAACAGCAACAGCCTCCTCATTTTGCAGCGGCTGGCCGAGCGCGGGATCGAAATTCCCCCCGCCAACGCCAACGGGCAGCCCGACCCAACCAGCAGTGAAAAAGCCATCGTTGACTTACAAATCCACTACATGGTTGGCAACCACGACTGGTTTCTCAACCTCGACCACCCCGAATACGAAGCCCTGCGGCGTGAAGTCATTGCCAAAATGGGGTTAGCCAACCCACCCGGCCCCTTCCCCCACGACCCCAGCGAATCGCCGCGTTTACAAGAAATTTACCGTTCCCACAACGTCTTTGCCCGCCACGGCGACATTTACGACAGCTTTAACTACAACCCCGAACTGGGACGCGGTGCCGCTACGCTTGGTGATGCCATCGTTGTAGACCTCATCAATCCTTCCCCGTTGCCATTTGGCAGCGCATGGGGGATGGGATTCCCACTTCCTTTTTGCATGGCCTCAACGAACTCGCCAACGTGCGCCCGTCGCTTATCGTCCCCGTTTGGGTAGATGGCTCTCATCCGCCAGCATGATTTGGACAAGGCCACCAGCAAAAAGGTCAAGCTCATTTGGGATGACCTGGCCGACGAACTGCTGGCACTCCCCTTTGTCCGCGACCAGGACACCTGGCTGCCGTTGGACAAGGTAGACTTTTTGCAGCTTACCCTGCGCTTTGCCGCCGGGATGACCTTCTCCACCGCCGCCGATGCCGTGCTGTTTATCCGCGACAAGGTGTGGGGGGTGACTCCTCCTTTGCCAAGCGAGCGCTGGCGGAAAAGGCGTTTGAAAGCCAGGAGGCGCAGTACATTGTCTACGGCCACACGCACCATCCAGAGGTGGTGCCGCTTTACACCACCATGCGTGACAACTACATCTTTGACCAGATTTACTTCAACTCCGGCACCTGGCATCCGTTCCACTCAATGACGATCCATCATCCGTTGGAAAAACGGTTTGTCCATTACCACACCATGACCTATCTGGCCTTTTTCCGCTATGACGAGCGGCGCGGCCAGCCGTTTGAAACGTGGTCGGGCACGCTGGGGGTGCGCGAGTAAGCGGATGAACAGCGAACAAGCTCCTACTCCGCGCCAGCTCTTGGCCGACATTCGCCAGCGTCTCGATATGGAGGGGCTACGTGAGCTAGTGTTGATGCTGGGCGTGGATTGGGATGAGCTATCGGGGGATACCAAATCGGCGAAGGGGCGGGAGCTGATTAGGTACATGGAGCGCAACGGCCGTTTAGCCGAACTCGCGCAAACCATCGAGCAAGCCACCCCCAGCCGCCGCCGACACCGGGGCGAAAGCAGCGAACGGCAGGAAATGCTTGACCTCGTGCACAAGTTTTGGATTGAGGATGTGCTGGAAAAGTCACGGCCGCAGGGCAGCGCGATTGAGATCAATTTGGTGGAGCGGAAAACGGCCGTTAATCAACCCTGGCACCTCAACCTCCCCAATCAACAAGACCGCTCCCTGCCACCGGGCACCCGCATTGCCGATATTTTCGCCGAACTAAGCGGGCTCAATCAAACGCTGCTCATCCTCGGTCAGCCCGGCTCCGGCAAAACCATGATTCTACTGGAACTCGCCCGCGAGGCCATCGCCTGGGCGCGAACCGATGCCAGTGAGCCACTGCCGGTGGTGTTTACCCTCGCTTCCTGGGCACAAAAGCGGCTGCCCATTGGCCGCTGGCTGGTGGAGGAGCTAAAAAGCAAATATCGCATCCCGGAAAAAATTGGGCAGCGCTGGGTGGAAGCAGAAATGCTGCTGCTTTTGCTCGATGGCCTGGACGAAGTGCCGGAAACGCTGCGCGATGATTGCGTCCGCGCCATCAACGAATTCCAGCAGAGCAACATTATGCCGATTGTCGTTTGCTGCCGCACCGAGGCGTATGAACTGCTGCCGGATCGGTTGGCGCTGCAAACGGCCGTTGAGCTACAGCCTCTCACCAACCAGCAAATCCAAACCTATCTGCAACAAACAGAGATCCAAACGGACGAGTTAGCCGGTTTGCTTACCCACAACGAGGCACTACAGGAGCTTGCCCAGCACCCCCTCCTGCTCCACATCATGGCCGTGGCTTACCAGGATGCCACCCCCGGCTCGCGCCCCAGCGAAAGCACCTTGCTCCACGCTTACGCCCAGCAAATGTTTCGGCATGGGAGCACAGAACGGCCGTTTGCCGTGGCCCCCACCATGCGCTGGCTCTCCTGGCTGGCGCAGCAAATGACCCAGCACGGTCAAACCATCTTCGTCATGGAGCAAATGCAGCCTAGCTGGCTGGAAAACCCACGCCAGCAGCGGCTCTATGTCCTCCTTTCTCGCCTTGCCATTTCGCTTGTTGGCGGGTTGCTAGGTGGTCTCATCATCGGCCTGGGTCTCTTTCTTTTCTTTGATTTTGTTGACCTGCGCGAAGGCCTGCTGCGCGGCTTGGGCGAAGGGCTAGTTAGCGGCACGCTGGCCGGTCTTTTTGTCGCCGCCCTCGACCTGCTCTGGCAAACACCGCCACCTACCCAAACCCAGACCAATTTCTACCGCATCGTGGTTAACATGCTCATCGTCGGTGTGGGCATCACCCTCGCCGTATGGCTGGGCATTGGCCTCATCTTTGGCTCCCTCAACTGGCTGGGATATAGCTACGCCGCCTGGTTCTTTGAAGGGCAGCAAGTTGGGCTGGTTACAGGTCTCTGTTTTAGCCTCATCTTTGGCTATGAACCACGCGGCAATCGCCAGGCCAGCACAACCGACATTCGCATTATTGAATATGTTAACCTGTCCACGCGGCAAGCAATAGAAGGAGGCATTATCGGTGCTTTGGCCGGAATCGCCATCGGCATTGCCCGCACCCAAATTGACTTTAGCGGCACCCCACTGGGCAACGCCTTTCCCAATCTACGCATTCTCTATATCGCCATACCCGTTTTTATCGCCATTGGTGCCATTTTTGGCGGGCTGCAAGGCAGCATTCTCAACCCGCAACGGCTTAACCAAACGCCAACCTCTCTCTTTCGCTACATCTTGCTCATCGGCGGAGCCATCAGCGTGGCGTTTAGCATTTTGGGAGCCATTATTGGCGGTGTGGCAATAGGGCAAGCCGGGGCAGTGGCGTTTGGTGTTTATGGGCTGCTTATCGGCCTGTTAGCCATCGTTTGGTATGGGGGGTTGAATGCGGCCAAGCATTATGTTCTGCGTCTGCTGCTTGCCTGGTACAACCATATACCCTGGCGCTATTCACGTTTTCTCGATTATGCCACCAGCCGGATTTTTCTCCGCAAGGGGGGAGGTGGCTATATGTTCCTCCACCGCGCCCTGCTGGAATATTTTGCCACCCTGCCACCAGAAGCGGCGGCCGAGATGCCAGAGGCGAACCCGCCTTCGTGAGTAATTTCTAAATCCACCACGCTATCTCATCCCATTTCCCCAAAGATCATATAAAAATGTGGCCGGGCTTTTTCAAGTCCATTCTACTTTTGAGGAAAAACTATGCACACAAAACGGTATTTTTTGGTTTTATTGTTAACATTGCTGCTGGCTGCCTGCGGTGGTGAGCAGCCAGCAGTGGAAGAAGCGGTGGTTGGGGATGTGGAGGCAGGGGAAACGGCCGTTCCCGCTGAAGCCCCTGCCCCCGGTGTTCCCAACAGCGATAGCGCCGGTTCTCCCGTCACCTACACCATTATTCAGGATGAATCTGAAGTGCGCTTTACGCTGAGTGAAGAGCTGCGCGGCAACCCCACCACCGTTGTCGGGCGCAGCAACCAAATTCGCGGCACCATTGGGCTTGACCTTAGCCAGCCGGCCGCCGCCCAAATTAGCCCCATCGTCATTGATGCCGCCTCGCTTGCCACTGATGAGAACATGCGGAACCGCGCTATTGGCCGGTTTATTTTGGTCACCAGCAGCTATCCCGAAATCACCTTCACCCCAACTGGCATCACCGGGCTGCCGGACAGCGTGACTATTGGCGAGCCGGTTAGCCTGAGCATTAGCGGGGATTTGGCGATTACCAATGTGACGTTGCCAGTGGTTTTTGAGACGACAGTAACGGCCGTTTCTGACACCCGTCTCGAAGGCCACGCCAGCACCACCATCCAACGCGCCAACTACAACCTCACCATCCCCAGCGTTCCCGCCGTTGCCAACGTCGCTGAAGACATCCTGCTAGAAATTGACTTTGTAGCCGAAGCCAATTAACCAAGAGACAACGCGAGCAATAGCTTATCACGAAGGATTAAAATAGGAACAAATCATGAACCTATGCGATTGGCGCGAGTTTGTTTTGGTGCTGGTTGATGTCCAGCACGACTTTTGGACAGACGACATGGCGCAAAGCCACCCTCACTTTCCCCGCAATGTTGCCCAACTGCTTACATTTTGCCGCGCTGAAAGGCTAGACATTGTTCACCTCCGCGCCAGCTTCCAGCCCAACCGCTCCGACTGGATGGTGCGCTACAAGCTGCGCGACACCATTCCCTGTGTTGCAGGAACGGCCGGTTTTGACACCCTTCCCTTTGCCCACGAACAACCCGGCGAGCCAGTTTTTGCCAAACAAACCTTTGACGGTTTCCACAACCCCGCCCTGCTGGCCCACCTGCACGCCCACGGCAAACGGTTTGTCCTCGTCGCTGGTCTCATTACATCCGTTTGCGTCTTGCTCACCGCGGCCTCCGCCGCCCAGCGCGGCTTCCTCACGGCCATCATCGAAGATTGCAGCGCCGACCGTTCCGACATGCACGACCATGTTTTGGACAACTACCCCTTCATTTTTGAGCGCACCACCCTCAACGCCCTCCCCACTCAGCACCAGACATGGTGCGACCAGCTTGGGCAGTTGCCTTTATGACCATGCCATCCCCCCTGCAAGCCGCCACTGCCTTTTTAGAAGCATTCGACAACCTCGACTGGGAGCCATTTAGCCGCGCCATCGCCCCCGATGCCACCGTCTTTATGCCCTTTGCCAACGTCATTCGGCGGCTGGACGGCCATGAGCAAATCGCGGCCGTGTTTCAGCCGTTTTTTGCCCAAGTGCGCCAGCAGCGTCCCGGCCCTCCTTACCTCAACCTAAACCCGCTTGATCTCACCTGCCGGCAGCTAGGCCACGTTGCAATCATCACTTTCCACCTTGACGACGGCCCCATTTGGTGCCGCCGCACCCTCATTTTGGAGCAGCGACAAGGGCAATGGTTGCTCATCCACCTTCACGCCTCGAACATGCCCATTGCTCTAGCTTCATCATGAGAGGTTGTTGAGTACCCGACGGAAGACGCACAATCTCCGTACAATAAAGAATCTGTATCGTTAGCAAACAAGGAATGGTGTATTGGTTATGCTTTACTCGAATCGTATTGGCTGGCTGTTGGCGGTTATGGGCGTTTGTCTATCTATTTTTACTACCCCCAGCACCCACGGCCAAACAAACACCGCCGTCTACCTCCCCCTCATCCGCACCGCCAACAGCAACCCCCTTCACCAGGGCATTGCCACCTTTTACGATGCCAATGGTGATGGCTCCTGCATGTTTGGCACCTCGCCCAATGATTTAATGGTGGCCGCCATGAATGAAGATGAATACAACAACGCCGCCGTCTGCGGTGCCTATGTGCATGTGGCTGGCCCGAAGGGCAGTGTCACTGTCCGCATTGTGGATTTGTGCCCGGGCTGCCGCGCCGGGCATCTTGACCTCAGCGCCGAAGCGTTTGCCCAAATTGCCGACCCCATCCAGGGTATTGTGCCAATTAGCTGGCAGGTGGTTAGCCCACCGCTCACTGGGCCGATTGTCTATCAGTTTAAACAGGGGAGTAACCAGTGGTGGACGGCCGTTCAGCTTCGCAACCACCGCAACCCCATTGCCAAATTGGAATACCAGTTGCCCAACGGCCAGTGGGTCAATGTCCCCCGCACCAGCTACAACTACTTTGTCCAAACCAACCCCGGCATGGGCACTGGCCCCTACACCCTTCGCGTCACCGACAGCTACGGCAATGTCCTTACCGACAGCGGCATTCCCCACGTTGAAAATGGCACCGTCAACGGCAGTGCCCAATTCCCCCCAGAACCATAGATGATTGGAGATTGGAGATTGGAAGCTGGTCAATCTCCAATCTCCAATCTCTAATACTACCTTGAACCGAAATATCCTCTAACCTATTGCCCATTGCGGATCTGTTCATAAAGCTGGGTGGTTTCAGGATCCGGTTCGACTTCTAGCTCTTGCTGAAGGGAGGCAGTACAGGTGTGGTATTGGCGCAGTGCCAGATTGCGCTGCCCCTGCTGCCCATAGCAGGCCATCAGCCAGCGGTGGGCTTGCTCGTGGCAGGGGTCAACGGCCAGCAATTTTTGCGCGGCGGCAATACATTGGCTGTAGGCCTGCTGCGCCAGATGATATTGGCACAAATGTTGCAAGAGCTGGATGTACTGGACGTTAAGATGTTCCCGCTCCAGGCTGGCCCACGTTTCATAGCGGTCTTCGTT
>JACKCD010000044.1 GCA_020634215.1 Ardenticatenaceae bacterium | reverse complement strand
TTTGGGTAACGGCCGTTTCTTTCCCTCCTCCCGCTTCACCGGCTTGGGGTCAGGCAGCATTGCCAATGGATCATCAAACTTGCTCATACGCCACCGCCTCCGCAAACACCTTGTCTACCAACGCTTGATAAGCCTTGGTCGGCGCACTGTCGGGAGCCGACTCAAACAGCGTCAGCCCGCCCAGCGCCGGAGATTGCTCCACAATCACCGTTCCCGGTACAGCTAAACTTACCGTCTTGCGCCCATAGCGGCGCACCAAACTGGTCAACATCTGCCGCGCCAGCTTTTCGCGGGGGCGAACAAAGGTGGGCACAATGGCCCCAATCTTGATGTCTATGCCGCGTGCCTGCTCCTCAATGATGCCGTTGGTATGGTTGACCGTGGCTGCCGCCCCGTGGAAGTCCACCTTGACAGGGACAATGGCTTGGTCGGCGTATTTGTAAACGGCCGTTTCCAGCATATCCAACGACGGCGGGCAATCCAAAATAATAAACTGAAACGCCTGCCGTAGCGGGTCTAAATAATATTCCAGTAAATCATCAACAGGCACAGCCGGGCTGTCCTCATCCAAACTCAGGTTGGCCGAAGACAAAACGTTCCGCGCCAGCAGGTTGCTTTTTGCCCGCTTCAGCCGGTCACTAGCTGGCAGCACATAGAGGTTTGGCCGCGCCGGGCCACCGCTGTCGCTGCGGTCAGCACTGATGATACTTTCGCGCAAGGTCGCATGTCCAGTCAACACTTTGCTCAGGCAGCGGTCGCCAGGGTCAATCCCCAACGCCCGCGACACATCCCCCTGCGGGTCAAGCTCCACCAAGATCACGTTCCCCCCACCCTGCTCTTCCAGTTTGATTGCCAAGCCGTGGGCGAGATTAACGGCCGTTGTCGTCTTCCCCACCCCCCCCTTGCGATTGACCGAAGCAAGTACAGTTGCCATCCTTCACTCCTTTGCCTTCAAGTATGTATCATTGCACATACTTTGATTCTTTAAATGTATACTGCGATTCTCAGTATACACAAGTATACATACTTTGTCAATTTACCTAATTGCTAGGAACACCCTCTCCCAACCTTGCCACTCTCAAACCCAAAACGGCTCTCAAATAAGCTTGTGCAATAATTCACAACTGCCGCCAAGACACAAGCTACCACGGCATAAGCATAGTTCAGCCAGCAAAAGTGCGTCTTATTATAATTTGAATTATTATAATCTCGATTATTATAAATGGTGTTTTGGGGCTTTTGCGGAGATTTATCTATTGTACGCTAAGGAGCCACTTGTGCCAATCATCTGCCTAACACAGGGAGCATTTCAGTTTTGGGGCATTGATAACTCACCTCTCCGCAAGCCAATTTCTCAGCCAAGAATTGTCATTTCGACCCTTCGGCAGCCTCAGGGCAGGCTCATGTCTTCGAGGAGAAATCCTGCTCAAATGGCGGCTATGAGAACGGGATTTCTCGGAGGACCTCGAAATGACACTGGATTTCCCATCTACGCAGTTAAAGATTAGGTCAAACTTGTTAAGTTTGCCCCCAAACTGAAATACACCCCCTAACACATTGATAACGGCAGGGTGGGGGAAACGGCCGTTTTTCCATCCACCAACCAAACACAGCATCAACTATTTTGAAATGCCTACAGCACCCAGAAACAATAAAAATTTGCTTTTGACAATTAGATATAATTCGTTTTATAATATTTACAGTTATACACAACGCATTAGGTGGATATATCTTATGGCAAAAGGGGCTTTCATCGGCCGTACAAGTGAATTAAACCTGATTGACCGCTTATGGGATTCAGCCCAATCGGAGCTAATGATTCTATATGGACGGCGGCGCGTTGGCAAAACACGGCTACTCACGCACTGGATCAACCAGGAAAATCATCTGGGCATGTACTGGATGGCCGAACCAACATCGGCCGTTGACCAATTGCGTGCCTTTTCCCAAGCCATTGCCAACTTCATGGAGCCAGATGATCCCGCGCCCCTTGATTTTTCCTACGCCACCTGGGAACAAGCGTTTCGCCAAATTGCCCTCATGGCAAAAGGTCGCCGCACCGCCATCTTCATTGATGAGATCACCTACCTGATGGATACCAACGCCTCTATCATCGGCACCCTGCAAAAGGTATGGGATCATCGGCTGAGCCAATCCAATGTGCTGTTGGCTCTTTCTGGCTCACAAATGGGAGCGATGAAAAAGCAGTTGCTAAGTTACCAAGCCCCACTTTACGGCCGGGCAACGGCACAGATCAGCTTGTCGCCACTACCATATGGAGCCACCCAAGATTACTTCCCCAGCTATACACCCGCTGACCGCGTGCTGCTTTATGCCATTTGGGGCGGGGTTCCAGCCTATTGGGAACGCATTGACCCGACACGCTCCGTGCTAGAGAACCTGCAAATGCTTATTGAACCGTCCAACGCCTGGATGCTTGATGAGCCGCGCTTGCTGTTGCAAGATTTTATTACCGACCTCTACAATTATGTAGGTATTATGCGGGCAATGGCGCAGGGTGCTCATACGCTAAGCGAAATTGGTGAGCGCAATGGGCTATCTAGTACCCACATGACCAGCTATTTGCAAATTTTGCGCGAGACAGGGTTCGTGGAACGACAGGTACCTATTACGCAGCGCGAGATCAATTCTCGATTAGGGCGGTATTATGTCACCGATCCATACCTACGTTTCTACTATCGCTTTTTAGCTGCTTATCAATCCCGCTTGGCATTGGGGCAACAGCGACAAGTGCTGGAGGCGATTGAACAAGAAATCGGTAGCTTTATTGAGGTCAACACATGGAAAGATTTGTGCCAACAGTGGCTCGCTTTAGCTGATGATCAGGGTGAGTTGCCAATTTCTATCAAGGCCGTTGGCAGCGAATGGCGGCGCGGCTTTGATATCGACGTTGTGGGGATTGATGAAGAAAACAAGACCTTAGTATTAGGCTCATGCCAATGGGATGGGCCGGGAAATGTTGAAGGTATCGAGAAACTCTTGCAAAACACAACTTCTGTGGTTCCACGCCAGGAAGAGTGGACGATTTACTATCTAGGGTTTGCCGCCCATGGATGGTCGCCGGGAGAACGGCTGCGGGCTGAGGCTGCTTTGACGAATCGGGCAAAGCGGGGCAGAGCGCAGTGGAATTTTGCTGGTTTACGTTTGTTGGATCTAGAGGAAGTTGACCGCGACTTGGTTCGCTGGCAAGTGTAATGTGTGATTGCGGCTTCGCCTAATCAGATGAAGCCAACAAAAAAGCTAAACGATTACCGTCGTTTAGCTTTCTTATCCAAGGACAAGCCACATACCCTGTTGTAAGCGTGTTGCACCACAGCTTACAGAAAGGCCCCTTAAATGGGGAAGGGGGTTTTGCGTCCCTTTGTGGCTTCTAATTCACCTACATGGAGGATAACACGAGCGGATCGGTCTGTCAATGGGAGACCGACTGTTTTCGTGTATTCGTGCCACAATGGAGCAGGAACAGGGCGCGTCGCCAGCACTGTTGGCGGCAAATGCGCGTTTGTTTGCGTTGCGTGCCGGCCGAACCCAATCGGACAAGGCACACCACGAGGAGACGGCCGTTTCTTCACCCCCCACAACGGCCGCTTTCATTCAAGCCCTACCCCCGCATTTGGGGTGGGGGAGTGTGGCGGTAACGGCCGTTTGTCGGCGCAGTCAACCTCCTGAACAGATCGCAATTATGCAACCGCAGACTTTTCAGCCTGCGTCCCTTGTTTCCCCGCCTCTCCCAACAGTTACCCCCTTACTTAAAACCCAAACAACCAAACTTTACCCCAATATTGCCCAAGCCATGCTTAAGAATGAAGTCACCAGCGCGGCACGGCTGTGGCTGCTGCTGCGCCATATTGATGGGGAAGGGCGGGGATGGCTTCGCTTAGATGAGCAAAGGCAGCGGCTTTGCCGCAAGCAGTCGGCCGATTACTTTTGCGGCTGGCGGCAGTTTCGCAATTTGTTGGCGCAGGGGGAAGATGTTTACTGGACGCGGGACAAAGAGCGGATTTGGCTGCGGGGGACAGTGGCGGTGGCGCATTTGCTGGGGGTGACGCGGCTGACGGGTGCGCCGGTGGTGCTGCCGCTAACGGCCGTTTATGGCGGCATCGGTCTCTTTCGGGCGCACTTGTATGCCAGCCGCCACAGTGGGCGCAAAGAGGCGGCTCCCATTAGCCGCGCCGTGCTGCGGCAGCAAAGCGGGGTGGCCGGCCGCACCCAGCGCCATTATGACCTCCGAGCGCGGGTGCAGCGGACGCGCAATGTGGCGGTGGGGGAACGCGCCGCTAACGTTTCATGGGAAACAATTGGCTGGGAGCAGGGGCGGGCTGTTTTTATCATGAAGGATAGAAACGGCCGTTATGGTTCCCCGAATCAAACATATGCTGCTTGGCAGTTGCCCAACAGCTACAGCGGCCCACATCGCCGCTGTGGGCGCGGGCGGCAGCGAAAGATGAATCGGCAGTTGGTAGACCTCGTTCAAACAGGGATGCGGGGGAACGGCCAGCGCCAACAGATTTCGCGCTGCTATTTTCGCAATGGGAAAACGGCCGTTTTGCAACATAAAGCATCTACAACGTATTGGCCGAATCAAAGGCAGGATGGTGGGAGAACGACGGCGTATTGGCATGTGGTTAGTGGAGATTAGGGATTGGGGATTGGAGATTGGAGATTGCATACCTTCCAATCTCCAATCCCCAATCTCTATTTTTTTATCCTCTAACTGGGAAAAAGTTTGCCACCATAATAAGGGATTATTTAATACCCTTTTTGATTGACGAAAACGGCCGTTTGTGCGACAAGTACAGCCACCAAGAAGTTCAACTTTTCTAAAAGTTGAACTTCTTACCAACAAGAGGTACACAATGATTGTTGATTTCCACAACCACTTTTTCCCCATGAGCTACTTGCAAGAGCTAGAAAAGGGGCAGTCTCAGGCCAAATTAGAGCGCGATAGCGCTGGGCAGTTGATTATGTCGCTGTCGGGTGATTACAGCATTATTTTGGAAACGCACCACAACGCCGTGACCCGTCTGGAGGCGATGGATGCGGCTGGGGTTGATGTGCAGTGCTTGACACTAACGGTGCCCGGTGTTCACAGCGAAGAGGCCGCGCAGGGTGCCCATTTGGCGCGGCTGGTCAACGATGGCTTTGCTGAAATTATCCAGCAGCACTCCAACCGTTACACCGCATTGGCGGCGCTGCCGCTGCAAGACCCGGCCGCGTCGGTGGTGGAGCTAGAACGGGCTGTAACCCAGCTAGATTTGCGCGGAGGGGGTCTTTTTACCCACATTAATGGGCAACAGCTTGACCAGCCGCAATTTTGGCCGCTGTACGAAAAAGCGGTGGAGCTAGACGTGCCGCTTTTTGTTCACCCCATCATTCCCAACCACATTGGGGCTTTGGCTGATTATCGGCTGGTGGCGGTGGCGGGCTTTTTGTATGAGACAACAACGGCCGTTCTGCGCCTCATCTACAGCGGCGTGCTGGAGCGTTATCCCGGCCTCAAGCTGGTGTTATCCCATTTGGGTGGCACAGCACCCTTTTTGGCCGAACGTGCCGACCGTGGTTTTGCCCTTTACCCCGAATGCCAGGGTAACATTTCCCGCCCCCCCAGCAGCTATTTGCGCGATGTCTACATGGACACCTATCCCGGCGTGCCAAACGCCATCCAGTTTGCCATTGATTTTGCCGGAGCCGACAAGCTGGTGCTGGGCAGCGACTACCCGCACCAAATTGGGGATCTGCCTGGCTCTATCAGCACCATCACCGACTTAGCCATTAGTGATGCTGACAAGGCGTTGATTCTGGGGACAAACGCGGCTAAGCTGCTGAAATTGTAATGTACCGACCCAGCAAAACCATTCTTTCGGCACGAGCCTATTACCATGCTTTGCAACAGCTAAACCGGGACGTGCGGATTTATTTGTTAACGGCCGTTCTCTGCGGTTTCACCCTCAGCGGTGTTTATTCTGTCCTGCTCAACCTCTACCTGCTGCGGCTGGGGTATGACCCCAGCTTTATTGGCACCGTCAATGCCGCCGGGCAAGCCGCCTTCATCTTTCTCAGCATTCCCGCCGGGGCAATGGGGCAGCGGTGGGGAACGCGGCGGCTGATTATCGCTGGCATTGCCAGCTACTTTGTGGGTTATGCCCTGCTGCCGCTGGCCGAATTTGCCCCGGCCGGCTGGCAAGCCAGTTGGCTCATTGGGGCCAACCTGATTACCTCCTTTGGTGGCCCGCTGTATTGGACCAACGGCAACCTGTTTATGATGGAAAAAACCAGCTCCGTGGAGCGCAACCACGCCTTTTCGCTGCGAACCGCCTTTTTTCCGCTGGCTGGTTTTGTGGGCAGCTTGGCGGGTGGGGTGCTGCCTGGCCGCTTCGCCCATCTGCTGGGGGTGACGCTGGATGACCCGGCTCCGTACCGCTTTTCGCTACTGCTGGCTTCCCTGCTCTTTTTGCCTGCGCTGTGGGCCATGACCCGCGCCAGCGACACGGTGGCACAAAAGCGAGTGCGTGAGGTGGAAAAAACGGCCGTTTCCCCCCCCTGGAAAACCGCTCCCCTTGCCCTTTTCATCACCCTCGGCGTGGTCATGTTTCTCCGCACCGCCGGGGAATCGGCCGCCCGCAGCTTTTTCAACGTCTACCTCGATGACTTTTTCCATGTGCCGACGGTGCAAATTGGCACGGTTGCCGCCATTACCTTGCTCCTGACCGTGCCAGCGGCACTGCTGACCCCCGCGCTTGCAAGCCGCTGGGGCAATGGGCGGGTCTTTTTGGTGGCGATTATTGGCATGGGCATTTGTATGCTGCCGCTGGCATTTGTGAGCAACTGGCTGGTGGCGGCACTGTGCTACATGTGCCTGATGGTGTTTGCCGCTGCCACGCAGCCAACGATTTATGTCTATCGCTTGGAGGTGGTAACGGCCGTTTGGTGGGCGTTGATGTCGGGGGTGGGAGGGACGTTTCACGGGCTGGGGCAGGCGACGGCCACGTTTGGCGGCGGGCGGCTGATAACGGCCGTTGGCTACCACAACTTTTTCCTGCTGGCGACCGTTGTCACTTTCACCGGAGCGCTAGGCTTTTGGCTGTTTGACCGCACGCCGCAGCGGGAAGTGGTGCATGAGGTGTTATGAAATGGGACGCAGATTTACCTGATTTAACTGATAATCAGGATCATCAGGCCAATCTGCGTCCTATTTCTTTGGGATAGAACAATGAACAACTGGACAACCCCGCCTTTCCGGGCGGATCATGTGGGAAGTTTGCTGCGGCCGGCCGAATTGCTGGCGGCGTATGAAGGGGTGGAAAACGGCCGTTTATCCCGTGCCGACCTGTACGACATTGCTGCTCGCCACAGCCGCGAGGCCATTGCCATGCAGGAGCGGATTGGTTTGCAGGGGGTGACGGACGGGGAGTTTCGGCGGGTGATTTATTTTGGCCATTTCACAACGGCCGTTTCCGGTTTCACCATGACCGAATCTGAAATTAGCTTTGACGAAGACGGGCGCAGCATCAAATATTTGTCGCCCACCGTCACCGGCAAACTGCGCCATGTCGGCGGCATTGCCACCGACGAATTCAAATTTGTGCAGGCCAACACCCATCGCACCCCCAAAGTCACCCTGCCCAGCCCCGCCGACCAACACGCCTTTCGCTACCGCGAAGGCATTTCCGATGCCGTTTACCCCGATTTGGACGAATTTTTCGCCGATGTGGCCCAAGTTTACCGCACCGAACTGGCCGAACTGGGCAAGCTTGGTGCCAGCTATGTGCAATTTGACGACACCACCTTCACCCTGTTCTGCGATGCCAAATGGCGGGAGCGGTTCCGGGCGCGTGGTTATGACCCCGACGACATGGTTAGGCGTTATGTCGAGTTGATTAATGCAGCGGTGGCGGAGAAACCGGCCAGCATGGCGGTGGTGATGCACATGTGCCGGGGCAACAACCAGGGAGAGTGGCTGTTTAGCGGCGGGTATGATGCCGTGGCCGAGGCGATTTTTACGCGGCTTGACCTGGACGGCTTTTTTTTAGAGTATGATTCCGAACGGGCAGGTAGCTTTGCGCCGCTCCGTTTTATTCCACCTAGTAAGCGGGTGATTTTGGGGCTGGTGACATCCAAAAGCCCGCAGATGGAGGAGGAAGCAGATTTGTTGCGGCGCATTGAGGCGGCGGGACGCTATTTCCCGCATGAGCAAATGGGGATTAGCCCCCAATGTGGGTTTGCCTCCACCGCTCCCGGCAACCCGCTTACGCCGGATGACCAATGGCGTAAGCTGGCGTTGGTGGTGCAGGTGGCGGAGCGAGCGTGGCGGTAATCAGTTATTAGTTATCAGTCGTTTCCCGATTACTGATTACTGTAAACGAAGTGGTCGTGAAACGACATTACCGATTACTGGAAAAGAGGAAAACATGAGTTTACGATTTAATCCTGATATTCTAGCGGTTCCGCGAATGCGGAATATGGTGTCGAAGGAAGAGGTGCAGGCGCAGTATGGGGTGGAGAAGGTGTACCGGATGTCGTACAATGAAAGTCCGCTGGGGCCTTCACCGAAAGCGATTGCGGCGATGCAGGAAACGGCCGTTTCTCTGGGCGACTACTCCGATTTTAGCGATGACCGGCTGCGGCAAGCGTTGGCCGAAACCTTTGGGCGCGGGCTGAGTGCCGACCATTTTGTGTGCAGCACCAGCGGTTTTGAGGCTCTCGAATTTGTCGGCCGTGCCTTTTTGCAGCCCGGCGACGAGGTCATAGTTTCCCATCCTACCTTTGGCGTTTATAATAGGCTGGCGCGAATGAGTGGGGCAAAATTGATAGATGTCGTGCTACAGCCCGAAACGTTTGCTTTTGATGTGGACGGCATTTTGGCCGCTGTCACCGAAAACACCCGCCTTGTGATCGTTTGCAACCCGAATAACCCGACCGGTAACTTGCTCACCGCTGCCCAAATGGAGCGGTTGGTGAATGGGCTGCCTGATCATGTGCTGCTGGTGGCCGATGAGGTGTATTTTCACTTTGTGGACAGCCCTGATTTCCCCGACAGTCTGCAATATGTGCTGGATGGGCGCAACGTGGTCATCATCCACACCTTTTCCAAAGGGTATGGACTGGCGGGTCTGCGGCTGGGGTATGCCATTGCGCCGCCGGAAATTGCCGACTATTTGGGGCGGCTGCAGCGTGGTTTTCACCTGAACGGGGTGGCAATTGCTGGTGGGCTGGCGGCGCTGGCGGATCAGGAGCATTTGCAAAAGAATGTGGCGCTGGTGCAGGCGCAAAAGCGGTGGCTTTATGGGCAATATGATCGGCTTGATTTGCGCTATTGGCCGAGCGAGACTAACTTTATGCTGGTGGAGCTGCCGGGCGCGGCGGAATTGGTGTGTCAGAAGCTGTTGTCGTATGGGGTGATGGTGCGGCCGGCCGGAATCGCTACCATGCCCAACGTATTGCGGGTAACGGTGAGTACGCCGGATGGGAATGAGACGTTTATCAACGGCTTGGAGGAAATTTTGCGTCAGTGGTAAAAACGGCCGTTTCTACCACTGACGCTCAATCATTAGACACTGAATCCAGCAGTTCACGCCAATCCAGGCTAAAAATTGGTTTCTGTATATCGGTACGAATTTGGAAGCCCGCTTTTTTAGCTTCAACCGCTTCTTCATAAACAGTAACCAGACGTTTAGCTTGTTTGTCCAAGTCAAATTCTGTTGCCTTGTTGGGGGCGGCGGCAGCCAGCTTCTGCCGCAGTTCAGCATCGTCAACCAGCCTTTGCAGTGCCTGGAAAAGGGCACTGCTGTCATTGGGTGTCAGCAGCCCTTCCACGCCATCGGTGACGGCATCGGCAGTGCCGGTGGCGGTTACGGCCACAACCGGCAGCCCTGCAGCCAGTGCCTCCAGCGTGACCAGCCCTTGCGTTTCGGTGACGGAGGCAAAGCAGAAAATGTCGGCAGCTTTGAGATAGCGAGGGACGCTGTCAAAGGGGACGGAGCCAAGTAGTTGGACGCGCCGGGCAATGCCTAGCTCAGTGGCAACTGTTTCCAATTCGCCACGTTCTTCTCCTTCACCAAGAATGACAAGCCGAATGTTGGGGCGGTTTTGAATGAGGGGCTGAACGGCCGTTAACAGCGTCTCCCAATTTTTCTCTTTCGCCAGCCGCCCAATCGAAATCAAAACCATGTCGTCGCCCCAGCCGTGTCGCCGTCGAATGGCACTACCCTCGGCTTGCTCATAAAGCGACAGGTCAATGCCTGTGGGCACGACGGTAATCCCTTCGCTGATTCCATATGTTTCTGCCAGCAGTTGTTTAATGCTCTCGCTGGGCGCAACGATGTGTTGGCAATGAGCCATGTAATCGCCAATCCAGCGGTCAATCACCTGCTTGGCTAACCCTTGCGGCAGTCCGACAGCATAGTGACTGTACTCCCTGTAGCGGGTGTGGTGGGTAAAAACCAGCGGCACCTTTAAGGCTTCGGCTTTTCGCACTGCTACCTGGCCTAGCAGTGCAGGATGGTGTGAATGGATAACATTAAGTTTGAGCGATGGTAGCAAGGTGTCTACAAAGCCAGAAACGGGGATGGTGAGAGGGTATTCTTGCAGCGGCAGGTGCAGCGCCGGGTAGCGAAAGATAAAAGGCTCCTTGTCATGATAATCTCTGTCTGCCTGGGCGAAGATAAAAACATTGTGCCCAAGGGCGGTGAGTGCCTGGCGAAAACTGCTTACCGAACGGACAACGCCGCTAGTAACAGGGTGATACGTATTGGTGAAGTGGGCAATATGCATGAGAAATCCTCCTAGAGAGAGGAAAGAGGGCTGCTCTGGGGTGTTTTCTCCGCTCTCAATTGACTTTGTTTAAGACGGTCAAAGGCATGGACGGCCATGCTGGCGTTCCAGGTGAGGGGGGCCTCGGATGTGTAGAGGGGGGTGGAGAGAAAACGGCCGTTTTTGCCATACACCTCATGCACCACACCATCCTGCACAATCACCGCGCTCATCCGATCCAGCAGTAAGGCCGCCTCCGTCAACCGATTCATTTGCACCAGGGCAATGATGTGCCAGCCACCCAGCCACAGCCAGGCCGCATGGGTGTGGTATTCCGGAATACGCGCCACATGATTTTCCACAGCCACATAGCGTCGCCGATAAGGATGGCTAACTGCTTGGGTGGGCACAGGCACCGCCATTTGCAGCCGATGCATCGCATCCAAAATCATATGGGACTGCGCTTCCGAGGCTAAACCCCACACCACAGCTAACGTATTGCCACTGCTGCTCAAATTATTAAACTGCTCGCTGGTAATATAATACCCTAAATCCTCGCGCCAAAAATGCCTTTGTAAATTTTCCTGCAGCCAGTTTGCTTTTGTCCGTCGCCGCTGCTGCTGAATTTCGTCTTCGCAATACAATGAGGCTTCTGCCAGGCTGTCAACCGCCTTCCAGTAAAGCACATTCGTGTAGAGGACGCGGCCAGTACGGGCAATGCTGTCGGCCCAATCAGTGTAAGCGCCTTGGTGCAACAGCCCATCATTCTCTAGTGCATAATTTTCCAACCAGGTGATGGCACGGCAAAGCCCCTGCCAATGCTGGCGAATAAACGCATAATCGCCTGTGTGCTTAGCATAGTGCAGCGCGGCAATAACCAGCAAGCTGTTGCCATCCAGCGAAACAGTGTGGTGCGCCGTAATGTATTTGGGACGCAGCGGTTTTTCAGTGGGCTGTTCTCGCCCCAGTAGCGAATGCAGATACCGTTCAAGTACACCCGTGGAATGCAGTTTAACCGGGAACTGCCCCGCAGCCGTTTGGTAAAGCAAGAACGCCTCCAAACCCTCCCGCACCACGGTCGTTTCACCCAAGGACAGCAGTCCAAAGGTGGCAAACCCAAAATCTCGCGCCCAAGGTTCGCGGAAATTACGTACCCCGGCGCATAGTACCATCTTTTCTTCGCCGTTTAGCAGGCGGCGTGGTTCAATACATTGTTTGACATTTGCGGCGGCAATGGCTAATGCCTGTGCCACAATTTCTTCTCGTGTTCCCGCTTCCAGAATAGTGGCCGTCCAATTAAGACGTGGCTGCCGCAGCAGCCGTTGGACTCCCCGCCAGATGCGCCGGGGAAGGTTGGCTGTTGTTTGGAGGATGGCCCAGGGAGAAAAAGGGTTGCTTGGAGCTGGGCTGGGTGAGTGTTTCATGTTTGGTTTGGGTGCAAAGAGTGCAGAGGGCGCAAAGAAAAAGAGGCCAAAGACTTTGCGAGCTTGGCATTCTCGGCGTTTTATTCTCCGATTGATGGGCTAATAATATATGTGAAGGATTATAGTATGGTGTGGTTATGGAGAAAAAATTCAATATCTTCTGCTAATAATTTTGGCTGCTCCCAGTGCAGATTGTGTCCAATGCCGGGATAGGCTTTAAAAATGTTGTTGGGGATGAGGGCTTGCAGTGCTTCCTGCTCCTCCAGCGAGAAAAAGGGGTCGAGTGTGCCCCAGATGATGCTGGTCGGTATGGTGAGGGCGGGCAGGAAGGGACGCGGGTCGTGGGTGAGTATAGTATCGGAAACTCTTTGCCAAACATGTTTGGGGATGGCAGATACTTCCAAGCTTACCTTTTCGTGTAGAGCTTGGTCAACAGGATTTGGATTATCCATCCAGTCAGCTAAAAATTGTGGGTTAATGGGATCGGTGAGCTGGGCTATCTGCTGCTGCAACCATTCACGCCCCTCTGATGGGGTCTGGCCGGTACCGCTGGCAACTAGTACCAGCGTGGGAAAGCGTTCTGGGTAGCCGACGGCAGCTTGTTGGGCAACAAAGCTGCCGAGCGATACCCCAATCAGGTGGGCTTGGGCGACACCAACGGCATCGAGGAAGGCCACTGCGTCGTGAGCGAGTTGGGGGATGTCGTAGCCGGTTAACGGCCGTTCTGAATCCCCATGCCCCCGCATATCCGGCAGCAGCAGCCGATACCGCTTTGCCAGCAGGGGAGCCACTAACGACCAGGTACGGCTGGAACTGGTGAAGCCGTGGAGCAGAAGCAGCGTTTCCGCGCCGGTACCAAGCTCCACATAGCGCAGCCGTAGACCATTCGCCAATGTCGCTTCCTTTTTGGCATGGCTCCAATCATCATCAAGAATGGTTGGGGGAAGGGGGCATCGCGTCATTTACAGCATCCTCGTAGGTGGCGAAAACTTAAAGACACTAGCTCATCTCTAATGTCAGACTCATAAGACATTATCGGAATTAACTTTATGTCACGCAAAGGCGCAAAGACGCCAACCATTTTTCCTTGGCGTCTTTGCGCCTTTGCGTGAGAAATTCTTATTTCCGACAATCTCTATAGAGTCCTCCGCAAAGTTGCCTTGGCACTATGGTTAAGTAGCCAGACGAACTTGCGCCGCCGCTTCCTGCGGTTGGGTGATATGGCCTAACTGAAAAGCGACATAAAGTGCCGCTACATAGAGCAGCAGCGCCGTGGCCTGATGCAGCAGCGCCAGCACAATGGGCCCATGGAACCAGATGACGCTCACGCCAAGCGTGATTTGCACGACAACCAGCAGCAGCAGCCAGCGCAGCGCTTGGCGTATGGCAGCAGCATCGGCGCGTTTGTTCACGACAATATAAAGAGTGCTTGCGGCCAACAGCACCACAAAAGCAAACCAGCGATGAACAAAGTGTACGGTTGGCATGGTTTCGATGAGATTGCGCCACCACGGTTGCACAACCGACAGCAGCCCCGGTGGAAACCAGTAACCAAACATCAGCGGCCAAGTGTCGGAGACGTGCCCGGCTTTTAACCCGGCAACCAGCCCCCCATAGCCAATTTGCACCACCAGCAGGGCAATGACAAGGCCGGACAGCCAGTTGAGCGGCGTACGCTGCCAGCGGTAACCGGGGGTACCGAGACGCAGTGCTTGCCAAAAGGTAATCGCCAGCAGCAGGAGTGCCAGCAAGAGGTGAATGGTTAAACGAAAATGGCTAACGGACGGCCGATCTACCAAACCGCTGCTCACCATATACCAACCCATCGCTCCCTGGGCACTAAATAGCAGCACAATCAGCCAATAGATGCCGGATTTGCGCCAGGGAACGATCTTTTTGGCAACAAAGACAAACAGGGGGATTGCCACGATGAGTCCGGCAAAACGAGCCACTAGACGGTGGATGTATTCGTTGTAGAAGATGAATTTGTATTCGGCCAGCGTCATTTGGGTGTTGACCTTTTGAAATTCAGGCGTTAGCTGGTATTTGGCAAACTCAGCCTGCCATTGGGTCTCGCCAATGGGTGGAATGATGCCGCTGATGACGTTCCATTCGACAATGGAAAGACCGGAGCGGGTTAGACGCACATAGCCACCAAAGACGACCATAAAAATGATTAGACCACAGACAGTAAACAGCCAGCGGCGAACAATAGAGGGGGCAGACATCATTTTTCTCCTAAAGGGGCGCAAGATTTTTATGATCACTCAGGCCAATCTGCGTCCCGTTTTCTTATCGCTAATGAGAGGGTCGGCGTTAACATAACGACAACTTATGGGTCTCGTGCTTGAGATTTGCTATTACGAACACGTTGCAGAGCACGAGCGTTGATCACAATGTAAGTCAGCGTGTTCAAATTAACAACTGAATGACCAGTACGCACTTTGGGTCGCTCAATGCCGTACTCTTTAGCTTGGCTGTTGATACGTTCAGCAGCCGTGCGTTGTTTGTAAAGCTGCTTGTACGTTTCCGATTGACGATTAATCTGAACACGCATCCAACCACCCGCTTCAATATTGATGTGCTTGATACAGCCAATCCCTTTAGCAAATTGCTCATGGGTACAAATCTCAGCCGTCTTGGTGGGAAACAACTTGGGACAACGCAAAAGCTGTGCCCGATACCCATTGGAATGGTTGTATTCATAGGAAGGAACCATCTCTAAACCCTGTGAGCATAGATGGAACCCGCTTGCCCCCAACTTCGGTTGCGGATGCCCACGCAAATTGAGTGGAATAGCAGCCAAGCCACCTTCTTCGGCAAAGGGCTGGTAGATATGCCAAGCATCGAAAGCGGCATCAGCGGCAAAGAAACGAGGGCGAAAACCGATTGTTTCGACCAAACGGGCATACAAAGGGGCAAAATACGTGGAATCTGCTTCGTTAAAAGGCAAGGTATACTCAGCCAAAACAACATCGCCATATTGTGGATGAGTCGCGGCCATGATACCTGTACCATATCCCCAAAGGTATTCCTTCTTGACCTTGGTCTGTTTCTCACTTTCATCATCCTGGTTCTGGCTGCGTTTGACACCTAGGCGGCAATCCGGGTCGCCGCTTGGCTGCTTCTCCGGGTCATAGCGGTTGGTGACATACTCCCGTGGGTTGTTTTCTTTAACCCATGCGTAAATATGCTTCGTGTCGATAACCGGCGTATCTCCCAACCCTGGAATTTCAGCCTGGAGGTCGTGGACGGTTGCTCTGAACAGAGCTTGGAGGAGGGTATTATCCATCATTTGCTGTTTGTGTCTGAGCCAACGGTCACACGGAACAGTTTTCTCGACATCGAAGCCATAGGGTTGGGCATTATCTGGCACCGGATGAAAGCCCAGTTCCAATACCAGCAACGGATGTTTGAGCAGAAAGCGGCGCAGGTCAGTGATATAGTCGAATTTCTCGCATTTCTTGACCAGCAACGCTTTCACATACGCCTTTTCTGGATGGGGGCGTGAACCGGGCCAGGGTTGGGCGTCATCTCGTTCGGGTATCTGGTTCCAATCGAGTAAGGCGAAAAAAGGCGCGATACGCCTGGATAACTGGGTCGTAGCTCATCAATTGGTCGATGATTGATTGTTCAAGTGCATGATTAGACGTTATCATTAGGTTGCTCCTGTTCAGGTTGGTTTGTAGATATTTCCCAGTCTGAATGGGAGCAACCATTTTGACAAGTTTTGTTACTTTATGTTAAAGCCGACCCTCTAATGATAAACCGATCAATCCCCTCTGCCAATGCAGGCTGTGGCTGCTGTTGGGGTAAAACGTGTTGCAGGCATGACAAACGTAGACGATATGTTCATAGAGATTGGAGATTGATGACCTTTCGCAATCTCTTGTTACATTCTACGCAACAACCAGCGCCGCCGCTGCGGACGGCGCGGCAGCAGCTTGAGGCCACTGCCAATTACCAATGCAGCACCAACGAAGGTAAGCCAGTCAGGTAGCTCGCGCCAAAACAAGAAGCCCCACAGCACGCTGAGAGGCAGCATGATATATTCAAAAGGGGCGACGATGGTAGCGGGGGCAACGCGGTATGCTTCGGAAAGGCCGTAGAAGCCGATGGCGGCAATGAGGCCGGTAATGCTCATGAGTGCCATATCGAGTGGGGTGGGGAGCAGCCAGGGGCGGGTGAGGAATTGGAGGCTGGGGTGGGTGCCGGTGGCAAGTTGGCTGCTGTTGAGGACAAGGCCGATGATCCCACTGACGATGAAATAAACGGCCGTTGCATACACCGCCAACCCCATCCCATTTTCCGTATCTGCCATCTGCCGCGCCAAAATCACCGACACGGCATACGCCAGTGCCGCCACAATTGGCAGCAGTGCCGCGATTTCAAACACCCCCAGCCCCGGCCGCAGCATCACAACCGTTCCCACAAAGCCGACTCCCAGCGTGACCCAGTGTGCCCAGCTAATGCGTTCCTTTAGCCACAGTACCGACAGCAGCGTGACTAGCAGCGGGGAGACAAAATAAAGTGCCACTGTTTCCGCCAGCGGCAGCGCAGCAATCGCCAGATAGTAGGTGGTGTAGGAAATCAGCATCATGAAGCCCCGCACGATATGGTAGCTTAATCGCCGCGTATACAGCAGCCGCCATTCCCCGCGCAGCCAGGCCAACAGCAGCAGGAGCAGCAGCGCCACGCCGCTGCGAATAAACACAATTTGATGCACAGGATAGCCGCTGCTCACCTGCTTGATCACCAAATCTTGCAGCGAAAAAAGAAACACACCCATCATGACCAGCCGAATGCCATGCCAATGGGTATTGGGTTGTGTTATTGTTGATGTCATAAAGTCCCTGGCCTTGCTTTTTCATCAGCAATGCTGATCACCGCATCAACGGCCGTTAATCCCCCCTCATACACAAACAGCGGGTTCACATCCACCTCAATCAACCGGTCGGCGTGGGCTTCGGCAAAACGGGCGAGGTTAAGAACGGCCGTTACCAACCCCGCCTTATCTACCCCCGCCTGCCCCCGGTATCCGTCCAGCAGCGGCGCAATCTTTAATTTGGACAGCGCACTCTCTACCTCGGCGCGGCTGGTGGGCAGCAGCAGCGTTTGGCTATCCTGAAACAGTTCCACCAAAATGCCGCCTGCGCCCAGCACCAGCGCCAGCCCAAACTGCGGGTCACGGGTTAGCCCCAGAATCATTTCGACAATGGGCTTGGGAGCCATCTGCTCGATGAGAAACTGGTTGCTGAGGTGGGACATGGCAGAAACGGCCGTTTTCACCCCCACCTCATCCCGCACATTCACCACCACCCCCCCCACGTCCGACTTATGCACAATGTCTGATGACAGCACCTTGACGACGACAGGGAAGCCGAGAGAAACGGCCGTTGCCACCGCATTTTCTCCCGTTGCCACCGCCCGCTTGGGCGTGGGAAGGCCAAATTGCCCCAGCAGTGCTTTACTGTCCACCTCATTCAGCGTGTGAATCGAGCCATCTGCATGAGCCAATGGCACAGGCGCAGAAATTGGCTGCTTTTCCGCCACCGTCTGCTGCGCCGCATAAATGTGCGCCGCCCCACGAATCGCCACCAAACACTCCTCAATTCCCCACATCGGCGCAACGCCCGCCGCCAGCAGCGGTTCCGCCACCGCCTCTGGCAAATTTTCCGGCATCGTCGCCACCACCACCCCCCGCGCTCCGCGATCCGTCGCCGCCCGTGCAAACGCCCGCCCCGTCTTCACCCACGCCGCCGGGTCGCACATATCCAGCCGGGGGAAGTCGAGGATTTTTAGCGTCACTTCTTGCGACCCGCCCATCATGGCGTGGAAGCAGCCATACTGCGCTTCCTCATCGTCCCAAATGTAGGTGTGGTAATCGAGCGGGTTGCTCAACGCCACCCGATCCCCCAGCACGGCGTGGAGGTTGGCCGCTTGCTCCGGCAGCAGCGACGGCATGGTTAGCCCGTGCGCCGCCGCCCGGTCGGCCACAATCGCCGCCTCGCCGCCGGAGCAGCTAATGGAGGCGATTTGGCCGCTGGGCAATGGCCCCACCAGCGACAAAAATTTAATCGCTTCCAGCAGTTCGGGAATGGAATGGACGCGCAGCACCCCCAGCCGGGCAAACAGCGCATCATACAGCGTGTCGGCTCCTGCCAGCGAACTAGTGTGGCTCATGGTAATTTGGCTGCCCAGCGCCGTCGCTCCCGTTTTTAGCACCACCAATGGAACCCGCTTTTGCAACGCTTTGAGCGCGGCGCGGGAAAAAGCGGCCACGTCGTCCAGCCCTTCCAGATGCAGCCCAACGGCCGTTACTCGCTCATCCTCCAGCAGCGTTTCGATGTATTCCGGCACCGTCACCCCTGCCTGGTTGCCCGTCGCAATCAAATACGCCAGCGGCACCGACCGCCGCTGCATACTCAGGCTAATGCTAATGTTGCCGCTTTGGGCAATGATCGCCGCCCCGCGTTCCAGCCGCTTTCCGCCGTGTTCATCCGGCCACAGCGTCACCCCATCCAAATAGTTCAGCACGCCGTAGCAGTTGGGGCCAATGAGCGCCATGTCGCCCATCGCTGCCTGTAATCGCGCCTGGTCGGTGCGGCCGGCTTCCCCCATTTCGGCAAAGCCGGAAGCGTAACAAACCACGCCCCCCGCCCCAATGGCCGCCAACTGCCCCACCGCCTCAATGGTTGGCTCACGCGGCACGGCAATAAACGCTGCATCCGGCGCACCCGGCAGGTCGGCCACTGTTGCATAACAGCGATGCCCCCCTATCTCGTTTCGCTTGGGGTTTACCGGCCAAATGTCGCCTGTGTAGCCAATCAAATTGCACTGCCGCACCACCGCAGTGGCCGCAGCCCCACCAATGACCGCGATCTGGCGCGGATTTAGAAGTCGTTTGAGGTTGTTGTTCATGTGTGGAAAGTTGTGGGGCGTAAGGTGTAGGGCGTGGGGAGATCACGACTCCCTACTCCCCACACCCCACACCCTACTGTTCATAAGGCCGCAGCAATGCCCGTGAAATAATATGCCGCTGAATTTCGCTGGTTCCCTCCCAAATGCGCTCCACCCGGGCATCGCGCCAGAAGCGAACGATGGGGTTTTCTTCGGCCAGCCCCATGCCGCCAAAGATTTGTACCGCTTCATCTGTGACCATTGCCAGCATCTCGGTGGCATAGAGCTTTGCCATGGCGTAATCTTCGTCCTTGGCCGTCCCCTGCACCGTGCGGAAGGCGGCATCCAGCGTCAGCCACTCGGCGGCGCGGATTTGCGTTGCCATGTCGGCCAGCTTGAACGAGACTCCCTGGTTTTTGCCAATGGGCTGCCCAAATTGCACTCGCGTGGCGGCCCACTGCTGGCACAGTTCCAACGCCCGCTGCGCCTTGCCCACGCAGGCGGCAGCCACATTGAGCCGAGTTGCCCCCAGCCATTCCCCGGCCACGGCAAACCCCTGGTGTAGCTCGCCCAAAATGTTGCCGGCCGGAACGCGGGCGTTGTCAAAGGTGATGATGCAGTTGTTGTAGCCGCGATAGGAAACCACGTCATAGCCTGGGCTGACGGTCACACCGGGGGTGTCGAAATCCACAAAAAAGGCGGTGATCTTTTTGCGAAGGCCGCGTGGGGTTTGCTGCTCGCCCGTGGCGGCCATCAAAATGGCGTAGTCGGCACTGTCGGCGTGGCTGATGAAATGCTTGGTGCCGGTGATGAGGAAGTCGCTGCCGTCGGCAATGGCGCGGGTTTCCATGCCGCGCACGTCGGAACCGGCGTTGGGTTCGGTCATGGCAAAGCAGTCGTGGCGCTGGCCGCGAATGGTGGGGATAAGATACCGCTCGATTTGCGCCCCTTGGCAGGCGCGGAGAATGTTGCTGGGGCGGGTGACAAAGTGGTTGAGGGCGTAGCTGGTGCGGCCAAGTTCGCGTTCCATCAGGGCGAGGGTGAAGGGATCGAGGTCAGCGGCTCCGTATTCGGCCGGCATGTTGGCGGCGTAGAGGCCATATTGGATGGCTCGCTGCCGGATTTGCTGCGCCAGTTCTGGCCGCACCGCATTGGCGCGTTCCACTTCGTCCTCGTAGGGAATAAGCTCTTTTTCGACAAAGGCGCGGGTAGTTTCAATGATCATCCGCTGCTCGTCGCTGAAGGTTAGGTTCATGGTGTTGTCGTGTAGTGCGTTGCACGGGACGTGCAACGCACTGCTAAACGCTCATTTTATGGCGCGAATTATAGCATGATGGCGGTGGAACTAGACAGAATTTACCCTCTCATCCGCTCATTGGCCGCATCAAACAGCGCGTCGGCGGTGACGGTGGCGGGGTAGCGTTGGGCAAGGTATTCGACTTCTAGTTGGGTGCCGGGTTGGGTGTAGTCGGGGGGGAGGTAGGCGAAGGCGATATAGCTGCCGATGTTGTAGCCGTAGTTACCGCTGGTGATTTGGCCGATTAAACGGCCGTTTCCCCAAACAGGCTCATTCCCCGTCAACAACACATTGTGGTCATCCAGGGTGAGGGTGACGAGGCGGCGGGTGAGGGGCTGGCTTTTGATCGCTTGCAGTGCTTCGCGGCCGACAAAATCCCCCTTGTTGAGCTTCACCATCCACCCCATGCCCGCTTCGTAGGGGTTGTGTTCGGTGTAGATGTCGGCTCCCCAAAGGCGGTATCCTTTTTCCACGCGCATGGAGCGCATCGCCCCCACGCCACAGGAGACGAGGTTAAATTCACGGCCGGCTTCCCACAGCTCATCACGCACGGCCAGGGCGGTGTCCATCGGCAGATGGAACTCCCAGCCCAGTTCGCCGACGTAGGAGATTCGCATGGCGTAGGCGGTTGCCATGCCGATTTCCAGCGTTTGCCAACTGTAGAAGGGGAAAGCATCATTGGCAACGTTGTTGGGGGTCACTTTTTGCAAAATGCGGCGGGCGTTGGGGCCAAAGAGGCCGAGGGCGGCGTAGCTGTGGGAGAGGTCGCGGATGGTGACATTGTAGCCAGCGGCGTAGCGGTGGAACCATGCCAATTCCAGCGGCAGGGTGACGTTGCCGGTGAAAAACCAGTAGCGATTGGCGGCGAGGCGGGCGGCGGTGATGTCGCGTTTGATGCCGCCTTTGGGGGTGCAGAGCAGGGTGTAGGCCACGCGGCCAACGGGGATGTCCATTTGGCTGGTGCAAAGATAGTTGGCAAAGGCGCAGGCATCGTCGCCTTCGACTTCGATGATGGCGAGGTTGGTGAGGTCAAACAGCCCGGCCGACTCACGCATGGCAAGGTGTTCGGCACCTTGGATGCGGGACCAGTATTGGGCGCTCCAGCCGGTGCGCTGGGGGATTTGGTCGTCGTATTTTTCCAGCAGCCGCTGATTTTCTTCCAGCCAGTAGGGCATTTCCAGCCCGGCGTTGGGTTGGAAGACGGCTCGCATCTCCTCGTGGCGGCGATGAAAGGGGGTGAGGCGGACGTTGCGCGGTTTGCTGCTCCACTGGGCGGGGTGTACCACGTCGTGGACTTCGGCGTAGCTTTTGGCGCAGGCGGTTTGGATGAAGCGGTCGGTTTTTTGGTAGGGGAGGAAGCGGTTGAGGTCTACTTGGCGCATGTCTACGTCGGGTTCGCCATAGGTCATCCACTGCGCCATTGCTTTGCCAACCCCACCGGCATGGGAGAGCCAAACGGCCGTTGCCACCCAGCACCCTTTCAATGGCGTTTCGCCCAAAATGGGCATTCCGTCCACCGAGAAGGAGAACATGCCGTTGATGCGGTAGGGGAAGCTGACCCCTTTGAGGGCGGGAATGGTTTCTTCAGCCATTTTTTGCGCTTCGGCAAAGTCGTCGGGGGTGAAGGGGTGGTCGGCCGATTCGCCGAGGGTGGCAGGACGCACCATGATGGGGCGGTGGTGGTAGCTGCCAATGCCCATGCTGTCCCACCAGTGGCGATAGTAGAGACCGCCATCAAGGTCGCGGACGCTGGGGTAGATGACTTCGTGGTCGCCGCTGCTGCGGTCGCTGACGTGGGCAAGCTGGGGCAAAGGTTCGGATTTGAGGTATTGGTGTTCGGCGGCGAGGAGGGGGATGGTGATGCCAAGCTTTTCGCTGAGGGCGGGTGTCCAGATGTTGGTGCAAAGGAGGAGGCGCTCGCATTGGATGTGGGGCAGGTCGGGGTTGTTGGTGAGGATGCCGGATAAACGGCCGTTTTCCACCACAAAATCGGTTGCCTTCGTATAGCCCACGAACCGATGCCCGGCCATTTTCTCTGCTTCCCGCGCCAGCGAGCCGGAGACGTGAGGGCCGGCCACCACAGGCTTGCGTGGGGTGTAAAGGGCACCTTTAAAAAGGTTGCCATTGATGAGAGGGAACAAGTCGCTAATTTCGCGGGGGTCAATGATGTGGGCTTCTACGCCAAACCCTTTGCCGTTGCTGTAGAGCCGCCGCACTTCGTCCATCCGGTCTTCGGTGCGGGCCACGTCTACGCCGCCGACCATGTAGAGGGGTTTGCGGCCGGGTTTCCACAGGGGGAGGCTGTCGTAGAGGTCAATGGAGGCGGTGGCAAATTGGGCCATGGCGGTGCTGTTGCTGAGGGGGTTGACCCCGCCGGGGGCGTGGGCGGTGGAGCCGTCGTTTTGGAAGAGTTCGCCTTTGTCAATGACGAGAACGTCTTTCACGCCGTATTGGGCGAGGTAGTAGGCGGTGGAGCAGCCAACGATGCCAGCGCCGATGATGACGGTTTGGGCGTAGGTTTTCATGGGTGGTTTTGACAGGATTTACAGGATTTGCTGCGGGAAAAATGGGACGCGGACGAACACGGACGAACGCGGATTGGTTGATTTTGTTCCTCAGGCATTTGTAAACTCTGCGGTAAGCGTTTGTTTGGGCCGTGTTGGTGGGGTGGGGGGAAAACGGCCGTTATTTTATCGCCGCAAAGTATACTGTCTGTTACAAGGGGTAGCAGTGGATGGGGCGCACACCGCATTGGGCAAATGAATGGGCGTATGACACGAAATGCAGGGAAAAGCAAAAAGTACGCCCATGGGCGTACTTTTATTGTGGAAACATCTCTTATAGCACCGGTAGCTCAATTAAAGCATACCTTGATAAAAAAAGAGGAGCTCCAAACAACCTTCTTGCTCTTTTACCTATCACCTTAGGCTTATTCACCCTTTGTTTTCACGACTGAAAGCCAAAGAATAAAAAACCCTGCTGTGACTTTTTGAAGCGAACCCCAAAGTTTTAATGTTCACTTTGCCAACCGGGGCAAAGCCTTAACATCTTACTTTGAAGCAAGTGCCTCAAAAGCGCATTGACTTCATTAGCGATAGACCCCCTGAAGATAATGGCTTACCTTCCTGTAGTTGCCCTACGCTATGCTATGAAGCATTTGCTTTGGTAAAAGAAGCCGCCCAATTTTTTGGAGCTTCCTCATCCGTTGGTCACATCTTGATTCACCTTTGCTTGGGCAAATTTGCTATCAATTTGTTTCCTTCAGACATCATCATATTAATGGATGTGGGCAAAAATGTCACCTGATCTTTGTCATGTGAAGAAGGTGACATTTGTCTAAAGCCGATACGCATATTCTTTCCACACCAGCCAACTGCCGAGGAGGATGAGGGCGATGGCGACAATATATTGGGCGGCACCCGTTGCCAGCAGGAAGGCGAGGCCGATGACGGTGAGGATGCCGGCCGGAATAAGGGGCCATTTTTCGACGGGGTTGCGCAGATAGACGACGTAGAAGGGAATGGCGATGACGAACATGACGAAGGTGGGTACCCACAGGTCGCCCAGCCAGCCGTAGGTGAGCAGTGTGACCATGAGGCCGATACCGAGCAGGATATAGCTGGGGATAAGGGCCCACCATTGGGTGCGGTTGATGAGGTAGACGGCGAGGAAGGGGACGGCAACGGCCGTTAAGACAAACAGCGGTACTAGCTCATCCGGCAGCCAGTTGAACAACAGCAAGCTGATCAACCCTGCCAGCACCCAAAAGACGTAAGTGGGAATAAGCATGGGCAAGTTGGTGCGATCCGTGAGGTAGATTGCAAACGTTCCCAGGCCAGCCATAGCCAGAAAGGCGACCCACATCCACGGAGAAAGATCGAAATATAGTTCAAGTAGGCTGACCAGCCCAAAGAAAATGAGTAAACTTCCCCAAGCAAGACTTTGTTTTGTTTGTTGCGTATTCATGACACCTCCAAAACGTGCGTGGCGGGTGCTGCACCCACCACGCACAACATACTGCGATTTGGTAAATAGCTGGGCGAAATCAGCCTATGGTGCTGCGAGACGAGGATGGCTCATCAAGAATTGGCGCAGCAGGAAGATGCCTACCGCTAAGATGATGGTGCCCAGGACAATGGGGTAAATATAGATTGGCAGCGGCACAACCAGATAGCTGACGAAGGCAAAAATGATGAGCAGGGCGTAGGCGATGAGCCGCTGGTTGCCGGTCACATAGCCCATAAAAACGAGAACCCCGATGATGGTGAAGAGAATGAGGACGGGGAGGGTGCTGAGGAGCCAGACGGGGGCATCATTGAGCAGCAGGAAGGTGGTGAGCAAGAAGAGGGCGAGACCGAGGATGAGGGTGACGGTGAAGACCATGGTTTTACGACGTTGGATCTGGGGCGTGGAAACGGCCGTTAATTCCTCTGGCCGCAACCGTGGAGCCGTGATCCATTCCTTAGCCATCAGGTTCAGCCCATAGGCCACCAAAAGTGACCCACCCATCAAGGCCACGATGTCTTGCTGCATAGCAATACCCACGAGGATTGCCATCAACCCCAGCATCATTTCGAGTAGCCCATCTTGATAATACTGTAGATATGGCTTTTCAAAAGGTTGCCATTTGTCGTTTGACATGATAAACCTCCCAAATGAGAGTAGAGGTAAACTCCGACCCCAATATTTGGTTCATACGAATTAGACATTATCGGAATTAACTTTATGTCACGCAAAGACGCAAAGGAAAAAATGCTTGGCGACTTTGCGACTTTGCGAGAGAAATTCTTATTTCCGATAATCTCTATTGATTGTCAGGAGCGCAAATCATTTGTGCGCTCCCGACAAACGTTGTGGCTTAGATTTTAAGAACTTAGGAAAGGTGCGGGTGGACGTGGTGGTGCTGCATAAACTGGTATAGCATTAGGAAACCGCCAAACCAGACGACGCTGCCGAGCAGGATGAGGATGTAGGGGATGGGAATGTTGAATGCCTGGCCGAAGAGGAAAGCGGCGAAGGTAAGCAGGGCGTGGTTATAGAAGGTGTAGAGCTGATTGAAGGCGGCTATGGTGAGGAGAACGGCCGTTAAGCCTACACCCAGTAGTGCCACAAAGTAGTTGCTAAACAGATAGGGTACCCATGCTGGTAGCACATTGTACGTGGTTGCTGCATAGAGCAACACGCCCAACAGTAGTAACCCCACAACCACGCTTGCCAGGAAGCGGCGTGTCCGCGCTGCGCCCAGCCTTTGGGCTGGCGTTATGGCTGGTTCGGAAATGCGATTAACGGTAATGGTGCGCTTGGCTGCTTCCCAAAACGGAATTAGCAGCAGTGCTAGAATGGCACCCACTTCCGGTGCCCCAACCAGTAGGCTAATACCTACTAGCAGTACCCACAGCCCAAAGGAAAAATCTAATAAACCGTCTTGGTGGAAGAATGCGTAACCACCAAGCTGCCGATCATCTGTGTGGGTGAGTTTGAGTGTCATGGTATGCCTCCATTTTCATGGCTAATAGACACAATTATCCAGTTCCATTGTGGGGGGAAACGGCCGTTAGCGATAGTGACAAATGGCAGGTCAAGTGACTGCTAAATATCATGAGTGTAGGAAGGGTGGCAAAAACGGCCGTTTGTGGTACTTGTTTTGGGGAATGAGATTGGAAGATTAGGGAATTGAGAGATTGCAACCCGCCAAACTCCCAGTTTCCTAATCTCTCGGTCTCTTCTTAGGAGAAAAAATGTACTTAACACGACATGAGACCAATGCTGGGTCACGGTGGGCGCTGGATGGAGTGTATTTGCCGAAAGGGTTTAAGCTGGAGTTTTTGCTAGGGATGGAGAAAACGGCCGTTTTTGACTTGTTGGCGGCAATGAAAGGTGGAGGGGGAGAAACGGCCGTTGATCCTCTGTTGCCTCCCATTGAACCTACCCAGGAAGTATGGGCGAGCGGTGTCACCTACCTCCGCAGCCGCCAGGCGCGGCAGGCCGAGTCCAGCGTGGCTGATGTTTACGAGCGCGTTTATGATGCCAAACGGCCGGAGCTGTTTTTCAAGGCGTTGGGGTGGCGCGTGGTGGGCAGCGGGCAGCCGCTCCGCATTCGCCGCGATAGCAGATGGAATGTCCCTGAACCTGAGATGACGCTGGTCGTCAACGCCCTAGGCCAGATTGTTGGCTACTGTGCCGGGAACGATATGTCGTCACGCTCCATTGAAGGGGAAAACCCGCTTTATTTGCCCCAGGCCAAAACCTATCGCGGGTCGTGCGGGCTAGGGGCAGGGCTGCTGCTGGGCGAAACGCTGCCGCTGACGCAAATGCCCATCCAGCTTGAGATTGAACGAAGCAATGCTGCCGTCTTTGCCGGGCAAACCAACAGCGACCAGATGAAGCGCACGCCAGCCGAACTGGCTGACTGGCTGGGGCGCGAACTGGATTTTCCCCAGGGTGTCTTTCTCATGACCGGCACAGGGCTGGTGCCGGATGAATCCTTTACCTTACAGGTGGGGGATGTGATGCGGGTGACAGTTGGGGAAATGGTGTTGGAGAACCAGGTGGAGGGGTGATTGGGTGTGGGGTGTAGGGTGTACACGATACTCTCTACGCCCTACTCCCCACTCCCCACGTCTTGCTTTTAGCAGCCAGCGTTTACGCTGTTTTAATGGTTGTGATAGCTAGTTTACAGGGGAGGTGTAACAGGGTGGGCGGAAACGGCCGTTAATCTCCCCTATAATTCCCCATGTAAGCGAAACAATTTTCTCCTCTTTCTTCTCCTCCTCTTCTTTGCGCCATGCACCCCTTGCATGGCGCTTTTGCTTTTCCTGCCCTAGCGCAACGCCACTTCGGCCGCAATATAACCAAAGGCCGACCAGTTGGCCGTTTGCAGCACCCGCCGGAAGATGGCATTGGCTTCTTCCGGCTCACCCGTATAGCGGTAATAACTGCCCACCCCATATCCCTGTGTTGCTACCTCAATATCGTCGGCTCCCTCACTGTCCAGCAGGTCACTGGGTGACAGCACCCCCTTGTACATCAGCAGGCGGCGATGGTATGACTGGCTTTCCACCAGTTCCATCCCCTCATGAATTGGTTCCAGCAGCACCGCCGCCTCATCGTGCCGCCCCAGTTCGCGCAGCGTCATATAAAGCCAGTCGCTGGTGGCACAAACCGAGTCGGGGTTGTCGGAGTAGGTCATGCACACCTTGTATGCCGCTGCCGCCCGTTCCAGTTGACCCGTGAGGTAATAGGCCAACCCCAAATGGTACCAAATGTTGAAATGGCCGTTGGAAGTCGGCTGATTAAGCCGATTGGGGATGCCGTCTGGCTCCACCTCTACCGGCTGTCCCGTTGCCAGCACCGCCGCCCGTTCAAAATCGGCCACCGCCAGGGCAAATTGGCGCGTAGAAATGTAGCGGTGTCCTCGGTGGCGATAAAGTTGGTGTGCCTGCGGAAACCGCTTGAGGCCGTCGCTATAAACCTGAATCGCCTCGGCCAATTGCCCCACATAAGCCAGCCGCCGCCCCAGCCAAATCGTGTTGTCCAGACTGGGGTCGGCAGCAAAGTTGGCCTGCGCTTGCGCCAAATTGGCTTGGGCCGCCTCGGAGGCGGGCAGCGGCGGCAGCAAATGCCCCAGCAGCGAGCGCACGTCGGCCGCCTGCCAGCGCAGTCGCTGGGGGCCGGCGTCGCCGTATTGGGTGAAGGTGGCTTCATCAACGCCCAATTCAAACAAAATGTAGCGGTCGTGGGGTTGGTAGCTTGCCAGCCGCACCGCCTGTTCCCTTGATTCGGGGTCGGTGAGCAGCCGCCCTTGCCCACGGACAAAAAATTCACCTTCGCCCCCTTCGTTGTTTTCCACGCCGCAGTGGAGGGCATAACGGCCGTTTCTGCGAATATCAAACCCTTTGGGCGACGTTGGCTCCATAAACAGCAGCAGCCGACCCTCCCCCACAATGGGCGTGACGGGATGCACCCGCGAACGGCCGTTTTTGTCCACCGTTGCCAAATAGGAAACACGGCCGTTGATCCGCGCCGCCCCCGCCGCCGCCAACGCCCCGTTGCCATCCACCAAATTTTGCCAGCTCATCTATCCAACCTCCATTTCACAAGCGTTTATAAATAACCAGTGGAGATTGGGGATTGGAGATTAGAGATTTTGAATCTCCAATCCCCAACCTCCTCCTAGCGAACGATTATTTAGATAATCATCTAATGCTAGGCGATTTCCGATTTTACGCAATAATTACCCTTATTATATGAAGAAGCAGGGGAGCAGAGGTGCAGGGGTGAGTTCTCCCCCGCTCCCCTGCTCCCCACCACTCTTTCAGGAGGAATTGACTGAAAATGACTCGACTAACCGGTGGTGAAGCCATCGTCCAAACGTTAATCACCCACGGCGTAGACACCCTTTTTGGGCTGCCGGGGGTGCAAAACGACTACTTTTTTATCCCGCTGCACGATGCCCAGGACAAAATCCGCGTTATTCACCCGCGCCATGAGCAGGGCGCGGCCTATATGGCAATGGGGTATGCCCTGTCGTCGGAAAAAGAGGGGGTCTACAGCGTTGTCCCCGGCCCCGGCGTGCTAAACACAATGGGGGCCTTGTCCACCGCTTGGGCCACCAACGCCAAGCTGCTGTGTCTGACCGGCCAAATTGCCACCAAATCCATTGGCCGAGGGTTTGGCGAACTGCACGAAATTCCCGACCAGTTGGGAATGCTGCGCGCCATCACCAAGTGGGCGGAGCGGGTGCGGATGCCGGCCGAAGCCTCTTACCTAGTCAGCGAAGCGTTCCGGCAGCTAAACAGCGGTCGGCCGCGCCCGGTTGCCATTGAGGTGCCGCCAGATGTGCTGTCACAAAAAACGGAGGTAAAGTTGGAAAACGGCCGTTTGCCCCTCAGCCACCCCCCTGTAGATTACGATGCCATCAACGAAGCCGCCAAGCTGATGGGCGCAGCCAAAAACCCGATGATCTTGGTGGGGGGCGGTGCCCACAACGCCGGTGCTGAGGTGCAAGAATTGGCCGAAATGCTGCAAGCCCCGGTCATTGCCAACCGGATGGGCAAGGGGGTGGTTAGCAGCCACCACCCCCTGAGCCACAACATCATGGTGGGATACCACTACTACGGTAAGGCGGATTTGGTGATTGGCATTGGCAGCCGGATGAGTACGGTGCTGCACCGCTGGGGCGTTTCCAACGATGTCAAGGTGATTCAAATTGACGTTGACCCCGAAGAACATGGCCGGTTTACAAAAACGGCCGTTAGCCTGATGGCGCGGGCGGAGGATGTGCTGCCGGTGCTGAATGATTCGCTGGCAAAATATAACCAAAAACGGCCGTCCCGCGCCGAGGAATTGGCCGAAATGGAGGCCAAAGCGGTGTCCGACTTTAGCTACCTGGAGCCACAAATCTCCTTTATGCACGCCATCCGCGACGTGCTGCCGGAGGATGGCATTCATGTGGATGAGATGACGCAGGTGAGCTATGTCAGCCGGATGTATTGGCCGGCCTACCAGCCGCGCACCTACATTTCCACCGGCTACCAGGGGACGCTGGGGTATGGCTTTTTGACGGCGCTGGGGGTGAAGGTGGCGAACCCGGACAAACCGGTGGTGTCGCTGAATGGGGATGGTGGCTTTATGTTTGGGGTGCAGGAGCTGGCAACGGCCGTTCAGCACAACATTAACCTCGTCTCCATCGTCTTCAACGACAACGCCTATGGCAACGTCCGCCGGATGCAGCGCAAGCTCTATGACAACCGCATCATCGCCAGCGACCTGCGGAACCCCGATTTTGTCAAGCTGGCCGAATCTTTCGGTGCCCTCGGCCTCCGCGCCCACACCGCCGATGACCTGCGCCGCGCCCTGGAGCAAGGCTTCGCTGCCAACGTCCCCACCCTCATCGAAGTCCCCGTCGGCGAACTCCCCGACCCCTCCCGCTTTTGGAGTTTGCCCCGCGTGCGGTAGCGGCGAGGGTTGGCATCCTTGGTTACGAATGGTGATGGAAAGCCGCTTTTTTGATACAGAACAGGTGAGGCTGCATTATGTGGCGGGGGAAAACGGCCGTTTTCCCCCGCTCGTCTTGCTGCATGGCACCACCAACCGCTGGCAGGATTTTGCCCCGATTTTGCCGGCATTAACGGCCGTTTTTCACGTCTACGCCCTCGATCTGCGTGGGCATGGGTTGTCGGGGCGGGTGGCTGGTGGTTATCGGGTGGTGGATTTTGCTGCCGACGTGGCCGTGTTTTTGCAGAAGGTGGTGGGGCAACCGGCACTGCTGTGGGGGCATTCGCTGGGTGGGCTGGTTGGCATTGCCGTAGCCTCACAGCAGCCAGCATGGGTGCGTGGGCTGGTCGTTGAGGATTCTCCTCTCTTTTTGCGCCGCGCCAACGTAGAAAATGGCAGCCCTCGCGCCTATGCCTTTTTTCGCACAGTCCACGCAGCGATGGGGCTGCCCGCAGCGCAAATGGCGGCACAGTTGACTGCCGCTCTGCCGCCAGAGCGTGCCGCTGGCATTCCAGCACTGGTAGAACGACTGCCTTTTGTAGACCCAGATGTGGTGCAGATGTCGTTTGACAGTAGCTTAATGGACGATTTTGCGTTGGACGACTGTCTGTACCAAATTAGCTGCCCCACGCTGCTGGTGCAGGCGGACGCGCAGGCGGGTGGGGCGTTGCTAAATGAGGATGTGGTGGCAGTGTTGGGGTTGCTAAGAAACGGCCGTTTGCACCAATTTCCCAACACCGGTCATGCTGTTCACGCGGAACGGCCGTTGGAATTGGCAAAAATTGTACGAGATTGGGGATTAGAGATTGGAGATTAAAGACCATTCTCCAATCCCATTCATCGCCATGTTCAAACACCCCACCCGCCTCTACACCACCATCAGCGGCATCTTCCTCCTTTTGCAGGGCAGCAGCACCCTAGTCTTTCGCCTTGTCCCAGCATTGGATCGCGCCTTTCCCGCCCTGCTTGCCACCACCATGATGGTGCCGTCCCACTCCCTCCTCCACATCCTCACCGGGCTGCTGGCACTGGCAGTGCTGCGCTGGGGCGGCCAACGGGGCGCAGATTATTTTGCCCTCGGCTTTGGCTTGTTTTATATCGGGCTTGCCACCTTTGGCACCCTCACCCACCAGCCAACCCTCTTTGGCCTGCAACCCTTTGACCATCCCTTTCATTTTTTGCTGGGCGGGCTGGGGGTGTTGGCATATGGTTGGGCGGTGAAAAAGCGATAAGGACGACAAATGAACAGACAAGGAACCCCTATCGCCTGGCCGCTGCGAGCCTGGCTTGCCGTTGAAGTGCTGTTTGGCGTAGCTGCTGTGCTTGCCATTGGGCTGGCTCCCTACGACACGCAAAACAATTTTGCCTGGCCCATCCAGCCGGTGGTCATGGCCGCCGTACTGGGGGCCTTTTACATCACTTCGGCCCCCCTCTTCCTGCTCCCCTTCTTTGCCAAACGATGGGAGATGATTCGGGTGATGATTTTGCCAACGGCCGTTTTTAGCACCATCCAACTCCTCGCCACCTTCATCCACTGGGACAAATTCGCCGTCGGCACCTTCCCCTTCTATGTCTGGTTTGCCAGCTACCTGCTGCCACCCCCCATTTTTGTCGCCGCCTACTGGTGGCACCAGCGGCAGGCCGCCGCCCACCCCGTCGCTCCAGCCGACGACCCCATCCCCCCATCGCTCCACCGTCTGCTGCGGCTGGGCGGCAGCGGGCTGTCGCTCTTTGCCGCGCTCGTTTTCCTCGTTCCCGCCCTGCTCATCCCCGTTTTCCCCTGGCAGCTCACCCCGCTCACGGCCAGATCCCTCTCCGGCTGGCTCATGGCCGTGGGGCTGCTCATGCTCGCCATTTCGCGGGAAAACAGCCGCCTACGCGGCCGGCTGGCAACCCCCATGCTCATCCTCATCTTGCCCATGCTGCTGCTGCAAATGGGTCGCTATGCCGACCAGGTGAACTGGGGCAGCCCAGCGCTGTGGCTCAGCCTGCTGCTGTTTGCTGTGGTGGGGTATTGTGGTCTCATGTTGGCAAACGGCCGTTGGCGGCCGGCATTATCCTAAAGAATAGGACGCAGATTTACCTGATTTACCTGATTTCAAATCTGCGTTCATCAGGTAAATCTGCGTCCCATTTCCCGATCTATGCACAAACATCTTCGTTACGGTGTCCTCGAAAACCTCAGCCAGGTGCGGCGCATTCGGCTGGGACAGTTGTGGGGGGTGGCACTGCTGGCAACCCCCATCGCCTGGCTCAGCCCGGCCGTCTTTTTCACCCTCCACTTCCTGCTCAACCTGCTCAACACCCAGCTAACGCTCAACCAACGGCTGGCGCAATCGCTGTTGTTTACCGTCGTTGTGGAGCTTGCCAGCGTCATCCACGCCCTCGGCCACATCATCAGCGGCAAGCTGGTGGGCAACGCCATGGACGCGCTGCTCATCACTGCCACCCGCTATGTCAATGTCTACGAAGGGGATCAAACCATTTTCCCCAGCCGCATCCACATTGGCCGCGCCGCCGGTGGTCCCCTGCTCAACTTGCTGGCCGCAGGCATAGTCTATGCCGTTGCCGGAAGCAATGGAGCAGCCTTTGCCGAACGCTTTATCGCCATCAACCTCTTTTTTGGCCTCGGCGGGCTGCTGCCGCTGCCGTCGGTGGATGGCGGGGTGATTTGGCGGGAGGTGTGGCGGCTACTGAGGCGTTAATTATGAAGCGTGTAGGGCGTGGGGTGTGGGGAGCATGACGCTTCACGCTCCACACCCTACTCCCCACAAAAAAGGTTCAGATGAAACACAGGTTTATGCTTGTTATCTTTTTCCTTGTTTTTGTCGCTCTCATCCAGCTTGCAGCGACCCCTGCCAGCCAAGCCACCAATGACTACCTCATCGCCTTCACCTCGGCCGTGGACATTGACTTTCTCGACATTGAGCGCGGCGGCATCTTTGTGATGCGGCCAGACGGCACAGGCATCCGTCAGCTAACCAGCTTCCAAACGCTCAACTATGATTTTGAACCCCACGGGCTCAATTTGCCCGACGACCACCCCGCTTTTTCCCCCGATGGCAGCAAAATCGTTTTCACCTCCAACCGCCACGACCGCAACAACTGGGATATTTATACGATGGATGTGAACGGCAGCAACCTCGTCCGGCTCACGTTCACCGCCGGGCTAGACACCGAACCCGTTTTTTCCCCTGACGGTAGCCATATCGCCTTCGCCTCGGAGCGCAGCGGCAATTTGGATATTTGGGTGATGGAGGCCGATGGCAGCAACCCCATCCGCCTTACTATCAGCCCGTTTGAAGACATTGAGCCAGCTTATTCGCCCGATGGGTCGCAGATCGCCTTTAGTCGGGTGCTTGGCAACCATGAAAAGGATGTATTTGTCATTGGCAGCAGTGGCAGCAATGAACGGCGGGTGACGGATGTGGCAGGCGAAGACCACGACCCCACCTTTTCGCCCGACGGCACGCAGTTGGTCATTACTTCGGAACGGGCGGGAACCAATCCGTTTGGCGACGTGTTCAAGATTCGGCTGTCGGATGGGGCCAGCTTGGGCAATTTGACCAGCGGGTTGAACAATGGCGGCGGCGACCCGGCGTGGTCGCCCGATGGCAGCAAGGTGGCGTTTTTCCGCAGTTCAACGGCCATTCTTGCCTCTCCGCAGCAGCTTTGGGTGATGTCGTCCAACGGCAGCAACCGGCAGCGGACGGAACCAGCAGCGGCGTTGCCAGCTCCGCCAGCAAAACCATTGACCAGGGCAACCTGCCAATTATCGCCGACGTGGGCGGCACAGAAACCAACGACCAGTTTGGCTACAGCCTAGCCGCTGGCGACATCAACGGCGACTTTACCGATGACCTGGCCGTTGGCACCATTGGCGAAGACATTGCCGGGGTCAGCAACGCCGGGGTGGTGCAAATGATGTTGGGCAGCAGCAGCGGGCTGGTCACGGGGTCGGCCGTGGCGCGAGACGGCCGTTCCTTGCCCTCCCCCCACACCGGGCTGCAAGCCGATGCCCAATTTGGCGAAGTGCTTGCCATTGCCAACTTCAACGACGACATTTTTGATATACACGACCTCGTGGTGGGCATTCCTCGGCAAAACATTGGCAAATTTAGCGATACGGGGTTAACGGCCGTTTACGAAGGCTCACTCATCAGCGACAACTTCCTCGCCGCCACCCCCCAAACCTTCACCCTGGCCGACCTCGGCAGCAGCAACAGTGCCAACGACCATTTTGGCGGCAGCTACCTGCTGCCCAGTGCCAACACCCTCACCATTGGCGATGTTGACCTTGATAATCAGGACGACCTGATCATCGGCACGCCAGAAGAGGACATTGCTGGCTTTAGCAACACCGGGCTGGTCAGCATCCGCTTTGGCATCCCTGTGGGCGTAACGGTGCTAACCCCCACCGTTGGCACCGCCCCCGCCGAAACCCCCGCCACCTTCACCCTCACCTGGACGCACCCAGCCCGCTGGCGCGACCTGACGGCGATGCACCTGCGCTGGCGCGGGGAGAACGGGGTGGTGCTGTGGCTAAAATATGACGAGGAAAGCAACGAGTTTAGCCTGCTCGACCCCGCAACAGGAACGTTTGGCGCAGGCGCAACGCCGGGCAGCGACCCGGAAGGTCGGGAACTGACGTTGACGCTGCGGGTGGTGTTTAAAACGGCCGTTTCCAACCACACTTACGACATCGAGCAAATGGTGCAGGACGACCACGGCAACAATCAGGGGTTTGACAAAATCGGCCGTTGGGGTGTTGGCCCGTTCCACACCGCCCTGCCCATCGTCACCAAGCCATAAGGGCCATCCAGACCTTTGAGGTCTCAAAGACCTCAAAGGTCTTTCACATACCCAGCGTCAAGCAACAACCAGCGCAGCGACGTACAATAGCGACAATCTTTTTGGAAGAGGTTCCACTATGTCGTCACAAGCGCGGTTTCGATTGTTTTTGTTTGGCGGCGGGGTGTTGCTGCTGGGGCTGCTGGCGGGTTTGGCGTGGATGGGGATAAACGGCCGTTCTGCCCCCACCCCCTCCCTCATCAAAGTCGGCCTCGTTACCGATTTCCCTCCCGGCTCCGTCACCGCCATCTCCCTACCCACCACCTTCATTGACCCCGATGCACCGGATGAGTTTGACGCATCCCGCAGCATCAATGTTGAAATAACAGACGCGCCCGTTTCGCCCGTCCCCATCTGGCTCGTCAACAATGCTGATAGCGGCCTGCTGGCTTTCTATGCCCGCGACCCATACCGAGGTTGTCAGGTGACATGGGTAGCCGACAAACAGCAGTTTGCCAACCCTTGTCACGGCCAACTCTATTCGCGCACCGGCAGTTGGCTCGACGGCCCTGCCGAACGCAGCCTGGATCGCTTCGCTATCGAAGTCGTTGATGGGGAAGTGTGGGTAGATATTGGCCGCTATCAGCCCGGCCAGCCCCCGCTGCCCCCTGTTCCCATTGCCGACCTGCTGCAAGCCCACCCCACCACCTCCGTCACCATAGATGCCTACTACAGTGGCACGACCGCCGACTTCATCCCCACACCGATAGAGGTGCAGCCTGGGCCAACCTGCCCCGGTTTTTCCAGCAACCAAATTTTGGCCGACCAACCGCTGCGCCCCTGGCTCTATCTGCTCAACGACATGTCGAGCAACGACCCGCTGCCGACGGAGCCGTGGCTGGTGGCGGTTGACCCGCGCAACGACACCTTTAATACGCCAGAACTGCCGTTTTACGGCCGTTTACGCGGCCACCTCAACGACCCCAACTTTGCCAACTGCGCCAACCCCGAACGCATCTTCGTCGTCGAAGAAGTCGTTGCCGTTTATGAAGCCATTGCACCCGAACCGGGCGGCTGGCCGCGCAAACCAGCCGATTTTGACGCTTGGCCTGTTTATGGCAACCCCATGCTCGGCCTCCGCCTCAGCTATCCACCCCATTGGCAAGCGGAAGTGCTAGAAGAAGAAGGGTTGTTGGGTGGAGTACGCTTCACCTCTGAAACCTATCCTGACTATCCTATCACCCTGCGCGTCCACAACGGCGAACTAACCCCAGATCAATACGTGCCGGGATCGGAATCGCCGCTGGCAAAGGGATCTTTAGGGGCGGGATCGTTTATGCAGGACGATAACAGCACCGAGTGGCCGGACAGCCAACTGCTTGACGGCTTTGTGGTGGAATGGGAAATGGAGCCGGGTTTGGAAAGCAAGTCGGTGATGATTGTGACCAACGGCCGTTCCTACGAATTCACCCTCACCTACCCCATCAGCTTTGCCGCCTCCCAGCCGCTGCTCACCAATTTTACGATGATGGTGGAAGGTTTTCGCACGATAACGGCCGTTTCCCCCATCGTTTCCCCCGTTCTCACCTGGCAGCGGGAAGAAAACGGCCGTTGTGAGCAGGCCAAAATCGGGACGCAGTGGGTGGAAGCGGGGATGTGCGGAGGAGAAACGGCCGTTTTTCCCCTACCTGCCCGCCAACAGCAACAGATAAATATTTTCAGAAAAACTTTCAGCCCTGTTGCGGCCACCTCCACAGCCGGGCAAGTGCGGTTTAATAGCGGCATCGGCGGTGTCTCAGTCGTTCCTTCCCCCGCACAAGAGAAAATGTTGGCCTACTGGGGCTGGACAACCTATCTCACGGTAAAAACCGACGTAGCTCCCGCCTGGGATCAGGTGCTAACATGGCAAAGTACCACCAACCCTTGTCAACGGCTCATGCTAACCCTGTCTGGTATAGTGCAGTTGTTCCCCTGCGACGACGGGGCAGCCGAAGTGGGCTGGATGATGATACCGCCCGATTATTTGGCGCAACTGTATCGTTGGGTAGACGAACTGGCAGTGACCAAAACGGCCGTTTTCACCCTCAACAGTCACGGCGACGGCTCCATCAGCCCCGATCAAGAAGACCAGATCAACTACTTCGCCCAAAATCTGGCCGCTACCATTGCCTCTAACGCCGCCAATAACGATCTGGCTGCCATCGAGCCAATTGCTGAAGCTGCCTATTTCACCGTTGCTGGATGGTCAGCCGACAGCCAGTGGCTGGCCTATTGGGCCTCTACCCGGGCTGATGTAGATGCATGGCAACCCCAGACCATGCCCGGCGGCACGCTTCGATTCGCTAACGTGATTAGCGGCGAACAGTGCGAGGCCAAGGAATTACACACGGCAACCGATGCTGAAGGGGCTGTCTATTGGCAGGCAGACAATCAGGTTGTCGCTTCCCTCCCCAATGGAACATTTAGCGGCCGACCCTGCGAACCTTTTACCCCTTTGCCCGATTTTGTACCGCCCCAGCCTGCGAGTGCTGCTGATCCGAGCTTATCCATAGACGGCCGTTACCGCGCCGCCACCACCTCCACCACTAACGACGACAACACCCTCACCGTCACCACCATCATCAGCGATGCTCAGACCGAAACGGCCGTTAACACCGTCACCTGGCACCATCCCGGCGGTCTGGGCGATCTAGGGCTAGGCGGCATATGGGTCAGCCCCACCCAATTCCTCACCTTCACCGACCTAACCCAAGGCCCCTTGCTCATTGATGTTGACAAAGGGGTCATTCCCGTCCTGACCGGACTACCTGGCTTGTCACTTACCCAACCAGATACCAATACCTATATCTACGAAGCGCAAGGCATACCCGGCAAAGAAGCAGATCAGTTTGTCCTCATCCTTTATGGCGTTGGCATCGAAGCTGAAATCCCACCTATTACCCTCTACCATGCCGCCTCTGGCATGGCAGAAACCTTGCCCTTTCGCGCATCATGGGGTTTCTCCCAAAATAAGGAATGGCTATTTCTGTATGAGAGTCGCAGTGGCGGCAATCATATTTGGGGACGGCATGTAGCCGATGTCGGCGGAGGATGGCAACTCATTGCCTCAACGGCAAGCTCCCTGCTTTGGAACCCAGAGGAAACTGAAGTCGCTTTTAGCCAAAGGAATACAAAGATTGTCTGGCAAACGTTCCCCAATTCAACGCCGTTGGGAGAATGGGGAACGGAACCGTATTGGGTCTATCCCGTGATGTTTTCGCCAAACGGCCGTTACCTCGTCGCCCAGGGAAACCTGCCCGGAACCTGGCAATACGGCCTCTTCATCTTTGAACCGATAAAAAGAGATTGAGCGATTGAGAGACTGGGAAAGTCTCCTAAATCTCCCAGTCTCTCAATCTCTATCCTACAACCCCACCAACGCCCCCGCCAACGCTTCCAGCAAAATATCCGCGTGTTCACGGCGGAAGGCGAGCGGCGGGCGGATTTTTAGCACATTGCCGTGGTCGCCCCCTTTGCCAATCAGCACCCGCGCCTCGCGCATTCGGTTGATTAGCTCCACCGTCTCCGGCACCGCTGGCTCCAGCGTCACCCGGTCGCGCACCAAATCCACCCCCGCCAGCAGCCCCCGCCCCGACACATTGCCGATGATCGGGTAGCGATCCATCAGCCCGCGAATCCCGGCGCGAAGATAGCTGCCCGTTTCCCCCGCATTGGCAATCAACTGCTCATCCTCAATCACATCCAGCACCGCCATCCCCGCCGCACACGCCACCGGGTTGCCACCAAAGGTGCTAAACAGCCCCACCTTGCCCACAAAGCTATTCAAAATCTCTGGCGTGGTGGCAACCACCCCCAGCGGGAAGCCATTGCCCACCGGCTTGCCCATCGTCACAATGTCAGGGGTGAGGTCATGGGCGGCATGGCCCCACAAATGGGAGCCGGAACGGCCGAAACCGGCCTGCACCTCATCGGCAATAATCAGCCCGCCGGCCGCCCGCACTTTGGCCGCAACGGCCGTTAAATACCCCTCCGGCACATCGGGCGACCCATTGCTCACAAAGGCCGAATCAATCATAAACGCCGCCGGTTTCAGCCCCGCCGCCGCCAAATCGGCAATCGCTCGATCCGCATCGGCCGCATATTTTTCCGCCAAATCCGGCTCGCCGGTGCGATACCGCCCCCGGTACGGATTGGGAGTCAACAGCGTCCGCACGTGGGGTTCCAACGGCACGCCACGCGGCGATAGCGCCTTAATCGCCTCGGTGATGCCGTGATACGCATTTTCGACGATGATCGCCCCGTCGTTGCCGCTGATGTGGCGGGCAATGCGCCAGGCAATGTCGTTGGCCTCACTGCCGGAATTGACAAAGGCGCAGACGGTAATGTGGTCGGGCAAGGTGCTGACTAGCCGCTCGGCGTAGTCGAGGATGTTGCGGTAGATGTAGCGGGTGTTGGTGTTGAGAACGGCCGTTTGTCGCGCAATCGCCTTCACCACATGGGGGTGACAATGCCCCACCGTCGGCACGTTGTTGTAGGCATCCAAATACGCCGTGCCGTCCGGCTCATACAACCACGCCCCCCGCCCCCGCTCCAAATGCACTGGGTTGCGGTAAAAATGGGCTAAATGCTGCCCCAGCACCGCCCGCCGCCGCGCCAACAAGTCCTCAACAGAATGACCGAGGACGGAGGACGGAGGACGACCTTCCTGTTCTTCCGTCTTCCGTCCTTCGTCCTCCGTCTGCTTTGTCACGCTATATACCGGAAACCGACACGCCCGCCGGATGTGGTCACAAACGGCCGTTTTTCCCACCCTCAGCAAATCTGTTATGCTTCGCCAGCACCCATGCTCCAGATCCAGCAAATAGGGTGGGCGATCCGGCGTTTCCGCCCGCCGCCAAGCAATAATCGTCGCCGTAATCGCCAGCCGCGCCAGCACCAGGTCATAGATCAAATCTATTTCCTCCGCCTCCAGCGACAGTACACTGTCATATCCGGCGGCAATCGTGGCAATTTTGTCTAGCGACTGCGCCAGCGGCATTCCGCGCACGTTGGCGGCAATGGCAACCTCCTGAATCAGCGGCGCGTAAATCATGTCGCCAAAGTCGAGCAGCCCGGCGATTTGGTCGGGGTTGGCGGGGTCAACCAGCACGTTGGATTCGTGGGCATCGTTGTGGATGACTTGATGACGCAGGCGGCGCAGTTGGGGCAAAACGGCCGTTTCCATCCGCGCCAAAATCCCATCCACTTGCTCCCGCACCGTCGGGTCAGCAATATGCACCACATGCGGCCGCAGCCGCGCCGATTGGGTCACATCCCACAGCAGTTCATGCCGCCCGTGCGGGTGGAAAAAACCGCGCAACGCCACATCCGTTTGTGCCATAAACCGCCCCAAATTGCGCCACATCGCGGGCGTTTGCTCCGTTTCCCGCATTAGCATCCCTGGCAAATAGCTCACCACCCGCAGCAAATGCTCATCGCCGTCTGCCCCCGCCACCATTTGCCACGATCCCCCGACCGAGGTAGGCACCACGCGGGGCAATGGCAGCGTCGGGGCTTCCTGCGCCATATGGCGCAATGCCGCCGTCTGAAACGCCACCACCCCAGGGTCTTCATCCACATTGGCAATTTTCAGCACATATCCCGCCCCCGTTGCCGTCCGCAGCCGAAAATTCTGATCCCGTTCGCTAGGCAGCGGCTGCAATTCGCCGCGCAGCCCAAAAATCGCTTCGGCCATCTCAGCCGCCGCTGCCGCTGTAAACTGCGGCTGGTTCCGATCTAGAAATTTGACGTTCTCTTCTTGCATCACATACCCTCTTTGGCAGTAATCAGTAACCAGTAACCAGTAACCAGTCAAGAACAACTGATTACCGATAACTGCTTACCGATTACCGATTACTGAACACCGATTTTATCCCACCTACATCAATTGACGCACTTCCTCCTCTACCCTTTGACCGATTCCCCAGCTATTTTTTTCGGCTATCCTTTCCCCGCCGCTCGCCGCCCAGCGCGGGCAATTTTGGCATGCAGGGAGAGACCCCATGAACAGTTCATTTGCCATCACGGTAGACGAAACGTTGGCAACGTTACGCCGCTTTTTGGAAGCAGGCGACATGGAAAATGCACTGGCTTTGTTGGCGACTTTGCAGCCGCCCGACCAGGCCGAACTGCTGGACGAACTGGATGATGATAGTCAACTGACGCTGCTGCCTGCACTGCCGCCAGAAGCATCGGCCGACATTTTGGAGGAGATGGATGATGAACGGGCGGCGGAGCTGATGGCGGCACTGCCCACGGAAACGGTGATTCGGCTGGTGGAGGAGATGGAGCCGGATGAGCTGGCTGACCTGCTGGGGGAGTTTGAGCCGGAACAGGCGGCGGCGGTGTTGGCTGGGTTGGAGGATGGGGAGGAAATACGGCCGTTAATGCTCCACCCCGATGACAGTGCCGGTGGCCTGATGACCTCCGAATACCTAGCGTTGCGCCGCCGCACCACCGCCACCGCCGCCCTGCAAGCCATCCGCGACTGGCAGCCCAAAACCGACTCCTTCTCTGACCTCTTTGTCATTGACCCACAAGGCCATCTGTGCGGCGTTGTGGGCTTGCGCCAACTCATTGTCGCCCCACCCAATGCCCTCATGCACGAAATCATGTCGCCCGATGTGGTAGCCGTCACCGTTGGCACCGATCAGGAAACCTGCGCCCAGCTCATGTCGCGCTACAGCTTGCTGGCGCTGCCCGTGGTCAATGCCAACAACGGCTTGGTGGGTGTTATCACCATTGATGATGTGGTGGAGGTATTGGAGGCCGAGGCCACCGAAGACATTCAGCGGCTGGGTGGTGCCCAACCGCTTGACCGCCCCTACCTTGACACCTCGGTGTGGGAGGTGGCACGCAAACGCATCGGCTGGTTGCTGCTGCTTTTTGTCACCGAAAGTTTGACGGGGAGTGTGCTGCGAATTTTTGAAAGGGAGATTCAAGCGGTGGTGGCGCTGTCGTTTTTTATCCCGCTGCTCATTGGCACGGGCGGCAACGCCGGGTCGCAAACGACCAGCACCATCATTCGGGCACTGGCGGTGGGGGATGTGCGGCTGCGGGATGGGCTACAGGCATTTTGGCATGAGTTACGCATTGGGCTGCTGCTGGCGGCCGGCATGGCCGCCGTGGCCTATGGCCGCGCCCTGCTCTGGGGAACCTCAGCCGACCTGGCACTGTCTGTTTCAGTTTCGATTTTAGCCATTGTGGTCTGGGCCAACAGCTTGGGGGCACTCCTTCCCCTGTTGGCCTTTACCCTCAACATTGACCCCACCGTGGTCTCTGGTCCGGCCATGAGTACGCTAGTGGACGCTACGGGGCTATTTATTTATTTCACCATAGCCCGCCTGATTATGGGGTTGTCGTAGACGTTGTAGAGACATAGTCTTAACGGGTTAGCACAATAAACGGATAAAAGTGTCATTGCGAGAACCTGCACTGAGGCCGCCGAAATTTTCTCTGAGAAATCCCATTGACATCACCCGGTGAGCAGGGTTTCTCCTCGAAGACTCGTCGAAATTCGCAGTTGGCAGTAGTGGGAGGGCTGGGGTGGCATTCGGCGAGACGGACGAATCATGCCTATGCGCTGACCATCTTCAAACATCATTTTGATTGGGTCTTTAGGCCAATATCTTTCAAATAACGCTTGAGTCCTTGCCATCGCCTTTGCTTATCCAGTGTCATTCCCGCGAAAGCGGGAATGACAGTCTGCTTATTTGAAAGGTATTGAACTTGAGATGTCTTTTGACCATGTTGGATCGGATGCGTATACCACACGCCCTACTGTGCAGTTGCAGGTTGGAGTTGGGGTGATGACTGGCGTTGGCGGTAGAACCAGAGGGCAAGGTTGAGCAGGGCGAGGGCTATTAGCCCAGCTGCGCCAGTGATGCCAACGAGCAGGTCGTTGCCACCATTGGTGTAGAGGAGGGCAACCCCGCCGAGGGCGTTGACGCTGCCGTGCATGATGGCGGGAGCGAGAACGGTGCCTGCTTTCTCACGAACGAAGAGGTGGAGTGGGGTGAGTCCGATGGTGAAGAGGGTCATCATGAAGATGCCGGCCGTCGGATGTTGCGGGTAGTTGTAGCCATTGGCGATAATGGGGAGGTGCCACAGCCCCCAGATGATGCCGATGATAAGGGAGGCACGCCAGAAGCCCAAATGAATGAGTTCATTATAGACAAAACCGCGCCAACCTAGCTCTTCACCGAGGGCAAAGAGGCCGTTGATGGTGAAGGCAGCGATGATGGCGGAGACAAAGCCGCCGCCGAGGAGGATGAGCGGGAGGAAGATGCCAAGAGATTGGAGGGTCGTGGCTTGTTCGGGCGGAACGGCCGTTAACAACACCCCCGCAATCTCATCCACCGTTGCCCAGCGCACCCCCGGCAGCAGTCCGCCAATGGCAATGGTGAGCAGCACGAAGAGGAAGGGAACGACGGCGGCAATGGGGAGCCAGCGGTTCCAACGCCAGCGCAGGCCAATGTCGCTGAGAGGGGCTTTATAGAGTAGTTTTTGTAGCAAAACGGCCGTTATCGCCGGGATGAACATATAGATGGAGACGACGGGAAGAAAGGAAACGGCCGTTAAGCTGCCGCCCAGGGCAAAATACCCGAATCCATAGACCCAGGAGAGGGCAAAGGTGATGCCCAGGTAGAGAAGAAGTTTGTGCTTTGTCATGATTTGAGGCGTGGCGGGTGGTGTGCCCACCCACCACGCTTGGCTATGCCCGACGCGCCTGTGCGTCAGGGTCGTTTTTCCAGACAATGTAAGAGTAGACCATGGAAACACTGACGGTAATAAGAATGCCACCCATGAGTACCCAGAACATGAGGATGCTGCTGCCGAGAACGGCCGTTAATAACACCAACGCCCCCGTTGCCATAAACAGCTTGCCGCCCAGCCGGTGGGTTTTGTTCCACGACAGGTCGCTGTCCAGCGTCCACGGCGTGCGGATGCCAAAGGTGTAGGTGCTGCGGATTTTGCCCATGAAGTTGCCCAGCACGATGAACATGAGGCCAATACCAACGCCTATCACCAGCGGCAGCGGGATGTTGTAGCCCAGGGCGATGCCGGTGGTGGTGACGTGGAGCATGAGGAAGAAGAGCAGCAGCACGTACCAAAACATGGTAAACGCTTTTTCCGACTGAAGAAAGTTGCCCCGGCGCGGTTCGATACGGGTGATGAAGGCAACCAACACCATGAGGCCAGCGGTAATAATCGGCGACAGCAGCAGCCCTTCGACTTTGCCTCCGTAGCGATCCACTTCCCCAGCAGCGTTCCAATGGACGGGAACCTGTGCATCGGCCGGGATTTGACCCCAGGCCCAGGCGGAAATGAGCAGCATCAGGAGGAGAGTAACGGCCGTTAAGCCCAATAATTTACGCAAGTTCTTCATCGCGTTCACCTACATCAATCTTAAACGTTTCCAACATCGCCAGCAGCGCCTCTTCCAGCACCGAGACGTTGAGTCGATAGCGGACATAATTTCCATCTTTATCACCCTGAATCAGGTCAGCTTCGCGCAAGACGGAAAAATGGCGCGAAAGCGTGGGTTTGGCTGAGTCAAAATGGTCGGCCAGTTCCCCGGCCGTCATATCTCGTTCTCGCAGCAGTTGCAAAATTTTGCGCCGCGTGGGGTCTGCCAATGCTTTATACACTTTTGTTGGCATGATGCTCCTTTTTCGTTTAGCTAATTAGCTAAAAGGCTAAATAGATATTACAAAAAAAGGATGTGGGTGTCAAGTATCAATTGGTTGACAGTTGAGGAAATTGTTTCGGGACACGGAAGAACACGGAAGGACACGGAAAAATTGTCTATGTTGTTCCGTGTCCTGGATTGAGGGAGAAACGGCCGTTTTCTCCCACCCTATCCACAAAATTCCGCTACAATCTCTGTCAGCATCGCGGCAAAGTCCATCAGCGACTGCACATCTACCCATTCCTCGGCAGCGTGGGCGCCCTCGCCAATTGGGCCTAGCAGCAGCGCATCAATGCCCGCGTCAGCCAAAATGGCGGCATCAGTCCAACCGCGCATTCCGGCGTAGGTGGCCGATTGGCCTAACTTCTGGCTCACCACCTTGTCCACCAACTGCACAATGGGCGCGTCAGCCGGCGCTTCCAGCGGCGTGCGGCTGAACAGCGGTTTGACTGTTGCTTGAAAGGTGGGGTCAGCGACAGCAAGCTGGTCAATGATCGCCTGTAGTTCAGCCGTGGCCTGTGCCTCCGTTTCGCCAGGATTCAGCCGCCGCTCAATTTGCAGGGTGCAGCGGTCGGCGTAGGTGCTAAGACCACTGCCGCCGTGGAGGGTGGCGGCGTGGAGGGAGGGGTAGCCGGTGAGGGGATGCAACGGCCGTTCCGTCCTTAACGCCACCTCCAGCTTCTCCAACTCAGCCAAAAAACGCCCCATTCGCATGTTGGCATCAATCCCCACGTCATAGAGACTGCCATGCGCCGCCCGCCCCACCACGGTTACGTCGTACCAAACAAAGCCGCGATGGGCGCAGACGATTTCCATGTGGGTGGGTTCGGTGACGATGGCAGCATCGGCGGTGTAGCGGCGGGCAATGGCTTCGGTGCCAATGCTAGCGTATTCTTCATCGGCAACGGCCGTTAACAGCAAATCCCCCGCCAATTGCACCCCTTGATCTTGTAAAGCCTTGGTTGCTGCCAGCATCGCCGCTAGGCTGCCCTTCATATCATAGCTGCCCCGGCCGTAAAGCTTCCCATCGCGCACCGCACCGGAATACGGCTCGGCCATGCCTTCTACTCCCACGGTGTCGAGGTGGCCGTTGAGCATGAGAGAACGGCCGTTTCCCGTCCCCCGCCAAAGCCCCACCACATTCACCCGGTTCTCCCCCAGTGTCTCCGTTTCCACCTCCAGCCCCAACTCAGCCATCAGCTCCGCTACATATGCCCCAATCTCGGCCTCGCCCGGCGCACCCGCCGTCAAATCAGGGTTGCGCGAATCAATCTGCACCATCCGCGCCAAAACGTTTAACAAATAACTCTGGTCAATCATATCCTGTCTCGAAAATGGACGCTGATTGACCTGATGCACCTGATCAGGAAAATCTGCGTCCTGTTTTCATACCCCTAAAATTATGCTAATCCTGTCACACAGTTCCCACCCTGCGTCTGATGGCCCAGCGGAACAACCGCCCCAGCAGCGCCCAAGCGGCAAAAAAGGCGGCCAGAATAATAAGCGTCAGCCCCATTTCACGGACAAACCCGATGGCGTTGCGCCAAATATGGCTAACGCTGGCACCCACAATCCGCACGGCACGGGGAGCATCCGGGGCATAGGCAATTTGCACGCTGCCGCCCTTTTCCAACTGCACCGAGCCAAGATCGGCGGAAGCAACGGCCGTTACTGCCTCCACTTTTCCTTCCGGCACATAGCTAATCTTGATGATCTCATATTGCTGCGGTACGTCAAACTCCGTATCCCACTCATTGGAACAATCGGTGTCGCAGGGAAAGGGGTCAATGCGGGTGATGAGCGTTTTTTCCAGCACCGTTCCTTGCGCCCGCAGCGGCCGCGTCGCCAAACTATCACGCGCCTGCCAGGTACGGTAAACCGACACGGCTGGATAGGTAAACAGCCCAGTGATGACCATGCCGCTGATGATGATTAAAGCGGCCGTTCCCGTTTGCGCCAGCTTATAGGCCAACCAACCTGCACCCACCAGTACGACTGCCCCAGCCATCCAGCCCCAAGGCAGCCACTCCCGCGTGCTGCTGTTTGCCAGCCGCACCAGCGTCAGACTGCGCCACAGCGGCAGCACCTTCAACGCCACCGGCATATTAGTGGTCAGTTCGTCAAACTGCGCCTCTTTTAGCCGCAGCCCTACACTTGAGTCATCCATTTGCGCCACGAGATCAGTGGACGGTGGCTGACCATCCAGCCGATAGCGAGCTATGGCATCAAACTGGTACTGCCAGTCTCCCTGAATCCGCAGCTCAATTTGCTCCTTTTTTTCATACACCACACCCGTGATAGGCTGCCCAGCAGCATCGAGATAAACCGAGCCGCCGATGATAAGACCGCCAAAAAAGAGGATCATCAGCAGCAGTTGCCAACCGCCCGATTTTAACCCCAGCAGCCGCAGGATCAGGCCACTAATGCCCAGCAGCAACGGCAGCACAAACAGCATTGCCAGGCTAAAAACAAGTAGAAAACCAAAGTCTTCGACCGAAGAACCAAAATTCATGGCTACTGCTCTGGTGCCTCCACAGCGATGGCGGGGTCGTACTCAATGACCTGGAGAATGGTGGTAACAACGCCATCGCTTTCGCTTTTGCTGGTTTGCTGTAACGGCCGGCCGGTGGCAATACTAATCCACAGCCGCCCCTGGCTTTCAATAGAACCTGTGCCAGCATCAAAGGTCGAACGATAATCGTACATCCAGGTGGGTTCGCCGTTAAGTGTGTCAATACCAGCAAAGACGACATCATCAAAGGTCATGCCGGCCGCTTCGGGGTCAAGCATAAATTGCTGAGTGATTTGGCTAATTGACATACCGCCGGGAAACTGCATCCAGGCTGAGTCAGGTGGCTTCATCCACATTTGGTCAGCCAGGATGATCATCTCGGTGGTGACACCGCTGGTAGTAGTGGTCACATGCATTTGGTCGGGGGGAACAACTTCGCCCACCAGCGTCGTCACGCCTTCGTCGTCACTGGTGAGGGTGACAGTGGTGCGGTAGGGGCCGCTGTTAAGGCTTAGCCGCATGGCATCGAGCAATACCTGCTGCGGTTCACCGGTGGGCACATCCGGGGCGGGTTCTGCGGTGGCGGTTGGAGGTGGTTCGGTGGGCAAGGGGGTGGCTGTCGGGGAAACGGCCGTTAGCTCAACAGCCACAGGAACGGCCGTTGGCTCAACCCCCGTTTCTTCTTCTACCGCCTGCTCAGTTTGGGCAGTGGGCTGCGAAACGGCCGTTTCTGGCTCCACCGCTTCCGGCTCATCCCCACCACACCCCGCTAACAACAACACGCCAATCATCATCCACAATAAAAGCTTCTGACGAAACATCTAATACTCCTTACATGAAACAGACCATCTAGGAACCGCTCGGCTCCATTGTAACCAATGGGGGAAAGCTAAGGCTTCTTCAAGAAAAAACGATCCCGGTCAAATTGAAAAAGCCGTGGACTAAGTTGCTCCAAGCGAAGCAACATCTGCATTATAACAAATCTACTTACCGTGTCATTAACCAAAGCTAAGGCCATTATCAGCAGCAACTGGCTGCCGCAGTTGCCAACACCAGCTTGTTTATGCGCCACCACGCATCACATTTGGCAACCCCGCCAGATCCGAAAGACCCGGATTTGACCCATTGCATCATGTCTGGCTACGCAATCCGTTAGCCGCCTGGCAGCAGCGAGAGGACAGTGGAAACGGCCGTTCTATCTGTTGGTTCATAGCTGGGGTGCGCCAGCCGGATGATCCCGTTGGGGTCAATGACAAAATCACCGCCAAGCTGGTTGGTGTCCCCCCGGTTGCCAAATGTTTCCCGCCCTTGCAGCTTGGCGCGAGCGTAGTAAAGCAAATTTTGCCCGCTCCAGGCGCGGCGGGCTGAGGCATCCAGCCCATAGGCGCGGTAAGCCACACGCTCTACATCGAGCAGCAGGGGAAAGGGGGATTGGGTTTCTTGCAGCCAAATGGGTGCCCATTGTGCTGGGCCAAAGGAAACAGTGACAACGTTGGCGTTAGCCGCCTGAATCTGCTCGTAATGGGCCACAACCTGGGCCACATGATCGCGGCAGGGCAGTCAGGCGAGGTGGCGCAGGAAGATGAGGTGGAGAAAACGGCCGTTTTGCCAAAAAGAGGAAAGTGGCACGGAACGGCCGTTGAGCATGGTTAGCAGCGCGTCGGGAGCGGGTTGGTTGGTTCGGTAATTGGTCATTGGTAATCAGTTATCGGTAATCGGTAATCGGTTATCGGTTATCAGTTATTGGTTATTGGTCGTCAGTCGTCCGTCATCCGTCGTCCCCAAATGCCCCCACGCCCAAACCAGCCGCTGCCCAATGGTGAGCAGCACCAGCAGCCCCATTGCGCTGAACAGCCAGACGAGATAGGAGGGGAAGAACATGAAGGCGGTGTAAAAAATGATCGTTTCCACGCCGCCAATCAGTCCGGTAGGCATGGTGATGGTGGTTAGGCGGTTGCTGTGGGCTAATTTGCGCTTTTCCAGAATGGCGGCCAAGTACATCCACGAGGCTCCGTTGACGTAGAAGCTGCTGAGGAGAAAGATGAGGGCGAGATAAACGGCCGTTTCCCCCCGCCCCACCGCCAGCCCCACTGGAATTGCCGCATAGACGATAAAATCAACGATGATGTCGAGGTAGCCACCAAAATCACTTTGCTTGCCACACTGCCGCGCCACCGCCCCATCCAGCCCATCAAACACCCGGTTGAGAAACCACAGCCCAAACCCCAGCGCATATTGCTGCTGCCACAGCACCACCGCCGCCAGCAACCCCACCAACAGCCCCGCCGCCGAGAAGAGCCACGGGGAAACGCTTTGCAAAAGTTGTGCCAGCGGGTCAAACACCCCATCTTTTACCCCCCGCAGTTGCTCATCAAACATAAAACCCTGCCATAAATATCAAAATGGGTGCGCGGATGACGCGGATCGCAACGGATTTTCGCGGATATAAGAAAAAATCCGCGAGAATCCACCCTAATCCGCGTTACCCGCGCATCTATTCCCCTTTCGCCAATAAACAACCAGCCAATACGCGACTAAACCTACATCCAACAAATGTTCGATCAGGCTGAATAAACGGCCGTTATACCGCACATCCCAATAGCTCACCGGCCCCGCAAACCGGGTATGCCACTCAAACGGAAATAGCAGCACCGGCCCATCGTCCACGTGGGTCACAATATCAACCGCCGCGTGGCCGAGACAGCCAACAGCAAATGCAAAAAGCCGCCGCCCCCACCCTTGCCGCCGCCCCAAAAACCCCAACAGCAGCAGCCCCAGCAGCGGCAACGGCGCGTGGAGGCTGTTGTGAATGGCAATCCACCAGGGGTTGTTGAAATAGAGATCGTTGTAGGTGGGGCTGCAGCGCGTTTTGTCTGGCAAATGGGGACGCAGCAGGCGGCGATCCAGCAGGTAGCCTACGGTCAGCAGCCCCAGCCCCACGTC
>JACKCD010000043.1 GCA_020634215.1 Ardenticatenaceae bacterium | reverse complement strand
GGTTGACGCTGCTGCAGGGGACAGTATGGAATATCGCCTTCGCCAGTTTGGAGTCTCCCTATGATTACAGTGCTGGGCAGCTAGGGCTGCACCTGTTGGCGATGGGGTACCCAACCACCAAGCTTGACCAGCTCACCGATTACCTGACGTTGTGGGATAGAACTAGAAACCTGGACAATGTGATGCTGCAAAAGGTGGCGGTGGATTTACGGCCGTTGTTGCGGCTGGTGGCCGCAGATTTGGCTGGTGCCTGTTAAAAAAACAAAAAAGCTCCCGTAAGGGAGCTTTTTTTCAATCCCTCTAAGGAGCCAACGGCCGTTCTGACGTTGGCGGCTGAGCACGCTACGGAAACGCTTGACGTGTTTCAATCCCTCTAAGGAGCCAACGGCCGTTCTGACGACCATAACAGTTGAGTTAGAACCAGCAGCGGCGATTGTTTCAATCCCTCTAAGGAGCCAACGGCCGTTCTGACGCAGTTTTACCTGCTTATCTGAGCCTGAAGCGTGAGTTTCAATCCCTCTAAGAGGGTAGGACGGGAGATAACTGCCGTCGCGTTAAACGTAGTTGCCACTACGTTTAGTATAACATAGAGGGAAAAAAACGTGGTGGGACTAAAACTCCCGTCGCGTTTTTCGTGGTTGAGGTTACGATGCTCATGACAGCAACCACGTTTTTCGTAGCCAGAGCTAACTTCCGTCGCGTTTGTGAGAAAACAGGAAGTTCTCGTTGGTATACTGTTTTTGTCACGAAACAGAAGCCAAATCAAGGAGAACTTCCATGTTTAAAAAGATAAGTATACCCGCTTTCTGGCGACGGGGTTTGCCCCATGAAGGACGGCTGGCACCCCATTTGCCCAGACTATTGCTGGCACCTCGCTATCAACCCCGCTTTGTCAAAGAATGCCCAGTGACGCAATCGCTGATACCCCTTTTGGAGTTGGTTGATTGGGAACAATTGCCAACGACATTGGACAACAAGCGAACTGGTGGACGTGTTATGCCAGTAGCAGCCTACGTTGGTGCCTATTTGGTCAAACTGGAGCAACGATTGCCGACCTTTGGGGAACTGTACCGTTTTTTGCGTCAGCATCCGGCCCTAGTTTGGGCATTGGGTTTCCCCTTAGTCACTGATGTCAGACAGCCACATGGCTTTGACTTGGAAGCCGCTTTGCCAACACAACGCCACTTTAGCCACAAACTGAGTGAGATTCCCAATGAAGTCTTGCAGAATTTGCTTGATGGACAGGTTACTTGGTTGCAAGAACGGTGCGGGGCGGATTTTGGACAGGTGGTGGCCTTGGATACCAAACATATTGTGGCGTGGGTGAAGGAAAACAATCCCAAAGCGTATGTAAAGGAAGGCCGCTTCCAGAAGGACAAGCAACCTGTGGGTGACCCGGACTGTAAATTGGGGTGCAAACGGCGGCGTAACTTGGTTACGCCCACCAAAGAAGGGCAGCCGGCCAATGAAAAAGTGAGTGTGGGTGAGTTTTACTGGGGCTATGCCTCGGGGGTGGTGGTGACAAAAGTGGCGGATGTAGGTGAATTTGTGCTGGCGGAAGTGACACAGACCTTTGACCATGCTGATGCCACCTACTTTTTTCCGCTTATGGAGCAAGTGGAGCGACGGTTGGGGTTTCGTCCGCCGTTTGGCACGGCCGATGCCGCTTTTGATGCGTTCTACATTTATGATTACTTTCACCAGGAGAGCCAAGAGGGGTTTGCGGCCATTCCGTTGCGTGATATCCGGCAAAAGCGACAGTTCAACGAGGCTGGAGTGCCGTTATGCCCGGCTGGATTGCCGTTTTCGCTGAAAAACAGCTTTGTCAATCGCACCTCTTTTGTTCAGCATCGGCGCGACGGTATGGCTGTCCCTTGCTTTACCCCACAGCCACTGGGCAATGCTGCCCGATTAACCATGCCAAATGGTCACGAGGCGGCTGCTACGCTGGTCATGCCAACGGTTGTTGGTGCCCGCATTCGGCATGAACTTGACCGGGAGAGTGAAGCGTACAAGGCGGTGTATCGGCAGCGAACGGCCGTTGAGCGCATTTTCTCACAAGCAGTGACATTGGGCATTGAGCGGCCAAAGCTGCGTAACCAATTAGCCATTGCCAACCAAAACACCTTGACCTATATCCTCATCAATTTGCGCGGGATGAAACGGCTGGGCTAAGGTCGTGGCAAGCTGGTTTTGGGGCTGCTGTTAGTTTCAACCCTTAAATCCGTTGTTTTAGCAGGCTGCTGTTTCGTGGCAAAAGTGGGAAAATGACAACAGTTAGTCTCAATCCCAGAGATTTGGGTCATTCATTGGCTTGTGGTGGCAAAGCCACATATGCTGGTTTCTCTGGAAAATTCTGGCAAATACTGGCATATGTGGCACTTCGCTTGGAAATGTTAAAACGTCACTGCTCTGTGGTTTCATAAACGCGACCACAGATAACCCTCTTATCTCCCGTCCTACCTCCCTCTAGCGGGTCAAATTGGGTGGAACACCTGGCCGCGCTGGTGCCTGGTTGTACGGTAGCGTTTCAGTACCCTCTAGCGGGTCAAATTGGGTGGAACCCCGTTCATCAATCTCAAAAATCCCACACGTAACGCGCGCTTTCAGTACCTCTAGCGGGTCAAATTGTGAACCGGTTGCGCCTTATTTTGCGGTGTGGGCGCGTGGTGGTTTCCAGTACCCTCTCAGCGGGTCAAATTGGGTGGAACAGCCTCAGGACGCGGTTTTATCGCCGCTGCTGGCGTTTGTGCACCTCTAGCGGGTCAAATTGGGTGGAACAAAGCCAGAAACATGGACGCAGCCAATCCCCGGTTTCACGTTTCAGTACCCTCTAGCGGGTCAAATTGGGTGAACTTCGTCACCAGTTTCTTAATCGCGTAGTTAACGATTATGTTTCGCACCTAAGGGTCAAATTGGGTGGAACCCTGTTTGGGTGAGGGGAAACGCGGGCCAACAAGTTTCAGTACCCTCTAGCGGTCAAATTGGGTGGAACGATTTATTTTCTCAACAGCTTGTAACGGCTGTTGTGTTTCAGTACCCCAGTGGGGTCAAATTGCGGAACTCTGTCCCCATTCCCATCTTGACGGCTCTTTTTATGTTTCAGTACCCTCTAGCGGGTCAAATTGGGTGGAACATTGAGTCGGCGGTTACCTACCACAGCCATCTATGGACGTTTCAGCACCTCTAGCGGGTCAAATTGTGGAACCCACAAGTTGCACTAGCTGAAGCGACATGTTCGCTGTTTCAGTACCCTCTAGCGGGTCAAATTGGGTGGAACGTGGCAAGAGCAACAAGATTTCGTTCGCAACGTCAAAGTTTCAGTACCCTCTAGCGGGTCAAATTGGGTGGAACCGCTTGCGGTTTTCCACCTCTAAAGGTCATTAATGACCTGTCCACCCATAAAAATGGCTCTCAGCTAATTCTCGTCGGTCGTTTTTTAGGGATTAGGCTTTTATATGCGGTTGTTTAGGTGCGGATTGTCGCAAATCGTTTTTTGCGGAAAAAGCTGGGCGATTTGCGAACGTGCAGAGCATGAGAAACATTATAACAGAAAGTGGGCGATGATCAATCGTATGGTTGCATTGAGTAGGGCAATTGCATACTCGCCCTATAAAACATGTCATTCCGAGGTCCCCCGAGGAATCCCGCTCTTATTTGGCGACGGGAGCGAGATTTCTCCTCGCGGACTCGTCGAAATGACATTGGTTAGGCAGTAGATGAAGCACAAATTAAGAGTATGCAATCGCCCTATTACATGGAGAATGGTTGTTTGTTTTGTTTTAGGGAGTCAGAAACTCCTGCGAGACCCAGCCGACCAGCCCGTTGACCGAAATTTGTTGCCAGATAACGCCGTTACTGGTTTCGCTGTTGCCCAGCAGCACCACCACGGTTTGGTCGTCCAGCCGGGTGAGGATGGGGGCGGTGGTGCTGGGGGTGGCGCGGAGGTTGAGACCAAATAGTGAGTTGATGACGGCCGTGGGCAGCGGTGTGGGGGTGATGGTGGGTGTTTCGGTGGGGGTGGGGGTGAAAACGGCCGTTTCTGTCAGCGTGGGCAAAACAGTGGGAGTATCGGTGGGCGGAACGGCCGTTTGTGTCGCCGTAGCCGTGGGTAGCATTGTTGCCGTTGGCGTGGCACTGGGCGTGACCCCTGGCAGCGGTGTGGGCGTTTGCGTCGGCGGCTGCACCGGGTCAAGCTCCGTTACCCGAATCACCGTAAACGTCAGCCGAACTTCCCGCTGTAGCGCCCCGCTGATCTGGTCTTGCAGTGCCACCACCTCGGCATGGGGAATGGTGCGGGTGGAGCGAGCCGTAATATCCAGCAGCAACGGCTCGGTGTTGTTCAGCAAATCCCCCTCAATGCGTAAATCTGTGGCCGAGTCTACCACCTCCGCTTGCGTCACCTCCGCCACGCTGTTGATAATGACCTTGTGAACATCTGCCCGTTCGTTGGCCTGCTGAGCCAGACGATAGGTGAAGCCAATAAGCAGCAGCGAAACCAGCCCCAGCATAATCAGCGCCACGCGCACGCTGCGAATCTGCACCGAGCGGCGCTCTTTTTGCGTGGGAGTAGGGCGAAAGCCAAGCAGCAAAAAGGTGAGAGCCGTGGCCGAACTGATGGCGACGAAGTTGGTGAAAAACAGCAGAGACGCTCCGGCCGCCTCTTGCCAATGGCCGCCGGTGAGCGAAATGCCCACGGTTGCCAGCGGCGGCACCAAGGCGGCGGCGATGGCAACACCGGGTAGTGCCCCGGCGGCATTGGAGCGGGAAAGGGCGTAGGCTCCGGCCAGCCCGGAAAACAGGGCAATGGCGAGGTCAAGCAGCGACGGTTGGGTGCGGGCCATCAGTTCGGGGGTAAGGGGTTCATTGAGATGCAGCAGACCGGCGATAGCTCCCAAGACAACGGCAAGCAGCACTCCTTGCAGCACCGACCCCAGTGCCATGCGCAAAAAGCGGGTGTCGCCCAGTACAATGGCAAGGCCAGTGCCGACAATGGGTGACATAAGCGGGGCGACCAGCATGGCTCCAATGACAACGGCGGCACTGTTGACGATGAGGCCGAGGGCGGCGATGAGGGTTGCCAGGGCGATGAGGACAAAAAAGTAGGAGGCGGCGCGGGAATTGCGCCGAATTCGCATATAGGTTTCGGTCCGTTCGCTCAGCTCCATGCGGGGAATAATGGAGCGAAACCACCAGTGAAGCTGGTCGAGCAGCCCGCCAAACCGCTGCTGTGGTTCGCGGGTGATGAGGACAGGTGTATGGCAGCGTTGGATGATGGCTTGGGGGATGTTGCCAAACAGCACGTGGTCAAGTGAGCTTTCGCGGGTGGCACCGATAATGACCAGATCATACCCTTCTTTGGCTTCGGCTACGATGGCATCGGCTACGGAATCAGCAGAGACGAGCTTGGTTTGGATGCGTTCAACTGCGTCAAGCTGGTTTAGCACCTGCCGCAGGCGGGCGTGGCCGAGCGTTTCTTCATGAGAGCCGAGATGGCTGAGGGCAACGTAGAGCAGGGTGATCTCGACTTTGGGGGTAAGGGGCAGGAGGAAGCCGAGGGCATGGATGGTATTGGGGCCGCCGGCCGTTGGGACAAGCAGGCGGTGAATGGGTGGCGTATCGTGGTTGCCGGGCGCGGGGGTGCGGTCGCCACGGGTGATGGCGGCAGCGCAGGGGATGGCATTAAAGTTTTGGCGGATGAGGCCGTCGCCGTTGGCAAGCACCAGGTCTATTTTGGCGGCCTCGACAAAATCATGCAGCCCTTTTTCATAATTGGCATCTACGACGATGAGGCCACGTATGTTGGCGTGGTCGCCGGAATGGGCGGCGGCGGTTTCGATGGCTTTGCGGGCGCGGATAATTTGCTGTTCGGTGGCATCGGGGATAATAACGGCCGTTATTAACTCCCCAGCATTCGCATGAGCCAACGCCAAGCCTAGTTCCCAAGTGTGGCGTGGGGATTCGCCGGGGGTTAAGGGAACCAGGACGCGCCAACTGTTTTCTTCTGGCAAACTGCCTTCAATGATTTTCATGACGGCTAAGTATAAACGGAAATGATGGTGCAAGGTAGACTGAGAGAAAATTAGATTATACTGCTTGTTTATTAGCCTCAAGTGGCAGGTAGCAAGTAGCAAGTTTTGTCAGCAAACAAGACTTGCCGCTTGCGACTTGTTACTTGCAGTTACAAGCAGGTAATTTGATGGCCTCGGTTAGGATAAAATTCTCGCCAAATGGCTTAACTTTGCTACAGTAGCCCGCATGAAAACACAACGATTTTTATGGATGATGGCACTCTTGCTGCTGGCAGCCTGTACGCGGCAGCAAGAGGTGGACGATGCGATGGCAACGCTGTCGCCGATTCAGGTGCTGCTGGTGAGTACGGATTTTGGCGTGGGGCAACCACGGGTGTCGTTTGCTTTGTTTGACGGGGAAAATGCGGCGCAAAATGTGGCCTCGGTAGCGCTGGAGGTCTTTCCGGTGGATGAGGGCGGGGCGGTGTGGGCAGGAACGGCCGTTTCTTACACCGATTACCTCATTCCCTACTGGGTTTTTTATCCCGAACTGCCATCGGCCGGCTATTGGGGGGTGAAAACAGTGCTAACCATGACCGACGGCACCACCTACAGCCCCGGTTTTGTCATGGAAACCCTGGAAAAAACGGCTGCGCCTCCTTTGGGGGCACAGGCACCCTTGAGCGAAAACAAGACAGTTTTTACCGAACCAGATTTGAGCAAGCTCAGTTCTGGCACCGAAGTAAACCCCGCCCTTTACCAAATGACGGTGGCCGAAGCCGTACAAACGGGGCTGCCGACGGTGGTGGGGTTTGTGACCCCCGGTTTTTGCCAAACCCGCTGGTGTGGCCCCACGTTGGAAAGCGTGGAGGCGGTGAGGGAAGCGGTGGGCGACGAGGCGGCAAACTTTATCCACATCGAGGTGTATGATGACTTTCAGGCACTAACGCTGGCCGCGCCCATGATTGAGTGGGGGTTAACCACCGAGCCGTGGGTGTTTATTTTGGATGAGAACGGCCGTATTGTGGCGCGGTTGAGCGGGCCGCTGTCGCCCACAGAACTGCAAGAGCAGCTTGCGCCGCTGTTGTCGGAGGTAGGGTGATGCGACAGATCGTGTTGTGGGGAGTAGGGAGTAGGGAGTGGGGCGTGGAATGCTTTACACCCCACTCCCTACTCCCCACCCCCTACAAATTCTTGGGTCTGCTGCTTTGCCTCATTGTGGTACACACCGTACAGGCACATTCAGAGCTGCTACGGGCGGAACCGGGGCCGGGGGAACGGGTGGTGGCTCCGCAGGAGATACGGCTGCGGTTTAGCGAAATGGTGACGGAGGAAACGGCCGTTTGGCTTTTTGCCGATGGGTTTCAGCAGGTGCCGGATGTGGTGGTGCAGGTTGACCCAGTGAGCCTGCAAGAAGTGGTGGCATCATTGCCGCCACTGCCGCCGGGGGTCTACACGGTGCAGTGGACGGCGGTGGCGTTGGATGGGCATGGGCTGAGCGGGAGCTATATGTTTGAAGTGGTGGAAGGTGGGGGAAGAACGGCCGTTTGGTTGGGTGGTGGTTTGGTAATTATGTTGTTGCTGCTGGGGTTGTGGCAATGGCAGTTTGGGCGGCGGTAGATAGCCGAGGATTGTGTAATGACGGTATCGCTAACAGATGCGCGTGTTTTAGTCATTGATGATGATGCCAATAACCGCTTTGTGCTGGTTAAGCTGCTCCAGGTCGAGGGGGTGCCATCGGCAAATATTGTGGCGTTGCCCGGCGACCCCGCCGCCTATCTGACCGCCAACCCAGGTGCGCGTTTTGATTTGGTGCTGCTTGATATTCAAATACCGGATAAGGACGGCTTTGCCATCTTGGCCGATTTGCGCCAAGATGCCCGGTTTGTGGGGGTGCCAGTAACGGCCGTTACGGCCAACGTCATGCGTTCTGATGTTGAACGGGTGGTAGCCGCCCAGTTTAATGGGTTGTTGGGCAAACCCATTAATGGTCCCCGCCTGGGTGAGTGGCTGCAGCGTATTTTGGCTGGAGAGTCCGTGTGGAAAATCAGTTAACTGAAAGGGAAACTGTAAGCTACAGTAGGTAAGATGTCTGTGGGGCGCTGTAAAAATAAGTTGATCAATTTTAAGGTATCATGATAGCTGTCTTTGGCTGTTGCCATCTTTGCCCCAAGATTGCGGCCGGCAGAGACAGATGCAAGGGGAGAGCTACCATTAAAACATCATTTCTCAACAACGCGATCAGCCTTTTAATGGGGCTTATTATTGGGTTAATTGTAATTGGATTGGTGGAGGAGAGTTTGAAGTTTGTTGCTTTTCCACCCCTCATTGCCGATGTCTTAGTACGTGGTTTTGCCGTGCTAGGGTATCGTATTGCGTATTATCAAATTGTGGTCTTGGGCAATGCCGCCCTTTGGGGGCTGAACCTAGGGCCGGGTTTGCTGACCATTGTCGAAGCAGACCGCAGTCAGGTGCCTGCCATATCGCCGGTGCCAGCCCCAGGGTCGGAAAGCATGGAAGTTTCGCTGGTGAAGCCAGTTGAGGTGCCTGTGCTAAAGGAGCCAGGGTTGCACATGCTGAATGAAGTGTACACGCAGTATGAGCAGGGCCGTATTAATGCCGAGGAGTACAAGCAGATGCGTAAGCAGCTTGTGCATGAGTGGCATTTGGCGCGGCAGGCATCGGTTTCGGCAAATTAGACTTTACCAGCCTGCAACCTGGAAAAGCGTTTGTAGGGCTTGTTCCCGCTCAGCCGGTGTGGCTTGGCGGGGATAAGCCCAATTTTCGATCAGCCCTGTCCAGAGGGTGATGGTGAGTAAACGGCCGTTATAGAAAACATAGGTGTCAATAAACGTCTGTCGCGTGCCTAGCATATCCATTTGGTCAAAAAAGAGATTGCCCAATCCGTAGTGGATAAATCCCCCGTTGTAAAACTCAAACGTTTGCGCGTGATGGCCCTGGCTGCCAGAAACGGCCGTTGCGCCCGCTTCAATCAGGCGGCGGAAGTCAGCCTGCTGCTGTGGCGTGGGTGGGTAATGGTAATATTCGGCATATTGCTGCGTTGCCAGCACCAAATACCCTTCATCCCGAAGCTGGCTGATTTGGCGCAAAAACGCTTCGTCGCAGGGGCGAGCACCGGGCGTACTGTCCGTAGCCCAGGCATAAACGGGGCCGTAAGGGTTGCAGCCGGTTAGAGCAATTTTGTTGCCGTGGTGGTCAAGTCGTAAAGGCTGCGCCGCGTCGGTTAAGTCACGCCCACCGCCAAAGGTTTGTAATCCTGCTTTGTCGTATAGATCAAGGGTATAGAGCAAGTTTTCCTGCCCCCAGTCGTTGAGGTGGTTGCCCGTTAGCTCAATGGCATCAATGCCCAGCGCTTGCAGCAGGGCAAAGTACGCTTCGCTGGAGCAAAAGCTGGTGCCGCCAACGGGGTTGGGTGGGGGGCAGTTGGGGGCAAAGGCGACCTCGTTGCTGACGTGGGCAAAGTCGGCGGCCTGGAAAACGGGTGCCACGTCCTGGGCGGGGTACAAAATGCCGTTGAGTTCCATTTGGTAAGCTGTGGCGCGGACGAGGGCGGTGACACCGCTGAGGGCGACGCGGGTTATTTTTTGCGGGTTATAGTTGCTGGCGGGGAGCGGCCACAGGGCTTTAAGCTGGGAAACGGCCGTTTCTCGCCCCATCGCACCAAAGGTAAGCTGAAGCGGGTAGCTGGCTGGGTCAAAGTTCGGGTCGAGGGGAGAACGGCCGTTTATTGTCAGTAGTTTAAGATCAGGCACAAGCTGGTGAAGAGGGAGCAGCGTCAGTGCCGGGCGGTTTTGCCATAAGACGGGGCTGAAGTCGGTTTCGGGTAGTGATAAATGGAAAGGCATACCAAAAACGGCCGTCCAGCCCAGTCCGCTGGCGGCCGGATACAGCGAGCCAAGCGGCGTTGTCCCGCTTGCCCAGCCACTTTCTACCACCTCCAGATCGATGTCGTCGGCAACGGTGGCAAATGGAGCCGCGACCACGTAGAGCCAGCGGCTAAGCGGGGTGCCTTCGTTGATGGCGATGACGACATCGGCTGCAGTGGGGTCGTCTACCCAGCGAAAGAGGGGGCTGTTGGCGGCGATAGTTTGGGCGGTGGTTTGTAGTTCTGGTGGAACGGCCGTTTGTGCGCTCAACGTAAAAAGCTCTGGCGAAGCCGTGGGAGCCAGCGTGGGCAGTGGCGTAGTCGCTAATGGCGTGGTCACCAACGGGGTGACGGGTGGTGTAGGCGGTGGGGTAATGGGCATGATGGGATAAACGGCCGTTGGTAGGTTAGGTAGGGCTGTATCCATTCTGCAGCCACAGAGCAGCAGCAACACGGGCAAGATTCGGTGACAGAAATTTGGCATGATGACAAGCTCTAGCATGTAAATTAGGTGGACAACTTTAATATTCGCCTATAAAGTAGAGGAAAATAGACAAATGAGCAATTTGTATCGGGTTTTGTTTTTACTTCTATTGTCAACCATTCAAAAATGTGGGAAAAGCCATGTCCACCATTAATTTACACAGCCCTAGTCTTTACATTAATCGGGAACTAAGCCAGGTAGAGTTTAATCGTCGTGTGCTGAATGAATGTCTTAGTATGGAGCATCCGCTGCTAGAGCGTGTCAAATTTCTAGCTATTTTTTCCTCCAACATGGATGAATTTTTTATGGTGCGCGTGTCGGGGTTAAAACAGCAGGTGTTGTTGGGGATTACAGATCGGCCGGCCGATGGCTTAACCCCACGTGAACAGCTTTTAGCAATTTACCGCTCCATCACCCGTTTGTTTGCGGAGGCAATGGATATTTGGCAGCATAAGCTGCTGCCAGAGTTGGAAGCCAATGGCATCCACATCCTCTGTTATAACGAGTTAAAGCGTTCGCAGCAGAAACGTTTGCGTGATTATTTTGAACGTGAGATATTTCCCGTGCTCACCCCCCTGGCCTTTGATCCGGGACACCCTTTTCCCCATATATCTAACCTAAGCTTGAACCTGGCTGTCGAGATTCATGATCCCACTACCGATGAGATCCGTTTTGCCCGTGTCAAGGTTCCTGCTACTTTGCCTCGTTTGGTACCGCTCAAACCCATTGATCCAGATGAACTGTTGACGCCGACCGTGCAAAAGTTTGTTTGGGTCGAGGAAGTGGTTGCCGCCAACCTGGATCGGTTGTTTACAGGTATGGAAATCAGGGCAGCTTTTCCATTTCGAGTGACGCGCAACACAGACATGGAGATTCAGGAGGAAGAGGCGGATGACCTGTTGTTGACGATGGAAGAAAATTTGCGGCAGCGTCATTTTGGTTCGGTAGTGCGGCTGGAAATTGCCGAGGAGACGCCGGAGGCGATTCGTAACATCCTGATGACCAATTTGCAGATTAGCCAATATGATGTATATACCACCAACGGGCCGCTGGGGTTAAGCAGCTTGTGGCAACTGCATCGGTTGGAATTGCCAGAGCTAAAGGACACGCCCCTGTTTGCCGCCACGCCCCAGACACTGCGGGCGGAAAACATTTTTGCCGCCATTCAAAAGCAGGATATTTTGCTGCATCATCCGTATGACAGCTTTTTGCCGGTTATTGAATTTATTGAGACTGCGGCTGAAGATCCTGATGTGCTGGCTATCAAACAGACACTTTACCGGGTCGGTTCTAATTCGCCCATTGTGCGGGCACTGATGCGGGCGCGGGAAAATGGCAAGCAAGTGGCCGTGTTGGTGGAGCTAAAGGCACGGTTTGACGAGGAAAGCAACATTGAGTGGGCGCGAGCACTGGAAAATGCTGGGGTTCATGTGGTTTATGGGCTGATTGGTCTAAAAACCCACTGCAAGCTGAGCCTGGTGGTGCGTCGTGAGCGTGACGGGATTCGACGCTATGTCCACTTGTCAACCGGAAATTATAATGGGTCAACGGCGCGAATGTATACGGATTTGGGGTTGTTTACCGCACGAGAGGATATTGCGTCGGATGTGACGGAAGTTTTCAACTATTTGACTGGTTATTCGCGGCAGCGTGAGTATCGCAAATGTTTGGTTGCGCCGGTGAATTTTCGGGAGAAACTGCTGGCGTTTATTGAGCGGGAAACCTCTTTTGGAGCCGATGGCTACATCTTTGTTAAGGCAAATTCGCTGGTAGATGCGCCCATTATTCGGGCACTGTACCGGGCTTCACAGGCGGGTGTGAAGGTGGATCTGGTGATTCGGGGGATTTGCTGCTTGCGGCCGGGTTTGCCGGAGGTGAGCGAGAATATACGGGTGATTAGCGTTATCGGCCGTTTTTTGGAGCATTCACGGATTTACTATTTCCAGAACCAAGGGGAGCCAGACCTGTATTTGGGCAGTGCTGATATGATGCCGCGCAATATTGACCGCCGGGTGGAGGTGATGTTCCCGATTGAGGATGCGACATTACGGGAGGAGATTCGGGAGCGTATTATGAAGGTTTATTTGCAGGATACGGCCAAGGCGGGTGAATTGCAGGCGGATGGAACGTATTTGCCGCTTTCGACACAGGTGGGGGATGGGGAGGTGTTGTTTAGCAGTCAGGGGTGGTTTGTAAACGGCCGTTCCACCCCCTAATACTTACTACGAGATAGCCGCACCTAAGAAGACGGCCAGGAACCAGACAAAAAAATCATATTTCATTAGCTGGCTAAGCTGCTCAAGCTGGGGGCCGGTGCGTTCGCCGTTAACGCGGAATAAGATGTAGAAGGTGACGGGGTAGACACCAAAAGCGACAATGACCGCGTAAACAGGGTGGTAGATATGGAGCAGAAAGGGGATGATCATCACGATCAGCGTGATTGCCAGCATGATGTAAAAGAAAATGCGGGCGGTGCGCTGTCCCCAAACGGTGGCAATGGTGCGGCAGTTTTGCTGTTTATCCCCTTCATAATCGGCCAGCGTTTTTAAAATTTCGCGCCCCATAATGGCACAGCCAATGGTGAGCGCAATCCAGAAGGTGGGGGCCACGTTGCCAGCGGCAACACCGCCAAAGATGGGGCTGAGTGCTGAAATGATGGCGACGGTGGCGTTGCCCAGCAGGACGGTGCTTTTGAGCCGCCAGGAGTAGAGGGTGAGCAATAGGTTGGAAAGCAAGACGATGAGAAAGGCGTTTAGGTTGATGGTGCAGGCAACGGCAAGCGAAATGAGGGCAAAGACGATGAAGAAGGTGCGAGCCTGGTTGGGGGTAATGAGGCCGGCCGGTAACGGCCGTTTAGGTTGGTTCACCCGGTCAATTTCAATATCCAAATAATCGTTCCAGGCATTAGCCGATGCCGAAACCAGTAAGGTGGTTAGCCCGGCCAGCAAAATATTGCCCCATGCCCCCGTTTCGGCCACAAAACCGCCCAGGATGACGGCCAGCACACCGCTAAGCGTGGATAATGGTCGGCTGAGTTTGTATAATGCTTTTATTTGCTGCATGACAATGACCCTCGATAGATAGATAATAGTTGAAAGATGATTACCAGTGTAACAAATGCCAAGGTGAAACAAGTACGGCGGCTGCAAACGGATAAGCGGCTGCGGCTGCGGGAGCAACTTTTTGTGGCCGAAGGTACACGTTGGTTGCAGGAGATCGTTCGTTTACTGGTTACGCCTGATCTGGTTTTTTATACGGAGCAGTGGGCGGAAACGGCCGTTCATACCCAGCTATTACACCAACTGCCCACCATGCCGCAACTCGTTAGTGAACCAGTCATGGCTGCCATGAGCGACACTACAACGCCACCTGGCATCCTGCTCGTATTGCCTTTTCAAACTTTGTCCATCCCGACCCCCTCTAGTTTCGTGCTCATTTTAGACGGGGTTACTAATCCTGGCAACTTGGGCACCATGCTTCGTACCGCCGCCGCTGCCGGAATAGATGCCGTGTTGTTGGGGCCAAATTGTGTAGACCCATACAACCCTAAAGTGGTGCGTGGTGGCATGGGGGCACATTTACGGCTGCCCTTGCTGTCGCTGTCGTGGGCAGAAATTGCCGCACAGGTGGCACATATGCACGTTTGGCTGGCTGATGTAGCCGAAGGGGTGGGCTATACGGCTGTGGACTGGCGGCAGCCATCAGCACTGATTATTGGCAGCGAAGCACGTGGCGCAGGCGTAGAGGCAATAGCGTTAGCCAATGCCGGGTTGGTAACGATCCCGATGCGTGCCGAAACGGAATCATTGAATGCGGCAATGGCAACGGGGATTCTTTTATTTGAAGCAGTGCGACAGCGTACGTGCTAAAGCCGAATGCGAAAGCTGGGTTCATCCCCGTTGCCGCCGTGAAAGATAAACGGCCGTTGGCAACCAGGGCAGCAGCCTTCGTAATGATAGAACTCTAGGTCTAGTCTGTTCCCAAAAGATTTGTACACCAGATCACGAACTGCGTGGTTAGATGTTAGGGTGAGCCAGCCCGGTTTTTCCGGATCAACGGCCGTTTCCGGCGTAAATGTCTGGTCAATCAGTTTGTAACCCGCCCAAAAGTAGCTACATCTCCCACAAGCAGCAAACTGTTCTGTAACTTGGTTTCCTGTTCCTGTTTCCACATGTTTAGGTGAACGGTGCGGCTTGGTTTTCTTGCCCGAACGCTTTGGCTGGTTGGGCGATAACGCTGGTTGCCCTGCCTCCATCTGCTCATCATCAAAAAGCTGTTCTTCGTCAGACATGGCAATCTTCTTGGCAATCCTTTTGTTCATCTGTTAACGTATTGATCTTATGATCAATCGAGGCTGATTCTAACGAGCTTGCTGTTTCTGTCAAATTTGCCCGTCGCTGCGAATCAGGCCAAAATTGCAAAAACTGACAAGGTGGATGATAAGCGATGGATGAACCAACAATTGCCGAAATTCGGGAGACACGGGCACTGATTGACCCTTATGTGGCCTCAACGCCGGTGTGGCAATGGCGTGGGCTTGAGATTGAAGCTGAATTGGGGACGGAGACCGAGGTTTTTTTGAAGTTGGAGCTGTTTCAGCAAACGGGGACGTTTAAGGCGCGCGGGGCACTGCGGGGGATGTTGGCGCTGAGTCCCGAGAAGTTGGCGCAGGGTGTAACGGCCGTTAGTGCTGGAAACCACGCCATTGCCGTTTCCTACGCTGCTCGCATTTTGGGTACAACTGCCAAAGTTGTCATGTTTAAATCAGCCAATCCAGCTCGCGTTGCCATTTGCCGCGCCTATGGAGCAGAGGTAGAGCTGATGGATAATGTCCACCAAGCCTTTGCCCGTGTGCGCGAAATTGAGGAACAGGAAGGACGTACCTTTATTCATCCCTTTGAAGGCAAGTTGACCATTTTGGGTACGGCTACGGTCGGGCTGGAACTGTGCGAGGCAGTGCCCAATTTAGACGCGGTGATTGTGCCGATTGGCGGTGGCGGGTTGGGGGCGGGCATTGCAACGGCCGTTAAATTGCTGCAACCCAACTGCGCTGTCTATGGCGTGGAGCCAGAAGGGGCAGACTCGATGTCACGCAGCTTTGCCAGCGGCCAGCCTGAAGCCATTGATGCCGTTCGCACCATTGCCGACAGCTTGGGTGCGCCTTATGCGCTGCCCTACAGCTTTGGCCTGTGCCAAAAATATATGGATGAGATTGTGTTGGTAGATGATGATGCGCTGCGGCGGGCGATGCTGCTGCTGTTTAAAGGCATGAAGCTGGCCTTGGAACCAGCCGCAGCGGCGGCAACGGCAGCCCTGGTTGGGTCGCTGCGGCAGCGGCTGTTGGGCAAGCGTGTGGGGGTCATTGTTTGTGGCACGAACACTGATGCGGCAACATTTACTCAGCAAATAACGGCCGTTTTGTAACCTGGATAGGAAGCAACAAATTTGGCGTAGGTATGCAGCCGAAGGTTTCCACTTTTGTGCTTTAGACTAAAAGAGGAAACCCGATTTGGAGGGGTTGAGACTCTAAATCGGGTTTCTGCACGACTGGTAACAAAGAAGTAAGGATATTCTCCATTACCTTAAGTTATTTGAACCTAAAAATTCCTACTTGCTACCTTTATCATAATTGAAAATCATGACGAAAACATGCTAATTTCCGCCGTGATATGTCTAAAAACATTCAGCCTGAATGTTTTTGCTGATCATTGCTACTAAACCGATACCCATGCCCGTGTACAGTCTGGAGATATTTGGGTTGGCGGTTGTCTTCTCCAATTTTCTGGCGCAGCCGGGAAATATAGGGTCGGACAACGTTTTCGGCTTCGATGCTGCTGTTGGTGTCATAGCCAAAGGCATATCGGACAATTTGGGCACAGGTTAAGGTGCGGTTGGCCTGTTGCATGAGCGCGTAAAGAACGGCCGTTTCCCCCCGTGATAGTTTGATCGGATCATGGGGGTTTTCAGCAAACGTAAGCAGCCGATAACTTTTGTCAAGCGTAAGATTACCAACCGAAAGCTTATCAAGCTGAGCCGAATGCTTGTTAGAAACGACACCCTGTCTGCCCAGATCCGCACTAGTCGGGTGGTTCATTTGCTGAATAGTGGTATTCAATTGATCGAGCAAAGTCTGCTGCTTTTCGCTCCAGCTTTGCTCTGTAGCTGCACGGCTAACAGCCGCCACGAGCGTCAGCAAATCCACCGGTTTTACAAAATAGTCAGCTACATTGGCTTTAATAGAAGCAATGGCATTGTCAATGGTTGGGTTGCCAGTCAAAACAACAATTTGCAGATTGGGCTGAATTTGGCACGCTTGCTGCATGGTCTCCACGCCATCCATCTGCGGCATTTGCATATCCAAAATCATCACGGAAAAAGCTTGCTGCCGCAAGTGTACCAAGGCATTGGAACCATCCTTCGCCCCAACGGCCTCAAAACCGGCTTTCTGCATGGCGTTGCATAGCATTTGGCGCGTATGCACGTCGTCGTCGGCAATGAGTATTTTCACAATTTGTCTGCCCTCACAAGTTCAAGATTTTGGGCAAGCAGGTATCTTAGTAGGTTTAAAGTACTATTGTATGATAATCTGGCTCGTTCTTCAAGAGAAGGCATTTGCGTTTTGCATGAGCTTTTCCCTGACATGTTGTTCATGTATCTTGGGTTCGATATGATTAGGCGAATATGCATCAGCAACAGACAAAAAAGCGAACGTGGGTACTGGAAGGGAGCCAAATTCCCTCATTATTGCTGTTTTTGCTCTTCTTGGTGGCATTGCTGCCACGGCTAACGGCCGTTTCTCGCTACATCACCCCCGACGAACTCATGTGGGTTCATCGTTCCGTTGTGTTTCGGGAGGCACTGCTAAACGGCCGTTTTGCCGACACCATCACCACCGGTCATCCTGGCGTGATCACCACTTGGCTGGGCGCATTAGGCATCAGCATTCAGCTTTTGTTTGACACAGCAGCCCGCGCCAACTACGTCTGGATTTCCCACGTCGCCTGGATGACCCCCGACAACATGGCGGCTTTCCAAAAAATGGCAGCCCTGCTGACGGCGGCGCGGCTGGCCGTCATTGTTGCCAACAGCGCGGGGCTGGTGGCTATTTTTCAATTGGCGCGGCGGCTGTGGGGCGCAGGTGTTGCCCTGCTGCTGGCATTGTTGCTGGCATTTGATCCCTTTGTGGCGGGGCTATCTGGCCTACTCCATGTAGATGCCCTCATGACCATCCTCTCCACCCTCGCCCTGCTAACCTTCATCCTCTTCCTCTCCCCCCACACCCCACACCCCACACCCCATACCCCACGAACGTATCTTGTTGCCTCTGCCATCCTCAGCGCCCTGGCCGTGCTTGCCAAATCGCCAGCCATTTTGCTGCCGCCGCTGGTGGCCCTGCTGCTGGGGGTGCGGCTGCTGGCGCAGCGCGGTGAAGGGTGGGGGAAAGGAGTGGCAACGGCCGTTCGTGACGGCCTTCTCTGGTTATTTACCTATCTTGTTACCCTGCTGCTGGTGCTGCCCGCGCTGTGGGCCGACCCCGTCCGCGTGTGGGGCGAAATCAGCGGCAGCGCCAGCCGCCACGTCGAAACGGCCTTGCGCCCTACCTATTTTATGGGCAACGTCACCTTTGACCACGGCTGGTCGTTTTACCCGGTGGCGTTGGTCTTTCGGTTAGGGCCACTGGTGCTGATTGGGTTGCTGCTGTTTGTGGGGCTGTGGTTTTGGCAGCGGAAGTGGCATTGGTCGCTGCTGGTGCTGGGGGTGTGGACGGTACTGTACTGGGTAGGCATCAGCCTGACGGCGAAAAAATTTGACCGCTACGCCCTGCCGCTAATTTTCCCGCTGACGGCATTCGCGGCACTGGGCTGGTGGTGGCTGGGGGAAAAACTGCCCCGCCGCCGCTCTTGGCTGTTCACTCTGCTTATCGCTGCCCAGCTTGCCTATTTGCTGCCTTCCCTTCCCTTCCCTTTGTCAGCCTACAACCCGCTGCTGGGCGGGGCGACGGCAGCGGAGCGGGTGCTGACGGTGGGCTGGGGTGAGGCGATTAGCGTGGCCGGAAGCTGGCTGGCAGCGCAGCCGGGAGTAGGGGAACAAACGGCCGTTTCTGGCTTTCCCACCAACCTGGCTCCCTTTTTTCCCGGCCAAACGCTGCTGCCCGGCAGCGATGGTGAAGAGCAGGCCGACTACATCATTCGCACGGTCAACACGCTGCAATTGGAAAACGGCCGTTCCTGGCAGCCCCCCGGCTCAGTTGAATTGATCCACACCATTCGTTTTGGCGGGCGGGAGCAGGGGTGGATTTATCGGCAGCTTGACCCGGTGCGGCGGGAAACGGCCGTTACATCTTTTGCTGACCCACTTTCTTTTGCAAATCGGGTGCAGCTATTTGGCGCACGAGCGCGAGCCACGCCGCAGGAACTGCTGCTGGATGTGGTGTGGCGGTTGGCGGCGGGGGCGGAAAACGGCCGTTATATTGTCAAGCTCGTTGTGCGCGATGAAAACAACTTTGTCTGGCGGCAGCAAGAAGACGAACTGGTCAATGCAAATTATTTTTACCCCGAATATTGGTCGCCTAGCGAGCCAACCCAGGTCACCTACCGGCTCGATTTGCCAGGTGGAATGCCGCCGGGGAATTATCGCTTGGAAATGACGCTGTTTGATGCCCTAACAAACGCCCGCCTGCCGCTGCTGGCTGCTGATGGTGCCTTTCAAGGGGTTTTCTATACCGCTTCTGACATAGTTGTGTCTGATTCGCAAATAAATTCGTATAGTGAATTAGGCATTCAATACAACCAACAAATAAACCCACTACCTCTGCACTTGGTTGGTCAGGAGCCATTGCCCGCGTCGCTGTTTTCTGGACAAATGCTGCCGCTGGATTTGCTGTGGCAGGTGGAGGGCACGCTGCCGGCCGATTTGCAGGTGAAGTTAGGATTAGGAGAAACAACGGCCGTTTCCCTGCCCATTAGCCGTTTTGCCAGCCAGCAGTGGATGGCGGGAATGCGGCTGCATGAGAAATATGGGCTGCCGCTGCCGCCGCAGTTGGCAGGCGGCGTGTATCCGGTGTGGGTGCAGGTGCAAACGGCCGTTAACGAACCCATCGGCGACCCCATTCCTCTGGGTGAATTGGAGGTCAAGGCGACGGATCGGCTTTTCACGCTGCCCGGCGACATCGCCACGCCGCTGGTGCTGGATTTTGGTGGGGTGCTGGCTTTGCGCGGGGTGACGGTGGGGCAAACGGCCGTTTCTTCCGGTGGCTCAGTAGATGTGGCGTTGGTGTGGCAGGTGGCGCGGCGGGAAACGGCCGTTTATACTGCCTTTGTCCATCTGGTAGATGGCAGCGATAATATCGTAGCGCAGGTTGACCAATGGCCCGGCGGTTTGCCCAGCGATACTCGCGCCGAAGGCGAAGTCATCATTGACCGTTACACCTTGGCTTTGCCACCCGACTTACCCACTGGCTCTTATCGGCTGGTCGTGGGGCTATATACCGCCAGCGACGGCGTGCGGTTGCCCATCAGCGCTGCCGCCGATACCAATTTTGCTGACAACCGCGCCCTGCTGCCGGTGGTGATTGAGGTGGAAAAATAGGACGCGGACGAACACGGAAAAATCCGCGTTTGTCCGTGTCCCATCCAAAACAATGAGCGAACCATTTGATCCTGTACGATACTTTACGCGGGTGCACCAGACCCCGTTTTACCACGCCATGCACATTGGCATGGCGACGTTTGCGGGGTTACAGGCGGGAATGGAGGTGCTGGATATGGGGTGTGGGCCGGGTCGGCTGGTGGGTCATTTGTGGCAGCAGGGGGTGCGGGTAGTTGGGGCGGATGGCGACTGGTGTATGGTGGCACGGGCGCGGGAACTGTATGGCGAACGGCCGTTTGTCATCACCTTGGCCGCAGATTTGCCCTTTGCAAACGGCCGTTTTGATGCCGTTCTCGCGGGCAACCTCCTCTTCTTTCTGGATGATCCGCTGGCCGCCCTGCGCGAAATGGTGCGGGTGGTGCGCCCCGGCGGGCGCGTGACCACCTGGAACCCCAGCGAGCAAATGAATTTACCGGCAGCATTGGACTACATCACCCGCCACCCCGAAATGACCGATTTTGGCCGCAAACATCTGGTCAACTGGTGCGGTATTGCCGAAACTAACCGCCGTTGGAGCGGCGACGAGTTGGCGGCACTTTTTGCGGCGGCTGGATTAACGAATTTTGCAACGATGACCACGCTCGACGGGTTGGCGCGGTACGGACGCGGCGAACGTGGTTGATGACGGACGATGGACGACCGACAACGGACAACCATACGTCGTTCGTCGTCTTTTAAGAGATATGAACAACAAAAAACCAGTAGCACTTTTAATTTTAGACGGCTGGGGCATCCGCGAGATGGCCGAGGGGAATGCGGTGGTGCAGGCGCATACCCCCAATTATCATCGCTGGCTGCGTGAGCGCGAGCGGGCGATTTTGGATGCGTCGGGGGAGGCGGTGGGGCTGCCGGATGGGCAGATGGGCAATTCTGAGGTGGGGCATCTCAATTTGGGTGCCGGCCGCATCGTTTACCAAGACCTGACCCGCATTAATTTAGCCATCCGGGACGGCTCGTTTGCCCGGCAGCCGGTGCTGGCCGAGGCATTGGCTGGCTTGCAGGCAAGCGGCGGCAAGCTGCACCTGATTGGCCTGCTGGGTGAGGGGGGTGTTCACAGCCACAGTGACCATATGTATGCGCTGCTGGCGGCGGCGGAAGTGGCGGGCATTACCCCGATTATTCACCTGATTACCGACGGGCGCGACACGCCGCCTAACAGCGCGGCTGGGTATGCGGCGCGGCTAGAGGGGTATTTGGCGGCGCACCCAGGCGTTGTGGCTTCGCTTTGCGGACGCTATTACACGATGGATCGGGATAAGCGGTGGCCGCGCACGGAGATGGGGTATCGGGTGATGGCGGAGCATAGGGGCGAGGGGGGGAAAACGGCCGTTTCTGCCACCGCTGCCATCGCCCAAGCCTATGCCGAAGGTGTGACGGATGAATTTATCTTACCCGTTGCCATTGAGGTGGGCGATCAGGACGTGGCAATGCGTGACGGTGACTGCCTCATCTTCTACAACTTCCGCGCCGACCGGATGCGGCAGTTGGTTGCTGCCTTTACCACGCCTGGCTTTGACGGCTTTACCACCATTGCCGCCAGTGATTTGACGCTGCTGACGATGACCAACTATGACGACAGCTTCCCGGTGCAGGTGATTTTCCCTGATGTGGAGTTAGTCAACCCGCTGGCGCAGGTGTTGAGCGATGCCGGATTGAAGCAGTTCCACGCCGCCGAAACGGAAAAGTATGCTCATGTGACCTACTTTTTTAACGGCGGGGCCGAGCCGCCCGTGCCGGGTGAGGAGCGCCATTTGCAGCCGTCGCCCAAGGTGGCGACTTATGATTTGCAGCCAGAGATGAGTGCCTATGAGTTGGCGGCGGCGGTGGTGCAGCGGATTGCCACCCATGATGATGATTTTATCCTAGTCAACTTTGCCAATCCTGATATGGTGGGGCATACAGGAGTATTGTCGGCGGCAATCAAGGCGGTGGAGGCGGTGGACGAATGTGCCGAGCGGTTGGTGCAAGCGATTGTTGCCAAGGGGGGCGTGGCTCTGGTGACGGCCGACCACGGCAACTGCGAAATCATGGTAGATTTGCAAACGGGCCACCCTCACACCTACCACACCACGCAGCCTGTCTCGTTTTTTGCCATCAGCCGTGATTATCTGCACCTGCGGCCACGCGGCATTTTGGCCGATGTGGCCCCGACGGTGTTGGCACTGCTGGGCGTGGCGCAGCCGCCGGAGATGACGGGGCGGAGTTTAGTAGATTAGGAGATTAGGAAATTGGAGATTGGAGATTGCCACTAGCGAGGCGACAATCTCCAATCTCCAATCTCCAATAACCCAAAGATGAAAAATGGCGATGCGTTTAACGCTTTTTTAGAGGAAACGGCCGTTTTCCTGCGTGACTACACCGTTCTCGATTATTACCGGGAGCCGTTGGGCGAGGGAACAGACGAACGGATGGGAGAGATTGTGGCGCGGTATGGGGCGGCAACGGCCGTTCAGCGCGAGCGTTTTTTGGCGACGATGGAAAAGGGCAGCCTGTCGCTCTTTGGCATTTACGGCCATCGGGCAGCGACGCTGGCCGTGCGGCAGCAGTCGCGGGCTCTGCTGCTGCGGGGGCTGGTGGCAATGGGCATTGCCAACTACGTCGTGCCGCCCAAGCGCAACGTGGAGACTGCGGTGGCAATTTTTCACCACTGCGCCCGCAAGCTGGGGATTAGCCCGGTGGAGCTGTTTGACGAGGCGGCGCAGGTGGCCCCACCCCACATGACCACCTTTTTTGAGGAGTTTGGGCGGCGACCAGATATTACGCTGAGTCGTTATGGCTGGCAGGAGCTACGAACGCCGGAGGGTGTGCGGTATAAGTGGGGTTAAAAACGATTTAGGGATTGGAGATTAGAGATTGATGAACCTTCATAATCTCTAATCTCCAATTTAGTTAGTGTCTTTAGTTTTTCGCCACGTCCACGTATTGCGTATTGCGTATTGCGTAACTCCCCTCTCAATACGCAATACGCAATAAAAAATGGTGGCGAAAACTTCGTGACACTAACCAATTTACAGCTTATGAAAGAAACGGCCGTTTCCAACCAAAAATTAACCCCAACTATCAACCCCTATCTGCTCCTGCTGCTGCCGCCGTTGTTTTGGGGAGGCAACATTGTGGTGGCGCGAGGGGTGACGGGGGTTGTGCCACCGCTGGCGTTGTCGTTTTGGCGCTGGTGTTTGGCGTTTTTAATTTTGCTGCCGCTGACGTGGCGGCAGGTGAAGCAAGATTGGCAAACGGCCGTTGCCAACTGGCGCATTCTAACGCTGTTGGGTTTTCTGGGCGTTACCTGCTTCAACACTTTGCTTTATCTGGCCGTGCAAACCACTACCGCCATCAATGGCTCGCTGATGCAAACGGCGATGCCAGCAGCGGTGATTATTATCTCTTGGCTGCTGTTTAGGGAAAAAATTAGTTTGCGCCAAGGGGTGGGGGTGGCGATTGCTATTAGCGGCGCTTTTTTTGTGGTGTTGCGTGGGCAGCTAAATACCTTGCTGCAACTGTCGTTTGTGCAAGGGGATTTGCTGATTTTGCTGGCGGTATTTTTGTATGCGCTGTATTCGGTGCTGTTGCGTAAACGGCCGTTAATCCACCCTCTCAGCTTTCTTACCTTTACCTTTGGCGCGGGTGTGACCCTTCTCCTTCCAATTTATCTGTGGTCACTCTCCACCGGAGCCAGAGCCGCTATGACACCACCAACCTATTTGGCGATTCTTTACGTTGCCATTTTTCCCTCCATCCTGGCCTATATTTGCTGGAACAGCGGCATTGCCCAGGTGGGAGCCAATCGCGCTGGGCTGTTTGTCAATTTGGTACCCGTTTTTGCCGCTATTTTCTCCATCATTTTCCTGGGAGAACAGCTACAGCCATTCCATTTTGTGGGGTTGCTGCTCATTTTTAGCGGCCTGTTTCTTTTTAATCGTGCTTGACATTGCTCAGGCGGCGTGCTACTATCCCCTCGCTAACATAAACAGTGTAAATGACTGTGAATCGGAAGAGTAGCTTGCAAAGCGAGTTGTAGAGAGTTGACCCCCGAGCTGAAAGGTCAATGGCGGCGCAGCAGGTGAATGGCCCGAGGAGTTGTTTGAGCGAACCGGCAGCATTTTTTGCTGAAAGTAGCTCAAATCGGAGATGCCACCGTTATCTGGGCATAGGGTTAAGCCAATGGGCTGACTCGAAAAAGTGAAGCTGGCTTTTCCACCACACCGACGCGCTCTCACTGGCGCGTTTTTTGTTGGAGAAGTTGCTTAACTAGGGTGGCACCACGGGAGATTTAGACGCTCTCGTCCCTTTTGGGGACGAGAGCGTTTTTTGTTTGGACAAAGAATGGTTCAATCTACCAGATTGAACCATTCTAACCAGTTTAAGGAGTTGAAAAACATGAGCAAGCAGACGAAGTTTTTATTAAATGAGAGCCAGATGCCGAAGGCATGGTACAACATCAATGCTGACCTTCCGTTTGCGCCGGAGCCGGTGCTGCACCCGCAGACATTGGAGCCAGTCACACCTGATTTCCTGAGTGTGCTGTTTCCGATGAGCCTGATTTTGCAGGAGATTAGCACGGAGCAGTATATTGAGATTCCGGAGCCGGTGCAGGAGGTGTATAAGCTGTGGCGGCCAACGCCGTTTTTCCGGGCGCATCGGCTGGAGAAGGCGCTGGATACCCCGGCGCGGATTTATTACAAGTATGAGGGGGTGAGTCCGGCGGGGTCGCACAAGCCAAATACGGCCGTTCCGCAAGCGTTTTACAACAAAGAAGCGGGGGTAAAGGCATTGACGACGGAAACAGGGGCTGGTCAGTGGGGTTCGGCGTTGTCTATGGCGTGTAACCATTTTGGGCTGGATTTGGAAGTATACATGGTGAAGGTGTCGTACCAGCAAAAACCGTACCGGCGCAATTTGATGCAGGTGTATGGGGCGGATGTGTATGCCAGCCCGACGGATAGAACGAATTACGGCCGTTCTGTGCTGGCCGAAAACCCCGATTCCCCTGGTTCGCTGGGCATTGCCATTTCCGAGGCGGTGGAAGTGGCGGCCATGTCAGGTGGCGCGAAGAAATATAGCCTGGGGTCGGTGCTGAACCATGTGCTGATGCACCAAACGGTGATTGGCGAAGAGGTGCTGATGCAGCTTGAGATGGCGGATGATTACCCCGATGTGGTGATTGCCTGCACGGGCGGTGGCTCAAACTTTGGTGGGTTTGCCTTCCCGTTTTTGCGGAAGAATTTGCAGGACGGGAAGCAGACCAAAATTGTGGCCGCCGAGCCGGCCGCATCGCCCAGCCTGACGCGGGGTAAATATGCGTTTGACTATGGCGACACGGCGCGGATGGCTCCCGTGGTGAAGATGCACACGCTGGGCCACACCTTTGTGCCGCCGACCATTCACGCCGGTGGGCTGCGTTATCACGGCATGTCGCCGATTGTCAGTGCGCTGGTGGATCATGATCTGGTTGAGGCGCGGTCGGTGAAGCAGTTGGATACTTTTAAGGCGGCGGTGACGTTTGCCCGCGCTGAGGGAATTGTGCCGGCGCCAGAACCGACCCACGCCATTGCGGTGGCAATTGACGAGGCGCTAAAGTGCAAGGAGTCGGGCGAGGAGAAGACGATTATCTTTAACCTGTGCGGTCACGGCCACTTTGACATGGCGGCGTATGATGCGTATTTCCGGGGTGCGCTGGAAGATTTTGAGTATCCTGAAGCGGAGATTGAGGCGGCGATGAAGTTGCTGCCGGTTGTAGGATAGAAGGCGGTAATCGGTAATCAGTAATCAGTAATCGGTAATCGGTTGACTGATTACTGATTACTGGTCACTGATTACTGAACATGCTAGGAATTAGGCAAGCGGGAAACCAAACGGCCGTTTATCGGCCCAATTTAACCGAATTTCGGGCGTTAGCGGCTGGTGGGGCGAATTTGATTCCGGTCTACCGGGAGTTTGCGGCCGATTTGGAAACGCCGGTGTCGGTGTATTTGAAGCTGATGAGCGGCGTGGGGCCGTCGTTTTTGCTGGAATCAATTGCGGGTGGGGAGCAGGTGAGCCGGTATTCGTTTGTGGGGGTGAACCCACGGGGGATGATTTCGCTAAACGGCCGTTTCATTACCGACAGCCGCCCACGAGGGACCACCACCCGTGAACTGGCCGAGGGCGAAGATGTGCTGGATGTGGTCAAAGCCGAACTGTCCCGTTTTACCCCGGCGGAGGTGCCGGGGCTGCCCCGGCTGGTGGGTGGGGCGGTGGGGTATGTGGGGTATGATGTGGTGCGCTTTTTTGAGAAGCTGCCAGAAACGGCCGTTGCCATCCATAGCATTCCCGATGCCATTTTCCTGCTCGCCGACACGTTGGTCGTCTTTGACCACGCCCGCCAGCGGCTAATGCTCCTCTCCAATGCACGGGTTGAGGGGGATGTGGAGCAGGCGTATGTGGAGGCGATTCAGCGGATTGAGCAGGTGAGTGAGCGGCTTTTACGGCCGTTGCCCGCCATTCCCCACTACCGCTGGGGCAACGGTCAGCCGAGCGAACTGGCGAGCAACATGAGCCAGGCCGACTATGAGGCGATGGTGCGGCAGGCGAAGGAATATATTGCGGTCGGCGACATCTTCCAGGTGGTTCTAAGCCAGCGCTTTAGCCGCCAAACCAACGCCCACCCCTTCGCCATCTACCGCGCCCTGCGAATGCTCAACCCGTCGCCCTATATGTTTTACTTCGACTTCCCCGACTTTGATTTGCAAATTGTGGGGGCATCGCCCGAAATGCACGTCCGGCTGTCCGATGGCATTGCCAGCGTGCGCCCCATTGCTGGCACCCGCTGGCGCGGCAAAACCAAGGAAGAAGATGATGCGCTGGCCGAGGAACTGCTGAATGACCCCAAGGAACGGGCGGAACACGTCATGCTGGTAGATTTGGGGCGCAACGACATTGGCCGCGTCAGCGATTACGGCACGGTGCAGGTGGAAGATTTGATGGTGATTGAGCGCTACAGCCACGTCATGCACATCGTCAGCCAGGTGGAAGGGCACATGCGGGCCGATATGGATGCGTTTGATTTGCTGCGGGCAACCTTTCCGGCGGGAACCCTCAGCGGTGCGCCCAAGGTGCGGGCGATGGAAATCATCGAAGAGCTGGAAGGGCAGCGGCGCAGCTTGTATGGTGGCGTAGTCGGCCACGTTGGGTACGATGGCAACATGGACACCTGCATTGCCATTCGCACGATGGTGGTGAAGGACGGCAAGGTGCATGTGCAGGCGGGGGCGGGCATTGTGGCCGACAGCGACCCGACGAGCGAATATTTGGAGTGTGGCAACAAGGCCAAGGCGTTGTTTGTGGCCGTTGACCGCGCTGAACAGGGTTTGTTATAAGAGATTGGAGATTGGAGATTAGAGATTATTGAATCTCCAATCTCCAATCTCCAATCTCTACGAATAGAATGAGCAACAAGAAACGAGTATTTAGCGGAGTACAACCCTCCGGCGCGGTGACGCTGGGGAATTATTTGGGAGCGTTTAAAGGCTGGGCAGATCGGCAGCATGAGAAGGTCAACTTCTTTTGCCTGGTTGATTTGCACAGCCTGACAGTGCCGCAAGAGCCGGCCGAACTGCGGGCCAATACGCGCACACTGGCGGCACTGCTGCTGGCGTGTGGGCTTAGCCCAGACAAATGCACCCTGTTTGTGCAGAGCCATGTGGTGGCCCATGCCGAGGCGTGTTGGCTGCTGAACTGCGTCACGCCGCTGGGTTGGTTACAGCGGATGACGCAGTATAAGGACAAGTCGGCCAAGCAGGAAAGTGTTTTCACCGGGCTATTGGATTATCCGGTGCTGATGGCGGGGGACATTTTGTTGTATGATACAGATGAGGTTCCCGTGGGTGATGACCAACGGCAGCACGTGGAGCTGGCGCGGGATATTGCCCAAAGCTTTAACAGCCGTTATGAGACGGAGTTTTTTGTGGTGCCGCAGGCGGTGATTCCCGAAGTGGGGGCGCGGGTGATGGGGCTGGACGACCCGACTTCCAAAATGTCGAAGAGTTCGGCGCACATTCGCGGCCACGCGGTGAAGCTGTTGGATGACCCAAAGGAAATTTTGCGTTCGTTTAAGCGGGCCAAGACGGATTCGGGCAATGAGATTCGCTTTTCTGATGACCCAGAGAAGGCCGGGGTTAACAACTTACTGGGCATTTACAAGGTGTTGACGGAAAAGAGCAACAGCGAGGTTGAGTCAGATTTTGCTGATGCGCGTGGGTATGGTGATTTGAAGACGCGGGTGGCTGAGGTGGTCATTGCGGCGTTGGAGCCGATTCAGGCGCGGTATCATGAGATTATGTCCGACCCAGGTGAGTTAGACCGCATTTTGGCGGTGGGGGCGCAGCAAGCGGCGGCGGTGTCCATGCCGAAGATTGAAGAGATGAAGCGGATGATGGGGTTGGTGCTGCCTAAATAAGCGTGGATTGGTTAGTGTCTTTAGTTTTTTGCCACGCCCACGTATTGCGTATTGCGTAACTCCCCTCTAAATACGCAATAAAAAAGGGTGGCGAAAACTTCGTGATACTAACTGGATTGGAGATTGGAGATTAGATATTGGTATGGGGTTAACAGTTTATTTGGGTAAAAAAGATGTCATTTCGACGAGTCTTCGAGGAGAAATCCCATTCACTCGGCGATGCTATTCACTAGGCAAGTTTAATGGGATTTCTCGGAGGATCTCGAAATGACATGTTTACCCCTTTATTTTGTTAACCCACAAACAATCTCCAATTCCCAATCTCCCTTAGTTCAAGGAAGTGTGTGTTGAAACGATGGCTGTTCTTAATTTGTCTGCTGGCAATGGCGTGCCGAAATGTGGATTCGGCGGCGGATGATGCGTTGACGGTGGATGAGGAGAGTTTGGTGGGGCAGACGCTGGCAGAGGGGGAAGATGTGACGCTGCCAGCGGTGGCGACGGCGACGATGGTGGCCCCGACGATTGTGGTTGAGCCGTCGGCGACACCGATTGCTCTTGTGACTGAACCGACGGAAACGGCCGTTTCCAACACCTTCCCCCCAGGATCACAAGCGGCCTTTCCGCTCGACATGGGCGAGATTATTAGCTTTCGCTTTGACGGCAACCAATTTGTGCCGCTGCTCTTTTTTGCTGAAGCCAGCCAGGGTTTGGATGTGGTGCTGCAGGTATATGAAGGGGATGATTTGAGCGTTGCGCCGGTAGTTGAGGCTAATTTTAACGGGGCAGGGCTGCCGGAACTACTGGTTTTTTCGCCGGAGGTAACGGGGCTGCATCGGGTGGCGGTGGCGGGGTTGACGGGTAGCGGCGAAGCGGGGCTGTTGGCCTTTGCGGGGGGCGAGCGGGATGTGATTGCGGCGGGGGAGGGCAAGGCGTATGGGGTGGTGTCGAAAAACGGCCGTCCGGTGATTGCCTTTGTTGACCCGGTGGAGCAGGCCGATTTGGTCATTACCTTTAGCAGCAGCGGTAGCGTGGTGGCCGAAGCCAATTTTAGCGGGGCAGGTTCGGCCGAAGCTGCCTTTGTGCTGCCCCGGCAAACGACAGAATATCGTGTCACCATATCTGAAGCCAACGGCGCGGCGGCGGAGTATGATGTGGTGATTGTGGCGTTAGAATAAATGCTGAGACTAAGAGACTGGGAGATTGAGAGATTGGGAGTCTCATAGTCTCATAGTCTCGGAATTTGAGAGATGAAACTACGACAAACAAAAGCACTGACCTTTGATGATGTGTTGCTCATTCCCAAGCGGTCGCCGATACGGTCGCGGGGGGATGTGGCGACGACAACGCGGCTGACCAACAGCATTCAGTTGGGGATTCCGATTATTAGCGCCAACATGGACACCGTGACCGAGGCGGGGATGGCGATGGCGATGGCGCGGGTGGGGGGGATTGGCATTATCCACCGTTTTATGACGGTTGAACGCCATGCGCGGCAAATTGAGCAGGTGAAGCGGTCGGAAGGGTTTGTGGTGGAACACCCGTATGCGATTGACCGCGAGGCGACGATTGCCGAAGCGCAAAAGCTGATGGAGCGGCATGATATTGGCGGTTTGGTGGTGACGAATGGCGGCGACAAGCTGGTGGGGCTGGTGACGCAGCGGGATATTTTGCTGGCGCTGGATGCCCAAGCACCGGTGAGCAGCGTGATGACGCTGCCGGACAAGATTGTGAGCGCTACAACGGAGACGACGCTGGACGAGGCGCGGGCGATTTTGCACCAGCATCGGCTGGAGAAGCTGCCGATTTTGGCGGCGGATGGGACGCTGCGGGGGTTGATTACGGCGCAGGATGTGATTAAACGGCAGCGATACCCCCAGGCGGCCAAGGATGAGCGGGGTCGGCTGCGGGTGGGGGCGGCAATTGGCGTGGGGGGGAATGAAATGAAGCGGGCGGAGGCGGTGCTGGCGGCGGGGGCGGATGTGCTGGTGCTGGATATTGCCCACGGTCATGCGGATCACTGTATTGATATGGTGCAGTCGCTGCGGCGCAACTTCCCACAAGCGCAAATTGTGGCGGGGAATGTGGCTTCGGCAGACGGGGCGCGTGATTTGGCGGAGGCGGGGGCGGATGCGATTAAGGTGGGGATTGGGCCGGGTTCGATTTGTACGACGCGGATTGTGACGGGGTTTGGGGTGCCGCAATTAACGGCCGTTCTTGACGCCATCACCGGTCTGCAACAAGCCGGCATAGACATTCCCGTGATCTCCGACGGCGGCATCAAAACATCTGGCGACATGGTGAAGGCACTGGCCGCCGGAGCCGACAGCGTGATGATTGGCAGTTTGTTTGCCGGGTGTGAAGAAGCCCCCGGCTCACCCGTCATTCGGGACGGGCAAAAAGTGAAAGTGGTGCGCGGCATGGCTTCGCTGGGGGCGGCGATGGGGCGCAAGGAGGCGGAGCGCGGCGACGATGAAAGTGCCGAAAGCCAGGAAGATTGGGACAAGGTGGTGCCGGAAGGGGTGGAAGCGGTTGTTCCCTATCGCGGCCACATCCGTGAAATCCTGTACCAAATGGTGGGCGGCCTGCGCTCTGGCCTGAGCTATGGCGGGGCGCGGACAATTAGAGAGCTGCAAGAAAATGCTGAGTTTGTGGAAATTAGTCCGGCCGGCATTCGGGAAAGCAATTCACATGATGTGAAGAGGATGTAAGAAAGAGACTGGGAGATTGGGAGATTGAGAGATTGCAAGACTACAGTCTCCCAGGATCACATCTTCTCTATGTTTTTCTGTCCTTTCTGCAAGGATCCAGGTAACTTTTCTTATTCTGGCTTGTCCAGGCTGGGTGATTTGTCATGAATGAAGTTTGGAATCAAACTGTTATCCAACAATACATTGACGATCTGGTAGAAGAGAGTTTAGAACTTGAATATAAAGCGGCCTCCTCTTTAGATTCGTCTGATGCCAAGAAAAAAGAGATTGCGAAAGACATATCATCAATAGCAAATTCCAATGGGGGAATTATTATTTATGGTGTTGCTGAATATCAAAACAAGGATAAGAAGCATCTTCCAGAAAGAATAGACCCTATAGACCGGAAACAGTTTTCCAGGGAAACCCTTGAGCAAATTATTAATAGCAATATTTATCCACGTATACAGGGTGTAGAAATTTTTCCTATACCGATTGATTTGATCCCCAATGGGGTAGTGTATGTAGTTAAGATACCTAAAAGCGACACTGCACATCAAAATGGGAAGGATCACAAATATTATAAAAGGTACAATTTCTTAGCTGTGCCGATGGAAGATTTCGAAGTTAGAGATGTTATGAATCGTTCGAAGGTTCCAAGGGCTCAAGTTGAGTTTCTTGAATCTTATAGCCGGGGCTTTAATCTGCATGGGGTTAGCGAGTTGGGCCCTGTTTACAATTTAAGTGTACGTGTTCTCAATGTGGGGGAAATAATCATCAACCATTTTAAAACAGAGTTCACCTTTCCAAGATTAGATGAGATTTCTCCTATTTGGCATCCGGCAGGATTTCATGGTGACGTTAAACTAGGTTCTGTAAACTTCGTTCCCCATTTCACTGCTTTAATACAAGTCAAACTCTTCCCTCAAGAATATTTGATTAGTGTTATATCTAAGGATGTCCTTTTCCCTAAAGACTCTGTACATCTGCATGAGTCATTTTTCACATTAGAATATCAAATTAATTCCCAAATATTTGGGTTTAACTTAGAAGGGATTCCTCCTATCAAGTGGAAATTATACGCTGATAACATGGCATTTAAGTCAGGAACAAAACCCTTGTCAGAATTACATCGCTAGATTATATAATTTTAGGAGGTGCTTGCTATGCTTATTGTCATTGATAACTATGATTCCTTTACCTACAACCTGGTGCAGTATTTTGGTGAATTGGGAGCCGACATCAAAGTTTTTCGCAATGACCAGGTGACGCTGGATGAAATTCGGGCGTTGAACCCCAGCCATATTTGCATTAGCCCAGGGCCGGGCGACCCCGATGATGGCGGCATTTCCAACGAGGTGATCCGGGAACTGGGGCCGACAACGCCGGTGCTGGGAGTTTGTTTGGGGCATCAATGTATGGGGCAGGTGTTTGGCGGCAAGGTGGTTCGCGCCCCGCGCCTGATGCACGGCAAAACGTCGCCTGTTTACCACAACGGCATGGGGCTGTTTGCAGGTTTGCCTACGCCGTTTCAGGCGACGCGCTACCATTCGCTGATTGTGCAGGAGCCGCTGCCAGACTGTTTGGAGGTGACGGCATACACGGCGGAGGAAGAGGTGATGGGGCTGCGGCATAAGGCGTATCCGATTGTGGGGGTGCAGTTCCACCCGGAGAGCATTTTGACGGAGTATGGGCGCGAGATGTTGGGGAATTTTATAAACGGCCGTTTCTAACCCCCACTGACACAGCCTTTTCTTTCCATTACAATAGCCGTTATGAAATAGGTCTTGGCTGAAAGGAAAACAAACATGCTGACTGATACCCGCAATGTTTTGTCTCTGTCCAAGTGTCATACCCGCGTAGGCGGGTATCCAGCCTTTGCCCAGAAGACATGGATTCCCGCTTTCGCGGGAATGACACCCCTTTTGACTATCTTTTTGGGATGACCTGTATAGCTACAAAGTTGCTTATTTGCCTTTTTAAGGCAGGTTGGTTGCCAGAGGAAAATGATGAATTTACACGGATTTGAATTGTTGCGAGAGGAAACCGTTGAGGAGATTAACTCCACGGCGCGGGTGTATCGGCATATTAAGACAGGGGCGGAACTGCTGACGATGGCGAATGATGATGAGAACAAATCATTTGGCATCAGCTTTCGCACGCCGCCGGCCGACTCTACCGGTGTCGCCCACATTATGGAACATGCCGTGCTGGGCGGGTCGCACAAATACCCGGTCAAAGAGCCGTTTGTGGAATTGGTGAAGGGGTCGTTTAAGACGTTTCTCAACGCCATTACTTACCCTGATAAGACGGTTTACCCCGTTGCCAGCACCAATTTGCAGGATTTTTACAATTTGGTGGATGTGTACCTCGATGCTGTTTTCCACCCGCTGATTACGCCGCACCATTTGCAGCAAGAGGGGTGGCATTATGAGCTGGATGACCCCAACGCGCCGCTGATTTACAAAGGGGTGGTGTTTAACGAGATGAAGGGGGCGTATTCCTCCCCCGACAGCTTGCTCTATCGCCACAGCAAGGCGGCGCTGTTTCCCGACAATGCCTACGCCCATGATTCTGGCGGCGACCCGCAGGCGATTCCTGATTTGACCTATGAACAGTTTAAGACGTTTCACGAAACGTATTACCATCCGTCGAATGCACTGATTTATTTTTATGGCGATGACCCGGAAGAGGAGCGGCTGCGGCTGCTGGCGACCTATTTGGATGGGTTTGCGGCGTGGGAGGTGGCGGCGGAAGTGGGGCTACAACGGCCGTTTTCCACCCCCCAAGAACACCGCTTCCCCTTTAGCGTAGAATCTGGCAGCCAGCAATCGGAAAAAGGGATGGTGCAGGTCAATTGGCTGCTGCCCGAAAACGACGATGCCGAATTGACCATGGCCCTGAGCATCTTGTCTTATGCCCTGGTCAGCACCAACGGCTCGCCGCTGCGAAAAGTGCTGCTGGATTCGCGGCTGGGGGAAGATTTGACTGGTGGGGGGCTAGGCACCGGGCTGCGGCAGCTCACCTTTGCCGTGGGGATGAAGGGGGTGGCACTGGATGAACTGGAAAAGGTGCCACCGCTGATTTTGGAGACGCTGGGCAAGATTGCCGAGGAAGGGATTGACCCCGACATGGTGGAGGCGGCGCTCAACACCTTTGAGTTTTCCCTGCGTGAGAACAACACGGGGTCGTTTCCTCGCGGGCTGAATGTGATGTTTCGGGCGCTGCGGACGTGGCTCTATGGGCAAGATCCGCTGGCGCAGGTGCGGTATGAGGGGGTTTTAACGGCCGTTAAACACAACCTCGCCACCAACCCCACCTACCTCCAAGACCTCATCGGCACCCACCTGCTGCACAACACCCACCGCGTGACCGTGGTGCTGGAACCCGATGCCGCCTTGAACGCCCGCCAGGAAGCGGAAGAAAAGGCGCGGCTACAAACCGTCCGCGACGGACTTAACGAGGACGACATTGCCCAGGTGATGGCAGAAACGCAAACCCTGCGCGAATTGCAAGAGCGAGCCGATGACCCCGAAGCGTTGGCGGCCCTGCCCATGCTGACGCTGGCCGACCTCGACAAGGAGAACAAAGAGGTTCCCAGCGTCATTGGCGAAGCCCACGGGGCAGAGATTCTTTACCATGACTTGTTTACCAACGGCATTGTCTACCTCGACCTCGGCTTTGATTTGCGGGTGTTGCCGCTGGAGTTGATGCCCTATGTTGACCTGTTTACCTCTGGGTTAACGGGCATGGGGACGACCAAAGAGGATTATGTCAAACTGTCGCAGCGGATTGGGCGGGAGACTGGGGGCGTGTGGGCTTCAACCTATGAGTCGGCGCAGCGGGGCAACCCGGATGGGGTGATGTGGCTGTTTGTGCGCGGCAAGGGGACGCTGGCGCAAACGGGGGCGATGCTCGACATCATGCACGAGATTTTGCTGACGACGAACTTTGACAACCAGGAGCGGTTCCGCCAAATTGTTCTGCGGGCGAAGGCAGGGCATGAATCGGGGTTGATTCCGGGGGGGCATGGGGTGGTTAACGGCCGTTTACGCGCCAAATTCGACACCATTAGCTGGATCGCCGAGCAAACCGGCGGCATAGACGGCCTCTTTTTCCTGCGCGGGCTGCTGCAAGAAATTGAGCAAGATTGGCCGAGCGTGGTCGCCAAGCTGGAGCGCATCCGCACTATTTTGCTCAACCGCAACCGGATGATTGCCAACGTGACGGTGGAGGCCGACGGCTGGAGCCAGTTTGAGCCACAGTTGAGCCAGTTTATCGCCTCACTTCCGGCCGGCGGCGTGGAACTGCCCGCCTGGTCGCCGCCGCTTTCGCGCCACCACGAAGGGCTAACCATGCCCGCCCAGGTCAACTACGTCGCCAAAGGCACCAATCTTTACGAACTCGGCTACCAACTGCACGGCTCCATCTCCGTCATCACCGGCTACCTCCGCACCACCTGGCTTTGGGAAAAGATTCGGGTGCAGGGTGGGGCCTATGGCGGCATGATCAATTTCAACCAGCATTCCGGCGTGTTGGCCTACCTCTCTTACCGCGACCCCAATCTGATGCAAACGGTGAAAAATTATGACGGAACGGCCGCTTTTCTCCGCAAACTCGACCTCAACGAACGGGAACTGACGCGGGGCATCATTGGGGCGATTAGCAGCATAGACAGCCACCAGCTTCCCGATGCCAAGGGGCGCAGCGCTCTGTATCGCCACCTGCTGGGGCTGACCCCCGAAATTCGCCAGCAATACCGCGATGAAGTGCTGTCTACCACCGCCGCCGACTTCCGCGCCCTGGCTGATGTGCTAGATGGGGTGCGCGACAACGGCGTGGTGGTGGTCCTGGGTTCACCTGAAGCGATTGCGGCGGCTAATGAGGGGGATTGGTTGACGGTGAGTAAGGTGATGTAAGTGAGGTGTTTACGAAATGACATGGGCAGAGATTTGTATCACTTATCCGAACCAGTGGCTTATTATTGAAGCGTTGGAAGCATATACAGATGCTCAAAGCCAACGCATATTAAGCCGTATTGCTGTCATTGAAAGTTGTGGCGATGGTGCTGCTACTATGAAGCGTTACCGTGAATTGCATAGTGAGTACCCATCAAGAGAGCTTTATTTTGTTCATACAAGTCGGCAAAACCTTGACATTCAAGAACGGCACTGGTTAGGGGTGAGGCGTGGTACTGATTACCGAATACCGAATACCGATTACTGGAAAAGAGGAAAAGAATGGCGATAAAAGCAGCGATTGCGGAGGTCATAAACGGCCGTAATCTAACATTTGATCAGGCCGAAGCGGCCATGGACTTTATCATGACCGGGCAGGCAACCCCCGCCCAAATTGGCAGTTACCTCACCGCCCTGCGGATGAAAGGGGAAACGGTGGACGAAATTGCGGGCAGCGCCAAATCCATGCGCTCCCACGTCATCCCCGTGCAAATCCCGGTTGAGGGTGACGAGTTGATTGTAGATACCGTTGGCACCGGCGGCGATGGCAAACACACCTTCAACATCTCCACCACCGCCGCCTTTGTGGTGGCCGGGTATGGCGTGAAGGTCGCCAAACACGGCAACCGCGCCGCCAGCAGCAAATCCGGCTCCGCCGACGTGCTAATGGCACTGGGGGGCAACCTGAATTTGACCCCGGAGCAGGTGGCCGAATGTGTGCAGGAGACCAACTTTGGCTTTCTCTACGCCATCAACCACCATCCGGCCATGCGCTTTGCCGGGCCACCTCGCCGCGAAATCGGCCAGCGCACCATTTTCAATATTTTGGGACCGCTGACGAATCCGGCCGGCGCCCCCTACCAGCTCATTGGTGTCTTTGCCCCCGATTTGACCGAGGTCATGGCAAACGTGCTGGCAAAATTGGGTAGCCAGGGGGCATATGTGGTGCATGGGGCCGATGGGCTTGATGAACTTTCGACAACGGGCATGAACCGCGTCAGCCGTTTGCACGCGGACGGGCGGGTGGAAAATTACGAGCTGGATCCGGCCGATTTTGGCTTTGCTCGCGCCAGCGTAGATGATTTTGTGGGCGGCACGCCGGAAGAAAACGCCCAAATTACCCGTGACGTGTTGAGCGGCCAAGACCAAGGGCCACGCCGCGACATTGTGCTGCTCAACGCCGCCGCCACCCTAAGCGCGCAGTGTGGCGACATGCAGGCCGGGCTGGCCGAAGCCCGCGAATCCATTGACAGCGGTGCCGCCCTGCGGACGCTGGAAGCGTGGGTGGAGAAAACCAATAGCTTTTAGATAACGCCATGTCATTTCGACGAGTCTTCGAGGAGAAACCCCGCTCAAATGGTGGTTATGAGAGCGGGATTTCTCGGAGGACCTCGAAATGACATTCGTTGTTCCCTGATCATGAGCGTATCAAACACTTCTAAACGGCGTGGGACAATTCTGGACGAGATCATGGCGCACCATCGGGAGCAGTTGCCCAAGACGATGCGCGAAATACCTTTTGAAAATGTGCGGGCATTTGCGCGGGTGGCTCCACCGCCGCTCGATTTTTATGCTGCCCTGGCGCAGCCCGGCGTGTCGCTGATTGCTGAATGCAAGAAAGCATCGCCCAGCAAGGGGCTGATTGTGCCGCACTATGACCCGGTAAAAATTGCCAAGACATACCATAAGGCTGGGGCGGCCGCCATTTCGGTGCTAACCGATGCGCGGCATTTCCAGGGTTCGCTGGAACATTTACGGGATGTCAAAGAAGCAATCTCTAGCCTCAAATCCCCAATCCCTATCCTCCGCAAAGACTTCATTTTCCATCCCTACCAAGTTCACGAAGCACGCGCCGCTGGGGCAGACGCAATTTTGCTCATTGCGGCGGTGTTGGGGGATGGCGACCTGCAATCGCTGCTGGAGTTGGCTCACAAGCTGGGGATGAATGCGCTGGTGGAGGTGCATACTGAAGAGGAGTTAGCGCGGGTGCTGCCGCTGGGGGTGCGGATTGTGGGGGTGAATAACCGCAATTTGCAAACGTTTGAAGTAGATTTTAATACGACGGCACGGTTGCGAGGGCTGATTCCGCCGGAGGTGTTGGTGGTGGGGGAGAGCGGGTTGAAGAGTGAGGCCGATGTGCGGGCGATGCGGAAGATTGGGGTGAATGCGGTGCTGGTGGGGGAGAGCTTGGTGAAGAGTAAGGATATGTATCAGGCGGTGTGGTCATTTGTGGCGGCGGGTCGGGGGTGATGGACGGCGGATGACGGGCGATAGCCGGCCGTAGATTTCGTCTGTATTAATCGTGATTTGTTCACGTTTTTAATAGGTGCTTGCAGGCTTAGCTGGCTTGCAGGCTCTTTTTATTGACAAATTACTGATATTTTGTATCATTTAGCTGGCTTGTGATACAAAATATCGTTTGAAAGGAGTGGCACGTATGCGACAGATAAGATTTGTTTTGTGGGCTGGGCTATGGGCGGTCTGGCTTACGGCGTGTGGCGGTGGTGCCGGGGAAACGGCCGTTTCCCCGGCATCACCATCCACATCTGCCACCACCCTTACTCTGCCCACGCTGGAGCCGGTAGCGCTGGACGGGGGTAAGTTGCGCGTGGTGGCAACCACTAGCATCATTGGCGACGTGGTGGCGCAGGTGGGGGGCGAGGCCATTGCCTTGACTACGCTGGTGGGGGCGGGGCAAGACCCGCACAGCTACCAACCGGGGGCAGCAGATTTAACGGCCGTTGCCAACGCCCACATCATCTTTAGCAACGGCTGGAATTTGGAAGAAGGGCTGCTGGATGACCTGGTGAACATTGCCGAAAACGCGCCGCTGGTGCCGGTGTCGGCCGGCGTTGTGCCACGGCTGCTTGGTGATGACCACGAAGATGACCATGAACATGGGGCTGTTGACCCCCACGTTTGGTTTGATCCGGCTAACGTCGCCATTTGGGTGGGCAATATTGAGCAGATGCTGAGTCAGCTTGACCCCGACAATGCAGCAGTTTATAAACAAAATGCGGCACGCTATGCGGCGCAGCTTGACCAACTGGCAAGGGATATGGAAGGGCGGTTAACGGCCGTTCCTGAAGCGCGGCGGGTGCTGGTGACAAACCATGATGCGCTGGGGTATTTTGCCGCTCGCTATCACTTCACGGTGCTGGGGACGGTCATCCCGGCGGCCAGCACGCTGGCGGAGCCGTCGGCCAGTGACTTGGTGGCACTGGTGGCGGCGATGGAGGAGGCGGGGGTGTGCGTGTTGTTTGCGGAGACGACGGCGAGTGGGCAGTTGGGAACGGCCGTTGCCAATGAACTTGACTCCTGCGACACGGTACAAATCTTGACCCTCTACACCGGTGCCATTGGCCCCGTTGGCAGTGGTGCCGACAGCTACATCGGCATGATGCAGGCCAATGTAGCGACATTGGTTGGCGGTTTACAGTAGAGATTATCGGAAATAAGAATTTCTTACGCCAAGTCGCCAAGTCGCCAAGCATTTTTCCTTTGCGTCTTTGTGCCTTTGCGTGACATAAAGTTAATTCCGATAATGTCTAGTAGTTTGACACCTTATTTTTGCACGAAAACGTGCAAACAGAGGCGGTTTCTATTCATTTTGAACACCTAGCTGCAAACAGAGGGCATTTCTATTCCGATTTTGGGTATTGATTAGGCTATTTTCAGACATTGTGCCACGATCCTCAAAAAGTTCATTTGACTTAGAGCAAGAGGAGCGTGAAATGATGAAGCTGGAATTGGGTCTGACCCACGAATTTACTAACACTCAATATGCACCCCTAGCGGCTTTGTTGGCTTATTATGAGGCCGAAAAAGTCCTAGAACCTTTACAATCAGTCACATCAGCGACCCAAAACGGCGATTTTACGCTGGCTGAGAAGCTCGAACAGACCTTGGTGAGCATTCTAGCCGGCTGTGAGTACATTTCCGTTGTCAATACGAAACTTCGTCCAGAGCAACAATTGGCACAAGTCAAACGAATTAGTGGCTTTGCTGACCAATCAACCCTCTCTAGGGGTCTGGATGACCTAACTCAAATGAATCTCGCTCAATTGGAGCTTGCCGTTCGCCAAATCAGCGACCGTTGTAGCCAAGTCCGACATCATGATTGGCGTGCCTTTTTGGAATTGGACTTTGATTTATCGGCTTTACCCTGTGGACAACAGGCAGAAGGAGGTCAAAAAGGGTATGCCAGTGGTAAAAAAACAGGATTGTGCGCCAATTAGCTCGTGTCAATGCCATTTCTTACCACGAAACCTTATGGTCTGGCCTGTTTCCAGGTAACCAGTTGACCATGCAATGTTTGCAACAAGCGGTGCTAGGTGTCGAAAGTTCATTTGAGTTAGCACCAGAGCAACGAAAACGCACACTTTACCGCCTTGATGGTGGTTCTGGCACAGACGAAAACCTACGTTGGCTACTTGCCAGAGGTTATCAAGTGCTAGGCAAAGGCTTTTCCGGTAAGCGAGCCAAAGCGTTGGCCGACTCTGTTTCCCGTTGGGATGTCTATGATGAGCAAAGCCTCTTGGGTTGGGTGGCACCCCCTTTTGACCTCGGTCAACCTGTCCAAGTGGTGGTCAAAAGACGTTTACATAAAGGAAAACTCAAACATAGCTACTACGTCACCACGCTCTCTTTTCCTTCTAAGAAAGCCTTCATGCAACGGTATAACCAGAGAGGGGGAGCTGAAATTGAGCAATTTCGTGCCGATAAGAGCGGTTTGCATCTATCGGCACGTCGTAAGCGGAATTTCATGGCACAAAAAGCGTTGGTCTTACTCACCGATTTGGCTCATAATTTGCTGGCTGACTTTCATAGCCAGGCTTTAGCCGATTCCCGTTTTGCCGATTGGGGTCTTAAACGCATCGTGCGCGATTTGTTGGCCGTGCCGGGTCGGCTCTATTTTCGGGCACGACAACTCAAACGAATTGATTTGCTGGCCTCGCATCCTTACGCTGATGAACTGATTATTTGTTTGGAAAGGTACTGTAACGGCCGTTGTGGCTCAGACTTTGAATAGAAACGGCCTCCATTTGCATGGATTATGTTAAATTGAATAGAAATGCGCTCTGTTTGCGCAAAAATAAGGTGACAAACAAATTTTGACGGGTATCGGAGTGGCGGCTTTAGCCGGAACGTTCCGACTAAAGTCTCCACTCCAACCGACAAAAAAAGGTTGTTGCACCACTAGTAGCTGAGCCAAACCTTTGAGGTCTTTGAGACCTCAAAGGTTTAACGAGAACTATGACAAAACAAGCAGCAGAAAACCACGCCCACCCCAGCCCCACCGCTTTTTTGCGGCGGCTTCTGGGCGGGTTGCTGCTGCTGGGGCTGCTGATCAGCATCGTGGCGCGGGGAGAGGGCAATTTGACCGCCCAATTCCAGACCTTTGTCACCATTTTTATGGGCATTTTTGTCGAAGCCGTGCCGTTTTTGCTGGCTGGCTCTGTTGTTTCTGGCCTCATTGCTGTTTTTGTTAACCAGGAATCGCTGGCTCGTTTTGTGCCGCGCCAGCCTATTTTGGCAGCACTGGTGGGTTCTCTACTTGGCTTTACCTTTCCCGTGTGCGAATGCGGCGTGGTGCCGGTAACACGGCGGCTGTACCAAAAAGGGTTGCCGCTGCCGGTGGGGATTGCCTTTTTGCTGGCCGCGCCGGTGGTCAACCCGGTGGTGCTACTAAGCACCTATGCTGCTTTTGGCTGGGGGCCGGTGTTAATCGGCCGTTTTGTGTTCACTATTTTGATTGCCTTTGGGGTGGGGCTGCTGTTTACGCTGGCGCAACCAGATGAGGTGCTGCGGCCGGGGGCAGTGGTGCCATTGGCGGATCAGCATGGACATGATCATGCGCCGCTGCCGGTGCGGGAGCGACTTTGGCAAGCATTGACCGTTGGCGGGGATGATTTTTTTGACATGGCGCGGTATTTGATTGTCGGTTCGATGCTGGCGGCGACGATGCAGACGGTGGTGCCACAAAATACGCTGCTGGCATTGGGCAGTGGGCCGCTGCTGTCGGTGCTGCTGCTAATGGTGCTGGCGTTTGTGCTGTCGGTTTGCTCGACGGTGGATGCGTTTTTGGCCTTGTCGTTTGTGAGTAGCTTTACGCCGGGTTCGATTATTGGCTTTCTGGTGTTTGGGCCGATGGTGGATATTAAAAGTTCGCTGATGTTTTTGGGGGTGTTTAAGCGGCGGATTGTGCTGTATTTGATTTTGCTGCCCCTGGCGTTGAGTTTGGTGGCGGCGGTGTTGGTGAATGTGTATTTTTAAATGGGGATGATTGGCGGACGACGGACGACCGACGACGGACGACCGATGATTTTACCTTCGTCTTCCGTCTTTCGTCCTCCGTCATTTTTTGGCGGTATGGTTGATGATTGATAAGTGGTTGGTGAATTGGAATGTGGTGGAGAAGGGGGTGAAAACGGCCGTTCTTCTCCTCCTCGGCATGTTTCTTTATACCCGTGTCACCAGCGGCGTGGTTTCGTACTATATCAACGAACGCTTTTTTACGTTGACGCTGGTGGCAGGGGTGGGGTTTGGGGTGTTGGGGGTAAGCTATTTCCGCCAATGGCTGGGTCGCCAAGAAAGTGATGCTGCCCATGATCACCACCATGAGCATCATGACCATGACCACGATTTAAGCTGGGTGGGAGTGCTGATTGTGATGCTGCCGCTGCTGTTGGGTTGGCTGGTGCCGCCACGACCGTTGGGGGCAACGGCCGTTTCCAACCGCGAAATCAACTTTGGCACCGACCCCATCAAGTCGGTTGCCGCCCCTGGTGGCAACGAGGTGATGGGAATCATTGCCGGAGAGCGCAACATTTTAGATTGGTTGGGGGAATTTCAGCGCAGTGGCGACCCGGTGGCGTTGGCGGGGCAGCGTGCCGATGTGATCGGCTTTGTCTACCGCGATGCTCGGTTTGGGGCAGATGAGTTTATGGTGGCGCGGTTTACGGTGAGCTGCTGCGTGGCCGATGCCGCGCCAGTGGGGTTGATTGTGCGCTGGCCGGATGGGGCTGCGTTGCCGACGGATCAATGGGTGGAGGTGCAGGGGCGGTTTGAGGTGGGGGTGTTTAACGGCCGTTCCATGCCCATCCTCGTCGCCGAAACCATTACCAAAACCGAGCAGCCCCCGCAACCTTACTTGCATTTATAGAACTAAGGAATGGGACGCTGATTTCCCTGATTTTCCTGATAATGTCGTTGTTTTCCAGCTACTTTTTAATCAGGCCAATCAGGAAAATCTGCGTCCTATTAAACTTTATGATTCTTGTATCTCACCCTCCACACCGTTTTAGCCGCTTTGACCGGGCGGTGTGGCTGACACTGCTGGCGGCGGTGGTGGCGGTGGCAGGGATGCTGTGGCAAAGCGGCAACTGGGCCCTGGGCGACCCACCTAACGGAATTTTGTACATTGCTTGGGACGAAGCGGGGCGCAATCGGCTGTTTTTGCTTGACCCGGAAACAGATGATCTACCCCTGGCGTTGACGGATGAAACGGCTGATGTGGCCGATTTTGCCGTGTCGCCCGATGGCCAGACGGTGGTTTATACGCGGCGGCGGGCGGATGGGTTGGGGGATTTGTGGCTGGTGGGGACAAACGGCCGTTTATCCCGCCCCCTCCTGATCTGCGACGATGCTCTGTGCAGCCAGCCCCGCTGGTCGCCCGACGGCCAGCGGCTGGTCTATGAACGGCGCACCGTTGCCACCCCTGGTGCGCCTCCCGGCTCTCCCCGGCTGTGGTGGGTGGATGTAGCGACGGGCAGCACAACGGCCGTTTTTTCCGATTCACAATGGCTGGGGTGGGGGGCAGCGTTTTCGCCAAACGGCCGTTGGTTGAGCTATGTCTCTCCGAATGCCCAGGAAGTGCAGGCGTACAACCTTGAAACCGGCCAAACCATTCGCATTCCCAGCCGTTCCGGCGAGCCGGGGGTGTGGGACACGCAGGGGGATACGCTATTCGTCACCGATATACTGCTGGACGGGGAGCAGTTTGCCCTGCATCTGTTTGCTGTGGAGTTGGCGGCGGAAACGGCCGTTGATCTCAGCGGGGCGGCGGCGGAAGTCAACGACAGCCTGCCCACCGTTTCGCCCGACAGCCGTTGGATTGCCATTACGCGCAAAGTGCCGCGCTCGCCCGATGGCAAACAAATTTGGCTGCTGCCCCGCGCTGGTGGCGAACCAATCAACCTGACGAACCGGCCGGAGGTGCATTTTGGGGTGGCGGGGTGGTCGAAAAACGGCCGTTATCTCACTTTCCAAGGGTACGAACTCGCCCGCCCCGGTGCCGAACCCACCGTTTGGCTCTACGACACCGCCACCCGTGAGCTTCGCTCCCTCATCACCCCCGGCACCCAACCCGCCTGGGTGCCGTAGGACAATTTGCAAAATTGTCCTACTCAGTTTTTGGTATAAAATATCAAATAACTATACGGGTGTCATTTCGAGGTCTTCCGAGAAATCCCATGTTTCTAGGCAAAGGGAGCGGGATTTCTCCTCGAAGACTCGTCGAAATGACATGTCTTGGTCGAAAACTGGTTCGTGACTGTCAGCCCTGAATAGTTACAAAATCAATATGAATGTTGTGATGAGCTTAACGAAATCGCGGGACGTAGTGCATGAGCCGGCGGCTCCCACCTTGGCCCTGCAAAACGTGTCGGTGGCCTACGCGGCCGGGGCGCAAGGCACTACCCGCCAGCCACGCCCCGCAGCGGGAGCCGATTATGCCCTGCGCGAGGTGGATTTCACGGTGGAAGCCGGGCAGCGGATTGCTGTGGTGGGGCCAAATGGGGCCGGTAAAAGCACCTTGTTTAAGCTCATTGTGGGGACGGTGAAACCGACGGAAGGTCTGGTAACGGTCTATGGTCACGGTCCCAACGGCCACATTTGCATTGGCTATGTGCCGCAGCGTAACCAGATTGATTGGTCATTTCCGGTGACGGTGGAGGATGTGGTGATGATGGGGCGGGTGGGGCGAATTGGGCTGTTTCGCTGGCCTGCCCGCCGCGACCGGGAGATTGTGGCCGATAGTTTGGCGCGGGCGGGGGCGGCACATTTGGCCGGGCGGCAAATTGGGGAATTGTCGGGGGGGCAGCAGCAGCGGGTGTTTATTGCCCGCGCTTTGGCGCAGGAAGCGTCGCTGCTGCTGCTGGATGAGCCGCTGACGGGGCTGGATTTGCCCAGCCAGGAGGCGTTGTTTGAGATTTTGGACAGCGTGCGGCCGGATGGGGTGACGGTGGTGGTGGCAACCCATGACCTGAATTTGGCGGCGGAGCGGTTTGACAAGGTGCTGCTGCTGAACAAGCGGGTGGTGGCATTTGGGGCAGCAACGGCCGTTCTGCAACCCCATTTTTTGTTAGAAGCGTATGGAGGAGGGGGAGTAATCAGTAATCGGTAATCGGTAATCGGTACTAAATCACTGATTACTGATGACTGGTCACTGTTTACCAAAACAATGGACTGGTTACTCGAACCCTTAAGCTACAGCTTCATCGTGCGCGGGCTGCTGGCCTCCATTATCGTGGGGGTGGTGTGTTCGGTGCTGGGAACGTATGTGGTGCTGCGCGGCATGGCCTTTTTTGGCGATGCGCTGGCGCACACGATTTTGCCGGGGGTGGTGGTGGCGTTTTTGCTGGGCTGGCCGCTGGCGTTGGGGGCATTGGTGATGGGGATATTAACGGCCGTTGGCATTGGCGCTCTCAGCAGCCAGGGGGTCGTTAAAGAAGACACCGCCATCGGCGTGATCTTTGCCGGAACCTTTGCCCTGGGGGTCGCTATGCTCTCTGCCACCGGCAACTACACCGTTGATTTGGCCCATTTTCTCTTTGGCAACCTGCTGGGCGTGTCGGCTACTGATTTGTGGGTCACATTGGGATTAGGTATTGTGGTGCTGCTCACCATTTTGCTCTTTTACAAAGAGTTTCTTGTCATCTCCTTTGACCCCACGCTTGCGGTCACGCTGCGGCTCCCGGCCGAATTTTTACGCTACTTGCTGCTTGTTCTCATCGCCATTACCATTGTTGTGGCTCTGCAAGTGGTCGGCATTGCCCTCATGGTTGCCATGCTCGTTACACCCGCCGCCACCGCCTCCTTGCTAACCCGCCGCCTGGCCCCCATGATGGGGGTGGCGGCAATCATTGGCGCAGCATCGGGGATTGTCGGGCTGTATTTGTCGTTTTATCTCAACATTGCTTCTGGCCCGGCGGTGGTGCTGGTGACAACGCTGCTGTTTGTGCTGGCCTTTTTGTTTGCGCCACAGCGGGGTTTATGGCGCAGGGGATGACAAATGGATAAACAGGTCAAGGTTTTGCAGGCGGCTTTGCAGGAGCGCGGCCATCGGCTGACGGCGGCGCGGCAGCTTATTTTGGCAGTGCTGGTGCAGTGTGGCGGTCATATTAGTGCCGATGGGCTGGCGGAAATGGTGCGGGAACAGGCTCCCAGCGTGGGGCGCATGACTGTTTACCGCACGCTGGATTTGCTCAGTGAGACGGGATTGATTCGACCCGTTTACCAGGGAACGGGGGCGGCGCACTATGTTTTGCTGGAAAACGGCCACCACCATCACCTGATTTGCACCAACTGCGCCCAGGTGCAGGAGGTGGCCGATTGTGGGTTGGAAGAGCTGGAAAGGCTGCTCAGTCAGCGATTTGATTTTCAAATTCAGGGGCATTTGGTGGAATTTTATGGGCTGTGTGCGGCCTGCCGCAGCAGGTGATTGATATAGGCTTAGTGTATTGGCTCAAGCATCCATTCATCCCCACTTTCTTCAGGAATCCACCCATGGATAATGCCTTGTTGACCATTACTAAGAGTTAATTCTTCACTCTGGATTTCCCACCACAACATTCCCCCATTGCAAACCGGCCCATCAAGAACAATCATTCTACGACCTTTTTTAAGATATTTGTGTTGAGCTAATGGGTAATGAGTGCCAGCTCCAGTGAATACTTTTACTTGAAAAGGTACTACAATTGCGTTTTGCCCTTTTTCAAGGCGAGTACTAAATGCCCCAGGGCAAGTTTGAGAATAAGGCTGAGGTGATGGAATATAACGAAATTCCGGTTGCCTGTTACTCGTTTCGTCTGATATCTTTACTAAGATATTACCCCTCCCATTACTTGTTATAGCTGCATCTACATTGTTTAGGGTTATCTCTATTTGTTGATCATGCAGATCATAAACCCATTGTTTTTGCGTAGCTTGTATGATTAATATTTGCTTATCAGGAAAAGAAGAACTTATATCTTCAAAAGTAAATTCCGCTTCTGTAAATAGCCCGAAGCTTCCTAACGGTGTTGGTACAGTAAGTGAAGGGGACACTGAAATGACCAGATCTCCAGAACTATTAATGGCGATGCTTAAGAATGACACCTCGATCCCTGCTTTAAAGGCTGTATTTACATTTTTCCCGGTTACAAGTGAACAAGAGCAGAGAAGAAACCCAAGCAAAAAAAGATTACATTTTGCCCACATGAGAGACTCCTAATTAGGGAAACAAGAACGACTAACTACACGGAGTATACATGCTTTTGGGTTTGAAATGCAATACTTTAAGCTGCTGTTATAATCCAACAAACTATACTTAAAGCAATGGAAACCTGCGGTTTTCTCTGTACCAATCAGGCAAAAACCATGTTTTTCATTCTGATTTGAGTATATGTATGACTTGATTTGTTTGTTGTTGATAGGCAGCGTTAGATAAGTTCCGAAAGTTGGTCTTTAGAGTGTTGAATAGCTATTCATAATCGTTAGGAGGAAAGATGGAAACGGTGAGTTTTACGCAGATGGCGGAGGGAACGCGGGAGGATTATTTGCTGCTGCAGCGGTTGGAGAAGCAGTACAACGAAACGCTGCCGGATCGGTTGCTGGCGGCGGTGGAGGCGTTGAAAACGTCGCTATCGGGGTACCAGGTGACGCGGTATGAGCATTCGCTACAGTCGGCCACGCGAGCCTATCGGGATGGGCAGGATGAGGCGTATGTGGTGGCGGCGCTGCTGCATGACATTGGGGATGTGCTGGCACCGTACACGCACGGGGAGATGGTGGCGGCGATTTTACGGCCGTATTTGCCGGAGCGTATTGTCTGGATTGTCAAATACCACGGTCTGTTCCAAATGGTCTACTATGCCCACCATTACGGCGAGGATCGCAATGCGCGGGATGCGTATAAAGACCATCCCTGGTATGATGATTGCGCCGAATTTTGCGAAAAGTATGACCAAAATTGTTTTGACCCCAGCTATGATTCACTGCCGCTGGCCTTTTTTGAGCCGATGGTGCGGCGGATATTTACGCAGGAACCAGCAATCTAGCCGCCAACCAAATTTGCAAACTTGCATTCTTGTATCTGCAAGTAACAAGTCGCAGGTAGCAAGTCTGGTTGGCAAAAGAGACTTGCCACTTGCTACTTGCCACTTGTGGCTAATAAACAGCAATGTTAGATTCTGACCGTTGGATGGTATAACATGGATAACTGCCGTGGATTACGACCTCTTTAGCCGCGCCTTTAAGGCTGACCCGCATCCAACCTTTGCCCGTTTGCGGGAGGAAGCACCGATTTATGCCCATGTGGCCCCAAACGGCCGTTCCATTTGGTACATCACCCGTCACGAAGATGTGGTGGAGATTCTCAAAGACAACGAGCGCCTTGGCAAAAACGCCCGCAACGCCTTTGCCCCCGGTGACCACAAACACCCCATCAGCAGCGGCGGCGTGCTTGACCTCATCAACCAAAACATGCTCTTTGCCGACCCACCCGACCACACCCGGCTGCGGTCGCTGGTCAACAAAGCATTCACCCCGCGCCGCATTGACGGCATGATTCCGCGCATCCAGCAGGTGACAAACGACCTACTGGATCGGGTGGCGGCGCAGGGACAAATGGAATATATCAACGATTTTGCCTTTCCCATGCCGATACAGCTCATCACCGACCTGCTGGGCGTGCCGGAGGCGGACGGCGAGCAGGTGCGCGAATGGTGCAAGGCGGTTATTGCCCCTGGCAGCCACGGCATCAACTGGCGGCAGCGCAAACGGTACATCCATGATTTTATCGGCTACATCAACACCCTCTGCGCCCAGCGGCAGCAATCCCCCCGCGACGATTTGCTGACGGCGCTGGTGGAGGCGGAGGAAAGCGGCGACCGTTTTAGCGAGGCGGAACGGGCGAGCATGGTGGTGCTGCTGTTGGTGACGGGACATGAGACGGTGGTCAATATGCTGGGGATGGGGGTGGTGACGCTGCTGCAACACCCAGCGCAGTTGGCGTTGCTGCAAGCGCGGCCGGAACTGTGGGAAACGGCCGTTGAGGAACTGCTGCGCTACGACGGCCCCGTCGAAACCTCCACCACCCGCTGGGCGCGGCAAGATTTTGTCTTCAAAGGCCACCCCATCCGGCGCGGCGACTTGGTGCGCGTCGTCATCACCTCCGCCAACCGCGACGGCTGCCAATACGCCCAGCCCGACCAGTTTGACATTGAGCGCGAAGACAGCCGCCACCTCAGCTTTGGCCTCGGCATCCATTTTTGCCTGGGGGCGCACCTCGCCCGGCTCGAAGGCAAAATCGCCCTGCAAACCCTCTTCACCCGCTTCCCCACCCTGGCTCTGGCCGATGAAACCATCGAATGGCGCTCCGGTGTGCTGTTTCGCGGGCCGAAGTGGCTGAATTTGCGATGGTAATCAGTAACCAGTAACCAGTAATCAGTTTAGGTAGTTGTTATTGGTTATTTGGTACTTGCTTCATGCCTTCTTCGCTTGTTTTCTTCACCCGCTTCCTCCACCTCGCCCTCTTTGGCTTCAGCGGGATGCTGCCGCTGCTGGGGGCGGCCACCGTTAACCCGCAGCTTGGCTGGGGCAATATTTGGCCGCTGCTGCTGGTGGCCCTCGGTTTCCACGCCTTCGCCTACATTCTCAACGACGTGGTGGATTTGCCGATTGACCGCACCCAGCCCAGCCGAGCGGCCTACCCGCTGGTGGCGGGGCGCATTTCGCCGCAGCTTGCGACGGTTATCGCGGGGTTGATGGTGCCGCTAACGGCCGTTTACACCCACCGCCACACCCACCAACCCGCCGCCGTCGCCTGGCTGCTGCTGGCCTTTCTTTGTTTGGCAATCTATGATGTGTGGGGGAAGAAAACGGCCGTTCCGCCCCTCACCGACTTCATCCAGGGTCTTGGCTGGGCGGCACTGCTGCTGGCCGGAGCCGCCGCCAGCGGCCAGCCCAACCCGCTCACCTGGCTCACTGCTGCCGTGGTCGTCGTCTACATTTTGCTGGTCAACGGCATCAACGCCAGCCTGCGCGATGTGGCAAATGATGCGGCGCATGGGGTGGTGACAACGGCCGTTTATCTCGGCACCACCCCCAACCCCGACGGCTCGCTCCGCATTCCCACCCGGCTGCGGCTCTATGCGCTGGGCTGCCAGGCGGTGCTGTTTGGGCTGACGCTGGGGCTGGTTTGGCTGTGGGGAG
>JACKCD010000042.1 GCA_020634215.1 Ardenticatenaceae bacterium | reverse complement strand
GTATTGAGACGACGGAGGGGATGATTGCCAACGCGCTTTATTTTTTGCTGACGAATGGGGAGGTATTAACGGCCGTTTGTGCCAACCCCGCTATACTCACAAGCATCATCGAGGAATCATTGCGGTTAGAGCCAGCGGCGGCAGTAGTAGATCGCTATGCTACCGAGGATGCAGAATTAGGCGGCGCGGCCATTCGTGCCGGGGATTTAGTGCGGGTGTCGCTTTCGGCAGCTAACCGCGACCCGGAAACGTTCCCCAACCCAGATCGGTTTGACCCGTTCCGCCCCAACTTGCGTTCTCATGTTACCTTTGCCCAAGGGCCACACGTCTGCTTGGGGCTGCATTTGGCACGGCTGGAGGCGGAACTAGCGTTGGGGCAACTGTTGCGGCGGCTGAAGGGGATGCGGTTGGAGGAAACGGCCGTTTCCCTTTCCCGACCGCGTGGGTTGGTCTTCCGCAAACCGGCGGCACTGTGGGTAACGTGGGGGCAGGGTGATGGGCGTAGGGTGTGAGGAAACGCTTCTACACTTAAATCAGTGATGCCAACCCCACGCCTAAATATAAGCTTAAAGTGTCTCCAAGGTGCCTTTCTTCTTTGCTACTCGCATGTTTTTTAGAAATATGCCTCTTTCTTCAAATCCATTTTGTTTGGTCCCTTCGTGTTTGTAGTTGATTAGTGGGTTGGCAACTAGGGTCAGATTACTCTTCAAAATGAGCGTGGCATTCCTAATACGTGCTGACCAATGTAGGAAAGGATAAGGTTGGTGGAGATGGGGGCGATTTGGTAGAGGCGCGTTTCGCGGAATTTGCGTTCCACGTCATACTCTTTGGCAAAGCCGAAGCCACCGTAGGTTTGCAGGGTGACGTTGGCCGCTTCCCAGGAGGCATCGGCAGCGAGAAGTTTTGCCATGTTGGCTTCGGCACCGCAAGAACGGCCGTTATCAAACAACCGCGCCGCTTCAAACCGCATCAAATCCGCCGCCCGCACGTGGATATACGCCTGGGCAATGGGAAACTGCACCCCCTGATTTTGCCCAATGGGGCGGTCAAATACCACCCGTTCCTTCGCATAACCGCTGGCACGGTCAATAAACCAGTAGCCATCGCCAATGCACTCAGCGGCAATCAAAATGCGCTCGGCGTTCATGCCGTCTAAAATGTAGCGGAACCCCATTCCCTCCTCGCCAATCAGACTGTCGTGCGGGATACGCAAGTCATCGAAAAAGACCTGCGTGGTGTGGTGGTTGATCATTGTCTCAATGGGTTCAATGACAACCCCATTGCCCACCGCCTGACGCAGATCAATCAGAAAGATAGAAAGCCCGTGCGTCCGTTTTGCCACCTTTTCTACTGGGGTGGTGCGAGCCAGCAGCAGCATCAGGTCAGAATGCTGGGCGCGGGATGTCCAGATTTTTTGCCCACGGATGCGGTAATGGTCGTTTTCACGAACGGCCGTTGTCCAAATCTTGGTGGTGTCTGTCCCCGCATCCGGCTCCGTTACCCCAAACGCCTGTAGCCGCAGTTCGCCACTGGCAATTTTGGGCAGATAAAACGCTTTCTGCGCCTCCGATCCATGCCGCAGCAGCGTCCCCATGATATACATTTGCGCATGGCAAGCCGCCGCATTGCCGCCAGAGCGATGCACTTCTTCCAAAATGATGGATGTCTCGGTGATGCCCACCCCCACGCCGCCGTACTGTTCAGGAATCAGAGCCCCCAGGTACCCCGCTTCCGTCATGGCGCGTACAAAGTCAGTCGGATACGCGCCCTGTTTATCCAAATCACGCCAATAGGCATCGGGGAAGCGGCGGCAAAGCTGCCGCACACCCTGGCGTAAATCATCGTGTAGCGAATTGGTTTGGCTAGTGGTCATTTGGCAAGTATGGATGATGGGCGAAAACCCACCATCCAACAAGGAGTAGCCAAGGATTCCAATCCTCGTTCTTTGGACTTATACGGCGTTTTGCACCAGCTCCACAAACGAGGGAACGAGGCTGGCTCCGCCAACCAGCGCCCCGTCAATGTCGGGGTGCGCCATGTAGTCGGCGATGTTGCCTGGCTTGACGCTGCCGCCATACTGAATGCGGATTTGCTGGGCAGTGTCGTGGCCGAAAAGGGCGGTTAGAGGTTGACGCACGGCGCTGGCAATGATGTCGCCTGCTTGCTGGGCGTTAGCCGAACGGCCGGTTCCAATTGCCCAAATCGGTTCATAAGCCACCACACATTTGGCGGCGTCGGCTTCGTTGAACCCGGCAAAGGCGGCCTGCACCTGCCCGCTAACAAAGCTCACCGTTTCCCCCGCTTCATTTTGCGCTAAACTTTCGCCCACGCAGACAATCGGCGTTAGCCCGTGCGCCAGTGCCACCTTGATTTTGCGGTTGACCCCGTCATCGGTCTCGGCAAAATATTCGCGCCGCTCGGAGTGGCCGAGAATGACATATTGGCAAAATGGGGTAAGCATGTCGGCGGCGACTTCGCCGGTGTAGGCTCCATTTGGCTCAAAGTGCATGTTTTGTGCCCCTACGCCAATGCTGGTTCCCGCCAGTGCCGCTGCCACGCCGGGAATGGCGAGGAAGGGGGGACACACGACTTTATCTATGCCGCTAATAGCATCGAGGGCGGCTTTGATTTCATTGACAAATTCGACGGCAGAAACGGCCGTTTTGTTCATCTTCCAATTACCTGCAATGATAGGTGTACGCATAATCGTCTCCTCATGTGCTGCTGAATTTAGGAAGTATTATGATGAAAACGGCCGTTTTTGCCAAAGAAGCCGCTTATCGGTTATGCCACGGCTCCGAGTCAGGATAAAACAGCGGTTGCCCAAACTTGTCCACGCCAAACTCTGAAATCACCTGCTGCGTCTCCACGCTTGTCAGCCAATCCACAAATTTCACCGCCAAATCATAGTTAATGGCATCGCTTTTGTCCGGGTTAACCGGAATCACCCCATACGGGTTCAGCAGCGCCTCATCCACATTGTCGGCAATGCTTTCCCCACCCACCATCACGGCAAGATCGGGAATGTTGTCGCGCATGGAGAGGAAGGTGCCACGGTCGGCCAGCGTATAGTCGCCGTTTTCATTGGCAAATGTCAGCGTGCTGCCCATCCCTTGTCCCACCGAATGGTACCAGCCGCTGTCAGGGTCGGGGGTAATGCCGGCCGCTTCCCACAAGCTCTTTTCTTTGGTATGAGTCCCGCTGTCGTCACCGCGAGAGGCAAAATTGGCCTGAGCGTCGGCAATTTTTTGCAGCGCATCGGCGGCAATTTCCATGCCTTGCACCCCCGCCGGGTCATCCGTCGGGCCAACCAGCACAAAGTCGTTGTACATCACATCAGACCGTTCGGTGCCGTGCCCAGCTTCCACAAACGTGTCCTCACGGCTGCGGGCATGAACCAAAATCACATCCGCGTCCCCTGCTTCACCCAGGGAGATAGCTTGCCCTGTGCCTACGGCAACAACCTCAACAGTGGCATTGTTGGCCTCTTCAAAGGCGGGCAAAATCGCTTCCAACAGCCCAGAGTCGTTGGTGCTGGTGGTGGTTGCCAGGCGCAAAACTTGGGGTTCGGCCGGCCCGCAGGCCACCAAAAAAAGCGCAAATAAAATCACTAAAACCTTTTTCATCTCTTTTCTCCAATTTGGAATCAAATAAATTGAGTCGTTATGATGATTCATCATAACGGCCGCTGATTTTAACAATTGCCAGGGCTTGAAGCAACCTGAATTGTGTTTAGGCAGTTGGTGGAGGCGCAATCAGCGTGGAGAGATGTGTTTGCAGCAAGGTGTTAATTTCCTGGCTTACCAGTTGGAATTGGGCGATATAGGCTTGGGCGAGGGGGGTAAGCTGGGAGCCACCGCCATCGCGCCCACCGGTTTGGGTAACCACAAGCTGCCGGCCGAGCCGGGTTTCCATTTCGTTAAGTCGCTGCCAAGCGATACGATACGGTACGTCAAGCTGGGCGGCGGCACTGCTGATAGAGCCTGTTTCGCCAATGGCAGCCAGCAGCCGAATGCGCCACAGGGAGATGATGACGTTGCCATCTTCTTCAAGCCACACGTTGAATTTTGCGTTCATGGTTTTCTCCAATACATGGACAGAATCCCGTTTTTACCGTGAAATATATTGACAAAACTTGTGCAAATCGTATAATAATAAACATGAACATGTCCAAGTTTACCTTAAACAAGCTCCAACTCACAAACATCGTCGCCTTTGTGGCCGTGATTGTGATGAATACGTTATCCAATACCTTGCCCTTAAACGGCCGTTCTGCCGGGGAAATCTCCGACTCCTTGCCTTCCTACTTCACCCCCGCCGGTTACACCTTCTCCATTTGGGGGCTAATTTACCTGTCGCTGCTGGGTTTCACCATTTACCAGGTGCTGCCAACCACGCAGAACAAGCCGTTTATGCACCAAATTGGCTGGCTGTTTGCCCTGAGCAGTGTTGCCAATATCGTCTGGCTGTTTACCTGGCATTACGGCTGGCTGCTTCTGTCGCCCTTTATCATGCTGGTGCTGCTGGTTACGCTCATCCTCATCTATATGCGGCTGAAAATCGGTGAAGCCAATCCTACCCTTTCCTGGGCAGAACGGCTGCTGGTGCAGTTCCCTTTTGCCATTTATCTGGGCTGGATTACGGTGGCGACCATTGCCAACATTGCCAGCGTGCTGGCAAACAGCGGCTGGACGGGGTTTGGCATTGCCGGGCCAACCTGGTCGGCCATCATGATGCTGGTGGCGGTGGTTGTGGCGGGTGGTGTGCTGTTTAATCGGCGCAGCCTGGCCTATGCGGGGGTGTTGGTGTGGGCGCTGTTTGGCATCCGCGCCGCGTACCCGACGGTACCGATCATTGCAACAACGGCCGTTATTGCCGCTATCCTCATCATCATGCTTGCCATTCTCGGCTACATTCGCACCCGCCCCGCCGCCCGTCGTTTGTCCCCACGCCCGGCGTAAGCGATCATCTAAGATTAAGCTTCCGAAAGAAGTTCAACTTCTCGCAGAAGTTGAACTTCTAAACAAAAAGGGGAACCAAATGCCTTCCTGCAACGTTTAGCTAATAGCCCTATGATGGGCTATGATTTGTTTTGCAAAAAGGAGCAGGAAGAGCATGTCTCAAAAATCCTCAACCACAAACGGCCGTTTTCGCCCGCTACTCATTGGTGGTGCAATAACGGCCGTTCTTCTCACCATCGTCGCTGGTGTCTGGTACTTTCGCCAGAGCGACCAGAGCGACGGCACATTTAATAACCCAACCGTGCAAACAACCACAACCACTGGATCCACCATAGGCGACGCGCTGGCCGGCATTGGCCGCAGCGACGTAGCCGCCAAGCTCAGTTTGCGGCTCAGCCAGGGGCAAGCCCAGGCCGATGCCGCCTTGATAAACCCGCTGGTCACAGGCGAGCCGCTAACCGCCGACGAAATCAACCAGATTTTGGCGCGATTGCCGGAACTAACGGGCGAGGCGGGGGACGAACAACCCTTCAACCTGCCCGACGATCTCCTTCCGCCCCCCCGACCCGGCCGCACCGTTGACCAAACCTTCCCGCCGCCCCCGGCCGACGTAGCCGCCCCCGAAGTTGCCACCGGACCATTAGAGGTGCTGCGCTACACGCCTGAAGGGGATGTGGGGCTGGCACCCTTTATCAACATCACCTTTAACCAGCCGATGGTGCCGCTGACCAGCCTGGAAACGCTGGCGGCGGCTGACGTGCCGGTGCGCGTGACCCCCGAAATGCCGGGCGGTTGGCAGTGGATTAGCCCACAAACGCTGCGCTTTGAAGCCCAATCAGACGCGGTAGACCGGATGCCGATGGCGACGGAGTTTGTGGTGGAAGTTCCGGCTGGCACGCAGTCGGCCAGCGGCAATGCGCTGGCGGAAACGGTGCGCTGGACGTTTAGCACGCCGCCGGTGCAACTGGTCAGTAGCTACCCGTCCGAATTTGAGCCACAGCCGCTGGAGCCGCTGATTTTTCTGGCCTTTGACCAGTTGATTGAACAAACGGCCGTTTTTTCCGCCCTCCAAGTCACCGCCAACAGCACCCCCCAAGCCGTTCGTTTGGCAACCGAGGCTGAAATTGCCGCCGATGAGCGGGTGAGCCAGTTGGTGCAAAATGCCCGTGACGGCTATTGGCTAGTTGTGCGCCCTCAGGGGGGATACTAGGTCACATGAAAGTGGACACATTTGGTACACCCTACATCGGTAGGGGGTAAGCCAAAAACGGCCGTTTCAGTGAAACGGCCAGAGAAGGAAGAAAAACACAAAATCAGCCATAATTCTCTCCAAAAACGCCGCAGAAGAGCGCAGGAGAGAGCAAATGGAGACCAATCACCCCTTTTCCCAGTTACAACTACAGTTTATCGACCCCATCCAACACGATTACGAAGTCATCCGCCCCATCATCTTGTTCTCCCAACCCGTTGCCGAACGAAGCCATGAAACGGAGACACCGCGCAGCACCGTCAGCGATAAAGCGCGGCGATTCGTTATCGGCGGGATGCTGGGACTTGTCGATAAACGGTCACAAACGAGCCAGCAACAAGAAGTTGGCTATCCAGACCCCATCGCCAACCACATTCTGTACCTCAAACAACTTTATCCACCCATCCACTATCGAGAAATTGTCCGCATTATCGAGAACAAGTTTGGTCACAAGACCAACCACAATAAGGTAAAGCGGTTTCTGACAGGCAACCCAGTTCCTGTTCAACTGGAAATCCCATTTGTCACCTTCCATGATTTTGATGATGCTTATGAAGCTCGTTGGACAGTGGTGCGGATGTTTTACGAAGGCTGGAATAAAAAGAGCATCGCCAACTTGCTGAAGCTTTCACGGCAACATGTTACCGACCTCATTCAAGCCTTTGCGAAGGATGGCTTTGCCGCCTTGGAAGATAAACGAACCCGACCAACTAACCATCCCGATAACCAAATGACACTTCCTTTTATGGAACAGGTCTTCAAAGCCCAGCTTGAGTATCCAGATCTTGGTCGCTTCCGTCTCCACGGGGTGTTGGAACAAGAAATGGGTGAAGATACGCCCAGCGAGACTACCGTCGGCCGTGCTATGAACCATAATCGTCTCTGGCTTGGTGCGCCTCATCCCCTCAAGCAAGAAGCAGAAAAGAAAGAACCAGCCGAATTGCCCTATGAACCACGCTATCATCACCAATATTGGTTCATCGACATCCGCTACTTGGTCAAACAAGAAGGGAACTGGGTCTACAGCGTCTGTATTATTGAAGGGATGTCCCGTGCCATTCTCGCGGGAATGGCTTCCCACTACCAAGATGAGTTGGTGATTCTCCAGCTTTTACACACGGCTGTGAGCCATTACGGACGACCGTGGGGGATTGTCTCTGACAACGGCTCCGTCTTCACAGCCGATGCCTTCTTACGGGTTCTGGATGATTTAGAGATTCAACCCTGCCCCATTGAAAAGCGGCAAGCGTGGCAGAATCTCATCGAAGCCCAATTTAATGTCCAACGTCGTTTGGCGGATGCCAAATTTAAGCAAAGCGAGACCTTTGCCGAGATACAAACGCAACATGCCGCCTTTATTCAGGTATTCAATACCACACGCCATTGGGCGCATCGCCAGCGCACCGATGATTGTTTGACCCCTATTTCTGTCTTGGGTGGTCGGCTCGGTCGAGCGGTAACAGCCTCACAATTGCGTCAAGCCTTTCGCCAGCTACAAGTTTCTCGCGTTGTGAACCAGCATGGGGCTGTCAGTCTACAACGCTTTTACCTTTATGCTGAACGTGGTTTGACCAAGCAGCCTGTCACCGTTTGGATTTACGAAGACCGTCTCAACATTGAATACAAACAAACGCTCTTGGCTCGCTATGAATGTACAGTGGCACGTAAGCAGAACAAAATTACAGCAGTAACTGACCCCAAGCTCTACGACACCCCTTTTCGCTCACCCCAGCAAGAACTGTTGGTCTTAGATGATGAGCAATGGCTCAAGGTGCTGGAACGCCCACCTTATCACCCACGCCAGCCGCAACGATCCCCAGAGGCGACACAACTATTCTTGTGGGGGGCGGCATTGACGCTTTTCTTATGGCTCTTTTGGCTCTAAACTGTGCGTATGCACAAAAACAACGATTCTAACTGTTTGTTTGCTGTTATTACGGCTCAAGAAGCTGCCCAACTTTGGGGCTTGTCGCGCAATGCGGTAAGTGATGCTTGTCGGCGCGGTGCTTTGCGCTCGCGTCGCTCTGGTAAAACATGGCTGGTAACGATTGAGGATATGCTTCGTTACCAACAGGGCCGTTACTGGCCTGACAACTTCCCAGTTGAGCTACAACCAGCTTTAGAGAGTGCTTTAGCCCAAATGGAGCGGGATGAATAGCTCTTATACTTACACTAACTGCTTATACCACTGGGTTACTGTTTCCTGTGGCTCTCTTTCCTGCCGAAGTAGCGTGTACCAAATGTGTCCACTTTCATGTGGCCTAGTGTCGCCCTCAGGGGGCTTTTCCGCCCGACAGCAGCATCCAAGTCACTGTTCCGGCCGGCACCCCCTCCGCCGAAGGGCCACGCACCACCACCGCTACCCAATCGTTCACCTTCCGCACCTACCCCCCGCTGCGAATTACCCGCTCCCTGTGCAACTGGTCTGAGGGGCCATGTCCGCCGCTAACCCCTTTCATCATAGAATTTAGCAACCCCCTCGACCCGGCTGCCTTTAGCGACGGCCAAATCCGCATCGAGCCAGCCCTGCCGGGGGCGACAGTGCAGCTTAACTACAACAGCCTCACCATTCAGGGGCTGACCAAAGGGCGCACCACCTACAGCGTCACCGTTGATGGCGGCTTAAAAGATCTGTTCGGCCAAACGCTGGGCGATGCGGAAACGGTGCATTTTGATGTGACAACGGCCATTCCCTTCCTCTCCGGCTCCTCCGACATCCTCATCACCACCGACCCCTCCGCCGCCGACCCCAGCGTGACGCTCTATGTGATGAACTACGGCGAGCTAAACGTCCAAATCTACGCCGTCGAACCGAGCGACTGGCCCGCCTATACCGCCTATCGCCGTGAGTTTGACCAGCAGGAGTATGTTCCCACGCCGCCCGGCCAACTGGTGGTGGATGACACAATGACCGTTGAATATGAGGAGGATGTGCTGACCGAAACGGCCGTTTCCCTCACCGACGCGCTAAACGGCCGTTCCAGCGGCCACTTCATCGTCATCGTCCAGCCCCCCGGCCCCTTCCAAAACGAGTGGGAGCGCAAGGGGCAAACGATGCAGGCCTGGGTGCAAGTGACCCAAATCGGCCTCGATGCCTTTGCCGATCATAGCCAGCTTGTCGCCTGGGCCACCAGCCTCAACGATGGCGCACCGCTGACCGACGTTGCCATCACCGCTAATGCTGCCTCGCCCACCCAGTCCACCAACGGCGATGGCCTGGCTCGCTTTAATCTGTCTGACGGCAACATCCAATATCTGGTAGCGCGTCAGGGAGACGACAGCGCCATTTTGCCCGCCAACCCCTACTACTGGGATGAGTTCGGCTGGCAGCAGCAAACCCCGCAGGACGAACTGCGTTGGCACATCTTCGACGACCGCAAAATGTACCGCCCCGGCGAAGAAGCCCACTTCAAAGGGTGGCTGCGCCATATCAGTGCCACCGATGGTGCCATTTCGCTGCCGGGGGATGGGGTAACGGCCGTTTCCTACCAAGCCTACGACCCTCAAGGCAACGAAATCGCCAACGGTACTGCCCCTGTCAACGCCTTTGGTGGCTTCGATTTCGCCTTCACCGTGCCGCAAAACAGCAACCTCGGCTACGCCTACATGAGCCTGCAAGCACCGGGCATTTCCCAAAACATGCCCGGCCACGACAGCTACCACGACTTCCAGATTCAGGAGTTCCGCCGCCCCGAATTTGCCGTGCAGGCGCGGGAGGAAAGCAGCGGCCCCTATGTGGTGGGCGACAGTGCCACCGTGGCCGTGAGTGCCAGCTACTTTGCCGGTGGCTCGCTGCCCAACGCCGACACCACCTGGGCTGTCACCTCCACCCCCGGCAGCTACACCCCCCCCAACTGGCCCGACTTCACCTTCGGCACTTGGGTGCCGTGGTGGTTCTTTGGCGATAGCTTTGGTGGGCCAGCCATTGAACGGATAGATTACGGCTTCCCTGGTCAGACGGGTCAAATCTCAGAAACGTTTAGCGGCGTGACCGATGCTGCTGGCGAGCATTATTTGCAGATTGATTTTGAGGCGCTGGAAGGCAACCAGCCGTTTACGGTGCGGGCTGAAGCGACGGTGATGGATGTCAACCGGCAAGCGTGGTCGGCCAATACGAGCTTGCTTGTCCATCCGGCCGCGCTTTACGTGGGGTTACGCAGCCCCAGCACCTTTGTGGAGCAGGGGGAGCCGCTGGAAATTGAAGCGATTGTGACCGATATTGACGGGAATGCAGTGGCCGGAACGGCCGTTTCCCTCACCGCCGCCCGTCTGGAATGGCTCTACCGCGACGGCCAGTGGCGCGAGGAGCCGGTGGATGTGCAGCCGTGCGACGTGGTTTCCACCGCCGAGCCGGTGGCCTGCACCTTTAACACGGAGAAAGGTGGGACGGTGCAAATAACGGCCGTTATCACCGATGCCCAGGGTCGCCAAAACCAAAGCCAGCTCACCCGCTGGATTGGCGGCGGAAGCCAGCCTGCCCAGCGCAACGTGCAGCAGGAAACGCTGACCCTCATCCCCGACCGGCAGGAGTACCAGCCGGGGGACGTGGCCGAAATTTTGGTGCAATCCCCGTTTAGCCCCGCCGAAGGGCTGCTAACCCTCAGCCACGGCGGCATCTTGTCCACCGAACGGTTTACGCTGACCGATGGCTCGACTACACTGCGGATACCGATTACCGAGGCGCATTTGCCCAACCTGTCGGTGCAGGTGGATGTGGTTGGTTCGGCTCCGCGCACCGACGATGCGGGTGAGCCGCTGCCCGGCGTGCCGCCGCGCCCCGCCTTTGCCAGCGGCTCGCTCACCCTCAGCGTGCCGCCCTACAGCCGCGAACTGTCGCTGGCGATTGCGCCCTTGGCTGACAAATTGGAGCCGGGGGAGGAAACGGCCGTTTCTGTCACCGTCACCAACGCCAGCGGCCAGCCCGTCGGCAACGCCGAAGTGGCTCTGGTCGTTGTGGACGAAGCGATTTTGGCGCTGACCAACTACCAGCTAACCAACCCCCTCGACATCTTTTACAGCCAGCAGTGGTCGTGGCTGCAAAGCCGCTATGGGCGCAGCAGCATCATCCTGGCCAACCCGCAAAATTTGGCAAACACGGAAACGGTTGAACTTGCTCGCACGGTGACAGAAACAGTTGTAGAAGAATATGCCGTGGCTGAGGGCGAAGCGTTGCCGGCCGAAATGGCTGCTGAAGAGTCGGCGGCTTTTGACATGGCCTTGCCTGCCCCGACGGTCGCTGCCAATGCTGCGGCTGACGATGGTACCGCCGCCGCTCCCATTGAACTGCGAACCAACTTCAACCCGCTGGCTGCCTTTGCCCCCACCGCCACCACCGACGGCAGCGGCCAGGCGCAGGTCACGTTTGCCCTGCCCGACAACCTGACCCGCTACCGCATCATGGCGGTGGCGGTGGCGGGCAACAACCAGTTTGGCGCGGCCGAAAGCAACCTGACGGCGCGGCTTCCTCTCATGGTGCGCCCCTCCGCTCCCCGCTTCCTCAACTTTGGCGACCAGTTTGAGCTGCCTATCGTTGTGCAAAACCAAACCGACCAACCGCTAGAAGTAGATGTCGCCCTCACCGTCACCAACCTCTCTCTCCCCTGCTCCCCTGCCCCCCAGTCCCCTTGCCTCTCCACCGGGCAGCGCGTCACCGTCCCGGCCAACGACCGCGTAGAAGTGCGCTTTCCGGCAACGACTATGAGCGCAGGGACAGCGCGGTTCCAAGTGGCGGTGGTTTCCGGCAGCTATGCCGATGCCGCCAACGGTGAACTGCCCGTTTATACCCCGGCCACCACCGAGGCGTTTGCCACCTATGGCGTGGTGGATGACAACGGAGCCATTGCCCAGCCGTTTGCCATGCCTGACGGGGTGATTCCCGGCTACGGTGGGCTGGAAATCGGTACTTCGTCTACGGCACTGCAAGCGTTGACCGATGCCGTGCTGTATCTGACCGCCCACCGCTACGACTCGTCAGAAGAGTTGGCTTCGCGGATTTTGGCGGTGGCGGCGCTGCGCGACGTGCTGGGGGCGTTTGCGGCGGAGGGGTTGCCGAGTGAAGGAGAGTTGGCAACGGCCGTTTCCCGCGACCTCACCACCCTCCAAGCCATGCAAAACGGCGACGGCGGCTTCCCCGTTTGGGAGCGTAGCCGCGAGTCCATCCCGTTTTACACCATCCACGTCGCCCACGCCCTGGCGATGGCGCAGCAAAAAGGGTATGACGTGCCGGGCGAGATGCAAGGCAGCGTGCAAGCATACTTACGCGACATCGAAAGCCATTACCCGCCGGAATACAGTCAAGAAGTCCGCTGGGGGTTGAGCGCCTACGCCCTCTATGTGCGTGACTTGGCGGGGGACAAGGACAGCGGCAAGGCGCGGCGGCTGCTGGACGACGCCGGGCTGGAAAGGCTGTCGCTGGAATCGCTGGCCTGGCTGTGGCAGGTGCTGGGCGATGACCCGGCAACGGCCGATATTCGCCAATTCATTGCCAACCGTGCCGTAGAAACGGCCGGCGCGGCTAACTTCACCACGTCCTATGGCGACGACGCTTACCTGATGCTCCATTCTGACCGCCGTACTGACGGGATTATCCTGAGTACGTTGATTAGCCAAGAGCCGCAGAGCGACCTGATTCCGAAGGTGGTCAACGGGCTGCTGGCAAACCGGGTGCGTGGGCATTGGGGCAACAGCCAGGAGGATGTCTTTATTCTGCTGGCCTTAGACCGCTACTTCAACACCTTTGAGGCGGAAACGCCGGAGTTTGTGGCGCGGCTGTGGCTGGGCGAGACGTTTGCCGGGGAGCAGGCGTTTGTGGGGCGCAGCACGGAGCGTTACCAGACGGATATTCCCATGAGCTACTTGGCGGAGCAGGGGGTGGGGAATGTGGTGATTGGGAAGGAGGGAAACGGCCGTTTGTATTACCGCCTCGCCCTCAACTACGCCCCCGCCGACCTCACGCTGGATCCGCTCAACCGGGGGTTTGTGGTGCAGCGCCGCTATGAGGCGGTGGACGACCCCAATGATGTGGTACAGGATGAAAACGGCGTTTGGCACATCAAGCTGGGGGCGCGGGTGCGGGTGCGGCTAACAATGGTGGCCGACAACCGTCGCTACCATGTGGCCCTGGTTGACCCATTACCGGCCGGTCTGGAAGCGATTAACCCCGCCCTGGCCGTTTCCCAAAGCGCCCCGCCCGACCCCAACGGCGGCCCCGTGCCATATTGGTGGTGGGGCAACTGGTATGAACACCAAAACATGCGGGATGAGCGGCTGGAGGCGTTTGCTTCGCTGCTGTGGGAGGGGGTGTACAGCTATGACTATGTGGCTCGCGCCACCACTCCCGGCTCCTTCATTACCCCGCCGACGAAGGCGGAGGAGATGTATTCGCCAGAGGTGTTTGGCCGTAGCAGTAGTGATGTAGTGATTATTGAATAAACGATAGAGACTGGGAGATTGGGAGACTTATAAGTCTCTCAGTCTCCCAGTCTCTTAATCTCTCAATCTCTTATGGTGCAAAGCTAATCAAAACAAGCCAGAATGGGCGACAAGGAACGTGATGAGAAAGCCCATGGCCACAGGCAGCAGGGCGGCGACGGCGGTCCATTTGCGGCTGCCGGTTTCTTTGTAGATGGTGTAGATGGTGGTGGAGCAGGGGTTGTGGATGAGGGAGAAGAGCATGAGGTTAACGGCCGTTAATAACGTCCACCCCCCCGCCGTAAACAACGCCATCGTTTCGGCATTGGAGTCCAATTCAAACATCACCCCCGCGCCAGAGCCACCTGCGCTGCCTGTCACCAGCACCGTCAGCATCAAGATGGTAGGGATGACAATCTCGTTGGCCGGAATAGCAACGATGTAGGCCAGCAGAATCACCCCGTTTAACCCCAGCAGCAGCCCCAGCGGGTTGAGGAAATTGATAATGTATTCCGCCAGGCTGAGGCCGCCAATTTGCACATTGGCAACCAGCCAGATGACCGCCCCGGCGGGAACGGCAAACACCAACGCCCGCCACAGCACAAACAGGGTGCGGTCAATCATGGAAGTGTAGATGGTTTGCCAGACACGCGGCGGGCGGTAGGGGGGCAGCTCCAGGCTAAAGGTGGAGACTTCCCCTTTCAACACCGTGCGCGACAGCCCCCAAGAGACGGCAAAGGAAAGCATCACCCCCAGCAGTGCCACGCTGACCACGGCCAGAGCGGAGACCAGCCCGGCCAAATAGGCGGGGACGGTGCTGCCGATGAAGAGGGTGGCGATAAGAATTTGGGTGGGCCAACGGCCGTTACACAGCGCAAAATTATTGGTAATAATGGCAATCAGCCGTTCGCGTGGGCTGTCAATCACCCGTGTGGCGACCACGCCGGCCGCATTGCAGCCAAACCCCATCATCATGCTCAACGCCTGCTTGCCGTGCGCCCCTGACTTCTTGAACATGTTGTCCAGGTTAAACGCCACTCGCGGCAAATAGCCAAAATCCTCTAGCAGGGTGAACAGCGGGAAGAAAATCGCCATTGGCGGCAGCATGACGCTTGTGACCCAGGCCGCCGCCAGATAGATGCCGTCAATGAGCAGTCCACTGAGCCACCACGGTAGCCCGATGCCGTCGGCCAACCCTTTGAGGAAGGGGTGTCCCATGTCCACCAGCAGCGTGGCTAACCAGCCGGAGGGGACGTTGGCTCCGGAAATGGTAATCCAGAAGACCAGCGTAAAGAGCAAAATCATCATCGGGAAACCCCACAGGCGGCTGGTGACGATGCGGTCAATGGTGCGATCCAGGTCAAAGCGGGGCTTTTGCTGGGGATAAGTAACGGCGCGGTCGGCGAGTTGCGCCGCTTCGGTGTAGACATCTTCCATGAGCCGTTCGTGGAAGTCACGGCCAACTTCCCAGCGCAGGGATTCGGCCGTTTTTAAAATGTCGTCGGCTGTGGTCGCTTGGTTATTGGGTAGGGGAAGGGTGGTCATGCGACAGCCTCCAGGTGTAGGGTTTGCACATCGTCGGGGGTTTGGCGGCTGAGTTCGCCCAGCTCGCCGTTCTGAACGGCCGTTGCGATGCGCTGATCCCCGTCCAGCAGCCGCAGCGCCACCCAACGTGCGTTAGGCAACTGCGGATAAAGCTGATGGAGTTTGTCCGTCAGCCGCTCCACCGCCTGCCGAATGGTGCCTGATTCGCTTTTCATGTGGCGCGGTTTGCAAACCGTCCGCCCCGTTGCCACATCGGCAATGGCAGCTAACAGTTGGTCAAATCCGCGCCGATAGCGGGCGGCGGTTGGCACGACCGGCACGCCCAAGTCACGCGCCAGCCGCCGTTCGTCCACCTTTAGCCCGTGGCGTTCCGCCTCGTCCATCAGATTGAGGCAGACTACGGCGCGGTCGGTGATTTGCAGCACTTGCAGCACCAAATTGAGGTTGCGCTCCAGGCGGGTGGCATCTACCACAATGAGCGTCACGTCTGGCTGCCCAAACAAAATGAAGTCACGCGCTACTTCTTCATCCAAGCTGGTGGACAGCAGCGAGTAAGTGCCGGGCAGGTCAACAATTTTGTAGCGATGCTCGCCATAGCTGAACCCGCCTTCGGCTCGTGTGACGGTTTTGCCCGGCCAGTTGCCGGTGTGCTGCCGCAGCCCGGTGAGGGCGTTGAAGACGGTGCTTTTGCCGGTGTTGGGGTTGCCCGCCAGGGCAATCACAAAATCCCAGTTTTCCATGTTGACACCCAGCCGCAGTAGCTGCCCGGCGTTGTGGGCGGGGCAGCCTTCACAGTTTGACCCGGCGTAGGTGAGCGGAATTGTTGGTAATGGTTTCTTTTCTTGACTCATGATTTTAAGTCCTTTTGGTATCTATCTAGGTGTCATACCCGCGTAGGCGGGTATCCAGCTTTTCCCCAGACATGGATTCCCGCTTTTGCGGGAATGACAACAGGATAGTCACGCTTGTTTTACGTAAATAAGGTTGCTCTGCTCTTGGCGCAGGGCGATGACTGCGCCGCGAATGCGGTAGGCAGTGGGGTCACCGCTGGGGCTACGCATTTCGGCTTTGATGACGGTGCCGGGCAAAATGCCTAAGTCCATAAAGCGCCGTCGTTCGGCACCGCGACACAGGGGGGAGATTTGGGAAACAACGGCCGTTTCTCCTACCCCTACCCCTGACAACAACCGCACATCTTCATGCACATGCGCCGCTTCAGCCGGTGCTGTGGATACCGAAATATTGCTGGCGATAATGGGAGCCAGCATATGCTCATCCCCGTCAGCCCAAAAGCGTACCCGCTGCGTGCCGTTTTCAATCAGGCGCAACCGCATTCCTGGGTACAGCCCCTCAGCCACCAGTTGGGCGTATACGGTGTCCGGCTCGTCTTCTAAATGGACAATTTGTAGGGAGGTGTCAAGCGGCTGCTCCGTTAACGGCCGGCCGCCATGTTGCCCTACCTCGCCTTCGGCCGTTGGAATTGGGTCGCCGTGTGGGTCGTGGGTTGGGTTCCCCAAACGCGCCGCCAAATCGCTCAAATCTTCTGGTGATAGCTCATGCTCTCGCCTGTCTGCCTTGCCGTGCCACTCTGTCTCTGCATAGCCCGTTTCCTGCGCCAAATGGTGTTCCCACAGTCGGTGGGCACGGATGATGTGGAGGGCTGTCTTGCGGCCGTCCGGGGTGAGATGCATTTGCCCGTCCTTGGTCTGCAGCAGGTCGGATTGCTGCATTTTGTCCAGCAAAACGGCCGTTTCGTTGCGGCCAATATGCAGCGTTCCGGCTACCCCTTCCAGGTTGGGGGTTTCCCCTTTCATTTCACACTTGTGGATATATTTCAGCGCATCCTCTTGCATAACGCGCTCAGTCAGATGCTGTACTCGCTGCCAGCGTGCCCACAATCCTACTTCGGGCCAACCGACAACAAGCAGTAATCCTAATAAAATTAGAGTAGTGACGAATGGTGCCATAGCAACTCCTTTTCAAGGTGCATTTGAGTTGATGCCATATAAGCCATAGCATGTTTTTGACGCACTTTGAACCAAGTTTTATTATAGATCGAAATAATTATTTTGTCATGTCTAAATATTGCAGATTTTATAAGAAGTCTATATAAACAGGGTACCCGTTTTTGATATGAGTAGCTCCCTGCTTTCACGAAAATGATAGTGTAAAGTGTCATGGGGTTTGGAAAATTCAGGGGCTGCATTCGAGTGAACAATGAATGTTTATCAAGTGATTGAATCACAATATTTGGCGGCGTTGGCAATGATGAAGCAGGTGATTGAGCGATGCCCAGATCATGTGTGGAATGACGCGGCTGCACAGAACCGCTTTTGGCACATAGTTTATCATGCTTTGTTTTACGTCCATCTTTATGTACAGCGCGAGGAAGGGGAGTTTGTGCCGTGGGAAAAGCACCAGGCAAACTATCATGTTATGGGCGACGATCTGCCGTGGCCGCCCCATGAAAAATTGGTGCGGGACGTGGTTTACACGCAGGCGGAACTCCTGGATTATCTGACACTGTGCCGGCAGCAGATTCAGGCGATTGTGCCAACGCTGGATATGGAGAGCCAAGCATCTGGTTTTTCCTGGTTGCCTTTTGGTAAGTTGGAACTGCAACTTTATTCGATACGCCATTTGCAGCTTCACGTAGGGGAACTGGCGGAGCGATTGTGGGACAAGGCTGGCGTTGAAATTGGCTGGGTGGGTAAGGGATAAAGAGAACCTTTGCCTTGACAAGTCAAATTTTGGGACGCTGGGCAAAAAAGTCCCTCATAGATAGGGAGAACTAATGCTATATCTATCTTTTGCCCGTCGTGGGGTTTGTTTTTTGACTCTGGCTTGTCCAGGATAGGATTGCCATTATGTTTTACATTTTTCACGGGGATGATGCTCATTCGCAAAAAGAGACGCTGGATAAGCTAGTGGCGCGGTTGGGCGATCCGGCAATGCTCGATTTAAACACGACGCGGTTTGAGGCGAATGTGTCGTTTTCGCAGCTGAGGCAGGCGTGCAGTGCAATGCCGTTTTTGGCTCCGGCGCGGCTGGTGTTAGTGCGGGATTTGTTGAAAGGGAAGCTGGACAAGAGTTATGTGAATGAACTGAAGGCTTTTTTGCCGACGCTGCCGGAAACAACGCGGTTGGTTTTTTTGGAAAGTGAGCCGCTGGCCGCCAACCACGTGCTGGTGAAGCTCGGGGGAGAAGTTGAAAACGGGTATGTGAAGCTGTTTGAACGGCCGCAAGGATCGGGGCTGGAGCGGTGGATACGGCAGGCGGTGGAGGAAAAAAACGGCCGTATTTCCCCTCAAGCTACCCATCTCCTTGCCACCAACATTGGCAACGATTTAACTATTTTGAGCAACGAGATTGAAAAGCTGTTGCTTTACAAGGGGGAAGGAGTGATGATTGAAGCCCAGGACGTGGCCTTGCTTTCCCCATATTTGGCCGAGGCCAGCATTTTTGATTTGGTAGACGCGCTGGGCAACCGCAACGCCAAGCGAGCAGCGCAGCTTTTGCAGGAGAAGATGAACGAGGGAACCGACCCGTTTTATCTCTTTTCCATGTTTGTGCGTCAGTTTCGGCTGCTGATTCAGGTACGGGAGCTGATGGAGGAGGGGTTGAAGCCACCGGCCATGAGCAAGGTGATGAAAACCCACAGCTTTGTCGTGGGGAAGCTGGTGCAGCAGGCACGGGGGTTTAGCCTGGCGCAACTGGAGCAAATTTACCGCCACCTGCTGGAGATTGATGTGGGGGTTAAAACGGGGCGGGCTGATATGTTGACATCGCTGAATTTGCTGGTGGCAAGTTTGACGGTGACGGTGTAGGAAGAGGATGAATGATGGAACAAGAAAGCTTTGAACGACTGGCGGTGCAGCATCCAAACGGCCGTTATGATGTGGTGGTGGGTGCCGGGCTACTGCCCCGGCTACGCGAGCTGGCTGGGGTGCGCGGGCAAATGGTGGTGGTAACTGATGACAACGTGGGGCCACACCATGCGGCGCAGATTGAAGCCGATGCGGTGATTACCGTTCCGGCCGGCGAGGTGCATAAAAACCTCGACTTTGTGCGTACCATTTATGATGGGCTGTTTGCCGTCGGGATGGATCGCAAGGGAACAGTGGTAGCACTAGGGGGCGGGGTCATTGGCGACATGGCCGGCTTTGCGGCGGCCACGTACATGCGCGGCGTGGATTTTGTGCAGTGTCCGACAACGTTGCTTTCGATGGTGGATGCCAGCGTGGGCGGGAAGGTGGGGGTGGATGTGCCGCAGGGGAAAAATTTGGTGGGGGCATTCAAGCAACCAACGGCCGTTTGTGCCGACATCACCACTCTGCAAACCCTGCCCGCCGTGGAATTTGCTGCCGGGATGGCGGAGGTGATTAAGCATGGGATTTTGAATGATGGGGGGATTCTGCGGAGCGTGGAGCGTGGAGAGTGGGGCGTAGGGCGTGAGGATACACCCCACTCCCCACACCCTACTCTCTACTCACTTATCGCCCAGGCCATTTGCGTGAAGCGGGATGTGGTGGAGGAAGACCCGTATGAGCAAGGGCGGCGGGCACATTTGAATTTAGGGCATACGTTTGGTCACGCCATTGAGCAGGTAAGCCAGTTCCGCGTGCGGCACGGGGAAGGGGTGGCGATGGGGCTGGTGGCAGCGGCGCGGCTGTCGGCACGGCTGGAGCATTGTGACCCAGTGCTGCAAGGGCAAATTGAGGAGTGGTTAACGGCCGTTAACCTGCCCACCCGCATTCCTGCTGACCTCGACGCGGAGGCAATTTATGCGGCGATGGGAACGGACAAGAAAAAGGCGGGGGGACGGGTGCGCTTTGTGCTGCTGCACGGGCTGGGTGAGCCGTTTACCACGGGGGAGGTGGCAGAAACGGCCGTTATTGCCACCATTCGGGAGCTGCAAGCGTGAGCGATGTTGAGCCAATGCGGTAGCAGTCTGTCCTTTTGTGGGTGGGCATGGAAACGGCCGTTTGTGGCGGACAAGAAAAAAAAGCCGCTGGAATCATTTCCAGCGGCTAAATCTTAAGAAAGATGGATGGCGTTATGATAGGCTGTGATGCAGGTGCGATGTGGCGACGATGCGAGTGTAATGATGTGACAATGCGGCTATGATGCAGGCTGCAATGGGCTACAGTGTGGCTGTGTTGTGGCTGTCATGTAGGCTGCGATTTGCTTCGATGCGGTTATGTTGTGGTGCAATGTATGCTATGATTTGCTGTAATGTTGCTACGATATGCTTGAATGAGTCGTCGTTGCTGCTATTTTGTTTGAACGCCACCCTTCTCCAAAACCATTTATAGAATATCGTGAAACGATTACAAACAAAGTTACAAACGGCCGTTTCTCGCTAGTACCATAGTCCTAATTTATTTTTAATCAATGGCCTCTAACAAGCCAGCCGCTTCCCAAGCCAGCATCCCGCCCTTCAAAATGGACACATTTGAGATGCCCGCCTCCTTCAGCGCATAAGCCGCCCGACGACTGCGCCGGCCGCTGCGGCAGATAAAAATAATCTCCTGATCTTGAGAAAAATGAATCGTATCGGACAGAATGCTGGGCAACGGCTCTAATTGGGCTTCTGGCAAATGCCCTCGGTGGAACTCACGTGGTTCGCGCACATCTATGATCAGAGGGAGCTTCTCTCCGTGCCCGTCATGCAGCCGCTCCCATAATTTTTGTGGGGTCACATCGGTAATGCCGTCTGAGTGCATGTCGTGCAGTAGCGAGATGCCGTTGAGTACGGTGCGTTTGGGCAAATTTTGGCACTCCTTAAAGGCGCGTATGGGGCATTCATAAATGCAAACGGCCGGGTCTAGCGTCCGATAAAACAATTGGCTAATCGCCTCATCTTCGGGCAAAAATTTTTCTTCCCCCAAACGGTCATAAAAACCGGTCGCTTCAAATATTTTGAGAATACGATAGTGGACGCGCACCATGAACATATCACCACCGCGATCCTCACAGACGCGGATGATGTTTTCCAGCATATGCACCCCGCTAAAGTCGCAATGGTTCACATTGTGCATTCGGATGAGCAAATAGCGTTGTTCGGGATGTTCTTCCAGGTATGTCAGGATCGTTTCTTCGACGTGGCTTACGGCTCCAAAATACAGATCACCTTGAATCTCAATGATGGCTAACTGGGGGCACGGCTGTCTGTCTGGCTGGTAGGTAAAATGCTTAAAATCGGGGTTGGGCAAAACGGCGTGGACGCGAGGCGTGCTGGTACGCATGATGTAGAGGGCGAGCGAGAAAAGCAGACCGATCAAAACCGAAAACTCGATTTTGAGAAATAGTGTGCCCAGGAGTGTAACTAGCATAATCACGCCGTCGCCCGGTGTGCCGTACCAAATGCGGCGGATTTCCTCCACGTCAATCATGCCATAGGCGGTGATGATGAGGACGGCGGCCAGGGCTGCGGTGGGCAAGAAAGCGGCGGCTGGGGCGAGAATAAACATGGCGATGAGGACAAAGATGCTGGAAAAAATGGCGGCAAAGGGTGATTTTGCCCCCGCTTTCAGGTTAACGGCTGAACGGGTAAAGGAAGACGCGACGGGATAGCCAGAGAAAAAGCCGCAAATGATGTTGGCTAAACCTTGCCCGACAAATTCCTGGTTGCTGTCTAGCCGCTGCCCGGTTTGGGTGGCCATGGAGCGAGCAATGGCTGAGGTTTGCACAAGACCGATGATGGCGATGGCAAGTGCGCCTGAAGAAAGGGTGCCAATTAACTCCAGATCAAAGATGGGTAGTTTGGCTAAGGGGGGTAAGTTTTGCGGCAAGTGGCCGATGACATCCACCCCAGCCTGGTCGAGATGAAACAGGTAGACGGCCCCTGTGGCGACGACCATGCTGATGACGGCGGCGGGCAGGCGTGGGTTGAGGCGGCGACTGATGATGAGGATGATGATGGCACCGATGCCAATAACGGCCGTTTCCATCTGCGTATGGCTTACAGTCGTCACAAAACCATAAATAGCCTGCAAAATATTGTCCGTGGGAAACTTAATCCCCAACAATGGGCCAACCTGCTTAATGGCAATCAAAATACCGGCACCCGTGCTAAACCCCACCACCACGGAGTGAGAAACAAAATTGACCAGGATGCCCAAGCGAGCCATCCCTAACAAAAACTGAAACATACCGGCCATGACCGCCATCAGGCCGGCCGCTAAGACAAAACGCTCCTCACCAATGACATCCATCGCCGGTAGGGCAGACAAGACCAACAGCGAAATGGCGTTGGCCGGCCCGGTATGCCCCTGATCGGATGACCCCCATAAGGCTCCAATGATGGCTCCCACAATGGTGGCATACAGCCCCATCTTGGGCGGCAGGTCAGCGATAAGGGTGAAAGCGATGGCCTGGGGAAGAGCAACCACGGCAACAGTGATACCGGCGATGATGTCGGCACGCAGGTTGGCATTGTCATAAGCGCGAATGACGCGAACTGGTTGTTTGAGATAAAAAAGTGCTGGCTTGAGTACAGCCGCCATGTCCACCTTGGACGTTACGCTGGCAAGCATGTTATTGTCTCCGTAATATATGATGGTAATAGGTAAGCAAAAAGGGGTGTATTTTAGCTCCTTCGTTGCTGGGGGAGTGTACGTCGGCAATAAACGGCCGTCAAGCCCAGAATTAGGGCTTGGGGCGTAGATGAACACGGCCGAATCTGTGGAATCTTTGATTTTTGTCCGTTCTGGTGGCTAACGGCCGTTAACCGCCGCAAACGCCTCCGTCAAATCACAGGCACACTCGGTTTCCAGCAGCGATTGGAAATCGGCGGTGGTAGTAATACCCCAGCGGTATTGCTGGTAGTAATGTTGTAGGAAGCGGGCAAACGTTTCCTCGCCAACGGTGGCGGCCAGTTCGCGCAGGAAGATCGGGCCGCGCCCGTAGACGATGGCGCTGTATTCAATGGGAGAAAATTCAGCAACGGGCTGGCCGATAGGAACGGCCGTTTGCCCCACACTCTCCCATCGCCCTTCCAGCGATTGGTAAAACCCATCGGCTCCTTGCTCACCATATTTATCCAGATAATAAAGCCAGGTTACATATTGCGTCAGCGATTCATCCAGCCACGGCTCATCAAGCTGGTCGTTGCCAATGAGACCATAGAACCATTGGTGGCCGACTTCGTGGGCAGTGGTAGATTCAAGAAAGTTGCGGTTGGGCGTGCCGTCGCCACTGTCATAGATGCGAATGGCGTTGGCAATGATGCCGGGGTATTCCACACCCAGTGCCGAGGTGGGGGTGGTTACGAGGTCAAGTTCGGTGTAGGGATAGGGGCCAAAGCGGGTTGAGTACGTTTGCACGGCAAAAACGGCCGTTTCCAGTGCCAACTGTGCCCCCGCATCCATTCCTTGCGGCGCAAAGCTGTTGATGGTGATTCCGTTGACCGTGTCGCTGTGGCTGACAAAGCGGTCGCTGCTTGCCAGATAAAAATCACGCATGGGGCCGGCTGCCACCGTCACCGTTTGCGTGTCGCCGCTGCTGATGTGGTCAATGACCACGCCGCTGGTGGCAATGGTTTGGGCGGCCGGGGCAGTAATTTGCACCAAAAAGAAGCTGCTGTCGCCATAGGTGACATCGCCGCCTTCGCTGGGTGGGGCAATATTCCACCCTTCATCGTCATAAACAGCCACCATGGGGTAAAAGTGAGCTAGGGCAAGAATGTTGTCGAGGGTGGCAAACACGCCATAGTTGCGGCCGCTGTCCTGGGGGATGGTGGTATGGAAGGTGAGGGAAACGGCCGTTTCTGCTCCCGGTTGCAGCGGTGTGGGCAGCGGCACGCGCAGCACTGAGCCGCCTTGTTCAAGCGCAGGGGTGGCAGCCTGGTTGTTCACCGCCACATCTTCAACCGTGATGCTGCCGCCGAGGATGTTAGGGAAGAGGTGGAAGTAGAGGTTGGTTAGCTTGACTTTCTCTTGATTCGTATAGCGAATTTGTTGACGGCCGTTTATTTTCGTTAACCCTGGCTCAATGGTCAGTGCCATTTGGTAATCGGTGGCACCGGGAAGCTGGTCTAAAACGGCTTGTTCGCTGGGCAGCAGCCCGCTTTGGAAGGGAGTGCGGTCGGCAAAGGGATGGTTGAGCAGGGTGGTGGGGGCGGCATCGGGAACGGCCGTTTGGCTGGCAGTGGCGGTTGAAGAAATGGTGGCCGGTGGTGTGGTAGGCAAGGGGTTGTTGGTGGCTTGGACAACAGCGGTAGGCACCAAGGTGGCGGCAATAGGCTGGGTGCGTTGGCAGGCGGTGAGCAGGATGAGCAGGAGAGTGAGGGGGAAAACGGCCGTTTTTTTCATACATACCTCGCTTGGCAATGATTTGTTTGGGTTGACCCCATTATGATACGCAATCATACAGGAAATGTTGCTTGTTTGCCCCTATCGGAGCGAACTGTGCAATATTTTTAGCGGCGGCTTATAATGTTAGGGAGGCAGTCGGCAGATGGGTTATCATCTTGACTGTCTTGCACAAATAATGTACGTGGAGAAAAAACGATGAGTAAAAAAGGAACTGCTCTACTGTCTGTTGTTTTCTTGCTGGCTGTGACGGTACTGCCAGCGTTGGCGCAAATTAGCGAAAAATCGGTGAATCTACCCGGCTGGGTGGGCTTCGTGTTGGCACTTCTGGCGGTTGTGCTGGTGGTGGGAACCAGCATGTATGTCCGCAATCGGTAGAAAATTGACAGCATGAACCATATGGGGTTGGGTGTATTGATTGGGGCTGATTAACGGCCGTTTTTTTACAAGGAAGCAGGGAACCACGGATTAGCGCTGCCATGGGGCTAATTCATTGCGGGAAAGGGGAGCCGCAAAGGTTGCAAACCATGTATACTGCTATTGCTTAGGAGAGTTCATGAGCAGCGACACATTACCAATGGCAACCAAACGTTTTACAGATTTGTCCGTGTTTGTCTGCGTCTTGTTTACCAGGGAGAGCCAAGATGCTGACATTTAGCCTGCTGGGACAAGCTACCGTAGCAGAAGACGGGGTGCCGCTGGATCAATTTCGCAGCCAGCGAGAAGTCGCCCTGCTGATTTATTTGGCTCACACCGGCCAAGTGCAGCCGCGTGATTTTTTGGCCGAATTGCTGTGGAACGGCCGTTCAACCAAACAGGCACTTAGCAATTTACGCACCGTGCTGGCTCGCCTGCGTAAACAAGTGGGCGACAAGTTCATTGCCACGCGCACATCGGTGTCATTTGCCCCAGAGACCGGACAACAGCCTGATTCGGTCAGGCTGTTGGAGACCCTGACAAACATGGGGACAATTGACTCATCCGAAACAGCGACCCTCCTGCAGCAAACGTTGGAGAGCTACCAGGGTGACTTTCTGGCTGGTTTCCACCTGCCCGATTCCCCACAGTTCAACGACTGGGTGCTGGTCACACGCGAACATATCCACCGCCAGGTGGTCGCCGCCTATGATAAATTGGGGCAATATGCGCTGTCCACGGGAGACGTTGCCTATGGCATCGCCACGGCTCGCCGCTGGTTGCAAATGGATGAGCTGGATGAATCGGCGCACACGCTGCTGATTCGGCTGCTGCTGGAAGCGGGCAACGTGCGTGAGGCGATGGCGCATTATGATCACTGCGTCCAGTTGCTGAAAATGGAGCTGGGTGTTGCGCCACCGGCGGCGATGACGGCGTTGGTGAAGGATGTTGTCCTGTCGCCTGTGGTGTTGAGTCGGGTAACGGCCGTTCGTCACAACCTCCCCGCTCCACACGATCAATTCTTTGGCCGCGAAACGGCCCAGCAAGAAATCCATACTCGCCTGGATCAGCCCTGGTGCCGCCTTGTCACCCTCATCGGGCAGGGGGGGGCGGGCAAAACCCGTCTTGCCAGCACCATCGCCCGCAGCCGCCTGGGGCAATACCGCGACGGCGTTTGGCTGGTGGAATTGGCCGACCTTGACCCCGACGATGACGATCTGGCCGAAGCCATTGCCGTCGAAATCGCCACTGCTCTTGATCTGCGGCTAACGGGTTCAACCACCCCGGCCGAGCAACTGCTGAACCATTTGCGGCACAAACAAATGCTGCTGGTGCTGGATAATTTTGAACACCTGCTGTCAGGGGTACCCATCGTTCTTGACATTTTGCAGCAGTGTGAACAGGTGCAACTCATTGCCACCTCGCGGGAGATGTTGGGGCTGCAAGCGGAGTGGATTGTTGCCCTAACCGGGTTAACCTATCCTGCCAGCGATAGTGATGAGCAGCGTTGTGACGCGGTAGACCTGTTTGCGGCGCGGTGGGCGCAGCAGCAGCGGGGGGAGATGGCGGCGGGGGAATTAACGGCCGTTCGCCACATTTGCCGTTTGGTCGAAGGGCTGCCGCTGGCAATTGAATTAGCGGCAGCTCTGACGCGCCGCACCACCTGCCAAGCCATTGCCAACCGGCTGGACAAGGGATTTGATTCGCTTACTACCTCGCTGCGCGACGTAGAGCCGCGCCACCGCGCCCTGCACGTTGTTTTTGCCATGTCGTGGCGTACCTTGACCCCTGAATTGCAGGCCTGTTTGGCACGGTTGTCTGTTTTTCGTGGTGGCTTTACGGCGGCGGCGGCGCAGCACATTGCCGCTGCCGATGAGCCGCAGCTTGCCGCGCTGGGCGACAAGTCGCTGCTGGCGTATGACGCGGCGACCGACCGCTACGCCCTCCATGCCGTGGTGCGAGCATATGCGGCGGAAAAATGCCCCCCCACTGACCAAACCCTGCCCCAACACGCCGATTACTATCTCAACTGGCTGGCTCAGTACGCGGAGCCGCTGCAAAAAAGTGCGCCGCAGGAGGTGATAGCGCTCATTCAACCCGACGTTGACAATGTGCGGCTGGCGTGGCAAACGGGTTTGGCTGGGCGCAAGGTGACGCTGCTGGCGGCACTCACCCCTTTTTCAATTTATTACCAGCTGCGGGGATTGTCGCATGAGGCGGAGGCGGTGATGCAAATGACCGTCCGCACGGCGACGGCGTGGGGAGACGACGGTGTGGCGCTGGCAATTCGTGCTGGGCTGGAGCTGGCGCGGTTTCAAAATCGGCTGGGGCGTTGTCGGCCGGCGATTCAGTCGGTGAAAACGGCGTTGCAGTTGGCGGCAGGTGGCTCAGACCGCTGGGCAGAAGGGATGGGGCTGGTGCTGTGGGGCGAAGCACTGTGGCGGCTGGGGGAGTATGAAGCATCGGAAAACAGGCTTTCCCACGCTCTCGATTTGGCTCATGCTCTGGATGCGACGCTGATTATCGGCTGGTGTCACCATCATTTGGGCATCATCAACGACATCCAAACCCGCTATGCTGCTGCCCATGACCATTTGCAGCAGGCTTGCGCGGCTTGGCAAACGCTAGACAACGCCCAGGCTCTTTGCGGCAGCTTGAACAGCATAGGTCTTGTTTGCTATCATCAGGGGGAGTTGCCCGCTGCTCAACAGGCAATGGAACAAGCCTTGGCTCTCTGTAACCAAATAGATAATCATGCCTTACAATCGTTGTTGCTCAATAATCTTAGCATGATTGCCACAACACAAGGTGACTATAATGGGGCGCAATATTATTTGCAGCTTGGGCTTGAGTTTGCCAAAGCAAGGGGAGATCTGGTTGCACAAGGGCATCTTTACACAAACCTCGGCAAGAATTATCGTCTTTTGGGTGAAACTGCCTTGGCGACTGAAAATCTGATGCAGGGGCTGAAAATTTCGGAGGCTATCGGGAATCCATCTTTGACAGCGACTGCCATGCTTGATTTGGCTGAGACCGAAAGCGTCAGGGGAAACCTTGAGCGATCTGAAGCTTTGTATATGCAAGCACTGGAAACGGCACGACAAAGTAATCTACAGGGTGCTGAGTGTGAGATATTGATTGGAATGGCGGCATTTTGGCGCGGGATTGACAAAGATCGGGCAAGGCAATCCAGTACGGAAGCGGTTGCTTTAGCAAAAGTGCTACAGAATCAACAGTTGCTTGAACGTGCGAATGCGACTGTACCTATTTGAAGATGCCCTATGGAGGCGTAAACGAACCTACTATTCAGCCCAATCTTAAAACCAGCAGGCTTGTATAGTGAAGGTATGTAGTTTCAAGGCACATGCCTTGAAACTACAAGCTAGATTGTTTAGCAGCCTGAGTGGGCACCACTACAGGCATAGGTGATGGCAGGTTGCAAGGCGATGAGCAGGGGCAAGAGGGCGGCAAGGGTAGCGGTTTTCCAAGATTTGAACTGTTTCATGAGATGTCTCCTTAAAAAATGGTGATTTGTTTTGGTGGCTCTGTGTGAGCCGTGCTGATGACCACACTTTAGGGAGGGTTCGCACCCACAGCGCACCCAAGCGGAGGGCGTTTTGGGTGCGCTGTGGGAGGAGATTGGGAGGTTGTGTTGTCCCTGAAAATTGAGATGTTGGGGCCGCTACAGGTGAAGGTGGGGGGAGAAACGGCCGTTTTTCGCACCGATGCCGAACGAGTCTTACTGGCCTATCTGGCCGCCCATCAAGGCCGCGCCCAGCGGCGGGACACGCTGGCCGGGCTGCTGGCCCCCGACCGCCCCGACAGCGAAGCCCTGACCTACCTGCGTAACCGCCTAACCCGTTTGCGCGGTGTGGTGCGGGACGAGGAGGCCAGTCCGCCGTGGCTGGCTATTGATCGCAAACAAATCACCCTTCGTACCGGCGACGACATGGAGGTGGACGTGACTCGGTTTGAACGGCTGCTGGCGGCGGTGGAAAGCCATGCCCACCGGCAGTTGGCGGGCTGCCCCACCTGTTTGGCGCAGTTGGAAGAGGCGGTGGGGCTGGTGCGGGGGGAATTTTTGGCGGGGCTGAATTTCCCCAGCGAGACGTGGGAGACGTGGCTGCTGGCGCAGCGGGAGCATGTGGGGCAGCGGGCGTTGGCGGCGATGACGTGGCTGCGGGAGGTGTGGTGGGAGCGGGGGGAATTAACGGCCGTTCTCCACATTGCCCAACGCCAGCTCCAGCTAGAACCGTGGCTCGAAGCCGCCCACCGCGCCATCATGCAAACCCACTATGCCCTGGGCGACCGCAACGCCGCCCTGGCGCAGTTTGAGCAGTGCCAAACGGTGCTGTGGGATGAATTGGGCGTGGAACCCGAAGCCGAAACGGTTTCTTTGTTTGAATCCATCAAAGCCAACGGCTCTGTTTCATCCTTCATAATTCCTAATTCATCCTTTCCCAACAACCTGCCGCTGCCAACGGGGCTGTTTGTGGGGCGCGAAACAGAACAGGCGCAGCTTCTCCGGCGGCTGGTTGACCCGACTTATCGGCTGATCACGCTTGCGGGCACAGGGGGCATGGGCAAAACGCGGCTGGCGGTGGAGGTGGGGCGGCAGGTGCAAGCCAGTTTTCCCGACGGGGTTTGGTTTGTGCCATTAGCAGGGGAAGCCGAGCAAATTAAAATGGCGGTGGGCGAAGCGATGGGGCTGGGGCAGGGGGAAAAGCAGCTAACGGGGGAGCAGGTGCTGGCGATTTTGCGCGATAAGCAACTGCTGCTGATTTTGGACAACTGTGAAACGGTGCTGCAACAGCTTGGTTTTATCCCGGAATGGCTGCGGCGGGCACCCCAGGTGGCGATTTTGGCAACGTCGCGGGAGCCGCTGAACTTTCAGGCGGAGTCGGTGCTGCTGCTGGATGGGCTGCCTGGCGGCATGGCGGAGGCATTGTTTGCCGAGCGGGGGAAGATGGCGCGGGATGATTTTGCGGTAACGGCCGTTAATCTTCCCCAAGTTCAGCAAATTTGTGAACTGGTGGACGGTTCACCGCTGGGGATTGGGCTGGCAGCGGCGTGGGTGCGGCGGCGGTCGTTGGGGCAGATTGTGGCGGAAATCGGCCGTTCGCTTGATTTTCTCAGCACGCGGCTGCGGGATGTAGACCCGCGCCATCGCAGTGTGCGGGCGGTGTTTGAAACGTCGTGGCAACTGTTGGAGCCAGAGGAGCAGGCGATTTTGGCGGCATTGTCGGTTTTTCCGACTTCATTTACGGCCGTTGCCGCTGCCCAAATTGCTGGGGCGACGCTGTTTGATCTGGATTTGCTGTGTGAGAAGTCGCTGTTGCAGCAGCAGCATGAGCGTGAGCGGTACGCCATGCACAGTCTGGTGCGGCAGTTTGCGGCGGAGAAGTTGGGGGTGGAGAAAACGGCCGTTTCTTGGGCATTTGTCAATTACTATTACCAATATGCCACTATTTATCGTCACGATTACACTCAGTTGCAGCCAGAATGGGGCAACTTTTCTGCTGCTATCACGATGGCGCAACATATTGAAGCGTGGCAAATGATCCTCAGCTTTGTGCAACTGCTAGATCAACCCTGGTTCCGACAAATCCGCTTTCAAGAAATGCGAACGGGCTTGACGGCTGCGCTGGTGGCTGTCAACGCCTTGCAAGACGAGCTTGCGCTGGGCCGAATTTTGCTGAGGCTGGCGGAGATTGAGACGGAGCTAAATGATTATGCTGCCGCCGAGACGCATTTGACGGAAGCAATGGGGATTTTGATGCGCCAAGAGGATGGCTCAAGAATTGCACAGGTGCATTATTTAAACGGCCGTATTAAAACCGAACAAGGAAGCGCAGAACAAGCCCTTACTCTGCTCCAAACGGCCAAATCTATCTTTCAAGACGAAGCAGATTGGCTTGGTGTTGCTAAAAATCTAAACTTAATTGCCCTGTGCCAACTCACCTATACGGGCGATCTGCAAGCGGCACACACCAATTTGTCACAATCCGTTGCACTCCAGCGCCAATTAGACCCGTCAGAAACCTATGTCGAGGCGTTGCGTTACTTAGGACGCATCAACGGCCTATTTGAAGCCTATGAAGAAGCGGAAAGTTGTTTGCTCGAAGCCACGCAAATTAGCCAAAACATGCAGGATATGGGTGAATATGCGGCCGTATTATTCGACCGCATTGTGCTGTGCCGCCGTCGAAACCAACTAGACGATGCCTTGCGTTTGGCTAATAGCTGCCTCGAACAATTCCAAAAGCTAGGCAGTTTGCGTTGGCAGGCTCTTGTCAAAACCCAACTGGCTATTTTACATCAAGCAAAAGAGGCACTTACCATTGCCTTGCCCCTTTTTGAGGAAAGCCTGGACATTTTTACCGAACTAGGCGACCGTTATGAACAAGCGTATGGCTATTACTACCTGTACAAACTGCACTCAGAAATGGGTCAGCTTGCCCAAAGCACCCACGCTAAACGGCGAGCCATTCAGATCAACGCTGATTTGAATGATCCACAGCTTGCCAAAAGACTTGCCTAACGATCAATGTGTGCCGCCGCTGCCACCAGTTGGGCCGCTGTCTCCCCAATTGTCTAAACAAAGTTGTAGCTCGGCCTCGGGAGTTGCTGCTCTTGTTTTGGCATAATTGACTTTGGCATCAAACAAGATGTGGTTTGGGACGCTTGCACCAGCAGCTTGCATGTTGGTCAAGTCTGCCATAACCTGATCATACGCGCTTAAAGAAGCCAGGTTGCCTTGACTCCAAGGAATGCCGGCCGATAATGTTTGCTCATTATGATTAGGTTGCCAGGGAGCAAATGTCGCATGAGCAAATAGCTGTTTGGCAAATTCTTCCATAATGGGGCGAATCGTTTTGATGATCTGGCTAACGTTAATTGCTTCTCCCGAAGTTCCCATTGCATTGTTGGGAAGTTTGATGTGGCTGAAACGGCCGTTTTCCCCCTCAGTCAACTGAAAGCCGCATTGTTGCAAAAAGGTTATCCAATTGGCATCAAGCTGGTCTGCTACCTGTGCAAAATGAAACCGCTCCAGTTCCTGCTTGTCCGGTTCGCGCAAATTTTGTGATTCTGGCTCACTTAATACACGTAAAATTTCCGACATGATGAACGGTCGTAAAAAGGGTGTAGGGTGTTCTTCATCATCCAGCCACAGCCTTTCTTGGTTGCCGTAGGCAAGTAAGGCCTGCATACCCAAAGCCGAAAGCGGGCCAGCAACCAGGCAACCGTACATGTCAGCAAAAATTTCCTCACACCAGCGAGAATAAGCATTATTTTTAAATCCGCTTTCCAAGTTGGCAAACGATTGGTTATTGTTCAGCCTTGCTTGATGGTAGATATAGTGACCTATCTCATGAGGAATAGCCATAAATTCAAATGTAGGCAGATTTTTATGTTTGTCTATAAATCTGGGCGCGTAGACCCCGTTTTTGAGATTTGGTGGAGCACAATCGTAGCTTATCCCGACTAAGATGAATTGATCGGAGTAGGGCAGGTGATGGATATGGGTCGTTTCACTGAAAAAGGTAATGACACTAATTTGGGGGTGGCTAGGCAGCAGATGTTGCAAGGGTGCCAGCGTTTTGTAGGCCAGCTTGTCGGTAATCAACAGAGCTAACGACTGGGAACTCATCATGTAGTAATTGGGGCTGTTTAATCGCCCTCGGCGTTGGATAAGCGCACGCTGCATAATCTCACAATCAATTGACATCTGCCGGAAACTTGCCCGAAGCAGGTGGAGTGGGGGAGGTGATGAGGGTTCTGTACCTTTTGTGAGCAGTTGGGGAATGAGGTTGGGGAATTTGTTCCATAGGAAGTTGTTTAATGTGCTGCATAGTGAGTAGAGAGACAGCACTTGTTTTGCCTGAAAATCAAGGTGAAGCCCCTTTTGGGCAGTCGTTGGTTTTAAGGGTAAAAGCCGCAATTCTAATAACCTTTTCAACAAATTGGTTAGATGCCAGAAAGTAACTTGTCCGCTTTTTATATCATCGTCAAGTTGTTTAATCAGCGAATCGTAGTTTTCCCCTTGTATTCCTTCCACTAGTTGGCGGTAATCTTTCCCGCCTGCGTCGTAGATGATTTGCATGAGGTCACGCACGGTGAGACCGTTAATTGTAATGAAGGTTTCCTGGATCATTTTGAAGGTCGTATCAACAACGTCATCAATGCTATCAATGGGGGTCATCCATAAATCAACATCAAAAAAACCGTAAGATGTTTCTGCTTGGCTGTTGTTGCTGGGGGTCATTTTTCATCTCCTGCGCGGGTTAACGTGCTTTGCTCTCCTCTATCGTTCGTTGCTTTCGCCTAATCGCTTCCACATTATAGTCCGTGTTCCCAGCCCCTGCACCCGTGGAAGCGTTTTGGAAGCGTTTTGGAAGCGTTTGATTTGTATACTGTGCTTATGATTCAAACTTGCATTCAGGACACAGTGGTTTTCAAGTTAATACTCCGAAAGGAAAAGGACATCTACTATGACAAATTCAAACCCACAAACATTTAAGGTTCCTGCGCGACGTTCTAATAGCCAACCATGGGGGAATTCGGTAATGCACCTCGATGAGGGAGATGAGATAAAGATTGTTGCTACAGGCAAAGTTAGGCACACTGAAGGTGGCTCGCAAATCGGCCCCACCGGTACCAGTTTTCCAGGAAAACTAGGTAACTTAGCTCCTCACATTAATGCGGTCGCTTTAATAGCCAAGGTCGGTGATCTGGAACCATTCCTAGTTGGAGATGGAACAACCTATACAGTACCACAGAGTGGCGATCTATACTTTTCGGTGAATAGTTATACTTGGTCTTTTGAAGATAACGAAGGTGAATTTGACGTTACGGTTGCGAAGAGCATCTCGATCTGTTTTGTTAACAGTACAAGCAAAAATCTGTATTTGTATAACAGGGACAGTGAACGTCAGCCATTATTCAACTACACTGATGGCATTCTAATCCTGCCAGGAGGGGAACATACGCAAAACACCTATCCAAATACAAAGTGGACACTATCCATATCACAAAACCCATGGGATGCTGATGATGAATTTTCTGAGCTTGCTATGCCACCATACACGGCAACTGCTGAGGCTGAACAGCGAGTAGAAGCCAGTTGGGCACCGTAGTTTAAGGCCTGAACGTGCTTTTGGTATTTAGTTGAATAGCATAACGATCATTCCCAGCCATTTGTAAACACGCCAATCTGACTTTGGGTCAAGCCCTATGATTTTGCAAAAATTAGGACAATGGGGAAAAACGGCCGTTTTCTCCCCAATCTTCCCCCCCTCCCCCAAACGCTTCCCACCCAACACCCCACAATCCCGCTGGAAGCGGTGTAGAAGCGTTTTGGAAGCGCATGGCGTGGATAATGTAGCGTGATAAACTTGTCATTATTTCGTTCACGTTAAGAGACCATCACTGCCTGTGTGCGTTGTGGCTCTTGTCGTTGAGTACCTAGCAACCAAGGAGAGCTTTTATGAAAAGCAAATTGTTGTTTACTATGATCATTGTCGCGCTGCTGGCGCTCATCGGCACGGGGTGTGGGCTAATAGGGGGGGCTGGCGGCCAAGCACAGCCGCAGAGCGATGAACAAGTAGACCGTGTACCTCCCGCTGCAGCCGAACAACCGGCCGAAACCCCGGCCGAAGCTCCGGCGGCTGAGGCTCCAACCGAAGCACCGGCCCCGGCAGACCAACCTGCCCGCGTGCCGCCACCTATTACCCAACAAACGGCCGTTGCCATCCCCCCATCACCCGTTACCCAAGTCGCCACCATCACCAACGTCCAACCTTGCCAACTGCCTGTGCGCCTCGTGGATGCTCCATTTATTTATGAGCGGCTGGGCATTCCCCGCCATCCAGGGTTCACCCCCTCCACTGGCACCGTAGAAATAGCCGTTCTCTTTGCCGATTATGGCAACGCCCGTGCCACCACCTCTCCCGACCAAGAACTGGCTGCGTTAGACGCCGCTGCGATGAGCCAATACTTTAGCGAGGTCTCCTATGGGCAGATGGAAGTGGTCATCAAGCCCTATACCACCTGGATCAATTTGCCAGAATCATCCGGCCACTACAGCGGTCTGATCGGCGATGGCTCCGATGAGGCTGAACGAACTGTGCTCCAAGAGGTTGTCGCTCTGGCCGACCCAAATGTTGACTTCTCCACAACCGATGTTGTTTTTGTCATCGCTAACCCGCAGGCAACTGACGGCATTGGGGGGCCGTGGCTTGTTTCTGCCGACGACGACGCGCAGGGAATCCAGGCTGATGGCGTGGCGATTCGCAGTGGTCTCATTGTAGGCACGTCGCTACTAGATCCAGCCGTAGAAGAGAATTTGCGAAACAATGTCTTTTCTCGGTTTCTCGGTTTAACGATGACCCTCATGCGGCATGGTTACAGAGATCGGGACATCTATCCAAATTTAACCGATGATGAGCGCAACGCGGCCACCGGTTCCTTTAGCATCATGGCTGCGGCCACCGATGCCGCCCATGCCCCCGGCATGTTTGCCTTTGAGCGCTGGCAGTTGGGCTGGCTCAATGACACGCAAATCTTTTGCCAGACCGGCGGCGAGGAAACGACCGACTTGGCTGCCATTGAGCAAGCCGATGGAACCAAGGCCGTCATGGTGCCACTGGGCGAGCGGGCCGCTTTGGTGGTTGAAAGCCGACGCGCCAGCGGCGTTGACCAAGAGCTTGTTAAAGAAGGAGCCTTGGTCTACACCGTGAATACGGCCGTTGAGCCAAGTGGTGCGCCCATTCGGGTGTGGCCCGCGCTTGATAACGATCTGTACCGTGACCGATCCCCGCTGGCACAGGGCGAGTCCCTTACCTACTGTAATATCACCATCACCAACGTGACTGCCCGTGACAATGGCGACAGCGTGCGCGTCACCATTCCCGATGTGATCGAATGTCCCCAAGATGTGGTTGCCCAGTTGAGCGTTCCGGCGCAGCAGCCCAGCACCCCCACGCAAAAGACGGCCGTTTTGGGGAAAATTGCCGCCTGTGACATCGCCGCTGTTCCCCAGCCAGTTAATGCTGATGTGATGGTGCGTTTTGTTAACCAAAGCAGCTTTGAGGGGGTGGTGCTGTGGGAAGATACAACCCAGTCGCCCGTGGCCTATCCTGAATATTTCCGCATGAAGGATGGGGAGCAGGCTGACCAGGAAACGTATGCTGGGGACAAATGGATTGTGCAGGAACCCGGTGGGGCGACCTTGTTGGAATACACCGCTTCTAATGAGAAGACGCAGTGTGTGTTGATTAAACGGCCGTTAGGCACCCTCTGGCTCGACTTCATCAACCAAAGCGGCGTTCCCGCCTACGGCTACTTTGTCAAAGCCGACGGCAGCGAAGAAGGGTACTTCCAAGTAGGCGTAGGAGCTACCACCGGGCTGTGGAGCGCCGACAACAACGTTTGGCGCGTCCGCGATGGCAGCGGTAATGTGCTGGTCGAATACCGAGTCACCTCGGCGGCCAATCAGCAGGTCATTATTCCGCCGCTGGCCGCAACCCCCACGCCAACCAGCGCCCCCGCCGTGGCCCCCACCAACACCCCGGCGGCAGCCGCGCCAACCAACACCCCCGCCCCCCTGCCCACGAACACAGTGGCCCCGCTGCCAACCAATACCCCATTACCTGTGCCAACTGACACGCCTGTGCCTCTGCCAACTGACACGCCTGTACCTGTGCCAACTGACACGCCTGTGCCAACCACCGCCCCAGACCCTTGCGCCAATGTCCCAGCACCAACCGGGGCAGACGTGATGGTGCGGTTTGTCAACAACAGCGGCACCGGTGTCACCGTCTACTGGGAAGATCGCAACAGTGGGGCGCTTGTTCCCTATTTCACCCTTAACGCTGGCGCATTTGGCGACCAAGAAACGTTTGCTGGTGACAAGTGGATCGTCCAGGATGGCGGCGGCGGTACGCGCCTCACCTACACCGCCTCGGCGGCGCGGACGCAGTGCGCTATCATCCCGTAATCATCTGTCTACCTACCATCAGGTGCCTGGCACTTCCAATGTGCCAGGCACCTTTGACATACATGAAACAGATAGCAAGCAACATTGGGTTACTCTGGTTAGCGTTACTCATGGCCGTGAGCGTTGGCTGTAGTGGCGGCGGCGGAGCCGCAGCAGTGGAACCCAGTGCCCCGGAACCAGCCCCGCCACCGACGGCGGTAACGGTTGAAGAGGCAGTCGGCCGGGTCGCTCCACCCACCGATGTGCCTACCCCCGCCTCCGTTGAACCAACCATAGTGGTGGAGCCGTTGGAGCCAATTGAGCCATGCCGCTTATCGGCGGCCGCTTTTACAAACGTAGGGTTAGGTGTGCCGCGCCAATCAGGGTTTGTGCCATCGCTGGGGACCATCAAAGCAGCCGTGCTGTTTGCCGACTTTTCTGACGCGCCCGCCAGCGAAACCCCCGAAGCTACCTTCGCCCGCGTCTCGCCCGATGCGCCCACCTTTTTCCAGCAGCTATCCTATGGGCGGCTGACGCTGGAGCTACAGCCCCATTTGCAGTGGCTGCGCCTCAGCCAGCCTTCCGCCCACTATGCCGGGTTGATCGCCACGGGGGATGGGCATCGCGCTTTTATTCAGGAAGCGGTTAACCTGGCTGACGCGGCCGTTGACTTTAGCAACGCTGATCTGGTGGTGGTTTTGGCGAATCCGGAAGCGACGGCAATCCCATATGGCCCGGCTTTTGGGGCAAGCAGCGGTTTCCCCGGTATCGAGGCTGATGGCGTTTCCATTCCCAGCGGTGTCACCTCCGGGGCCGATTTAGCCTACTGGGGGTATCTGTGGCTCAACCACGAGATGGGGCATACGATGACGCTGCCGGATCTGTATGCCTATGAGGACAATGGTGACGGCCATCGTTTTGTGGGTACGTTTGGGCTGATGGGGCTGATTAGCGGCAACGCGCCGGAGTTTTTTGCCATTGAGCGGTGGCAGCTTGGCTGGCTGGATGATGGGCAGATTGTGTGCCAAACCAGCGGCGAGCGGACAACGGCATTATCGGCGATTGAGCAGGCGGGTGGGGTAAAGGCAGTGGTGGTTCCGACGGGGGGGAAAACGGCCGTTATTGTCGAAAGCCGCCGCGCCCTCGGTTTTGACACCGCCATCCGCAAAGAAGGGGCCTTAGTCTACACCATAGACACCGCCACCGCCTCTGGCTTTGGCCCCATCCAGGTTCCCTCAAACCAACCCGACGACCCCATGCGCGACCAAGCACCGCTGGCCGCAGGGGAGAGTTTTACCCTGTGTAACGTAACCATCACCGTGACGGAAGCGCGGCCTGATGGCGACACGGTGCGGGTGACGGTGAGTGAGCCAAACCCGTGCGCCGCCGCCAATGCCGAAACTACCAACCCCTGCGCCGATGTTCCGGCCGCCGTGCAAGCCGATGTGATGGTGCGCTTTGTCAACCAAAGCGGCACGGATGTGACGGTCTTTTGGGAAGAGTCTTCGGGGCAGCTAATCGAGTATTTCCGCGTGGGGGATGGTGCCGTGTTTGACCAGGAGACGTACCCGACGCACAAATGGGTGGTGCAGGACGCGGCCGGCAGCGTCCTGCTGACCTACGCCGCCTCCGCCGAGGCGACGCAGTGTGTGTTGATCCCGTAGAGACGCAATATTTTGCGTCTATGTAGACCCGCGTTGAAACCCGCAGAGCAGGTGCAGAGGTTCCCACGCAGAGCGTGGAAACAAGGTTGTTTATAGAAGGCAGGAGAAAGTATGACCACCCCCAAAATGATTGGCCGTTATGAAGTGAAAAAAGAGTTGGGACAGGGCGGCATGGCGACCGTGTATTTGGCTCATGACCCCCGCTTTGAGCGGGACGTGGCGCTGAAAGTGCTACCCCATGCCTTTTTGCACGACCCCGCCTTTCGCCAGCGGTTTGAGCGTGAGGCAAAAATGATTGCCGGGCTGGAACACAAGGCGATTGTGCCGGTTTATGATTTTGGTGAACACGAGGGTCAGCCGTATTTGGTGATGCGTTACATGGGGGGCGGCTCGCTACTGGATAAGCTGCGGCGTGGCCCCATGCCGCTGGAAGCCTCTACCCGCATTGTCAGCCGCATCGCTTCGGCGTTGCAAAAGGCGCACGAGGCGGGCATTGTCCATCGCGATTTGAAGCCGGGCAATATTTTGTTTGACCAGCATGGTGATGCCTATCTTTCTGATTTTGGCATTGCCAAGCTGCTGCAACAAACCGCATCGCTGACCAGCACCGGCAGCGTCATTGGCACCCCCGCTTATATGAGTCCGGAGCAGGCGAAGGGGGCGCAAGACCTGGATGGCCGCAGCGATATTTATGCTCTGGGAGCGATTTTGTATGAGATGCTGACGGGTCGGCTGCCGTACCAATCGGACACGCCGGTGGGGTTGGTGATGAAGCATATTATGGAGCCGGTGCCCCGCATCCGCGACTCGAATCCGAATTTGCCGATAGGGGTGGAACAGGTGATTACCCGTTCGATGGCGAAGGAGCCGGATCAGCGTTACCGGACATCGCAGCAGATGGCGTTGGCACTGGACAAGGTGGATGAGGCGGTGGTGGATGACGAGAAAACGTATGTGGTGCCGCAGGTTGCGCCGATGGAGGGGACGGTGATTGTTTCTCCGGCGCATCAGGCTCCGGTGGCAACGAGGATGAAGGCAGAAACGGCCGTTTCTTCCCCCCCTCCTTCACCCACCCCCGCACCCCAACCAGCCGCCGCACCGCCGCCACAACCCCGTCGTCGCCGTTGGCCGTGGCTGGTCGTGGGGCTGCTGCTGGTGGCCGGGCTGGCCGTGGCTGGCTTGATGCTGCTGAACGGGGGCAATGGGTTGGCGAGTGTGACGGGTGGGCAGCCACAAACGGCCGTTACTGCCCCACAAACGGCCGTTGTCCCCAACGCTGATCTGCCCGCGCTGTGTGGCGACATGCCCGCTCCCACTCAGGCCGATGTGATGGTGCGCGTGGTTAACCAAAGCGGCTTTGAGGGCGTTGGCTTCTGGCTCGACCGGCAGTCCCAGCTGGTGGAATATTTCCGCGTGGCCGATGGCGGTAGCTATGACCAGGAGACGTTTGCTGGGGACAAATGGGTGGTGCAGGAGCCGGGGGGCGGGACGCTGCAAGAGTATACGGCGGCGCCGCTGGACAGGCAGTGTGTGTTGGTTAAACGGCCGTTAGGCGGCAGTTGGCTTACCTTTACTAACCAGAGTGGGGGTCATGCGGCCGGGTATCTGGTGGCCGCCGACGGCACGGAAGAGGCTTATTTCCACGTGGCGGCCGGGACAACGGTGGGGCTGTGGAGCGGCGAGGGCAACGTTTGGCGCGTCCGCGACGGAGCTGGAAACGGCCTGCTGGACTACACAGCAACGGCGGCGGCGGAGCAGGCGGTAGTTATTTCACGCTGACGTAGGTTGCTAGGGGGTGAATGCCGTTTAGAGATTGGAGATTGGAGATTAATCTCCAATCTCTCAATCTCCAATCTCCTGCTAATTGATGGTGGGTGGGAAAAACGGCCGTTTTCATGCTATACTAACATCAACTTTAACGATGAGCAGAGTAACCAAGCATAGTCATGGAACAGATAAGACTTTCAACTTTGGAACAGCACTTACATAAAATTATTGATTCAGTCAATCGCTCAAACAAACCTATTCTTATCACTGATGGTGAGAAATTGTTGGTCAAAATTGTACCAGCTTCTCCACCAGCCCCTATGTCCTGGCTAGGCTGTATGCAAAATACCGGCAGAATTCTCGATGATATTGTTGCACCTGTTGCCGAAACGGATATGTGGGAAGTCTTGTCAGGATGAGATACCTTCTTGATACGCATATTTGGCTTTGGAGCCTACTGGAGCCAACCAGATTAGATGATGAGGTTGTCATACTTCTCATAGATGAAAACAATGAGCTGTTCATCTCCCCAATTTCCATTTGGGAAACGTTAGTTTTAGCCGAAAAGGGTAAAATTGAACTTTATCCTACACCTCAGGAGTGGATAGCCAATGCACTTGAGAAAAGCCCTGTTAAAGAAGCTGTTTTAACTCATGGGTAGAAGTACAAGGAAGCGTGAAAATAAGAAAATTTGACAAAATGGATTCAAAAAGCGAACCTAAACGGTCAACTACTACCAAAACAGGTTTGCTCAATGAATCCACAACAACTATTTTGCCCCAATATCGATTGTCCAGCTAGAGGGCAGGTCAATCAAGGAAATATCCATCCACACAGTCAGCAAGAACAGCGGTGTCGTTGCGATGTGTGCAAAAAAACATTCAGCGTGACCAAAGGAACCCTGTTCTACCGTCTGCAAACAGACCCAGCCACTGTGATGCTTGTGATTGTCCTGCTGGCCTACGGCTGTCCGATAGAGGCAGTTGTCGCTGCGTTCGGATTTGACCGTCGCACCATCAAAAGCTGGTGGCAGCGGGCAGGTCAGCATTGCCAGCAAGTTCATGACCGACTGGTTGCCAGCAGCCAGCTAGACCTCGTTCAGGCGCAAGCTGATGAAATCAAAGTCAAAGCATGGGGTCGGTCTCTCTGGATGGGGCTGACCATGATGGTGCCAACCCGTTTGTGGCTCGGTGGGGTCATCAGTCAGCAACGTGATAAGCAAATGATTGCGTCACTCGTGGACACCATTCGACAGGTCGCACTCTGTCGTCGGCTGTTAATTGCCGTTGACGGTTTGCCACATTATATGAAGGCAATCCGACGCGCCTTTCGTACCCCCGACCAGCAGGGTCAGCGTTGCCGACCCAAGCTGATTGCCTGGCGTGACGTTTTCATTGGTCGCGTCATCAAGCGCACAGCCCATGGCACGTTGACCATTGAACGGCAATTTCTAGACGGTTGCCGTCAGCAAGCACTCGCTCTGATTACGGCGTCGCAAGGATTCAGCGGCGTTCTCAACACAGCTTACATTGAGCGTCTCAACGCCACTTTCAGACAGCGCCTCGCCTGGCTTTCGCGTCGCAGCCGGATGCTCATTCATCAAGTTGAGACGCTGGAGGCTGGCATGTACATCGTTGGCTGCTTCTACAATTTCTGTGACCCGCACAAGTCGCTCCGTATCAAGATAGCATTGGGCTCGTTTGCCCATCGCTGGATTCAGCGCACCCCAGCGCTTGCCGCTGGCTTGACTGACCACATTTGGTCTTATCAAGAGCTGTTGACCTATCGATTGCCTCCGCCTCGTTGGCAACCGCCTAAACAGCGTGGACGGCCGTCCAAAGCGGTGCAAGCACTTATTGATAGGTGGTGTTAATGTTCACGGTTTAATGCACTACTACCAGACCCAGCATCCGCTTTTTTGACAATTTTTTTCAGCCGCTTGTTAAACGTGCCGCGTGGCAACAGCACCCGCCGCTGGCACCCCCGGCACACCATGCCAATATCCGTACCCAGCCGCACAATCTCCCATTCAAAGCTCCCGCAAGGGTGCTGCTTCCGCATCTGCACAATATCGCCCAAATTGAGTTCAACATACATAGCGCGGAATTATAACACGCCTCCCCGCCGCGTAAACGACGGGGACAAGACGAAACCCCTGCGGCGACCATGATAGATCCATGTTGCTACAGCGTGCGTACCAAGGTGCGACGCAGCGTTTGATAGTGGTTTTTCTCGTAAAACGGGAGCGGCCCTTCGTCAAATTCCCATGTCTCAAGCCGCATTTCGGCTGCCCCTCTGTCTTTGGCCCATTGCTGGGCTGCTTCAAGGAGCTTTGCCCCCACCCCTTGCCCTCGGCACGCAGCCGTGACCAGTAAGCTTTGCAAATGCCCATACCGATACGCCGTTCTGAGCGGGTTGGGTTCCTCTTGCTTGATATATATTTCCGCCAGCCCAATGGGTTGATCGTTTATTTTGGCAATGAGGATGGCAGAATCTGCTCCCTTGATGACCTTGCTAACAGCATGATAGAGTTCAGACGCGGCGTGTGTTTGTGGCGGTTGCCCTAAGCTAAGAAGGCGGTCTGGCACTCCCAGTACATGAAATTCGTGGAATTCATAATACAGTCGGCAAAGTGCCTCTCGATCAACTAGGGTCGCGGCATCAATGACAATCATATACATTCTGGCTCTTCAGTACCTTAACGACGAGAATCTTATACACTGAACAAGAAGATAAACCACAGATACACACGGATGAACACGGATTTTTCTTATCGGTGTGTATCTGTGTCCATCTGTCGTTTGTTTCCTTTTTGGTTGTGGCTTGTCCGCGTTAGGATTTTGCGGGGCGGTCAGCGGAGGCAATACGCTTTTACCATGCAGGTTCCCAAATGTGGGTGAGGTCGAGAAGGAAGCCCAGCAGGGTGGGGTCGCCGGAGAGGGTGGTGGGGTTGTCAAGCTGCTGCGGGGGATGGGTGGGTTGATAGACAAAGACTTGGCGGGTATCGGGGGCAATGAGCCAGCCCAGTTGCACGCCGTTGGCAATGTATTCGGCCATTTTGTCTTGCAGAACGGATAGGCGGTCTGAGGGAGATTTGAGTTCGAGGACAAAATCGGGGGCAAGGGGGAGAAATTTGTCTTTGTCGCTGTCGGCAAGTTGGGCCAGGCGGTCGCGTTGAACCCAGGCGACATCGGGTGAGCGGATGGCTTTGTTGGGCAAAATGAAGCCAGCGGAGGAGTCGAAAACAACTCCCTGGCCGTTTTTTCTAGCCCATATGTTGATTTCAGTGGTCAAATTGGCATTGCGATTGCTGGAACCGCCGCTGGCTGGCGACATAATAATCATTTCCCCTTGACTGGTTCGTTCGATTCTTAGCTCACGGTTTAGCTGACAAAAGGAAAAAAACGCATCGTCGGTAAGCTGGATGATGGGTTCAAGCTGAACGGTAAGCGTGCCGGAATGGGTGATGGCTGGTGATTGCAACATATTTGTTACCTCTGCCGCTGATTATAGCATAAGTTTTGGGGGGTGGTGTGTTGCACGTTCCGTGCAACGCACTACGGTTTTACGAAGCTACTGCGCTTGATCGGCAAGTTCTCACCAGGGCAAGGTGGCGGCGACTCCAGCCAGGCTGGTGACCACGACAAGGGCAGATCTGATGCTGCCTCTGTTGGCATAAGCTGTGCCTCTCTGAGGTTGAACCGATCTGGAAACGCCAGAGGTATTTGGTTCTTTAGGAATTCGTAGCGTAGCCTCACTTTGTCGGCTCGCAGCATGCTGCGAGCCGACAAAGTGTTCCGTTTGCCTCATAAGATGCCAAAGAGCCAGGCATTTTTGATGGAACTTTAAGGTGAGCCGGGCGTGATGTTAAAGTTAAAGATTCCCCAGTGTGCTAATGGATTGCTTGGGGCCGTGCAGTTGCCAGCAAAAACGAGGTAGGTGATATTGTGGTCTGGATCATATACTACGCCGCTGTGGGTAAAGGTGTTGTCGGCGACGAGGGCACAGTTTGAGGCTGCGGCACAGTTTGCGCCCGGCGCAAAGTAGGGGTCGTTGTCTGCCCACCACACTTCATACCCAATCGTTCCCGGTACGTTTGCCCAGTCCAGGGTGATGTTGCTGTCAGTGGGTGTGAGGTTGACGGTGGTGGGGAGTTGGCAACCAGTGGCAAAAGCACCGTCCACAATGAGGGCAAACGGTTGTGGTCCTTGCGGAATGTTGGCTCCAATGACTTCAACTGTCCAGGTGCCAATGGCGGCAGACTGCACGTAGACGTTTTCGACGTTGTTCAGCGTGTCTGCGCTGCCACCAGTGGTTGACCAGCCGCCACTGAAGTTGTTGCCCAGATAAACGGCCGTTCCCGCCGGATCAGTCACCCGCAAATTGAGATTATTCACCAAATGAACCCCTGCGGCCGGCGTAGACGGATAATCACTCCACACCAACGTCACCTTTAGCGGCAGGTTCGCCATTGTCGTTGTAAACTGGTAGCTGCTTGTGGCCCCCGTGTTAATCCCCGTCGTATTGTCTACAAACTGGTGTGAATCATCGGTCGCTGCCTCAGCATTGACCAAGCCCCACCCCTCGTGAACGTTGGGAATAGGGAAATCGTTGTCATTCACGCCGTCGTTATTTTCATCCAGCAGATCAACCGCCGAATTGATAATTGTCGCCTTGACAAGGGCCGCGCTGGCCGCGTGGCTGTGGGCTTTGCTGTAGAAATCACGGACAACAGCCGCCGCACCAGCCGCAATGGGGTTTGCCATTGACGTACCCGCATTATATTTGTAAGCATCATTGAATGGCATCCCCAAGCCATCATCCTGATAATAACCTGTGTTTGGATCAACGGGATCCCCATATCCTTGCTGATAAAGTTCTGAGTAGCCAGATAGAACCCACGTGCCCGGCGCCACGACATCGGGCTTGATACGCCCATCAGCCGTGGGGCCACGGCTAGAAAACCAGGCCATTTGCTCACGGTTGCCTGCCAAAAGATCGGAGGCCAGCGGTTCCGCCAGATAATCCCAATCGTTACCATTAGGCATAAACCCATTTTGATTCCCGCCCATACTGCTGCAGGTTTCACCCGCCTGAAAATCATCATCAGATAGATAGCTCAAGCTCGTGTCGCATTGATAATTTCCCTGGCGGTCGTTCTCGTTGGCACCAACGGCTAAGACGTTTTTGGCGGTGGCTGGCGCCCCAACAGAGGTGTTGTCTATCACGCCATCGGCATTATCGTCTGCCCCTTCATTGCCAGCCGCAAAGGTAATGAGCATATCGGGGTGGTTCCAGATAAACGTATCGGCCTCGGCACTATCGGGTCTGTATCGGCCGGTACCAGATGGTTCGCCCCAAGAGTTGGCATGAATCCGCGCCCCTTCGTCATAGGCTGCCTGAAATAAATTATTGAGATCGCTTGGCAATCCCGTGATCAAATAAACAGCAGGCGGATAGCCATACCAGTCTTGGCAGTCTTGGGAAACTTCAACTAGGTTTTCAAAGGCTTGGAAAACAAGGCCAGCCGCGGGGGCAGCCCCTTTGCCCTCCCCATTCGCGCCCCCATCTCCCACAGCAGAAACGGCCACATGGGTGCCATGCCCCCCTTCGGCATCAACAGCTCCATCGTCAATAACAAGCGTGAAGCAAAAATCACTTACGCTGCCCAGCCAACTTTGGATGGCCACGATACGGCTGCTGGGAATGTCGGGGTGAGCCGTAGCGGCCGTGCCGCCGCCCAGACCGGTGTCGGCCACGGCCACAATTTGGCTGGAGCCATCATACCCATTGGCATTGGCGGCGTTGGTGCCAACAATGACACCTGCCCCATATTCGTTGTGGAGCTTTGGCAGGTGATAAGGCTCAATCCAGGCAACCTCTTCGATGGCGGCGATGGTCTGAAGCTGGGCGTAGGTGGCGACCACACGCCAAATTGCCCCTTCTTGCAGGTGTATCCTGGCTCCGCTGCTGGCAATGATTTGGGCTATCTTCTCTTGATCGGCGGTTTCTTCGAGGATAATTTGGACGACTGCTTCTTTCTGATCTTGCTCTAGTTCGGGACTGAGCTTGTAGGTGGGAAGAAAACGGCCGATCCAGTGAACGTAGGGGAGGTTGGCAACAACGGCCGTTTCTGCCCCCGTCAGCCGTACCTTAAACGCATTTTCCGGCACATAGGCCACAATTTCGCCACCCGCCTCAGCCACTGCCTGTCGCCAATCTGGCTGCACCGCCCCCTCAAACTGGACTAAGTAATAGGCTGGCTCTGCCACAACCTTTGCCGGTGATAAAGGTTGCCCATCGGGTATAAATGTGCCAGCCTGCAAACGGATTGGCTTACTTTCAGCTGGTTCCTCAGCCGTTACCCTCAATAAAACAAACAAACTACCCAATAGACAGCAAATAGCGAGCGCAACAACACGTATTCTTTTCATCAGTAACAGTCCCTCCGTAGACAATCGTCAGCTAAATGACAGCATTGGCTAGACACCATTGCCATCATGAGGGACAGTGTAAAGGCGTACCGTCGACACAGCGTCGACAACTGTGATCTAGTAGGCGTGAGGCACGCCTCACGCCTACCCTAATGTGTTTGATCGGCAAGCTCCCACCAGGCAAAGGTGGCGGCGATTCCGGCCAGACTGGTGATGGCGACAAGGGCGTAGCTGATGCTGCCCATGTTGGCGTAAGCTGCCCCAGCCATCCCGGCATAGAGGGCAGGCACAGCCCAGGGGAAGTATTCGCCCCAGCCGGCCGCCGCCACCACCTGCGCCAGCATCAGCATCAACAGGGCGAACCCCATGGGGGGCAAGTAGCCGCGCCCGATGTTGGCAAAGAGGGCGACGGGGGTGGCGAGGGCGATGGTTAAAACGGCCGTTATTGCCACCCTCGCCGTGCTTGCCCAAAAAACGGCCGTTGGAGCCGCCGGTAAGCCAACGACACGCCCCACAACCAGCCCCACCAGGTAAATAAAGATCACCAAAACCAGCGACCAAACCCAGATCAGCACAAACTTTGCCAGGGCAATGGTCATGCGCGGCGTGGGCAATGCCAGCAAATCCTTAAGGGTGTGGTCGGAATATTCGCGGCCAAAGACCCAACTGGCGATAAAGCTAAACAAGACAATCCCGCCGAGTGCCGATCCCTGCGCCAGCAGCCCCAAAAAGGTCGGCCAATCGGCCGTTCCCCCCACAAGCTGCGCCTTGGCGCTAATAATCCCCAGCCGCTGTGCCATGACCGGATCTTTGAGGATGATCATAAAAAAGCCGCCGACAAAAGGGAGCAGCATAAACCCGAGGATGGTCAGCAGCGGCATTTTGGAGCGTCGTGCCTTGAGGAATTCGGTTGAGATAACGGCCGTTAAATGATTCATAGGTTGTAACTATCTAGGTCTGACGACCAGAAACCAGTTTTCGACCCAAACATGCCATTTCGACGAGTCTTCGAGGAGAAATCCAGCTCACTTGGCAGTGTTAATGGGATTTCTCGGAGGACCTCGAAATGACACCTGTATAGTAGCCATTGGTTGAGAAATGGAACGCAGATCAACCCGATTTGGTTTTTCTGTTTAGTCAAAAGAAGATTTGTCACGCAAAGTCGCAAAGTCGCAAAGTTTTCTCTTTGCGACTTTGCGACTTTGCGCGAAATTTATGCTATGCCCACCAGCCGCAAAAATTGCTGCTCCAAATCTTCCTGCTCAATGGCAAGATGGGTGGGCGGGTGCCCGGCGTTGACCAGCAGGGTGGCAATGTCGTCGGGGCAGTCGAGGGCGGCGGGGTGATGGAGGATGAGGGTGTTGGCCGTTAATTCCCCTGCAAACCCCGCATTGGCAAGAACCACCTGAGCCGCTTGCGGAGTGCGCGTTTGCACCAAGAGCCGTCGCCGCCGCTGCTGCTGTAGCTCGGCGGCCGACAGCTCTTGCAGCAGCTTGCCCTGGTGAATGATGCCGATGCGGTGCGCCAACCGCGCCACCTCAGCCAGCAGGTGGCTGGACATAAAAATGGTGACACCCTGCTCCTGCGCCAATTGCGTCAGCAGGTTGCGAATCTCCACAATGCCGGCCGGGTCAAGCCCATTGGCCGGTTCATCCAAAATCAACAGTGCCGGCTGGTGGAGCATTGCTTTCGCCAGCCCCAACCGCTGCTTGTTCCCCTGCGACAGCGTATCCGCTCGCCGCGTGGCGTAGCTGGTTAGCCCCAACTGCTCAATGATGCGGTCAATGGCTTGGCGGTCAGTGCCGGGGCGCAACCGCCGCACCAGCTCCAGATTTTCGCGCACGCTCAGTTCGGGGTAGGCGTAGGGGGCTTCCACAAGGTAGCCAACGCTGTGCCAGGGCTGGGGGCGGCCGCGCTGAATGGGCATTCCCAGCACTTTGGCTTCCCCGGCGGTGGGTTTAATCATCCCCAGCAACATGCGAATGGTGGTGGTTTTGCCCGCGCCGTTTAGCCCCAAAAAGGCGTAGATTTCGCCCCGTGTGACGTGGAGGGAGAGGTCGGAAACGGCCGTTACTGCCCCATACCGCTTACCCAAACCCGTTGTCTCAATCGCTACCATAATTGCACTTGGAAGGGCAGCAAAAATAGTGGCTGGCCGCTGAGGTCGCGCAGCCGTTCGCCAAAGACCCAACGGCCGATTTCTTCTGCCGCCGCAAACGGCTTGGGCGGCAAATAGCCGTCGCGCTCCGGCCACAAGTTGACCACCCGCAGCCGCTGGCCGTTGTCGTGGGGCAGCCCGGCCAGTTCCGCCGCCTGGTGGATGGCATCCACAAAGTCGCCGTGGCTGTCTACTAGCTTGCGTTCCCGTGCCTGCCGCCCCGTCCACACCCGCCCTTCGCAAATGGGGTCGAGTTCGTCAAAGGGGAGCGAACGGCCGTTTGCCACCTCCTGCTTAAACTGGTTGTAATTCTCCATGATGCCATCCCAAAACACCTGCCGCTCCTCCGCCGTCATCGGAGCCACATCGCTATAGAGGTCGGCCCGCTCCCCTCGCTTCACCGTCACCCGGTTCACCGACAGCTTCTCATACAGCCCACCGGTGCTGGGTCGCGCCATAATCACCCCAATCGAACCCGTCATCGTCCCACGCTGGCTCATGATGTGGCTGGCCGGGGCGCTGACATAGTAGCCGCCAGATGCGGCCGCGTTGCCCATGTAGGCTAGCACCGGGATTTTTTGTGCCACGCGCTTTACCTCACGCCCAATCAAATCGGAGGCCAGTGCCGAGCCGCCGCCGCTGTCTACATGCAAAATCAGCGCCGCCAAATTGTCCATTTGCTCCGCCTGCCGCAGCAGTTGCACCAGCGTTGCCTCCCCCGCCGATTCGCCGCCCAAAAACGGGATGGGCAAATCAAGCGGCGGCTGGCGGCTTGGCCCCATCGTAATCACCCCTTCCAGACTAACCACGCCAATGAGTTTTTGGCTCGGTTTGCGCCATTTTTCCGTCAGCAGCGGCGCGGCTTCGTCCCAGGGAAGCAGCTTGGCCTGATTTTTAGCTTCCTCGTCGTCGGGTTCATCGCCGGGAGCTTCCTCTTTTTCTTCCTCGGCTACAAACAGTGCCGCCGCCAGTTCATCCTCATACGCCACTGCGTCCACCAGCCCCGCCGCTAACGCTGCCGCTGCCGTCAGCGGGGCGCGATCAATCCACTGCTGTAGTTCGGCCAGTTCCAGCCCGCGATCCGCCGCCATGTCGCTGGTCAGCATGGCGAACTGGTCATCCAGCAGCCAATCCACCTGTGCCTTGAATTCGGGGGTCATTTCCGACTTTCCAAACGAGTCAAACGCCGTTTTGAAGGGGGAAATTTGCACCACGTCCACCTCGACCCCAATGCGAGCCAGTGCGTCTTTGTAAAAAGAGACCTCGCTCTGCAGCCCCAGCACGTCAAACTGGGCGCTGGGCGGCACGATGATTTTGCTGGCGGCGCTGGCAGCGTAGTAGTGGGGCAGATTGAGGTAGGGGGTAAAGACAATCACTTCCTTGCCAGTTGCGCGTAGTCGCTCGATGGCGCGGCGGAAGTTTTGCAGTTGCGCCAATCCCAGTTGAAAACCGCGAAATAAAAATAGTACGCCCTTGACATTATCGGCATCGGCAACGGCCTGCAGCCGCCGGTTAAGCTGCTCCAGGCTGAGGGGGGCGGGGGGTAGCGGAAGCTGCCGCTCGATAAAACCACGCGGCGGGTCGGCGCGTTCGGGCAGGCTGCCGCCGAGGGGCATGATGATGTAGTCGAGCTTGGCCCCCCGCGCTTGGCGCAGTTGGTTGCGGATGGCAACCCCCATTTGCTGGCTTTCGGCGCGGAGGGTGGTCCAAACGGCCGTTAATTCCCGCCCAAGTTCCGTTAAAAAATCTGGTTGTGTGTTCGTTTCAGCCATAAGGCTGAATGATAGGGGAGTGTGGACAAATGACAAGTTTTGTCGCCCGCGAGTGGGGTTTTGTGATACTGTTCTGGCTTTGATTTTGCCGAATTGGAGAGAATTGTGGCTATTTTTGTGTTTGCCAATGGTGATATGGAATCATATGAGTGGCTGAAGCCGCTGC
>JACKCD010000041.1 GCA_020634215.1 Ardenticatenaceae bacterium | reverse complement strand
ATCTGCATAGTTGCCCACCAAGCAAAAGTGGGGGATCATTAGCAGCATGAATCATTTGTTACATTTTCACCCCGAAGTTCAGGCGGCACTAACAAACGGCGAGCCGCTTGTGGCCCTGGAAAGCACCGTCATTACCCACGGGCTGCCGTATCCATCGAATGTCGAAACGGCCGTTTCCATGGAAACGGCCGTTCGTGCCGGCGGAGCCATCCCCGCCACCATCGCCATTATTCGCGGCCAACTCCACGTCGGCCTCAACCGCGACCAGCTTGAATACCTTGCCACCCGCCCCGATGCCAACGCCTATGTCCGCAAATGCAGCCGCCGCGACCTGCCGCTGGTGTTAGCCAGAGGCGAAGATGGGGCAACGACTGTAGCCGGAACCATGATTGTAGCCCATTTGGCGGGCATCGAACTGTTTGCCACCGGCGGCATTGGCGGTGTGCATCGCGGCCACCCCTTTGATGTCAGTGCCGATTTGTCTGAACTGGGGCGCACCCCTGTTACTGTCGTCAGCAGCGGTGCCAAATCCATTTTGGACCTGCCCGCCACCCGCGAAGTGCTGGAAACCAATGGCGTGGCCGTCATCGGCTACCAAACGGACGAACTCCCTGCCTTTTTCTCCCGCAGCAGCGGCCTTGCCGTAGATGCCCGGCTCGACACCCCCGCCGAAGCCGCCGCCCTTATCATCGCCCGTCGGGAACTCGGGCTGCAAAGCGGCACGCTCATCACCGCCCCCGCCCCAGCTGAAGCGGCCATGGGCGAGGACGAAGCGGAAGCGGCCATTGCCCAGGCCACCCGTGAAGCAGATGAACATGGCATTCACGGCCCGGCGGCAACCCCGTGGCTGCTGCGCCGCGTGGTGGAATTGACAAACGGCCGGAGTTTGCAGGCCAACACCGCCCTTTTGCAAAATAACGGCCGTATTGCCGCCACCGTTGCCGTGGCATTGGCTGCGGCAAAAAACCTGTAAAATCCCGTTGCCAGCCAACACCATGCTTGTTATAATGCTGGCAACCTTGGGCGCGTAGCTCAGCTGGTTAGAGCGCACGGTTCACATCCGTGAGGTCCTGGGTTCGAGTCCCCGCGCGCCCACCTTTAATCATCAAACAATATCATAATTCGCTTTTACCCAAAAGCTATTTGAAAATAAAAAGGGCCGACGGCCCTTTTTTCATGTCTATAACCAAAGCACTTTCATGCATTTAGAAAGTCAAAACCTTTCTGAAATACCTTCAACGGTTCATCAAGCCGTTCTTTGCCATTTGTAAAAAGTTGTTTACCTTGAGGCTCAAAATTCATGATAACGACTTCACGATTCATTACTCTTTTGTCATTAGCTTTTCTAGTTGCCATACCTGAATATGAGGAAATCGGAACCACATAATAATCTTGATAGAGCCTTCTCACCTCCTCACTATCGTATGATGATAAAAGCCACCGACATTTTGTCCTACTTAATCGTTCAGCAAGATGTTCATGTTCTTCCCATGATTTCATATTGTGTTTATAATTAACCCCATTTTTAGGATATGGAGGGTCAATATACATTACGGTTTTGACATTATCATAACGTTCTAGGCAGTCTATCCAATCAAGGTTTTCAATAATGACTGTGCTTAACCGCTTGTAGACGGGTTCAATTCGCTTACGCAACGTTTTTAGTGCACCAAAGAGACGGTTTCCATGACCACCATCAGTAATGCTAGTTGCGAATCGAGGATAATTTAGCTCCCCTCCCCAGCCCGCCATAATGATGTAAAAAAAACGGTGTGCCCGTTGAATATCATTGAGCTGATTTATGTCTAGTGATGCTAGTCTCTCAAACTCCGCTCTTGATACTAATTCCCATTCAAAACTTTTAATCAGTTCATCTGGTTTATTTTTGACAACTTTAAAAAAGGTGATTAATTCTTGGTCAATATCATTGATTACCTCAACTTCGCTTGGCTGCTTACCAAATAAAACCCAAGCTGCTCCCGCAAAAAGTTCTACATAACAAGTATGAGCAGGAATTAAAGGGATAATTTGCTTTCTCAATCTTGATTTTCCGCCAACCCATTTGAATGGGCTGTTTATCATTTTGTATTCTGATTTACTATTATGAGACATATGTGCACACCAAACCAAAACGCATAATGTCGCCAATAGCGACATTCTATCATGGCCTATCATTCTGTGCAATATGCAATTTGCTCCTTTAGAAAAGCAGACCCCCAAACAAATTATGAATCGTTTTGGTGAAAAACTTCGCGTACTAAGAAATAAACATAAAATCACGCTGCTGCAATTGGCTCAAGAATTTGGTTATACGAGCCATAGTTATTTAAGCGAGATTGAATATGGACATAAAACGCCCACCGTAGGATTGGTTCTGAAAGTTTCCAGATTTTTTAATGTGTCAACAGATAGCTTACTGAAAGATGAAATGGAACTGGATTGGAATGATCAAAATCCTGGGAAATAAACTCATGCTTACACCATTAATTGAAAGGCTCCCCACAGAATCAGAGTTTGAAAGGTTGCGACTCATTCTAAGTACTTACCAAGATGGGTCAGGCATGGAAGCCAAAGGTACATTGCCCGGGTGGCGAGACTTTGAAAGAGCCGTAGAAGCTGCCTTTGGGGGTTACGCCAGCGAAAACAAATATATCTATGATGTGCTTTTGGCAGTCTCTAATAATTCGGGGCTATTTTATGGCGTAGATTGTAAAATGCGTGGGCTATTATCTACTGTCGAACGTAAACACATTGTTACAATTGAAGTAACCAATGCGGCTGGTGAGCTATGGGATGCAATTAAGCAGCAAGGCATTACACAAGAAACCTACATGGATTATCCACAGGCGGCTGGTCATGCTGTTTTGAATACTATCGCAGCTTGGCACGATAGTGCCAGTACCGAAAATGGCGGAAACATCATCACAAACAAAAGTATTTATCTTGTGCTCCAATGGAACCCCAAAACAATCGAATACCAACTTTTCCAATACCCATCCCATTTGCCAGATCCTGCCAATTTACAATGGCATGTTGAGGGGAGAAGACTAATTGGCAAGCAAGATGATCATACGCTTGTTGAGTGGTATGGTTTATCAGGGGGACAACTAAAATATTACCCTATGGTAGAAGCTGCTGATTGGGTTTCACCCAAGTTCAAACTAGAATCATTGCCGCAAAACATTGATGTTGGTTTGAAAAACAAAGCAGCAACATATTTCCCTGTGGCGTGGGCAAAAATTGATGGCAGGTAAGCAGCGATTCGCGCACTAGACTAGCCTGCATTTTAAATGAAAGCACTTAGCGGATACCGAATGCTCGATTTGACCCACATCGTCAGCGGCCCCTATGCCGGGATGATGCTGGCTGATTTGGGGGTGGAGACGATTAAAATTGAGCCGCTGGGACGGGGGGAAGCGACGCGGCAGCTTTTGGCCAATGACCCACAACACAGCCACCAGGGGATGGGTGCCTATTTTCTCACCCTAAACCGCAATAAAAAAAGCATGACGCTGGATTTGAAGCAGTCAGCCGGCAGACAAATCTTCTATGATCTAGTGCGTCACGCCGACATTGTGCTCAATAACTTTAGCGCCGGGGTGATGACACGGCTCCAGCTCGATTATGACCATTTGGCCGCTGTCAATCCGCGCATTGTCACCTGCACCATCACTGGTTTTGGCGAAAGCGGCCCCAAGCGAGATCGCCCAGCATTTGACATGGTGGCGCAGGCAATGAGCGGCGGCATGAGCGTGACGGGGCAGCTTGGGGGTCCGCCCACTCGCGCTGGGCTGCTGGTGGGGGATTTGGGCGGCGGGTTGATGGGGGTGATTGGCATTTTGGCGGCACTGCTGGCGCGGCAGCAAACGGGGCTGGGGCAACACGTGGATATTTCGATGCTGGACGGGCAAATTAGTATGCTGACCTATATGGCGACGATGCAGCTTTTATCGGGTACGCTGCCGCCGATGGTGGGCAATGAGCATCTAAACCATGTGCCGTACAATGCGTACCCAACGCAGGATGGCTATCTGATTTTGACGATTATTGCCGATGAGTCGTGGGCAGCACTGATGTCGGTGGTGGATGTGCCAGAACTGGACTCGGAGGAGAATCGGAGCCGGGCGGGGCGGCTGCAGAATCGGGTGGAAATCAACGGCCGTTTAGCCACCCTCTTTCAAACCAACCGGCGCGATTATTGGCTGGAGCGATTAACGGCCGTTCGTGTCCCCTGCGCCCCCGTCAATAACCTGGCCGAAGCGTTAACCGATGAGCAGGTGCTGGCGCGGAATATGGTCGTCGAGGTGGAACATCTGGCCGGCGGGACGTTTAAAATCCCCGGCAACCCCATCAAACTCTCCCGCACCCACGAAGAAACCTTCGCCCCGCCGCCCTCGCTCGGCCAGCACACCGACGAAATTCTCCGCACCCTGCTGGGCAAATCGGAAGCCGACATTGCCCAGTTGCGCCAGGATGGCGTGGTTTGATAGGGTATGGAGCGCGGACAAACGTGGACGTTTTTCTTTGCGTCTTTGCGCCTTTGCGTGAAACTCTCTTTGCATCACATGAACGACAGATTTCTGCCTTCAAGGTAAAACGTGGTAAGCTTGGCGGTTGGAGTGAATGGTTATGAGCGAGAAGCAGGAACAGGTTGAACAGGATTGGATGATGGCAGAGGCGGAGGTGGTGGAACGGCCGTTTACCTCAACCACCCCCCTCATCGGCTCCCTACTTGCCCGGTTTCGCAGCGGTTGGAACAGCATTGCCACCAAATGGTATGTGCGTCCCCTGCTGGCGCAGCAAAACCAGTTTAACCGGCTGGTGGCGGAACGGTTTGGCGAGCAAAACGGCCGTTTAATTGCCCAAGACCGCCAGCAAACCCAGCACAGCCACGATTTGGCCGAAATCACTGCCCTGCTGACCCAGCTTAACCGCCAGTTAACCGAGCTAGACCAACGGCTCACTGCGCTGGAAAGTCAATCTGCGGACAAGTAACCATTGCTGCGCGTCGCTTATTTCAGCCCCCTTCCCCCTGCCCGCAGCGGCATTGCCGACTACAGTGCCGAACTGCTGCCCCATCTGGCGCAGCACCTTCAGCTTACCCTGTTTACCCCCAGCCCCACGCAAATAGATGCTTCTCTGGCTACCCAATTTGACGTGCGCCCCCTTAGCAGCTACCCAGCGCAGCGGTGGCAGTTTGATGTGGCGCTACACCAAATGGGCAACAGCGACAATCATGCGGCGTATTATGAGATGTTTTGCCGTTACCCCGGTCTCGTTGTCCTTCATGACTATTTTTTGCACCACTTTCTGGCGCACCACACGGCGGGGCAGGGCAATGTGGCCGGGTATGTGCGCGAACTGACGTATGCGTATGGGCAAGCGGGGGCGAATTTGGCGCGGCAAATTCGCACGGGGCAGGCCAAAAATATGGTGGTGGAACGGCCGTTAAACCAACGTCTCCTCAACCTCAGCCTGGGCACCATCGTCCACAGCCGCTACGTGCAGCAGTTGCTGGCAAACGAAGGCCACCCCAGCCACCACATTCCCGCCCTCATCACCCCGCATCCCGCCCAATCGCGCCGCGCCGAACTGGGCATTGCCGATGAAGCCATCGTTTTTGGCAGCTTTGGGCAAATCAACCAGGCGCGGCAGTTTGAACTGTCGCTGCGGGCGTTTAAGCAGGTGGTAGCACAGGTACCCAATGCCGTTTATCTCATTGTGGGCGAGGTGCTGCCAGACGTATCCCTGGCGGATTTGATTGCCGCCGGTTTGCAAAACCACGTCCGGCACATTGGCTACACCGCCACGCTACAGACGTTTGTAGATTACCTGCAAACGGCCGATATTGTCATCAATTTGCGCCACCCCACGCTGGGGGAAACGTCGGCGGTGGCACTGCGGGCACTGGCGGCAGGCAAACCGACCATTGTCTTTGACCACGGTTGGTACGCCGAACTGCCTGACGATGGCTGCTTCAAGCTGCCACCGCTGGATGAATCTGCCTTGGTTGCAACCATGCTACAACTGGCGCAATCGGCGGAACTGCGGGAACGGGTGGAAAAAACGGCCGTTTCCTACGTCACCACCCACCACCACCCCGCCGCCGTCGCCGCCCAATATACCCAAGTCATCCGCCACACCCTAACCAACCTGCGACAAAAATATGCCTAGCTCTCTCGCCCTGCTCCTCATCTTTACTGCTGCTACCCTACCCGGCTGGCTCATCGTCCGTCGCTTCCCCAACTTTGACGGCGACTTCCTAGAGCAACTGATGGCAAGCCTCATTGTTGGCATCACCCTCACTGGTACCCTGGCTCTTCTCCTTGCCCAATTCGGCCTTTTCTCCCTACCTGTTCTCACCATTCTCTGGCTCCTACTCACCACCGCTTTTTGGCTCACTGCACCTCGCACCCCGCACCCTACACCCCACACCCCACCTCCCAATCTCCAATCCCCAATCTCCAATCCCCAATCTCTCCTCCTCCTCCTCTGGCTCCCCCTCGCCCTCTATCTCTTCCTCCGCCCCCACGAATTCATCCTCGGCGCGGCCGATGCCGGAGTCTACATCAATTTGGGGGCCGAAATCGCGCAAAATGGGGGCCTGATCATCGAAGATGACTTTTTGGCCGCGCTGCCGGAATCGCTGCAAACGGCCGTTTTTCGACCCATCAACAACGCCGCCGCCACCGCCTACTACCTGCCCGCCTTCTATCTCACCGGCCCTGCCCAACCCGGCCACATCACGCCGCAGTTCTATCCCACCCACCCCGTCTGGCTGGCGATTGCCTACAGCCTGGGCGGGGTGTGGGCCGAGCTGATGCTGCCGGGGGTGTGGGCGCTGCTGGGGGCAGTGGCCGTTTATCTGACGGTGCGCCAATTTGCCGGGTGGCAAACGGCCGTTCTCGCTCTCGCTGGTCTCACCCTCAACGCCCTGCAAATCTGGTTTGCCCGCTACCCCGTCAGCGAAACCTTTGCCCAATTTTTGCTGTGGGCGGGGCTGTGGGGGGTGGGCGGCTGGCTGGCCGGGCGGCGCGACAACCGGCTGTGGGGGCTGCTGGGAGGGCTGGCGCTGGGACAATCGTTCCTGCTACGGATTGATGCCGTGTTTATGCTGCCGGTGCTGGTGCTGCTGTGGCTGTGGCTGTGGGCAAACGGCCGTTCCTGGCGCAACTATCTCTGGTTTTTCCTGCCGCTGGTGGCCCAAATCGGCTACTCGTTTCTCCACGGTGCCTGGCAAAGCGCCCCCTATTTTTACGAACTGTTTGGCTTTGGCCTGCTGCTGCTGCAAATTTATTGGCAAATTCCGCTGCTGGGCGGGCTGCTGGGGATTGGCATTTTGCTTATTTTGAGCCGCTATCGCCACCATGTGGGGCAGTTGGCGCAGTGGGAACGGCCGTTACGCCTTGTCCTTGTTGCCCTCATCCTGCTCGCCACCGTCTACCTTTGGTTTATCCGCCCCGCCGCTGGCTCCGTTTTTATTTTTGACGACCCCTACAGCCAAAGCCAGGTGCCCTGGTATGACCACGAAAATTTGCGGCGAATTGGCTGGTATTTGTCACCGCTGGGCGTGTGGTTGGGGGCGTTGGGCGTGGCGTTGATGGTGTGGCGGGTGGAGCGGAAAACGGCCGTTTTGCTTGCCATCTGTCTTCTTTTCTCCGCCCTCTACCTGTGGAACATCCGCTCCAACCCGCACCAAATCTACACCATGCGCCGCTATTTGGCGGCCACCATGCCGCTGCTGGTGGTGGGAACGGCCATTTTGCTAGGGTGGCTGGCGCAGCAGCAGGGCAAACTGGGGCTGGCGTTGGCCGCCGTGCTGACGCTGGCGTGGCTGGGTGGGCTGGGCTGGTCGGCGCGGGGGTTTATCAGCCAGGTGGATTTGGCCGGGCTAATTCCGCAAATGGACAGTCTGGCGGCGCAGTTTCCGGCCGATGCCGTCATCATTTTTAACGAACAAAACCCGATTGGCCCTGGCGACACACTGGGTACGCCGCTACGCTTTCTCTACCAACGGGACGTGATCAAGTTGCGCGACTGGGCGGCGGTGGATGAGGTGGCGTTAAGAGAGGCGATGTTGGGGTGGTTGGAAAACGGCCGTTCTGTCGTCTGGATTGGCGACCCGGCCTGGCTGCAAGCGCAAGGGTTCACCCCCACCCTCTCTACCCTGGATATTACCACCGCCAGCCTGGAAACCGTTTACGACCACAAGCCGCAGCAAGTGCTGCCGCAGGAATGGCATTTGCCGTTGGCAATATTGAAGTGATTGGGGATTGGAGAATGGAGATTGATGAAGGTTTGCAATCTCTAATCTCCAATCTCTAATCTCATGACTGATGACAGACTCACAAGCAACCGATCTAATCACCCATACCGCACAAATCATCACCGAACAGGCAGCCAAGCTGCCGCCGGTGGGGCAGGCGTTGGTTGCCAGCAGCGGTTCCTTGCCACCTGCTTTTTATGACCATATGCAGCAGGCCGCTGCCCATGCCAAATTCCAGCCCCGCTTGCAGGTGCAGCCCGTGGCACTGCCGCTGCTTACCCGCCTCAAACTCGTTCCCCACAAGCTCGCTGTCTATTACGTCAGCCGCTTGGCCGAAGCCCAAACCAAGGCCAACGAATCGCTGCTGCAAGCACTGGATGCATTGGCGGGGTCAATAGAACGTGAAAACGGCTGACTTTTCAAAACAGCCTAAAGCTGGGACAATAGCAAAGCAAAAGAACATAAATGGACATTTTCAGGATAACTCATGAGTGACACAACCACCTCGGCAGAGGTAAATATTGAAGAAATTATGCAGCAGATTCGGCAGCAGATTTTGGAAAAGCGGCTGGCAACTGCGCCAGACGGCCGTTCGCCCATTCGCATTGCCGGAAAGCATTTACCCGCCGATTTTTACGAACATCTTTACCAGGCCGGGCTGGTTTATGACCAAATTCAGGTGCCGGTGAACGTCAGCCGCATCGCGGTGCCGGTCATTGGCCCGCTGCTGCAAACCATTCGCCACAAGCTGCACGAGTTGGTCATCTTTTATGTCAACCAGCTTGCCGCCAACCAGATACAGATGAACCACCACCTGCTTCAGGCGCTCAATATTTTGGCGGAGGAACTGGAAAAGCGGGAGGAAGAAAGTGGCAAGTAACAAGTGGCAAGTTGCATACTAGCCACTAGCTACTAGCCACTAGCCACCAACTTCATGCACACCATTGCTTTTGTGACCCCGTGGTATGGGGAAAATGTGCCGGGGGGGGCGGAGGCACAGACGCGACAAACGGCCGTTCATCTCCACGCCGCCGGAATCCCCGTTGAAATCCTCACCACCTGCGCCCGCGACCTCTACAGCGATTGGAGCCACAACCACCATCGCCCCGGCGTGGAGTTGGTGCAGGGCATACCCGTGCGCCGTTTCCCCGTGCAGCCCCGCGACAAAGCGGCGTTTGATGCCGTCAACTGGCGGCTCATCCACAAGCTGCCCATCACCGCCGAGCAAGAGCGCACCTTTCTGGCGGAAATGATCAAGGCTCCGGCACTCTATGACTACATGCGGCAGCAGCAGAAGCGGCATCTGTTTATCTTTATCCCCTACATGTTTGCCACCACCGTCTACGGCGCGGCCATCGCTCCAGAACGGTCGCTGATGATTCCCTGTCTCCATGACGAGCCTTATTTGCGGCTGGCGGGGTACCGTGAGCCGCTACAGCAGGTGAAAGGGCTGCTCTTTTTTACCGAGGCCGAGGCGAAGCTGGCCGACACCTTTTTCCCCGACCACAACGGGCAAATTCGGCAGGTGGTGGGGGGCGGCATTGATACCGATGTGGAGGCCAGCGCGGCGCGATTTTGGCAGCAGTTTGGGGAGCAGATGAGGGATAAACGGCCGTTTATCCTCTACGCCGGCCGCCGCGAAATCAGTAAAAACACCCCCCTCTTGCTCGATTATTGGGCGCGGTATCAGCAGGAAAACGGCCGTTCTGTCAACCTCGTCCTCATTGGCTCCGGCGATATTGCCGTGCCGCCCACCGCGCAGAGCAGCGTCATTGACCTGGGGTATGTGTCTGAGCAAGCGCGGTGGGATGCCTTTGCCGCCGCCACCGTTTTTTGCCAGCCCTCGGTTCACGAAAGCTTTTCCCGCGTCATCATGGAAAGCTGGCTAACGGAAACGCCGGTGCTGGTGCACGGTCACTGCACCGTGATGAAGGAGCATTGCCAACGCGCCAATGGCGGCCTTTATTTCACCAATTACGACGAATTTGCGGCAACGCTTGATTATTTGCTGGCGGAACGAGAAACGGCCGTTACGCTCGGCCAACAAGGGCGGCGCTACGTCCTCGCTCACTTCCAATGGCCCCACATCATCGCCACCTTCCGCCGCATCTTCGCCCAGCTAGAAGAAGATATGGGACGCAGATTTACCTGATATACCTGATAAAAAATCAGGCAAATCAGGTAAATCTGCGTCCTATTCAAAATTTCTATGACAAACCCGCTCAAAGTAAGCATCATGACCGCTGGGCTAACCCCCGGCGATGCCATTAGCAACTACGCCATTTCCACCGCCCGTATCCTGCGCCAGTGGGGTGCCAGAGTGACAATTTACGCCGACAACATCGCCCCGCAATATGGAGCAATCGCACAGAAATCCCAATTTTACCAGGACAATGGCGATGGCATTCTCTGGTTCCACTACACCCTCTACAGCGAAAACGTGGAAATTGCCCTCGCCAGCCGTGAATTCAAAATTATGGATTATCACGGCATCTGCCCACCCCACCTCTTTCGCGGCCAAAACGCCCATTTGGAATATTTGACGCAAAAAGGGATCGAACTGCGCCCGTTGCTGCGTGATAAATTTGACCAATACATCATCCACACCGAATACATGCGCCAAGAGCTACAATCTATGGGCTACCCGCCGGAAAAAATCAACAAGATTTTTTACTGCATTGACACTTCCCACTTTACCGACGGCGTGGCTGATGCTCAACTGGCGGCTGATTTAGCCAAGCTGGATTATTTTCTGCTGGTGGGACGCATTGTGCCACAAAAGGATGTCCTGGCTCTGGTGGAAGTTTTCGCCGAAATCAACAAGCAGCGACCCGATACGGTGCTGGTGATTGTGGGTAATCGTGACCAAACCCCCAAGTACCAGCGGCAAATTGACCAGTTGGTGGCAGCCAAGGGGGTGGAAAAGCGGGTGATGTTTACCGGGCAGGTAAACAACCCGGCGGTGCTAGCGGCACTGTTTGCCAACGCCAGGCTGCTATTTGTGACCTCGGAGTGGGAAAGCTTTTGCGTACCGATTGCTGAATCGCTTTTCTTTGGCGTGCCAACGGCCGTTCATCTAGCCCCCCCCATGCCCGAAGTCGCTGGCCCGGCCGGTATCGTCTTTGACAAGGCCGACCCCGCCGCCGCTGCTGCCGAGGTGTTGGCACTGCTGGATGACCCGCAACGGTACCAGGCGATGAAAGAAACGGCCGTTTCCTGGGCACAGCAATACACCTCCGCCAGCCTGGAGCAAAATCTGCAGTCGTTTTTGCGGAAAATCCAACACGAGGTCACAAATGGGCATTTGCCAACAGGAGATTAGGGATTGGAGATTGGGGATTGTTGAAGGTTCACAATCTCCAATCTCCAATCTCCAATCCCCTAAAACAGTCCTGCCCGCAAACGTATAATCCCCATGCCTCGTCTTGCCCTTGTCGTTCAACGCTACGGCCCCGACATTCACGGCGGCTCCGAAAGTGCCGCCCGCCAACTGGCCGAGCAGCTTACAGCACTGGCCGAAGTCCACGTGTTAACTACCTGCGCCCATGACTACACAACCTGGGCCAACAGCTATCCCGCCGGGGAATTCGAGCTAAACGGTGTCACCATCCACCGCTTTCCCGTGGACATCCCGCGTAACTGGCAGCAATCACAGCAGCAAACGGGGCTGTTTTTACTTTCCAACCCTACCTTGGCCGAACAAATGGCGTGGATTCAACGCGAAGGCCCTTTTTCCACCCCGCTGCTGCGCCATATCCAGCAGCACGCCAGCCAATACGACCACTTTCTCTTTTTCACCTATGTCTACGCCACCACTTTCTTTGGTCTGCCACTGGTAGCCGACAAAGCGATTTTGGTTCCCACAGCCCACGACGAGCCGTTTCTTTACCTCGATGCTTTCCGCGCCCTCTTCCACCTGCCGCGCCATATTGTTTATCTAACCCGCGCCGAGCAGGAATTGGTGGAAAGGGTGACTGGAACGGCCGTTTCCCACCACATCGCCGCCCTCGGTCTTGTCCCACCCGCCGACGTTTCCGCTGACCGCTTCCGGCAAAAGTACAACCTGCATGAGCCGTTTCTGTTTTATGGCGGCCGGCTGGCCGAAGCCAAAAACGTGCCGGAACTCATCACCTACTTTCTCAATTACCGCCAACAACACCCCAATCAACCGCTTAAACTCGTCCTGACGGGTCAACCCCAGTTCCCCCTCCCCAACCATCCCGACGTCATCCCCATTGGCTTTGTTTCCGAGCAGGACAAATTTGACGGGCTTCAGGCAGCCACGGTTGTCGTCATGCCGTCGCTGTTTGAAAGTTTGTCCATCATCATTTTGGAAGCATGGCTGCTGGGAACGGCCGTTTTGGTTAACGGCCGTTGTGCCGTCACCAAACAGCAGGTGCGCCAAAGCAACGGTGGTCTCTATTACCACAACCAGGACGAATTTAACGCCACGCTTGATCGTCTACTAAGCTCGCCTGAACTGCGGCAAAGGTTGGGGGAAAACGGCCGTTTATTCACCACCCACACCTATAGCTGGCCCCACATCCTTGCCGTTTACCAAAGAATCCTCTCATAATCACCCCCGGTAAGTCCAACCGTAAGCCCCATCTCATACTAATATCCTATACTGTAGGAGCAATTCGCCATTTATTGTATGGCATCATCAGCGTATCCTGACAGCGATTAAGGGACGGCGAGCCAAAACGTATTTGTAGTCCAGTGAGCCATGTCCCCCTGTCTTTTTGTAACGGATTGGTTGTAATAATTAGAAAGAGTAATGTGCAAATGAAAATAGTTAATCCCCGGTCTTATTTACCCTGGCTACTTCTGGTTCTTGTCCTCCCCCTACTCCTTCTCACCAACAAAACGCAAGCCAGCAACGGCATTGTGTCACCCCGCTGGCGGCAAGACAACCTGCCTTCGCAAAGCTGCGGCAGCCACAGCGACTGCCACCGCGCTTCCCCTGTCATCGCCGACATTACCGGCGATGGGCGCAACGACATTGTGATTGCTACCAGCAACGGCCACGTCATGGCGTTTCAGGATGGAGGCAGCAGCGGTTCCTTGCTGTGGGATGTGGATATTGCTGGGCCATTTGGCATGAGCGGCAACAGCCACGAAATCAATTCCTCCCCGGCCGTTGCCGACATTGACGGCGATGGGCAGATGGAGATTGTCATTGGGGCAGGCACCATCAACAGCAGCAAGTGTACCCAGGGCGGCGTGATCGTTTTGGAACATAATGGGCAGGTCAAATCTGGCTGGCCGTTCCGCACCCGCGATGAAGCTGTCGCCCCTCTGGGCTGTACCGACACCGTGTACAGCACCCCGGCTTTGGGCGATCTTGACCAGGACGGGGACATGGAAATCGTGTTTGGCAGCTTTGATAAGGGGCTTTATGCCCTACATCATAACGGTTCCCTTGTTGCAGGTTTTCCCATTACCAGCGCCCACCATTCCCGTTTTGGCTGGGATATTCTGGTGGGACGGGTAGCCGACACCATCTGGAGTTCCCCTGCCCTGGCCGATCTGGATCAAGATGGCTATCTCGACATCGTGATTGGCACCGATGAAGGGTATTTTGGCAATAGTTACCCCGGCGGCAGCCTCAACTGGAGCTGCCCCTATGTGCTGCCGGCCGGATGGGCCAGCGATTACTGTGGCGGCAGCCTCTATGCCGTTGACCGCTTTGGTAAGTTGCTGCCCGGTTTCCCCCGCTACATGCTGGAAACCATTCAATCTAGCCCGCGATTGATGACGTAGACGGTGATGGGGATTTGCGATTTTGTGGGGACAGGCGCTTTTTACAACACCCTTTAGCCCCAGCCACCCAGCCAATGGCTATCGCCTGTTTGGTTTTGACCGCCGAGACAACGATTTGCTGGCTGGGGCGATGGCAGGCAATTGGGCGGCACAGTGCCAGCTTCCCGGTGATTGGCGACATTATAGGGACAGACGGCCGGAGAAATTATCGTCGCCGCCCATGGACAGCCAGCCTGCGCGCCTGGCATGAAGATGGAACAGCCAGATTTCGGCTTCCCCATGACCCCCCCACTGGTGGCAGCACCGAGGCGTTACCTTCAACGTCGAAAAAAGCTTTTAGTAACTGGCCGATTGACAACGACAGCAAAATGGAAATCTTTATCGCCCAAAGCTGGTCTATCGCCATCATTGACAGCAACGGCCAGCAATAACCACCACTGCTTTCCCCAACGGGCTGCCGCTGTACTATGCCGACGGCCTCCAGCTCCAACACCCCGCCGTCGGTGATGTAGATGGCGATGGCATTTTAAGGCTAGTTGCCAGCAACGCCTCATCGTTTAGGGATTTGCCCGACGGTGCGGAAATGAACTGGCCAATGCACCGCTTTCAAAATACGGCTCGCACCGGCGTGGCGGCACAGGCCACGCTGCGGCAACTACGGCAATCAGCCTGCTCTGCCGATGGGCACATCTGTGTTATCGCTGTACAACAGCGGCGGCAGCAGTATCAACTGGTCGCTACAAACGCCAGAACAGGTCACTGCGTCACAAACCAGCAGCTCTTTTGGGACTTCCTGGCGGTCATGCTAATATCAACGGCAGCGGGTTGGGCGTGGGCACTCACGATTTGGGGTCTGTGACGGTACAGGCCAGTAAGCAATGAATTCTATCAAAACCATCCCGCCACCATCCCGTGCGGCTCACCGTTGTCAACGGGTGCGCAAACTTCCTGCCGCTCACGCTTAAAAAATAGAGTTTGTGATTAATGAGAGAACAGGCTGCCCTACCAATCACAAATTAGACGCTGGTATTTTAGCGCGAACGGCCGTTGGCACCTCCATATTGCCAATCTCGCTAAAATGGCCTCACACCGTTCATACAGCCACTGCGCTACTGCCTTAATCCCCCGCCATAATGCCAAATCCCCCCAGCTTTTCCAAACACAGCCCCATTCGCGCCGATCCCCCATTTCCTCACGCAGGGGTGACTTTCTTCGCCAGCCATCGCGCCCGTTTCCAGCTGCTGATGCCTGCGCCACCGCGCCCCCCAAATTTTGGCAAAACCCCATGCCAAAGCAGTCGCCTAACGGCCGTTTACGCGCCAAACTGGCTTGCAGCAGCGACTCCGCTGCATCAAAATCCTGCCGATACATCTGCACCCGCCCCATAATATCCAGCGCAATCGCCTCGCCCAACGGGTCGCCCAGCCGCTGCGCCAGCGCCAACGCCTGCAAATGACCCAACGCCCCAGCCTCATCCTGCCGGTAAAACGCCGCCGCACCCAAATAATTGTGGCAAAAAATCGTTTCTGCCTCCTCTCCAGCCAACTGCGTCAAGCTGTGGCGCAGCGTTTCCTCCCCCTGCACCGTCTGCCCGCACAAAAATTGCAGCCACCCATGCCGCGCTTGAATTCGCCAGCGCAAAACGGCCGTTTCTTCCCTCCATTGCCCCAGCCACATCACCACCTGTCCCAGCAGTTGCGCCCCCTCTTCAAACCAGCTTCGCATGGTGAAAAAGTAAAACATCGTGTCACTCATATCCTGCACCAGCGACTGCCAATTGGGGAGGGCGGCCACCTGTAACGGCCGTTCCAACGCCCAACGCCATCCCTCCGCACATTCTCCAGCTCCAGCCGAATCCCATCCAGCGCCGCCAACTGGTTATCCCCTTGCAGCGGCTGTAGCCATCGCTGCAAAAACGCCGCATAAAACGCCGCATGGCGATCCTGCACCCGTTCCTGCTCGGCTGGCGACAGCTTCTCCGCCGCATATTGCCGCAGCATGGCGTGCATTTCATACCGCCCCGGCTGGCGCACCCGCAAAAATGATTTGTCCACCAGCGAAGCCAGCAGCGGCAGCGTGGCCTGTGCCACCGTTTGCGCCGCCTCGCGGCTAAACCCGCCGCGAAAGACGGCCAACCGCGCCACCGCTTGCTGCTCACTGGCCGTCAGCAGCTTCCAGGAGTAGGCAAAGACAGTCTGCAAACTTTGGTGCCGTTCGGCCACGGCGCGGGGGGCATCGCTGAGGAAGTCATAAGAACGGCCGATTTCATCCCCAATTTCCGCACACGACAGCAGCCGCAGCCACGTCGCCGCCAGCTCGAGCCCCAGCGGAACCCCCTCCACAAGCTGGCAAATACGCCACACCGCTTCCCGATTCGCCGCCGTTAGCTGAAATTCTGGCCGCACCCGCTGGGCGCACTGCACAAACAATATCGCCGCTGCATACGTCTCTTCTCCGGGTGCAGCCGTGGGAACGGGCAGCCCTTCCACGGGCAGCAGCCATTCCCCGCGCAAATTCAGCCGTTCCCGCGATGTGACCAGCAGCTTGAGACCGGGGGCATGGGTTAAAAGCTGTTGCAATAGGTGGATAACGGCCGTTTCTGCCAGCAAATGTTCGGCATTGTCTAACACCAGCAGCAGTTGTTTTTGCCGCAAATAGCCTAAAAGCTGCGCCTGGGGCGAGGCCGTACCCGCCAGCGATAAACTAACGGCATCGGCGATGGTAGTTGGCAGCAGTGCCCCGCTACCCAATTCAGCCAGCCAAGACAAATATGCGTCGTGGGAAAAACGTAGATTTGAAACCGCCGCTTCCACACCAATGCCAGCCGCGTCTTTAGCCCACCGGCACGCTTGGCGTTAACAGCCGACAATTCCGGTTCCGGTAACCGCGTCGCAATGGCGCCAGTTCGATCTCGTCCGACAAGGGGGTAAGTAGCGCGGTAAATTGTGCGGGGGAGCAGGAGGGCGGGAGAGCAGGGGAGGAAGTCCCCCTGCTCCCCTGCTCCCTGCTCCCCTGCCCGAATTCTCGCCGCCAACGCCACCGTCTCCGCCTCCGGCTCCACCCCCAGCTCATCGGCCAGCAGTTGGCGGCACTGGTCAAACTGCGCCAGGGCAGCGTGACGCTGCCCGTCCCCAGCCAAAAGCTGCATCAACTGCCGCTGCGCTCGCTCACGCAGGGGGTCTAGCCGCAGCAACTGCTGCGCGGCGGCAATCCCGGCCGCCCACTGCTGATTTTCCAAATAATAGGTGGTTAGCTGCTCCCACCCTGTTACGGCCAGCCGGTGCAGCCGCTCTTGCTCCAATAGTTGCCACTCTTCAAATTGGGATGCGTCACGGATGGAAAAACCTGTGAGAAAGTCGCCGTGGTAAAGGGCGAGGGTGGTTTGCAGGGAAACGGCCGTTTCCCCCGTCAAAGGTTTGTGCGCCACCGCCCCCACAGCCCGCGCCAGCACCAGCGCATCTGCCCACACCCCGGCCTCGTCCAACCCCACCGTTTGGCGCGAACTCAGCAGCAAGCTCCCCAATGGCTTGCGTAAACTGCTCAACAGCACGCTCAAATTGCCCAGTGCCCGCTGCTGCGGCCGGTCGTCCCACAGCAAGGTTGCCAGCAGGTCACGCGGCTGCGGCTGCGGCTGACACGCCAGATAAATCAACAGTGCTTCGGCCTTGCGCGAAGCCAAACCCACGAGCGGCTCTCCGTCTAGCTTCAGCCGCGCCCCGCCCAACAAAAACAGCTTTAATTGCGCCATTGTCCTCCTTTTGCCTAAGCAAGCTGTTCAATCGTTCTCCCTGTTCATTATCTTATCCCCTTACGGTTGCCGCAAATTATGGACAATTCCACAAAATCGCCCCGCAAAAACAGAACATATGTTTGTTTTTTGGCGCAAAAGCGGTATGATTCGGTTTGTTTTGGGATTAAACGGCCGTTTAAGGAGCGGCCTACTGGGTTTGCAACCCAGCAAACGCACAGACAATGGCATATGACGAAGGATTAGCGGAGCGCATCCGCACCGTTTTGCTCGACACCCCCGGCACTGAGGAAAAGAAAATGTTTGGCGGCATTGCCTTTATGCTGCGTGACTACATGTTTTGCGGCGTGGTAGACGACACGCTGATGGCGCGGGTGGGGTCGGACAACCAGCCCCAAGCGTTAACCCAACCCCACGTGCGCCCGATGGACTTTACCGGTCGGCCGATGAAAGGCTATGTCTACGTGGCTCCCGAAGGCATCGAAAGCGACGACGAACTCACCTACTGGGTCAACCTTTGCGCCGATTTCGTCCGCACCCTTCCCCCCAAAAAGTCCAAGTAGCCAAAATTTCCAATTCTCCCCCCTTCCCCAGACCTCCGAGGTTTTGCCAACCGCAGGTTGGGCAACCTCGGAAGTCTTCCTATTTTCCCCAACTCCAATCACCCTGAAGCCTTTTTGAAGAGTTTCTGAAGGATAGCCTGCTATTATCACATCAAGTCAAAGGTCAGCAACGGCCTTGGCAAGGACAAAGATAATGAGCAGTAACTCACCCAATTACCATGCCTATTTACTCCGTTTGTGGCGCGAACATGCCAACGCCCCTTGGCGGGTCAGTTTGCAAAGTGCCGAAACCCGCGAGCGGCAGTATTTTGCCAATTTGGCCGACTTGGTTGCCCATTTAGAAACCCAAACGGGGCAGTCTTGGACGGGTGAGTTCATATCCGATGGAGGGAACCCCTATTCATCTGCAACAGAAGATTTGATTGACTCCGCGTAACGGAATCCCCCTATTTTAGCCACAATCTATGATGACCAGTTGATAGAGCCTGTCTGTCGTTGCTATCCCTTGCTTCTATGCTGGCAAAAAATTTTTGAAGGAGCAAACATGCGAAAGATCACTTTTTTCCTCTTTTTTGTTGTTTTATCATTGTTAGGTTTAGTTGGCTGCGAATTTAGTGCCAGTACAGCTAACATTCAAAGCACTTCTTTATCCCGTGACAAAGCTGGCACCCAGACAACAACCGTTTTTGACCCGGCCGATACATTCTACAGCATTGTGAATTTGGCAAATGCGCCGGATGACACAAAAGTAAAGGCGGTGTGGACGGCCGTTAATGTAGGTGATGCCGCCGCGCCCAACTACCTGCTCAACGAAACCGAACTGGTGACGGGCAGCGGGGATGTGGTTTTTGAGGCAGCCAACACCGCCGGGGCGTGGCCGGCCGGAACCTACAAAGTAGACATCTACCTCAATGACGAACTGAGCCAGACACTTGATTTCCGCGTGCAGGCACCGCTGGGGCAAAGCGCCGAACCAACCCAAGCGGCGGAAGAACCGGCTACCGTGGTGGAAACGGATAGCGGGTCGGGCAAGGAAGGTGGGGCAGTAACGGCCGTTTCCGGAGCCGTCAACACCGTTGAAGACGTGCGCTCCGCCGTCGTCCAAATCATCGCCCAGGGCAGCTTTATTCATCCCGAATTTGGGGCTGTGCAAAACGTCGCCGGTGCCGGCTCCGGCTTCATCATTGACCCCAGCGGCATCGCCGTCACCAACAACCACGTCGTCACCGGCTCCGCCCTGCTGCAAGTCTACCTGCCCGGCGAAGACCGCCCCCGCAACGCCAAAATCCTCGGCGTTTCCGAATGCTCCGACCTGGCCGTCATTGACATTGACGGCGAAGGCTTCCCCCATCTGCAATGGCATTCAGGCTCTGTTAGCGTCGGGACTGAAATGTATGTCGCCGGGTTCCCGCTGGGCAACCCCGAATACACCCTCACCCGTGGCATTGTTTCCAAAGAGCAGGCCGGTGGCGAAACCAACTGGGCCTCGGTGGAGCATGTGATTGAGTACGATGCCACCACCAACGGCGGCAACTCCGGCGGCGCGGTGGTGGATGCCAACGGTCAGGTCATTGCCGTTCACTACGCCGGGCGCGGCGACACACGGCAGGCGTTTGGCATCAGCAGCGACATTGCCCAGGGAGTGGTGGAACAACTGCGGCGTGGCGAAGATAGCGACTCCATTGGCATCAACGGGCAGGCGGTGGTGACAGAAAGCGGTCTAAGCGGCATCTGGGTTTCCTCGGTTAAATCTGGCTCCCCAGCCGACGACGCCGGCATTCGCGGCGGCGATATTGTCACCAAGCTGGAAGGGCTGGTGCTGGCAACCGATGGCACGATGTCGTCTTACTGTGACGTGCTCCGCAGCCGCAACAGCGACGACGTGATGAGCTTTGAAATCCTCCGTTTTGCCACCAGTGAGGTGCTGGAAGGCAAGCTCAACAGCTTTGAGGAACTGACCACTGTCTTCTCCTTTGCTCAGGAATTGGCCGAAGAAGCGGCACAAACGGGTGTTGCCGAAGCCCCTGTGGCCTATGAATATGTCAACGTCAGCGACGATTCCGGGGTTCTCACGGTCAGCATTCCGGCGCAGTGGGCGGAACTGGACGGGGGCGACTGGGTGCTGGATGGGGCGGCCATTGGCGCTGGGCTACGCGCCGCCCCCAGTCTGGATGGTTTCTATAACTCATGGGGTACGCCGGGAATGGTGTTCCTGGCCTCGCACGACCTTTCACGCAGCATGAATGAGCAGACGCTGTTGGCGGAGTTTGATTTTAGCGGTGACTGTGGTTACGACGGCCGTTTTAACTACGAAGATGCCCTCTACACCGGTCTCTATGACCTGTATACAAACTGTGGTGGTGAGGGGACGCTGCTGGTGGTGTTAACGGCCGTTCCCCAAGCCCGCAACTATGTCATCCTCGTCATGGTGCAAGCCACCAGTGACGCAGATTTGGAGGCACTAGACCAGATTTTGCAAACGTTTGTAGTCAACGCATAGTTGATTGGAGATTGGAGATTGGAGATTGTTTAATCTCCAATCCCCAATCTCTATTTACTAACTAGGAGGAACAGTTTATGAAACGCAACATATTGATATTGTCGGGGCTGATGGTGGGAATAACGGCCGTTATCACCCTCATCTTCCTCAACAACCGCCCCCCCGCCGTTATCCAGCCGCAAAACCTCGCCCTGGCCGCCCAGCCCAGCGACACCCCCGTTGACAACGAAGATTGGGCCGCCATTTCTCGCGGCGAACAGCAGCTACTCGATGTCAGCGGCAGCCCCATCCCCATGAACAGCCCCGGCTTTGATTGGCACTACCACGAGCGCAACCGCAACCCGCTGCGCGTGGCCGGGCTAAAAGGTGCCCGCGCAGGCCGTGAAGAAATGATCCACTTCATGCGAAGCTACCCCGCCGACACCATCCCCCTCACCGCCCGGCTCGATGCCTACAACCTCTACGAAGCCCAGTTGGCGCAGCTTTCGCCGCAGCAAAGCCGCGCTTTTGCCGCCAACGTCTGGCAGCAGCTTGGCCCCGACCCCATTACGGGAGCGCAAATGGGGGATTTTGCCATTGATGCTTCGGGGCGCGTAACGGCCGTTGCCATCCACCCCACCAACCCCAACATCGTCTACGTTGGCGCAGCCCAGGGCGGCATCTGGAAAACCACCGACGGCGGCAACAGCTTCGTCCCCCTCACCGACGGCCAAGCCTCCCTCGCCGTTGGCACCCTCACCCTCGACCCCAGCAACCCCGACACCCTCTATGTAGGCACGGGCGAACCCCACGGCTCCGACAGCTACTACGGCCTCGGCATCCTCAAATCTACCAACGGCGGCCAAAGCTGGCAGTTACTCGGCAGCAACACCTTTGTGGGGCTGGCCTTCGCCAACATCGTCGTCAACCCTTCCAACCCCAACCTCATTTACGCAGCGGCTGGCTTCACCAAAACCGGCGATAACCACCCGCAAACGGGTACCCCCGGCATCTATCGCTCCACCAACGGCGGCCAAAGCTGGGAACTGCTCGCCAGCGCTTGTGGCACCAATGGCTGCGCTTCCTCATCCGCTTTGGTGATGCCCAGCAACAACCCCAACACCCTCTATGCCGCCTTCGACGGCTACGGCATTTACAAAAGCACCGACGGCGGGGCAAACTGGAACCAATCGTTCGGGCTGTCCGTTGCCCACGACCGCATCGAAGTTGCCATTAGCCCCTCCAACCCGGCCGTGCTTTACGCTGGCTTTGAAGTGTATCGGCAAGATGGCAGCAGCTTTGGTGCCGTTTTTAAGAGCAACAACAGCGGCCAAAGCTGGAGCCAGCTTAACAGCCTGCAATACAGCTACTGTGGCGAGCAGTGTGGCTATGACAATATCTTGGCGGTTCACCCCACCAATCCCAACATTGTGCTGGCTGGCGGCCAAGCTGTTTACAGCGGCAATGTGCCTGGGGTTGACGGCACTGTATTTCGCACCGACGACGGTGGCAACAGTTGGTCATTCAACAGCGGCATTAACGAAGCCACTACCGTCCACCCCGATCTTCACGCCATTGCCTTCGCCCCCAGCAACCCCAACATTGTTTGGATTGGCAACGACGGTGGTGCCTACAAATCCAGCGACGGCGGCCACACCTGGCAAGTACGCAATAACGATCTGGCAACCCTGCAATTCCAATCGGTTGCTCTGCACCCCACCGATCCCAACGTCTTTTTTGGCGGGATGCAGGATAATTCCAAGACCAAAACGACGAACAGCGGCCAAAGCTGGGTTGGGTTAGATGCGGGTGACGGTGGCTTCACCGCCATTGACCCGTTTGACCCACGCTATTGGTATGGCACACGGTTTAGCAGCCGGGGACAATATATGCAGTTTCAGCGCAATGACCAAAGCGGCACTCCCAATGCCGATGATTGGCCGGTGCTGGCAAATGGCATTGACGTGAATGACCGGGTGCTTTTTTATGCGCCCCTGCTGACTGACCCGAATACGGCCGGCCGTGTGTACTGGGGCACCCATCGCCTGTATCGTTCCAACAATCGCGGCAACAACTGGACGGCGATCAGCCCCGATTTGACCAAAGGGTATGCGATTTCGGCCATTAACGTTCTCAAAGGTAACTCCAACTACATCATGACTGGCTCGGCCGATGGGCTGGTGGCACTGACGAAAAACGGCGGCAGCAATTGGTTTGATATTACCAGTGCTCCCTTGCCTAACCGCTGGGTGGCAGATGTGGTCATGGTCAATGAGCAGCTTTTCTATGTGGCCTTTAGTGGGTTTGCCGCCAACACCCCCGGAACGCCGGGGCATGTGTTCCGCAGCAATGATGGGGGCAACAGTTGGGTAGACATTTCCCATACGGGGCAAAACAACGGACTACCCGACATACCCGTTTTGGCACTGGCGGTTGACCCCGATGATGCCAATGTTGTCTATGCAGGTACCGATTTTGGCGTGTATCAGACGACAAACGGTGGACAAAACTGGGTGCCGTTTAACCAAAATTTGCCACTGGTAGCTATTTTCGATCTGGCAATTCAAAAATATCCAAATGGTGCCAAGCAGTTGGTAGCGGCAACGCACGGGCGCAGTTTGTGGAAGCTGCCGCTGGGTAGCACGCAACCGCCGGGGGATCAGGCTGTCTATTTGCCGTATATTGGCAAGCGTGCGCCGTTTGACCCGCAGCCCCAACCAACGGCCGTTCCTACCAGCTCTGCCCCCACTGCCACCCCAACACAGCCGCCGAATGCCACGGCCACGCCGCAGCCCACGCCCACCTTCACCCCCACACCCGGCAGCAACAACTTGCCAGAGGTACCTAACGGGGATTTTGAGCAGGGACAGAACGGCGACTGGTTTGAAGATTCGCTGAATGGAGAACCGCTGATTGTCAACAACGGCCTACCCATCAATGCCCACTCCGGCAGTTGGGTTGCCTGGCTCGGTGGGCTAGATGATGAAATCAGCTCATTGTCGCAATCGTTTTTCCTGACCGATGTCACCGGGCCGCTTTATCTGAAGTTCTATTACCAGATTCGGTCAGATGATGAGTGTGGATTTGACTTTGTTTATGTATTGCTGGATGGGAATACGGTTCTGCAAAGCGATTTGTGCAGCAGTGAGGAAACCAATAGTTGGCAGGCGGCTTCGGTTGACCTGGCCGACTTTGTGGGCAGCAGTGTGACAGTAGAGTTTTTAGTCACGACTGACTCCAGTGTTTCGAGTAGTTTCTTTATTGATGATGTCGCGTTTGCAGCTTCGCCGTAAGTAAGCTCAGACGAGGACAAGCCGTAACTAAACGGATGAAGCAACTACAGATGCACACAGATGAAAACAGATAAGAAAATCAATGTTTATCTGTGTGCATTTGTGGTTAATCTCCTTGTTCAGCGTACAAAATTGCATTGTGAAGGCGTTAGCATTGAGGCTATGCCTAAAACCTCCGAAGTCTTGGAGACTTCGGAGGTTTTTTGCTAGTCAAAATTACCTCACTATTTCACCGCTTACGATGCAAATTATTCCTCTGCTGTTCTCTTCGCCGAGCCTCTTGCTGCCTTAGCTGTTCTTGCTGCTTCCTGTGACGATCTGCCAAGTCTCGGCTGCGCTTGATCGCATCTTCATTCATTTTGCGGCCAGCCGCCATTATTCTTTCAAGGTTTCGCGCCGAAACGGCGGCAGCAGCCACCAGGTTTTCTTGGTGCTTCATTTCCTGCGGGTTAATGGTAGGCATTGGCAGGAGCCGAGCCGATTTTCCAGGCTGCGGGAGTTTGCCTGTAATCGCCCACTCTGGATAAAGAACATCATTGGCAATGCTGGAAAAGTTCTTGCTACGGCGAGCCAAAATTGATTGTACCTTTATGTTGCCGCGTGTTGGTGTTTGCTTCCGTTCACGAGATTGCTGCCTTAAGCTTGGTAAAAGGTCATATCGAGATGAAGCGTTTGTTTTGGTTGCGGATGGCAGCGTTGGTTGGAGACGAAGGGAACTGCTTGGCTTGATTAACTCAGGAATGGGTAGCACAATGGTTTTTTCCCGGTTATTGGGTTTGGAGAATGTGAGGAGCGACGGGGGCTTTTCAAAAACGGCCGTTTTCTTATCGCTTAAGTAGACCTGCATTTCACCCCATTCTTTAAATGTTTTGCCAACCGCTTTGCCAACCGTATTGACAATCAAACTATAAATTGGGGTAACAAACCCACCAACAGGTACGAGAGAGGTGATAACGAGTTGGCCGGTTTGGTCTATGACGTAGGTTGCAATGCCCTCCCAGGATAATGATTCAATCTGCTCCCTTGTCTCTCCAACAATATTTCCCCACAAGATTTTTATGAATTCGCCTTCATTTGCCATCAGTACCAAACCCTCCAGATGGTTGATATTCGGAACGTGCCTATGTGAATCATAATGAACGTTTGGCTGGAGGATGTCTCCGATTTAACAGATTGCCAGCCGTTTTTTTATACATCGTTTGTTTATCTGCTGTGACGGAGGTTTGTCGCGGGGAAAACGGCCGTTTGTCATCTTGCACCATTCCCCCCCTTTCTGCTATAGTGATCTCACACTGGAGCAATAGCCTCTATACTTGCAGATAGTTTTTGGAGAAAAACAAAATGCGTAAACAGCATATCATCCGCTTTGGTTGGTTGCTTCTCGTTCTGTCTTTGGTGCTGGCCGCCTGCGGCGGCCGCGCCGATGACAACGTGCTGCCAACCACCGTCCCAACGGCCGTTTCCCCCACCACCGACAGCGCGACCACCGACAACACAAGCGACGACGGCATTGCCGCCGCCGAACCAACAAAACCCGCGCCAACGGCCGTTCCTGTTCCCGCCGTAGACCCCGCCGACATAGATTGGCCGCCCCAACTGGTCTACAGCAGCCCCCAACCCGGCGAACCCGTTCGTCTGGATGGGGCCATTACCCTCCGCTTTGACCAGCCGATGGATCAGGCCAGCGTCGAAGCCGCCTTTACCATCGAACCCGCCGTCGAGGGCGAGTTCACCTGGGAACGCGCCGATACCGTCATTTTTACCCCTCGCGTCAAGCTTGACCGTCGGCAAAACTACAAAGTGCGGGTTGAACGCACCGCTACCGGGTTAAACGGCCGTTCCCTTCCCGAACTCCTCGAACTTGATCTAGCCACCGTCGGTGGCCTTACCGTCAGCCAGGTCATCCCCGCTGCCGACAGCAACGCCGTCGAAACCGACAGCGCCATCACCGTCATTTTTAACCGCCCCGTCGTTCCCCTCACCCCCACCAACCAGCAGGCCAAGCTGCCGCAGCCGCTTGCCATCACCCCCGAACTGGCGGGGCATGGGGAATGGGTTTCCACCAGCATCTACCGCTTTGTCGCCGACACTGGGCTGGCCGGTGGCACCACCTACACCGTTGCCATTGCCGCCGGGCTGGAGGATGTGGTGGGGGCGACGCTGGAAGCGGATTACGACTGGCAATTTACCACCGAACGGCCAACTGTTTTTTCCGTGGAGCCTGAGCTACAGGAACGGCCGTTAATCCTCACCCAGCCCATCACCATCACCTTCAATATGCCCATGAACACCGCCGCCACCGCCGCCGCCATCGCCCTCCGCAGCGAAGACGGGGATGCCCCCTTCACCGCCGCTTGGAGCAACAACGATCAAACCGTCGCCCTCACACCCGACGGCAATTTGCCCATTGGCACCGTCTTCCAGCTTGCCATTGGTGCCGGTGCCACCTCCGCCAGCGGCGGCGCAACCTTTGCCGAGGAAGCGATCTATCCATTCAGCACCGTGCCGCTGCCGGCCGTCATCAACACCCAGCCCAGCAGTGGAGCTACCGCCGAGCGGTGGCAAACGGGCTTCACCATCTTCTTCGCCTCCCCCATGGATTTAGAGACCATCGAGGGGCGGCTGCAAATTGACCCACCTCCCGTCAAAGAGCCAGATTATTACTTCAACGACTACGACAATAGCCTGTACGTCGGCTTTACGATGCAGGGCAACAGCGAATATACCATCACCGTCCCTGGTACTGTCGCCGACCCGTATGGCAACACGCTGGGGCAGCCCTACACCTGGCGCTTCCGCACGCCCAATTTAGCGGCTGTGGCTTCTTTCAACCTGCCGCAGCAGGTCAGCCAACTAAGCACCAGCTTCCCCAGCACTGTCGAACTCATTCACCGCAACCTCTCTAGCTATGATGTGGCCCTCTACAACCTCGGCTTGCCGCTCAATCTCATCAACGAAGCCTACACCATCTACGATTACAACCCCGCTACTGCCCCCGACCGCACCTTTAGTGCCGCGCTCGACACGCCCGATGGCGAGGTGGGGATTGCTCAGATTCCCCTGGCCGATGGCGGTGTGCTGCCCAACGGGGTCTATCTTGTCTCCGCCACCGCCCCCGACCTGCCAGAAGATTCGCGCTACTGGCAGAACCAGCGCAACCTGCTCATCGTCGGCGACACCAACATCGTTGTCAAGGAGATGTTTGACACGGTTCACGTTTGGGTGACAGATATTGCCAGCGGCCAACCAGCCGCTGGCCGTAACCTGACTCTCTACAGCCAGCGGGGAGTGCAATTGGCAACGGCCGTTTCCGACCCCAGCGGTTTTGCCAGCTTCCCTTACGAACCCAGCGAACCGTATCTGGAAGGCGTGACGGTTGTCAGCGAACAGCCCGGCGCGGCTGGCTTTGGCGTGGCTCGCAGCCAATGGACCGGCAACATCAGCATTTGGCAGTTGGGCATCCAGCAAGACAGCGGCCGCGAAGCCCCGCTTTTTGCCTACATCTACACCGACCGTCCCATCTATCGCCCCGGCGATACCGTCTACTTCAAGGGGATTGTGCGGCAGCCCAATTACGGCCGTTATCGCCCCCCCACCGCCGAAACCGTCACCGTCCATCTCACCACCACCTACTACGACCCCAACGGCGGCATAGATGAACAATTTGAGCTACCTGTCAACGCCGACGGCAGTTTCAACAGCCAATACACCCTGCCAGAAAACACCCAGCTTGGCACATTCCAGCTCTGGGTAGACCTCAACGCCCCTGACACCTACCGCAACTTCGCCGTTGCCGAATATCGCAAACCTGAATTCCAAGTCATCCTAACCCCCGACACCACCGAAACCCTGCGCGGCGAAAGCGTGGATGTAGATTTGCTGGCCGAATTTTTCTTTGGCGGCACCGCCAGCGACTTGCAGGTGAGCTGGACGGCGTATGAAACGAGCTACCAACCCAATGTGCCGGGGCCGTTCTACGCCTTTGGCGACTACGGCGGCTATTATTACGAAGACAACTTCTTCTTTGGCGGCGGCGGGCCGCTGGGCAACTATGTTGCCAATGGGGAAGGGAAGACGGACGCAAACGGCCGTTTCACCATCAACCTCCCCGCCGACTTCCTGGAAAACGCCGACGCGGGCAGCCGCCGAGTCACCGTGGAAGCAACCCTTAGCGACATCTCCAACTTTCCCGTTTCCGCCCGCACCGAAGTGATTTTCCATGCTGCCGATGGCTACGTGGGAATCATCCCCACCGATTACGTGGCCGTGGCCGGAACCAAGGCCGAAGTGCAGCTTGTGACCGTGGATTGGAGCGGCCAACCGCTGCCCAATCAAAACGTGGAGGTAGTTTTCTACCAACGCGAATGGAAAAGCCAGCGCGACACCAGCTTTGGCATCTATCGCACCGTGTGGGAGCCGGTTGACACCGAAGTAGATCGCGCCAGCGTGACCACCGACAACGTGGGCAAGGCGGTTGCCAGCTTTGTGCCAGAAGAAGGGGGCAGCTACATCGCCCTGGCAACGTTGACCGACAGCGGTGGGCGCGAGGCGGTTAGCTCCACCAACATTTGGGTACTTGACCCCGAATATGGCGGCTGGCGCAGCGACCCCACGCAAAAGTCTATGGAGTTGTTGCCCGACAAGCAGGCGTACAATGTGGGCGACACCGCCCGCCTGCTGGTGCAGTCGCCGTTTACCGAGCCGGTCAACGCCTGGCTGACCATTGAGCGCGGCGAGCTAATTGAACAGCGCGTCGTCCGGCTCAACGGCAGCAGCGAGCTGCTGGACATCCCGATTGACCCGCTTTATGCGCCAAATGTGCATGTAGAGGTAACGGCCGTTAAACCCGTCACCCCCGGCAGCAGTTTCCCCTATGCCGATGTGCGCTTTGGTCTGGCCGAACTCAAGGTTTCGACGGAGCAGTTGGCGCTGAATGTGGAGCTGATTCCGCAGCAAGAGCTGTTTGTGCCGGGGGAAACGGCCGTTTACGACATCCGCGTCACCAACTACCTCGGCCAACCCGTCCAGGCCGATCTCTCGCTGGCGTTGGTAGACCTGGCCGTGCTGACCCTCATGCCCGACAACGCCCCGCCCATCGTCGAGGCGTTTTACAAGCCGCAGCCCCTTCGCAGCCAAACAGGCGGCAGCTTGTTCATTAGCGGTGAAGGGCTGGAGCCAGAAATTCCGCTGGAAGGGGGTTTTGGCGGCGGTGGCGGCGGCGGCGATGAAGCCCGCTCGGCCGTTGCTTTAGAGGACGAAGACCCGGCTCGCAGCGAATTTCCCGACACGGCGTACTGGTCGGCCAACATCAGCACCGACGCTGACGGCACCGCCATCGTGGAAATCCCGCTGCCCGACAGCCTGACGACGTGGCGACTGAGTAGCAAGGCAGCCACGGCCGACAGCCTGGTGGGACAATCGGCTGTAGATGTGGTGGTGTCGCTGCCGCTGCTGGTGCGCCCCGTCACCCCCCGCTTCTTCACCGTGGGGGATGTGGTCACGCTGGGGGCGATTGTCAATAACAACACGGGGACAGCGCTGGAAACGGCCGTTACCCTGCAAGCCACCGGCCTCACCCTCAACGACGAAGCGACGCAAACGGTGACAGTTCCGGCCAACGGCCGGCAACTGGTGCAGTGGCAGGTTGTCGTTGAAGATGTCGAGTCCGCCGACCTCACCTTCCGCGCCGCCGGGGGCGACTACCGCGATGCCAGCAAACCGACGCTGGGCGTTGGTCCTGACCAACTTATCCCGGTCTATCGCTACACCGGCCAAGACGTGGTTGGCACGGCGGGGATCCTGGACGAAGCCGACCGGCGCGTGGAAGCGATTTTGCTTCCCGATGGCGTGGATTTGCACCAGGGTAGCATTGATGCCACCCTCAGCCCATCGCTGGCGGCGGCACTCCTTGACACCCTGACGGCGATTGAGCGGCGTGACTATGATTCGGAATGCGCCCATTCAGTCGCCTATCGCCTCATTCCTAACGTGGCAACAGCCGTTGCCCTGCGTGAGCTGGATTTGAACAGCAGTTTGTTGGCGCAGCTTGACACACTGGTGCAAAGCGACATTGACCAAATCGGCCAGTTGGCAATGCCCAACGGGGGCTGGGGCTGGTGCTACACGCTGGAGCGCGACCCATTCTTGACCAGCCACATCCTGCTGGCCTTGCTCAAGGCCGAACAGGCTGGCTACACTGTGCCCAGTCAGGTAATGGACGATGCTGTGAACTACTTGGGTGGTTTGTTAAGCCCCACCCGTGCGGAAAATCTGACCGCGCCGTGGGAGATCAACCGCTGGGCGTTTTATGTCTATGTTCTCAGCGAGGCCAACTATGACATTGACGCGGTGCGTGATGCCCTCTTTGCTGAACAGCGGGTGCGGCTGTCGCCATCGGCCGAGGCACTGCTGGCGTTGAGCTATGAACTGGGCAGCCCGGACGCGGCGGCGCAGGCAACCTTGCTCGATGATTTGAACAGTAACGCGGTGGTGAGCGCCACCGGCAGTAATTGGCAGGATGATGACCCGGAGGCGTGGCAGCATTTGGGCAGTGATGTGGCGGAAACGGCCGTTGTCATCAACGCCCTCGTCCAGCTTGACCCGCAAAACGAACTACTGCCGAGCGCGATTCGCTGGCTGATGAACGCCCGCACCCTGGCCTATTGGCCGACGGAGTATGAAACGGCGTGGAGCGTGGAGGCGTTGGCAAGCTGGCTGCTGGTTAGCGGCGAGCTAGAGGCGGATTACGACTATTTGCTCAATGTTAATCTGAACACGATGGCCGAGGGGCATTTCTCGCCTGCCAGCGTGACGGAAAGCGAGGCGATTAGCGTGCCGTTGAATGAGCTGGTACCAAATGAGGTCAACTTCTTTGATGTGCAGCGCGGGAGTGGCAACGGCCGTTTGTACTACACCCTCCATCTCAACGCCGCCCTCGACGTGTCCACCATCAGCCCGCTGGATCGCGGTTTGAGCATTCAGCGCACCTACTATGACGCGGCTTGTGACCCGGAAAGCGAAGCGTGCCAACCGATTGACCACATTGCCGCCGGGCAGCAGGTGCGGGTGGTGCTGGACATCACCGTCCCCAACAACCTCAGTTATGCCATCGTCGAAGATCCGCTTCCGGCCGGCGCTGAGGCGATTGACCCGAATCTGGCAACGAGCCAATCGGGTGAAGAGCCAACGATTACCGACCAGCAGTACGAGTATGGCTATTGGGGGTACTGGTTCTTCAACCGCATCGAGTTCCGCGACGAAAAAGTGGTGTTCCACGCGGGCTTCTTGCCAGCAGGGAGCTACCAGTACAGCTACACGCTGCAAACCAACATCCCCGGCAATTACCAGGTGCGGCCGGCGTTTGGCTATCAGGAGTTTTTCCCGGAGGTTAACGGCCGTTCGGATGGGTTTGTGTTTGAGATAACGAAGTAGCATTGGAGATTTGAGATTGGGGATTGGAGATTAGAAGAATCTCCAATCCCCAATCTCAAATCCCTCTCTACCGCCAGCAGCCAATAATCCCCTCTTCATTGGCTGTTAACCCCAGAAAAAGCCCAGGATCATAGGTGTTGCCAATCTCGGTTTCGTTGGTGTAGCTGCCATCGGCACCGCTGGCGGCAATGGAAAAGTGGAGATGCAGCCCCACGGGGTCATTGGGCCGGCCGGACCAGGTGCCTTGGTAGCCTAGCAGCGTGCCGGCCGTGACAAATTTTTCGCGGGTGCCGGGAGGAAAGGCGGGGTCAACGTAGGAGACGGAGCCATCGGCCGAGGCCATATGGGTGTAGTAGCTCCAAATTTGTTCGCCGGGCGAAAGGGGAGAACCGTTGAACGGGGGGAAGTCGGGGTGGCGGATGATGACGGTGCTGAGCCAGTCGTCTTCGCGGGTCAGGTAGCCGTCGTAGGCGGCGATGTTGGGGGTGACGTTTTCGGCTCCGGCGGGGCTAAAGATGTCGTAGCCAGTGTGCTGATATAGCGGCCACAGCCCGTCGCCCCAGCCCACGCCGATGAAGCCGGTGGTGGGGAAAATCATGGGGGCGTTGCCGCAGCGGGTGCCGATTTCGACTTGCCAGTCGGCGTGGGCGGCGGGGTTGGCAAACCAGGTGCTAATGCGCTGGATGCGGGGGCCAAAGAAGCGCAGGCGGACGGTGCGGCTGGTGAGGGGGAGGGTAAGGAGGAGGGTGAGGAGGATAACGGCCGTTAATACCCGCCGTCTATTCAAAAAAGTCAACATAATTTCTCAAATTATGACCGTGTTCGGTACAGTTGTCATTTTTATCCGCCTATACGATCATTCAGCCAATTATACTGTTAACGATCACCAAGTAACATTTTTTCAGAGATTATGAAACCACAACTCATGTTTGACCAACCTTCCACCAGATTTGACGAAAGTTTACCCATTGGCAACGGTCGGCTGGGGGCCATGGTCAATGGCGGGATACAGGAAAAACAGATCCTGCTCAATGAAGAGACCGTTTGGTATGGCGGGCCACGAGACCGCAATAACCCCGATGCCATTCACCATATAGACCAGATTCGCTCACTGATGCGTGAGGGGCGCGTGCGTGAGGCGGAGCGGCTGGCGGTGCTGGCGCTCACGGGCGTTCCCGAAACGCAAAGGCATTATTCGACTTTAGGCATGATCGTTTTGGACTTTTTTGATCATAACCGCCCCATTGAAGCGTATAAACGGGTGCTGGATTTTGAGTCAGCGACTGTGACGGAAAGTTATGTAATGGATGGGGTGGCTTATGAGCTGACCGCCTTTGCCAGTTGCCCCGACGGGGTGATTGCCATTCGCCTTTGTGCCTCGCAGCCTGTTTTGCATTTTTCTGCCAACATTGAGCGCGGCGAGCGGGTGGGGAATTTTAGCTATGGCACCCACATGGATGAAACGGTGCGGTATGGGTTGAATGGGCTGGTGATGCGGGGCAGTTGCGGCGGCGAAACGGGGCTTCGTTTCCGGGGGGCATTATTCGGAGCCGGGAATGGGGAGACGGCAATCATTGGCGATAAGCTGGTGTTTGAAAAAGCGAGTGAGGTGGTGCTGTATTTGGCGGCCGGGACGAATTTTGCGCTAGACGACATTGAAACGGTTTGTGTGGCGCGGTGCCAGGCGGCTCTGGCAAAAGGGTTTGCCGCGATTATGCACGATCACATAGCCGATTGGAGCGTGTTGTTCACCAATGTTTCCATCACTTTGGAAAGCACCCAGACGATTTCCAACCCTCTGCCCATGAACAAAGTGTTTGCAGCTTTTGCAAATGATGATTTGAGTATGCTGGGTCTGGCGGGGAATTGGCAGGCGTTGGATGATTATCTGGTGTTGCAGCTTTTTGCTTTTGGTCGCTATATCCTCCTCAGTTCGAGCCGCCACTGCGTGCTTCCGGCCAATCTGCAAGGCATCTGGTGCCGCGATTTGCTGTCAATTTGGGATGGAAAATTTACGACGAATATCAATTTGCAAATGGCGTATTGGCCGGCCGACTCCGCCAATCTTTCCCTCTGTTTTGAACCATACATCCAACTTGCCGAACGGATCAGGCTCAACGGCACGGTTACGGCGCAAAAAATGTATGGCTGCCGTGGTTTTGTGCTGCACAATAACACCGATGTTTGGGCTGATACGGCCGTTCAGGATGCTGGCACGCATTGTTCCTACTGGTTTTTGGGCGGCGTTTGGATTGCGGTGGATATGTGGGAACATTTTCGTTACACGCGGGACACGGATTTTTTGCTGCGTGCTTGGCCGATTATGCGTGATGCGCTGCTGTTTGTGCTGGATTTTATGGAGGAGGAGGAGGGCAAGCTGATCATGGGGGTGACAACTTCCCCGGAAAACAGCTATTTGCTCCCCAGCGGTGAGCCAGCTTCATTTTGCCGCATGTCGGCGATGGATGCTCAATTGATTTCGCTATTGATGCACGATTGCCTGGAAGCGATTGACATCGTGCGAACAATCAGCAGGGACGATTCGGTGATTCCCGCTGGGTTTGTGGAAGCGATCACGACGGCGTTGACCAAACTTGACCCTCCCCAGATTGGGAAGGATGGGGCGATTTTGGAGTGGGGCATGGCGGTGGAAGAAGCGGAGCCGCGTCATCGGCATCAATCGCATGTGATTGGGGCTTATCCTTATCATGGGATTACGGAAAGAGAGGCTGTTTTATTTACGGCCGTTCGCAAAAGCATCGAAAAACGAATGCACAACGGGGGTGCCAACACCGGCTGGAGCCGGGCCTGGGCGGCTGGTCTGCTGGCGCGGCTGGGCAATGGCAATACCGCCCGTGATATGGTGGGCAGCATGGCGCGGTATTCGGGTTTGCCCAATCTGTTTAGCTGCTGCAACATCCGAAACGTGCCAAAGCTGATGGAAGATGCCAAGCCGATGCAAATTGACGGCAATTTGGGAACCGTGCAGGCGGTCATTGAGATGCTGCTGCAAAGCCATAACGGGGAAATTGTGCTGTTGCCAGCTTTGCCGGAGAGTTGGCAGCAGGGGAGTTTCACGGGGCTGGTGGCGCGTGGCAATGTGGTGGTTGATGCCTGGTGGGACGCGGGGCGGCTAACACGCGCCCACGTGACCCCGCGCCTGGCCGGTGACTTGGTGCTTGTTACGGGGCCGGGTTTTGGCTTGCAGTTGGATGATGGGAGGGTGGTGGGGGATGAAAACGGCCGTTTTTCCGTTCACCTGTTGAATGGGGTCACGTATTTAATTGAGCGCAATGAGCCACCAATTTAACGTTTTGCCTGCGCCCCCTGTAATTCATCGGGCGTGTTGAGGTTGGTAAACGATTGCCCGGCCGGGTCAAACTGGGCAATGGTGTCGCGCTCCACAAAGTGGACGGAAACGCGACCAAAGAAGCTGGTGATTTTGAGTTGCTGGGCCTGCAGCTTTTCTTCGATGGCGGGCAAACACGCCTTGCTGTAGACGGCGTGGAGCGGTTCGGGGTATTTGTCCCAGCGCGGCACAACGACATGGGCGGTGTGGCGCTGGTTGAGCATGTGTTGGAGCAACGGCCGTTTAAGCCACGGCATGTCACAGGCGATAACCAATGTGTGGGGATGGCTGGCGTGGTAAACGGCCGTATAAATCCCCCCCAGCGACCCATGATCGGGGTAAACATCTGCAAACATCGGCAGTTCCAAAAAGGCGTAGTCGTTGGGTTTGTTGGTGATGAGGATCTGTTCGTCCCCCAGCCCTTGGATGCTGTCGAGGACGTGGTGGATGAGAAAACGGCCGTTTAATTCCACAAACGACTTATCCCGCCCCATGCGGCTGCTTTTGCCTCCAGCCAGGATAGCTACCGTCACTTTTGTCATGTTAGCACCTCTCACTACCTCTTTATGATAGACTTCTCATGTAGTTATAGCTTGGCAAAGGTGGAAAACAAAATGAGAGTTCTCAGTGTGAACGTTGGCACGGTAAGAGCCATCCAAAACGGCAAGCCATCTGGCAAAACGGGCATTTTCAAAGAACCCGCTGCTGCATCTGTTTATGTGACAGCCGTGGGGCTGGTGGGCGATGCCATTTGCGATACCGAAAATCATGGCGGGGTTGATCAGGCAGTTTATGTTTATGGGGCTAACGATTACGCATGGTGGGAACACAGCCTGGGGCAGCCGCTTGTGCCCGGTACGTTTGGAGAAAACCTGACTATTTCCGACCTGGAAAGCGGTCAACTGTTTGTGGGCGATCAATTCCGTATCGGCGAAATCGTGCTGGAGGTGACAGCCCCTCGTATTCCTTGCGTGACGTTGGCGGCACGAATGCAAGACAAGAGGTTTCTCAAGACGTTTCGGGCGGCGGAGCGGCCGGGCGTATATTGTCGCGTTTTGCAGGAGGGTTATGTCAATGCCGGTGATTCTGTAGCCTATCAAAGCTACAACGGTGGTCGAATTTCTGTATTGGAGATGTTTCGGGAGTTTTTTGAACCAGATCATAGCGAGGCGACGCTTCGCCGGTACCTAAATGCCCCCATTGCCATTCGTGACCGTCAATATAAGGAAAAGCTGCTGCACGAATTGCGGTCTACACAAACCGATAAAAAACCTGATTACTAAGAAAACGACCCTGCTCAGTCAGCAGCAAACGGCCGTTTTTCTCCCACACCAACCCCCACTCCGTCAGCCGCTCTACCTCACCCGGAAACGCCGCTTGTAATGATTCACCAAAGGTCTTGGCGAACGCGGCCAAGTCCAGCCCCTCATGCAGCAAACGAAGCTGCGTCATCACCGTGTCGGCCATCGCCTCCGCCCGCGTCAGGTGGTGGCTGTCGGCTACGGCTGCTGTCAGCGGGTAAGCAGCGGGCTGCCCTTCGGCCATGCGGCGCAAATAGACACGGGGCTGGCGCACAATGTGGTATCGCTGCTCGGCGGCGTAGCCGTGCGCCCCGGCTCCCAGCCCCAAATAGGGCAGGTTGCGCCAATAGGTGAGGTTGTGTTCGCACTGCCACCCCGGCAAGGCCCAATTGGAGATTTCGTAATGGTCAAAACCGGCGGCGGCCAGCCGCCGTGCTGCCCATTCGTACTGCTCGGCGGCGAGATCGGGGTCGGGGGGGGCAAAACGGCCGTTTTCCAACCACCGCTGCATGGGCGTTCCCGGCTCAATCGTCAGGCAGTAGAGGCTGAAGTGGGTCGGGTGCAGCGTCAGCACCGCTTCCACACTTTCTTGCCACGATGCCAGCGTTTGCCCCGGCACCCCATAAATCAAATCCAGGTTGAAGTTGTCAAACCCCGCCGCCCGCGCCTGCGCCACGGCGCGAATGACGGTGGCAAAATCATGCTCCCGCTCCAGCAGTGCCAACTCGCTGGGAATCACACTCTGCACGCCAAAGCTGAGCCGATTGATACCAAGGGCACGAACGGCCGTTAAATACGCCTCATCCACCGTCCCCGGATTGGCCTCCATGCTGATCTCGGCGGCGGGGTGGAGGGTGAAGTTGTGGGAAACGGCCGTTAAAATCAGCTCCAACTCGGCCGGGGTCATCAGCGATGGCGTACCGCCGCCAAAAAGACAGCGTGTGCCGCTGGCCTATGGCCGTAATATGCCTTGCAAGCTCACCTGCCTGCGCCACCTCCGCCGCCAACGCCGCCGCATAATCAGCCTGCAAGCTGCTCTGGCTGGTGTAGGTGTTGAAATCGCAGTAGAGCAGCGATGGCGGCAAAGGGTATGCAGATAAAGGCTGGCGAGGCTTTCACCATTGATTTGATTTCCATGAGCCAAATTATACCGCCAATCACCAATAACCAATCTCCGCCTAACTCCCCGGCACCATCACAAAATCACTCCTCCCCAGCCGCTGGCTGTTGGCCGATTCGCCACAGCCAGCCGCTGGCGCGGGATGATATGGGCATAGTTTGCTGCCGGGTTGCCCAACGCCCCCATCGCTCCAACTGCTGCCGACACCGCTGGCGTAGGCTGTGCTAGGCGTAAATACGGTCGTTGCTGGCGCGATAAACATTGGGCCATCGCCCCACCCGTCCAGCTGAGCCACATCGCCGTTGCCACTGGCGGCAATAGCTGGTGTCGCCACCGCCGCCGCCAAGCATTGCCAAGCCACCGTGAAGCGTGAAGTTAGCTGGCCGCCAGCGTCCCCGCGTCTGGCTGGCCGATGGTGCCGTGCAGGCCAAACGCGCCGCCTTGCTTTTCCCGCCCCTCCGTCCACCGCAATGCACGCTTCAGGTCAAAGCTGCCGCCGCTATGGGCACCGACCAGCGTGGTGGCCGCCAACAGCAAGAGGAGCAGCAAGATCACAATCGCTTTTTGCTTCATGCCAGCCTCCTAGGGACAGGTAACAGCCGCAAAGGCTGCATCATAGTTGTTAAAGCAGGTATAGGTTTCTGCACTGTTTGTAGCAGAAAATGGATACGATTGAGGGGCGATGCCTTACTGTCCGACTAGCAGCCGTGACCTGCTGCCGGCGACTAAGCACATGCACAAAAAAAGCGTGGTCTTGATTTTGGAGAACAAGCGAGGAAACACAAACAAAAGAGGCTTGAGAGGCATGTGGAACGTATTCTTCCCACACAGCAAGGTACCATGATTCAGCTTTCCCTCTAGTCTATGGAGCAGTGGGTCGGGTATGCAACCACAACCAATCTATGATGGCTCAACAATGTTTTTAGGTAACTTTTTTAGGATAGGTACTTTATACTCAAATCAATTTGAAACCAATAGTTTTTCATAATCAGGGTCGAGGTCAAATTTAGGCCAAAGACGCTGAATCAGCCGATTCGGGTCAAGGTTAATGCGCTCAATAAAAGCATGACAGGCATCAGCTAAGGCCGAAAGTGAAGGATGACAATACCGTTGCGTCACCTCTTCCCGCATCCACTTCCAAAGCCCTTCAATTGGGTTGAGGTCTGGACTGTAGGCTGGCAAGCGAATCAATTCAACCCCAAGTTGGTCAGCAGTTGTGGCAACCAAGTGGGAACGATGCCACGGTGCGCCATCCATGATGATATAAACGGTTTGCTTGCTTTTCCAAGCCACTCGGATAATGCTTGCAAGAACGCGACCGTGTTATCGCTGTTGCAGCGACCGTTTTGCCAAAGGAAGCACTGACCTTGGGTAAAATCGTAGGCACCATACCAATTGAGTTTGGCTGAGAGTCCAGGGGACTGGAGCTGGGCACCCAGTCGGCCTGACCCTTGGTTGACCAACTGTAGCCTAAACCATATCCTGATGGAGATGAACCTCGTCAATGTAGATTAGACGAGCTTTATCAGCACACATGGCAACGAACAAATCCTCCAACTGCGCCGCATACGCCGCTCTTTGCTCTGGGTTTGCCTTGGCAAGCAAAGTTTTTGCACTTTTTCCAACTGAGGCCTGGTTTGTTGCAACATGGTTCGAGCCTTACCCGGCTGATTTACTGCCGGTTTGTTGTTCGACCAGCTTGATGACCTTCTTTAATGTCCAACGATGTCCCGCAGAGCGATCCAGCGGGAGATGCGGTTCTGACGCACTCGGTTATTTCTGCTTCCTGCTCCGAGGTAAAAGGGGAGCGACCCCATTATGCTTGTAAAGGATGCCTGCCCTTCGGCATTGTAGCGATGTACCCAACCCATGACCGTCTGGTCATCCCGCCCAATGGCACGCGCCCATTGTGTGGCATTCGTATGTTGGCTACCTATTTCGTACAACGCCTGGAATCGTTCGCGGCTTCTGGGGTGTTCAGCGGTCACCGCTAATTTTTGCAGGTCTGATAGGGTCTGATTCCATTTTGCACAATCTGGTCTTAACATGCGGCCTTTCTCACTTTGTTGTGTTTCCTGTTAGTTTACCAGAAACTATGGGTTACATTTAATTTTGAGTATAGAACAAAAGTTGCTTGAATAGAGGGATGATACCGTTGTTCCTTTCAGGGTCAGGAGTCAATACCCAAGCGTTTGGGCTATGCCTGATAAAATGACCCAAAGCAGGTTTTGAATGGATGATTGGTTTGGGACAGATAGTTGATGGTAGCGGAAGCAAACGGCCGTTTTCCCACCTACGGCCTAATCATGAGAAGCACACAAAAAGTTCACAGCCGGGGCTTGTTTCTTCTTGTGACGGCTGTATGATACATATAAGAGAACTATTCAATTGGCCTCTGGGAGAAAATTATGTCTACCTACGTGCGCTTACTCATTGTGTTGCTCATCTGCTTTGTCAGCGTTGGCCTTGTGCGAGCGCAGACTAAAGGTGAGATTTTGGTGCTGAATTATGATGGCATCATTTCGCAAACAACGGCAAGCTATTTTGAACGGGGTTTGGTCACGGCCGAGGCAGAGGGATTAACGGCCGTTCTCATCAACCTCGACACCCCCGGCGGCGATCTAGGTGCCACCATTAACATTGTGCAGTTGTTTCGCAACGCCACCGTGCCCATTATTGTTTACATTACGCCTGAAGGCGGGCAGGCAGCATCGGCCGGCAGCGTGATTACAGCCGCTGCCCACGTGGCCGCCATGTCGCCCGGCACCGTCATTGGGGCGGCCTCGCCCATTAACGGCGACGGCAGCGACATTGGCGAAACGCTCTACCGCAAGCAGGTAGAGGATTTGAAGGCGACGATGCGGACGCTGACGGCACGGCGCGGGGATGAGGCGGTAGCTGTGGCCGAGGCCATGATTGAAGATGCCCGTGCCGTCACCGCTGATGAGGCATTGGAACTGGGGCTGATTGACCTGGTTGCCGACGATAACGACCAACTGCTGGCTGAGATTGACGGGCTGGCTGTAGCGGTGGATGGGCGGGAGGTGGTGTTACAGACGAGTGGGGTGGATAAACGGCCGTTAACCCTCACCCTCACCGAACGCATCCTCGCCGCTCTCACCAACCCGCTCCTGCTCGGCATCCTCATCACCATCGGTGCCCAAGCCCTCATCTTTGAAGTCACCCACCCCGGCTTTGGTGCCCCCGGCATTGTCGGCATCCTCTGCATTGCGCTGGCACTTTATGGCTTCGGCCAGCTACCCGTCAACTATCTTGGCCTCGGTCTTATCGCCCTGGCCTTTATCCTGCTGATCACCGAAGCGTTTACCCCCACGCACGGCGTTTTGGGCGTGGGGGGCGTGCTTTCCCTTTTTGCCGGGCTGCTCGTCCTGTTTAACTCCCCCAGCTCTCCCGACTTCATCCGCCTTTCCATTCCTGGCGCGATTGGCATCACCCTGTTTACGGCCGGCTTCTTTGCCTTCATCATTTTTGCCGCCATCCGCATCCGGCGCGCCCCTGTCATCACCGGTGCCGAAGGGCTGGTGGGGCAGCTTGGCCCTGTGCGCCAGCCGCTGGTTGCCACCGATAGTGAGAGCGTTTATCAGGGTTCGGTCTTGGTCAACGGCGAACTGTGGCGGGCACAGTCGGATGAACCGTTGGACGCAGGAGCCAAGGTAGTGGTCAAATCACTAAACGGGTTTACGCTGCACGTCAAGAAAGTTGGGTCCAAGGTGCCATAAAATTGTGCTACAGCCGGATCAATCCTTCGGGAGTCGTTGGGATTGTTCCCACCTGTTGGCTGGCTCCCCAGAAGTAGGTGGGGTGGTAAAGGAAAAGCCAGGGGGCATCGTCGTGGAGGAGGCGGTAAGCGGTGCGGTAGATGCTTTGCCGCTGGGTGGGGTTGACAGTGCGGCTGGCTTGGTTGAGCAGTTGGTTGACCTGGGGGTTGTGGTACCCTTGCCACCAGGGGCCGGCCGTATCGGAATTCAACTTTTCGCGCAGAACACGGTAGGTGCTGAGGGGGCTAGAGTCGAAACAGCAAGCGTCGTGGATTTGTTTGGCTTTAACCATATGGGCGTAAGCAACGCGGTCGGTGTAGTGGCGAAGTTCGACTTCAACACCAACGGCCGTTAAATTCTCCACCAACAGCTCACCCAGCAGCGGTGCTTCATCTGGCAGCGTTTGCGGCACATCAATCACCAGCTTGCCGCTGAACCCCACTTCGGCCAACAGCATTTTGGCTTTGACCGGGTCATAAGGATAGGGGGCGAGCCACGGGTCACAGCCAAAATGGTGGGGGGTGAGGGGGCCATTAAGTGGAGAAGCAGCCGGCCGCGCCAGGTCAATCATCCGCTCAACATTGACCGCATAGTTGATCGCCTGCCGCACCCGCTTGTCGGTGGCGGGGCCATGCTGAATATTGAACAAAAACGCCACGCACAGATTGCTCGACTGCACCAGCTTTTTCCCTCCGGCAGCCTCCACCGCATTCGCCTGCTGTTGCGAAAAATCCATCACCAAGTCAGCTTTGCCCGACAGCAGTGCCGCCAACCTTTGGGCAGCGTCGGGTTCGCTGCGCCAGATAAGGCGGGAATGGGCGGCAGTCCACCGAGTGCGACAGTGGGGAAATGGCTCCAATACGACCTCGTTTTCCCCGTGTGCCACCAGTTGGTAGGGGCCACTGCCCACCAGCCGGTGGGGCAAATCGGCCAGGGCGTTTTGCGGCACAATGGGAATGGCAACAAGCAGGTCGAGCAGGTCGGCCATGGGTCGAGCAGTGGTGACACAAACGGCCGTTTCTCCCGCCACCGCCATCTCCGCATCCCCCAAATAGCTGGTCCACACCCCTTCCGTGCCAAACTCGCCCCCCACGCTAGGGTCGCAGGCGCGACGCAGTGAAGCCACCACATCGGCCGGGGTGAGGGTTGCGCCATTGTGAAACACCACGTCATCACGCAGGGTAAAAGTCCAGGTGTGGGCATCGTCGGCCAGATGCCAATGGGTGGCGAGGGCGGGGGCAAAGCGGCCGTGGGCATCGCGTTGCACCAGGGCATCGAAGATGGCGGTGAGCAGGTTGAGCCGGTTACGGGCATCGGAACAGATATGGGGGTCGGCCAGGGAAACGGCCGTTTGTAAAATAATCATAGCCATTGCAGATTGAAGATTAGAGCGTGATCACGCTCTGATCTTCAATGTCAACTCACGGGAACACACCGCTAATTCTTGCTGTCCTCTTTTGTCCACCACCAAATGCCCGTACACTCTGGCAAAACAGTCAATTGATCGCGTAAAATGCGGTCGGCCAGCTCGTCGCCAAAGAAAAAGCGAGTTAGGTAGGCACCTTCGGCGGGTGAGGCAAATTGGTAATCGGTACGAATCCAGGCGGATTGGAAGCCGTGGTCGTTTTCCCACCAGCGATACAGTTCAGCCAGCCCTGCGGTAGGCGGGGTGGGGGTTTCAAAGCCGGTGCCAAGCGTTTCCAGCAACATGAGCGTGCCGCCAGGGCGCAGGACGCGGCGCATTTCGCTGAGGGCGGCGTTGATTTCGTCGCGCCAGCTTTCGGGAAACCAGCCGACGCAGTGGGCAAGGCTCCAACCAGCGATAGCGATGTCAGCACTGGCAGTGGGGGCAGGTAGGGCATGGTTGGGGGAAACGGCCGTTTCTACCCCCTTACCCAACACCCCCATCTTTGCTAATTTTTCCGTTGCCACCGCCAGCATGTGGGCCGAGCCGTCGTAGGCGCGAATGGTGCGGGCATACGGAGCCAACATACAGACCAGTCGCCCTGTACCGGTGCCTAGCTCAATGATGTCGGTTTGGGAAAACGGCCGTATTTTTTCCAGCGCCGGTAAAATATTCCCCTGATAATCTTCTGTAGCAACCATTGCCTCATAGGCCGCCGCTTTGGTGGCATAAATTTCCTGAAAATGATCCATTGTTACCCCAGAATGAGCAGTGCCAGCAGTGCCAATACGGCCGGCAACCCTTGTACGATCATAATGCGCGGCTTGCCGGTGCTAAGACCGCCGTAAACGGCCGCAACGATGACGCAGAGAAGGAAAAACCATTTGAAGACAAAATTTCCCGTCACCAGCCCATACAATAAGCCTGCCGCCAGGAAGCCGTTGTAAAGCCCCTGATTGGCCGCCAACACTTTTGTCTGTTCTGCCAGATCCTTGGTTGTGCCAAAAATGCGCCGCACGCGGGGCGTTGTCCACAAAAACATTTCCATCACCAAAATATAAAGGTGTTCCAGTGCCACAACGGCAATTAAAATCGTTGAAACAATTTGCATCATGTCTCCTTACTATCTGCCCATCCGTCGCGCCTCGCGCCGCTGCTGCTGTTCGTGAATTTCCTGGACGTGGGCTACTTTTTCTAAAACGGCCGTTTCCAGCCACAGCTTCCCGTTAACGGCCGTTGCCACACTCCCCGCCCCATACGACCCCGTGGCCGTGTCGTCTTCCCAGGGCGGGTTCGCCACCAAGGCTCCGCCTTCCACCCAATCCATGTAGTAGCTTTCGGTACTGACAAAATCCGTTTCATCTACCACCTTCGCCATCTGCACCAAATCGGGGCGCAAATGCAGCATCATCGCCGTTTCCAGCTCCCCGGCGTGACCCATGCCGCCGCGTGGCGAAAGGCGCGTTTGCTGCACCACTGGCATGGCAATGTGGCCGGAACTGTGGAGCCAGGTGGTGGCGCAAAAAATGCGGCGATGGCGTTCGCCCGCGTATTTGACCACGTTGACCAGAAAGGAGCAGCTACCGCCGTGGCCGCTAATCAGATACAGCTTGTCAAAACCGCGCCCAGCCAGCACGTCCACCACCGCCAGCCAAAAATCTTCAAAGGCGCGGCCACCGCAGTTGAGCGTCCCGGCAAAGCTGGCGCGGTGGGTGCTAACGCCGTAGGGAAAAACGGGCAGGCAAGTGGCGAGATGAGGGGCAGAAACGGCCGTTTGTTCCCCAATCGCCCCAATAATTTCGGTATCCACCGACAGCGGCAGGTGGTAGCCGTGCTGCTCGGTGTGGCCGATGGGAATAACCACCGCTTTATCGCGGTCGTGGTCGGCCGGCAGCCGTGGCGCGGGGAGAAATTGGCTGTGGTGCGGCAGCGCCATCCGCGCCGCCCCTAGACCCAAATCAACCCCCTGCGGCGTCAGAGCCAACACCCGCGTGAAGCCATCGTCGCGCAGGCCATCAAGCAAATTAGCAACCATTTGCCCCAGCAGCGTCTCCGCCACCGCCAGCCCACTGCCTCGCCAGCCAAACGGCAGCGGCGGCAGCAGCCCAATTTGCGGCGGATTACCCAGCCCCTCGGCCACTTTTGCCAACTCATAGCCACCGCCCAGCGGCAAAACCAGCGGCGTGTCGCGGGACAAGGCGGTGACATCGGGCCAGGTTAGGTGTTCATAGGAGAAAAATTGTGTCATTGATAGAGATTGGAGACTAGAGATTGGAGATTGGTTTGTATGCACCAATCTCCAATCTCTAATCTCTCATTTTTGGATTCACCACCGTCCCCATCATTTCCCCTGCCCAACTAGGAGGCGCAGGTTCCAGCGTCATGCCTAACCGACGCATGAGTGCCAGCGAACGGCCGTTAGCGGCATCGGCAATAGTAACAATGCGGTGCAGTCGCATGTCTTCAAAGGCAAAGTGGCGCAGGGCAACGGCCGCTTCAAAAGCATACCCTTGCCCCCAGTAGGCACGCCCCAGCTTATAGTACAATTCGACAAGGGGATAGGCGGCGGGAATATCGTCGGGGGTAAACGGCCGTAAAATTAATCGCTCTGTTTCTAATTGATGCGGCATAAACCAATCCTTTCTAACACCCGCTTCCTACTTCACAAAGCCAAACTATCATACCAACAGTGCCTATGTGAACCAAATTCAGCCACTTGGTACCCAATTTGTGTGTTTTGTCACAAAGCTAGGGTAGGTGTAAAATAGTCACCATATTTTTACTATCAAGACCCTTATAAATCTCTTATAGGTTAAACTTAGAACAAAAAAGTCACCAATATCAGTGCATAACATCCAGGTTTTAACATTTGTTGGCTCTTAAATTATCCCATTGTGCCACTTTCTAAGCCAGCACCACCAACGAGATGAATTCGTGAGCATGTCATTGGACACAACCACTGCGGCACACATCCTCATGAAAAGCAGTCACCTATCTCATGAAAGGCTTACACACGATTCGCTTTTTAGCGTCCAGCCAATCGCCTTCGCCACGACAGCCCGCTTCACACCACAAATTCATCGTTTCAACTGCTCAGGAGCGGTGGCTGCTTGTTGCAGCCATGCTGTTGGGCGCAACGCTGCGTTTTTACCGGCTCGCTGCACTGCCGCCGGGCGATAGCTATGATCCCGCTTTTTACGGTATTGATGCCCTGCACATTCTGCAGGGCGCGTGGCCCATTTATCTGGACAACAACTTTGGCCGCGAAGTGCTTTTTAGTTACTTGGTGGCCGGGCTTTATGCTTTTTTGGGGGCAGGCACGTTTGGCATCCATTTGGCGGCGGCGTTTGTGGGCATGGTCACTATCCCAGCCACCTATTTGGCTGGCAAGCGGCTGTTTGCCCCGGCAAACACCATTACTGCCCGCTATACTCCTTTGCTGGCAAGCTGGCTGATGGCACTCTCCTATTGGCACCTGAATTGGAGCCGATTTGGGGTGCGGGCGGTGTTGGTGCCGCTTTTTGCGGCACTGGTGGTGGCTTCGCTGTGGCGCTGCCAGCAAAAACCGGGGATTGGCTCGTGCGCCAAGGCTGGTTTCTGGTTGGGGCTAAGTTTCTATACTTATCAGGCGGCTTTGGCGCTGCCGCTGCTGGTGCTAGTCTGGTTGGTCTATCTGTATTTTCGGGGAAAACGGCCGTTTTCCCCCAAATACGCCGCCGTCATCCTCATCACAGCACTGCTTGTCTTTGCGCCCTTGGGCTACTATGCCTGGCAGCACCCTGGCTTATATGGTTTTCGCACCAGCCAGGTTTTGGTGACCAAGACCGCCACTTCAACACGGGAGCAAGTAACGGCCGTTTTGCAACAAGCCCAGCAAGCGATCCGCATGTTTACCAGCGAAGGCCACCCCGACCCGCTGGTGTCGCTCCCCAAACGGCCGTCGCTAAACCTAATTTTGTCCATCTTTTTTGTGCTGGGTGTGGGAACGGCCGTTTATCGCATCCGACAATCCCCCTACCTGTTTCTGCTGCTGTGGCTTGTCATCATGCTGCTGCCAGCCATTTTCGCCGGGCAAGGCTCGGCCGCCAAACGGGGCATCGGCACCCTGCCAACCGTGATGCTGCTCACCAGTTGCGGCCTGCTGCTGCCGCTACATATCTTGAGCCACCGCTCTCGCCGCCGGTTAGCTGCCGGTTGGGTCGGCGTGATCAGCCTTGTTTTACTTATCACCGGCATCATTACCTACCGTGACTACTTTCTTATCTGGGCACAAAACCCAGATCTGCCCGTTTTGTTTCAGGAACACGAGGTCAAGGTTGGGCAATTGATTGGGCAGTTGCCCCGCAGTGAAACCGTCATGCTGTCGCCATTTGACCCCGCCCACCCCAGCATCCAGCTTCATTCCCAACTACACCCCAACATCCGCCCCTACAATGGCTACTTCTGCCTGCTTTACCCGCAGCAGCTTCCCGCCACCTATGTCATCGCCCCCGGCAGAGGCGAAGACAGCCTCGATACCTTGAACAAAACCTTCCCCCAAGGCACCATCACCGCCGCGCTGCCGCACCCCAACCGCCCCTATCCCTACTATATCGCCTACCGCGTTCCCGCCGGGGCCACGCCACAGCTTGCCCCAGCCCGGCCAAGCGACATCAATTGGAACAACGAGATTCGTTTATTTGGGTTTGATCTGGACAAAACAGAGGTGATGCCGGGTGACGAGTTAGCCATCACGTTTTATTACCAGGCACTTAGCGACACGATACCCAATTACACCGCCTATGTCCACCTGCTGGGTGAACCGATGCCGGAAACGGACAACCTAATTTGGGCGCAGCGCGACAGCGAGCCGTGTCATGGGTGGACAAAAACGGTTTTGTGGCGGGAGGGGGATATGCTGGTAGATCGCATCAAGCTGGCGATTGCCGCCAACACGCCGCCCGGTAGCTACCAGCTAACGACGGGTTTTTACACCTGGCCGGATATTGTGGGGGTGCCAATTGTGACGACTACGGGAGAAACGGCCGTTTCCCCCGCCGCTCTCCTCACTGAAATCACCGTTACTGCTCCCTAACACTATTTATGGGAGATAATTCATAAGCTACAAGACTTCCTGCATTGGCCGCACCCGTGGCTTAGGCAGTGTCCGCCCTTCTTGTCTAAAGTGATGCACCACCTCTGTCAAAACATCACATAAGTCGCGGTAAAGTTGCACTGGATCATCTCCATGAATGCCTGTAATCAAATCAGGGCATTTGCCAATATAGACCTGATCTTCTTCACTCCACTCAACCCATTTATGATACAAGTCAATTTCGTTCATGATTTTACGCTCTCAACGGCCTCTTGAACCTGCCTTTCTTGATATCTTTTGGCATCATCGCCCTCTTTGCCGCTTATAGTGACAACACCAGCATAATCTTTATGCGCAAATTTACGATGTGATCCCTTGCCACCTACAATTTCATAAAAGCCAGCCTTTCGCAGATCGCGCACCAGTTCTCTAATTTTTCTGGGCATTTTTCGTTTCCCCTCCTCGTCGTACAATTGCCCGTGTGGTTTTGTAATTTAGTATAACACGAAAAGACCACGATCCCGTTTTTCCCACGACCTACCATAACTCTTTATAGCTGATCATAACTGCCTTCAAATTTGTCAAAAAAGGCAGCAAGCTGCGCCACGCTGCCACGCCGCAGCCGCAGTTCGCGCCGTTCCAGCACGTCGGCTACGGTGATGTAACCGACGATGAGACCCATAAAAACGGCCGTTTCTGCCCGCAGCACCAAATCCGCCGACGGCAACGCCCCAAACCCTAGCTCCACCATCTCCCCATTCTCAATCGCACAGTGGAACACATCCGCCCCCGTTTGGAACTCCGCCGAGCCAGAAAGCCCTGCCGCCCGCTCCCGCCGGAAAAACTTGCTCAACGCCCCCATCGTCGAAGAGGCAGGCACAAATTGATCCGCCTCAGGCGGGTATTGCAAATAATCCACCCCCATATTAGTCATAGCCCGGATAATTGGCGTTAAGGCTTCGCGGCCATAGGCCGTTAACTCATAAACCGAAGAAGCAGCCGGAGGGGGGAGCTTGTTTTGCTCAATCAGCCCCGCCGCTTCCAACTCCTTCAGCCGCTGCGCCAGCAAATTGGTTCCCAGCCCCGGTGTCCCGCGTAAAATATCGCTGTAGCGCCGCGCCCCAAACAGCAGTTCCCGAATGATCATCAGCGTCCACCGCTCGCCAATCACATCCAACGCCACCGCCAAAGCACACACCTGGTTATATTGCCGTTTACCCATGCCAGAAGTATACGTCGCTTTCCGCTTGGGTTCAATTTCGCAGCAAATAGAAACAAAAGAATTCTTATTGCTTTAATTTTATATAGCGATTATACTAACTTGTAGCGAGTCACTTCGCTACTCAATTCCCCCTCCAAAGCCCTCCTTACGACCAGAGGAGGGCTTAGGGGAGGGTGAAAAATGAATACGTGACAACTATAAGATGCTGTTTTTGGAGATTAGAAATTGGAGATTGAAAAAGCGTCTAATCTCCAATCTCAAATCTCCAATCCCACTCTGAAGAGGCGACTATGAATTTCCAACTCGACGACTTATCCATGCACTACAAGGTGATTGGCGAAGGGATGCCGGTGCTGATGCTGCACGGCCGGCCGACCGACCATGAAGCGTCTATGGGAGCGTTTGAACCTGTTTTCCGTGAGCGCACGGGGTGGCAGCGTGTTTATGTGGATCTACCAGGAATGGGGCTAACGACAGGGGGAAGCTGGATTAACGGCAATGATGACGTGGTGGCTGTGCTGCTGGCGTTTGTGGCCGAGATGTGGGGAAAACGGCCGTTTCTTCTCACCGGCTTTTCCTACGGCGGCTACATCGCACGCGGCATCCTGCACAAACGGATGACCCAGGTTACTGGCATGATGCTGCTTGTTCCGGCTATGGGAGCCGCAAACGGCCGTAAATTGCCGCAACACCGCGTCTTTGGCAGCGAAACTGCCAAATTTGCCCAATACCCACAGCCCTTTGCCGACATGGCTGCCTCCCTTGTCGTGGTTCATGAAGAAGCCGTCATCAACCGTCAGGGCGAAATCATGGCCGGCTTTCAAAAGGCTGACCCCGACATGATGACCCGCATCAGCCAAAACTACAGCTTCACCTTCCCCGTAGACACCCTACCCGTCCCCTACGACAAACCCGTTCTCATCATCACCGGCAAACACGACTCCGTAACGGGGTGCGACGAAGCCGCCAACCTCGCCCAAACCTACCCCCGCGCCACCTACGCCGTGCTCGACCGCGCCGGCCACGCCGCCCACATAGAGCAACCCGCTATTTTCAACCTGCTGTTGCATGAGTGGCTAGATCGGGTGGAGGAGTCTTTGTGCCATAGTGGGGAGTAGGGTGTGAGGAGTAGGGAGTGGGACACTTTGACACCCCACTCCCCACCCTCCACTCTCTACAAACCTTCCCTACCCATACACATCCGCCCCCACCAACTCCCGCTCCCGCCGCGCAATAAAATCGCTCAACGCTTCCGCAACCGCTTCATCCAGCGGCGGCGGCTCATATTGCTTCAGCCACGCTTTCCAAATGCCGTTGGCGCGTTGCAGCGCATCCTGCCCACCTGCTCCTTGCCACGTCTCAAACCCCGCCCGCTCTGCCACTTCCGACTGATAAAAAGCGTCGCGGTACCGTGCCTGGGTGTGGCTGGTGCCAAAATGATGACCGCCAGGGCCAACCTCGGCAATCATGTCCAAGGCCAGCGTTTCCGGCGACACGGTGAACGATTCGAGGAAGGTGGCAAACATCGCCAAATTTTCGGCATCAATGACAAATTTCTCAAACGAGGCCGTCAACCCGCTTTCCAACCAGCCAATGGCGTGCATCATCAGGTTGCTGTGGGCCAGAACGGCCGGCCACATCGTCCACGCCGTTTCATAGGCCGCCTGAGCATCGGGAATATTGGCATTGGTCAGGCTGCCGCTGCTACGATAGGGCAGCTTGTAATACCGCGCCAACTGCCCCCCCACCAGCAGCGCCCACGCCCCCTCCGGCGTGCCAAAGGCGGGGCTGCCGCTTTTAAGGTCGGTGTTAGTGGTAAAACCGCCATAAATAACGGGCGCACCGGGGCGCACCAACTGCGTCAGGGCAATGCCAGCCAGCGCCTCGGCGTTTTGCTGGGCAATCGCCGCCGCCATCGTCACCGGGCTCATCGCCCCGGCGAGGATGAAGGGGGTGATAAAGGTCACTTGCCCGGCGCGGGCGTAGGTGATGAGACCGCCCAGCATCCGGTCATCGTAGCGCAGCGGGCTGTTGACGTTGACCACGTCCCCAATCACTGGGTCGCCATCGAGCGAGCCAAACAAAATCTGCGCCATTTCGATGTTGTCGCTGGTGATAATGCGGCCGTGCGCCGCTTCCATCAACGCTTTGTCGGTGAGGCGAATCCCGGCGTGGAGCCGGTGCAGGTGGCGAATGTTTACGCCGACATCGTGCATTTCGGTTTGTCCCCAGGGGCCAAAGTGGATGACGGGGCAAATTTGGGTGAGGCGCAGCAAATCTTCGTAGTCGGCCTGCACGCCGGGTCGCCGCCCTTTATCGAGGTC